>CAJUQT010000017.1 GCA_910588225.1 uncultured Acetatifactor sp.
CAATCTTAATTTGGATAAAATGACCAAAAGTTGGTAATTTTCAAACACGCTCTAGAGAAAAATATAGAGAATGCTTTGTTGCGCTGGTTTATGAATGCAGATGCTATCACAGAAGAAGATTATAAATTATATCAAAAACTGCGGGAAAGAAGAAATGATATTACGCATGAACTTTTGAAAAATCTAAATAATGGTTTTAATGAAACAGATGCAAAGCTGTATGTAAAGTTATTAGAATTATATCAAAAAATTGACAAATGGTGGATAAATGAAAAAGAAATTCCAATATCAGGGGAGGTATTGCCGGATGAGTATGATCCGGAACAGGTATCGGGCGGACAGGCAATGATATTGTCAATAATTAACGACATTATTTTTGATAATAAAGAGAGATATAAAAATCTGTTAGAAGAATTAAGGAAACTGGGAATAGCTTAATATAAGATGAATATGAATGAATACTTTGAATATTGATAGGAGCAAATATGCCGGAAGAAAAAGATTTGACAGATAGGAAATATACAATCAGTCAGTTAAAAACACATGAAATGTGTGATAGTGTCTTAGAACAATTAGAAAAAGCGATTTCTTTAAAAGAAGATGGATTAATTTTGGAATCAGATGCGGTAATCAATATGCTCTCATTGGAAGTTGAAAAAATAACGGCACAATTTGATGAGCCTAAAGAGAAAATTGAAAATCTGAATTTTGATAAAAGTACATTGCCAGGGCGGGGTCAGCTTCTCTCTGAAAATGATATGGTTATATTAAGGACTATATCAGATGAGGATTATGAAGATTATATGAAAGTATCCTACGAATGCGCTATTATGAAAAGTGCTTTTAAGGAAGATACTTTTAAAAAGGATTTATGGGAATCATTCTTATCTAATATAGCCGCGAACTTTTCCATTTATGACAAAGTATCTGGAGAATATGTGGGTTACTGTGGAATAAAAAATATAAATGTAGAGAATTGGGAATTGGTAATAGAACTATTAAAGAAATATAGGCATCGGGGATATGGATATCATGCGCTTGTAGTAATGTTAAATGCTTTAACAGAATTGACAGGAAAAACTACATATAGAAGCAGGGTTGACTCTGACAATTATGTTTCACAGAATCTTATGAAAAAACTTGGAGCGAAACCTAACGGAATCAGCGAAATGTTTATTTATGGAGAAGATTTACGCAAGTTTCAAGAAGAAAACAAAGATTTAATTGATGATACATTAAGAAAATTGGCAAAGGAGTTTCATGTTGCTCCGATTGATTTGATTGGGCATGTGTTGGAGTTTCGTATTGACTGGAATCCAACGGATTTATAGATTGAAATGGGCAGAAAGGCAGTAAATTATGAAATACTTGATAAGATTGGCGGTAAAAGATGATTACGATTAAATTGTGCGGCTTTATGAAAAGGCATTTTAGCATAGAGAAGGTTTAGTTGCGAAATATTCCACAGGCTTTAATGAGTATTTATCTTTTTTTGTTAATAGGAATAATGCATTTATAGTGGAAGAAGATGATGCGATTTGCGGTGCTGTATTGGTGTATGAAACACCTGATATGTTTTGTGGTCGCTCATTATACATTGAGTTTTTGGCTGTTTTGCCCGATTATCAAAATAAAGGCGTGGACAGGGCATTGATTGAGTATGTCTGTGATGAGGCGCACAGAGGGGGGATCACAGAAGTTTCTATCCGTACTGCCTGTTATAAAGATGCATATCTGATATATCGCCATATAGGTTTTCGGGATTCTCAAAGCGATTGGCGGTTTTTAACGATGAATTTGAAAAAGATAGATACAGATGTGGGCTAAGTATAGTTGCATTTTCTATTCGTATTGAATGAAGACCAATGAGTTTATAGAATGAGGAGAAGGCTTTTGAGTGACAAAAGAAATGACTTTATTGTAGGTAATAATCTTGCATTATATGGAGAAAAAATCATTCTAAATCTGCTGAATCAATCAAATGTGGAATGCTATTTGTCTACATATAAAAGGGCTTCTGCTTTTTCAAAAGTATATGAGATGATGCCCGATTTCTGGGAACATCAATGTAATCGTATTAAAGAGTATGCTGATGGAAAACAGGACAATAAAGCAAGATATTTGATAGCTGATAAAATGTCATTGCAGGGAGTTGGATATATTGAATTAGACTATGGCAATCCGGAAATGCCTGAAGTAGATATCGCAATGCTTGAGGAATATCAAGGGAAAGGTTATGCCTTTGAAGCAACAAAGATACTGTTTGTAAATGTATTTGGAAATGAATCAATAAAGTGTATTGTTTGGAATGCTTTTTGTTCAAATAAAGCAAGCTGTAGGATAGCTGAAAAATTGGGCGGTAAGGGAGTAGAAAGGAAAAATCTGGTAGTGGAAGCTATGCAGGCAGCTGGATTAAAAGTAAATTCGGCAGATTATAAGGAGGCTCCCGCGACAGTGGCATATGAGATTAGTAAAGAAATATTTATGAACAAATTTTGTGACAGGAACTATAATAAACATGATAAGAATGTCCAAACTATTGCGGGAGAAAATACCAAATAACGAAGTGACTATGGATTATAGAGAAGAAATTGGAAAATCAAATATGATAATTTATACAACAGAAGACGGCTTATCAAAGATTGAAACAATTTTCGATGGCGATACGGTCTGGCTGTCAAAGGCGCAGATGGCGGAGCTGTTTCAGAGAGACCGTTCTGTAATTTCAAAACACATAAAAAATATCTTTGAAGAAGGTGAGCTTTCCAGAGAAGGTAATGTGCAAATTTTGCACATTGCAAATTCCGATAAGCCCGTAGAATTTTATAATCTCGATGTGATCATTTCTGTCGATTATCGTGTGAAATCAAAACGAGGTACGCAGTTTAGGATATGGGCAACCGGAATTTTGAAAGAGTATATGCGTAAAGACTTTGCGCTGGATGATGAACGCTTGAAAAACTTAGGCGGCGGTGGATATTTTAAAGAACTGCTTGAAAAAAGAACTTCGTGCAATGGGGCAGCTTGACGGTTATCAAAATGTAAAAGTGCAACAGGCGTTGCACAAATGGAGAATATATGCACAGAGGAAGAATAAAGGTTTATACATATACAAGAGTATCTACAGCTATGCAGACAGACGGTTATTCCTTAGACGCACAGAAAGCCAGAATGAAAGCATTTGCTGATTTTAATGATTATGAAATTGTTGGTACATACGAAGATGCCGGAAAATCCGGCAAGTCCATTGAGGGACGGTTAGAATTTAACCGTATGATGGAGGACATCAAGTCGGAGAAAGACGGCGTTTCTTTTAGGTTGCTTTACCATAGTGCAGGTGAAGAACAAAGTGGGTTCTGATGTCAGATGGGGGAGACTGAAGAACGGATCCGAGTGGATTGCGTTGGATTTCTGCGAGAAGATATAAAAAGATAGAAGACAGACGTACTATTATAGTTGCCAGAACGGAAAAATGTAAATGTGAAAGAAGAATTGAACATGAGGTGCGGAGGCGCCAATCGAAGCTGTCAGATTCCCTCCGGGACTGGCATAAGAAGGAGTCAAAGGCAGGGACACAGGTACACGGGGCTTTGAAGGCTGCCTGCCATGATGCGTTCCGGGCGGCAAGGCAGGAGATGAATACCGGAGTTGCCGGGATGGAAGTGCAGGGCGGATTTGATGCGAGGGCATGGGGAGAAAACCAATAAAGCACAAATGATAAAAGGGGCTCAACCTTCCGAAAGTAAACCAGAAGGCTGAGCCCCGGAGAAAAGAGTCCGCCTGACGGATCGTCATGACTTTATGAGGGCATATTTTTTCAAATATGCAAGATAGGCACTGAGGATACGCGATGTGCGGTTTTCGATGTCGGTTTCGGTGAAATCTGTCTTCGCAGCTGCAAAATTAAGAAGCTCCAGATTCTTCGTGCCTTCCTTTAGTTGTTTCCGACTGTTGGTAAATCCCTGATAGTATTTGATTTTGTCTATAAAGCGATAATCAGCCGCACGGATATTAATGCGTTTTTCCAGCAGAGCTTTGTTGCCGAGAGCCTCAATATTTCGGATATTCGTCAGAGACTTTTCCTTATCCTGACGGTTACGGGCGTAAATATGCTCGATTTCAAAGACTGTCTCCAGCGAGAGCAGTTCCTGTTTTTCATTTTCAAAAGTCCACCATGCCAACATTGATTTTGTGATCGGGCGGCTGTTGTTAAATCCGAAGGTGGAGAAAAGGTTTTTAATATCCGAAAGCTCAAATTTAAAGTCCGCAAATGTAACCGGGAGATCGTTTACGATATTGACCATCTCCGCATATACGGGAGTTCTGAGAGCATTTACGCCGGGGTGCATAACGGCATATGTCCAGATGAAGCCGGTGATCTTGTTCAGGAATTCATAGAAGGCATCATCCTCCAGCAGACCATTTTCATCTTTGTTGTGCATGAAGTATACGGAGACAAAATAAGTCCACATGCCATTAGGTGCATAATTCAGTACAAACAGTCTGCGCAGCACTCTTGACGAGAAATGGTCGGCATCCTGGTTGGAGACATCCTCCCAGAAATCTGCCAACATGATCAGGTCAGTAAAGGTGTCCGACTTCTTCAGCAGAGCGTAGTCGTTCTTCTCATAGAATTTGCGCAGCGCCTCTGTGGTAGAGGATTTGATGCCCATTTTTGCACGTACATAATACATATATCTGGTAAAAAGTTCATCCATCGGAGTGCCGGTAACAGGATGGAAAATTTTCTCACACAGTTCTTCCAGAGACTTCCACTTTTTAATAAAAGTATCCTTTTCTCCCATATTAGAATAAAATTTGTAGAACTGTGCCTTGAAGATATCCGCATCGGACAGCGGTTTACCCCTGTCATTTAAAGTAGAGAAGATTCGCAGGGCGGTATCCTGTGATTCCGCTTCAATCGGCAGCAGAATACAGTTATTCATGATCCTGGTCGGAAGATAGGCAAAGTAAGTCGGAAAGTTTCCGAGAAACGAATCAATACACTTCTGGAAAAAGAGATAGTTCTGAGCATACCGACTTTTTTGGTCCTTCTTCACAATACCGGTACGGAGAATATCAAGAAATTCCTCTTTATCATTATCAGTGGCAACCTCGGAGTCAATCTTCAGCTCCGTCATATCAGGTTCACCGAATTCATCGGTCTTCCACAGGCATTTTTCAATGTTATGTCTGGTGGAGATGGAAGCCTTATCCTGCATGTGGCCGAATTTGGCGTAAAAAGCGCGGAGAAGCAGCATGAGTGTAGTCAGGCGCTGCTGGCCATCAATAACCTCCATTTTCTCCTTATTTTTGAAGGTGACAATGGGACCAAGGAAGTATTCACTGTTACTGTCAAATTCTGTGCGGCCATCATCCGGGATAGCGAAATTGAAAATGTCATCCCAGAGGGTCTGGCATTCGGTCTCTCCCCACGCATACGGGCGCTGGTAATCCGGAATCAGAAAGTCTGCCCTCTTATCCTGAAACAAATCTTTAACTGTCTTCTGGTCTACATTTAATTTTGACATCCTGAATCCTCCTGGTAATTTGTGTATGATTTGTATTTATTCTAACATGAATTATCATGCAAAAACAACGATAAATGTGGTAAACCATTGAAAAGAGTCAGTGTTTTTGCTAAGATTAAAATGTCGGATGGCCCTCTATATCAAAGTCAGCCTGCTCACGTCAGGAAATGGCAATATACGCAGAAGGAGAAAAGAGAATGATAAACAGCAAAAACGTACCCAAAGAGTATCGTCCTATACCATTCTGGTCCTGGAATGAAAAATTGGACACAAAGGAATTGGTGCGGCAGGTGGAAGAGATGAATGCCCGGGGAATGGGGGGCTTTTTTATGCATGCAAGAGGCGGACTTCAGACGGAATACATGGGCGGGGAGTGGTTTGCCAATGTGGAAGCATGTGTCCAGAAGTGCGAAGAGAACGGTATGTACCCCTGGGCCTATGATGAGAACGGATGGCCCAGCGGTTTCGGAAACGGAATTGTAAACGGCAGGGGAGTGGAGTATCAGCAGAAATATCTGCGCGTCGAAGAGGGAGAAAAGAATACCGACAGAACCATTGCCAATGTGGACGGATACCATTTTTATTATGATGTGAATCCTTTCTATGTGGACACTTTAGACGGAAAAGTCATAAAAGAGTTCATAGATAATATATATCAGCCCTATTATGACCGATTTGCGGGAAGAATTGCGGGGATATTTACGGATGAACCACAGATATCAAGAAACGGAATTCCGTGGAGTTTTATTTTGCCGGAGGAATATGAAAAAATGTACGGGGAAAGTCTGATTGAAGGGCTTCCCCTGCTTTTCTTTGACAGAAATGGCTGTAAAGAGACCCGGGTGAAGTTCTGGAAACTGGTATGCCAGTTGTTCTCACAAAATTATATGAAACAGATTTATGACTGGTGCGAGGCGCATAAACTGAAACTTACAGGGCATTTGGTTTTGGAAGAATTTCTGCAGAGCCAGCTTACTACTAATGGAGCATGTATGCCTCATTATGAATATATGACAATACCGGGAATGGACTGGCTGGGACGGCATAACATAAGAAGTCTTACCCCTTATCAGGTGGGTTCGGCGGCAAGACAGCTGGGCAAAAAACAGGTTCTGTCTGAGACTTTCGCAATGTGCGGACATAATGTGGGACATGATGAGCTGAAGTGGATATTCGAACATCAGATGGTGCGGGGCGTCAATTTGCTGTGTCAGCATCTGGAGGGATATTCCAACCGGGGTCTGAGGAAGAGAGATTATCCTCCGGCGCTGTATATTCAACAGCCCTGGTGGAAGGACAGCGAAGCATTTCATGATGCAATGAGTCGGACAGGTATGCTGCTTTCCCAGGGAGACGACGGCGTGGAGGTGCTTGTGATACATCCCCAGACCACGGCGTGGGCCCTGTGTAATAAGGAAAGTCTGGACAGAATCAACGAAGCGTCAAAAGGCAATACTCCTGACAGCATAGAGAGGCTGAATGAGGATTTCCTTGACCTGTTGGAACAGCTGGAAAGAAAGCATGTGAACTTTCATCTCGGCGATGAAATTCTGATGGAGCGTCACGGCAGAGTCAAGGGAAACCGGATTGTGATAGGCGAGAAGAGCTATTCCACTGTAATTCTGCCCAGGCATGAGATTCTGCTTGAAAATACAAAACGTCTCCTGAAGGAATTTACCGCAAACGGGGGAAGGATCACAGATGCTGAGATGACAGCGGCGAACGATATCATTGATATCCCTGAGATTACATATTGTGAAAGACATTACGGCGAGTATGACATGTACTATTTTGTCAACAGCACCGAGCATACCTTTGACGCATATATAAAAGCCGGAAATAAGACCATGAATCCAATTACAGGGGAGCTTTCCGAATTTGACGGACATCATGTGTTCAGGAAGTACGAATCCCTGATTGTGATAGACGATCGGACGGGCAGAAAGGCTGCGGTGATACAGCCGAAACTTACCCCCATAGACCTTGGGGGAGAGTGGAATATTACATCGGTTTCAGAAAATATCCTGACCATGGACTACTGTGATTATTACTTTGACGACAGGCTGATTGAGAAAAACGGCTATATTTTAAACGCCACATACCGGGCCCTGGATTTATGCCGGCCGGTGAAAATCAAGTGTGAATATAAAGTCCGAATCAATTATATTCCCCGGCCCCTTTACCTTGTCTGTGAGACGCCGGAAATTTTCGAGATTCGGGTCAACGATGAGAAAATAGAGAGAACGGACTGCGGCTATTTCGCAGATAAAGCATTCCGCAGGCTGGATATTACCGGATATGTGAAAATCGGAGAGAATGTGATAACGACGGTCGTTGATTTCAGACAGTCGGAGGCTGTCTATGAGGGAATCCGAAAGAGCAGGATATTTGAATCGGAGAAGAATAAACTGACCTTTGAGATGGAGATGGAGCAGATGTATCTCCTGGGAGACTTTTCGGTTGACACGGTTGGTTCTTATGAGGAACTGGACAGAGAGGCGTGCAGATTCTCGGGCAGTTTCGTGATAGAAAAGCCTGGAAAGACCATTTCCCTTGAAAATATACAGAGACAGGGCTTCCCCTTTTTTGCCGGCGAAATGACAGTGAAAAAGATTTTTTCTGTCGGGGATACAAGACTTATGCTTGACTTTACGAAGACGGGCATTAACTTCGTAAAGGCAAGAATAAACGGCTGTCGGCTGCCGCAGTTCATGTGGGAGCCCTATACCGCCGATGTGTCCGGGCTGGTGCGGGAAGGCGAGAATGAAATAGAACTTACGCTGGTAAACAACCTGAGAAATATGCAGGGACCGCTGCATCTGGCAGAAGGAGAATCCTACAGAGTTGCACCTGCTTCCTTTTATAAGGAGGATTGTCTGTGGGTAAAGGACGTTTCGGCAGACAGATGGAATGATGATTATTGCTTCGTGAATGTGTCGGTTAAGAACAGAGAGAGGTAAATTATAAGCGTATGACAAAAGAAAACTGCATCATTCATTTTCTGCCGGCCAGGGCAGGTGATTGTTTTGTACTGGAATTTGATGATAAAAACTGCATCCTGATTGACAGCGGTTATCAGGTTACCTACAGAGAAGAATTGAAACCATTGCTTCAGAAACTGGCAGAAAAAGGATGTAAAATAGTTCTGATGATTATTACCCATATAGACGAGGATCATATTCTGGGAGCAATCAGCTTTCTCGAAGATAATGGCAATGCAGATCATCCTCGGATAATACAGGTAGATGAGATATGGCACAATGGGATTTTTAATACAATAATGAACTCGGAAAGATTTCTAAGGCGCAAGACAGAGAATGTGCCGGAAAAAGCGGTAAAGGAATATAAGACTATATGTGGTATCCTGAAAGCACAGTTACCGGGAGAAGCCGGACCAATCTCAGCGCCACAGAGTAAGACATTTGAAGAGGTCTGTGCAAAGTACCGCTACAAAGTCAACAGGGGATTTGACAGAAGGTGTGTTGTGAAAAGTAAAAGCTGTTGCTTTGGCAACTGTGAAGTTCAGGTCTTGTCGCCGGGAATGACAGAGCTTGAAAAGTTTCAAAAAATACTGGACAGAGAGCTGATACGGACTTTTGGAAAGGACTATCTCTGGAAGAGGACAGAGGAATTTGGAGAACTTCTGGAATTGATGACGCTTTATCAGGGAGCGGATGTGCCAGGGACCTTTACAATGCGGCAGATATCGGCCGGAACCGGGGATATACAGAAGTGGCTCGGTACCTCCAATCTGGCGGAAATGAATGAAATCAACTGTGCCTCCATTGTAGTGGTAATTCGCTATAAGGGGCTGAAGCTTTTATTTATGGGGGATTCGGAGAGCGAATTGTGGAAGGAACAATTGGAACCGAAATATGATCTGATCAAGGTGTCTCATCATGGTTCTACGAAACCAAATCTGGCATGGATGGAGAGTACAAAGGCCAGGAAATTATTGATTTCCACTAATGGAGGGAGACATCGACACCCGGAAGATGAATTTCTGGCACGGGTTATGATGGGGGATTTTGAAGAATTATACTTTAACTATGATATTCAGAGGAAATCGGCCATTTTGGCCATGCAGGAAAAATATCATTTCAGGGCAGAGTTTCAAAAGAGGGAAATTGTTTTGGATTGTGTAACGGGGGAAGGATGAAGGAATTGAAGATACCTGTAGTCAGAGTGAGGTCATATCTGGAAAATGAGGTGATAGAGTTTGGAAGTGGTATCATTCTTTCGCCGGGATATGTGCTGACAGCCTCCCATATTCTGCAGGGAGACCGGCATGTTGTGGTTCTGAATGGGGAAGAGAAGGATGCAGTCATTAAAGCGGGCAACCATGTTGCGGCACTGTTGACAGTGGATCCGGAAGCATTGTTGTCGGAGACGGAACAGAGGAGCAGCAGGGAAGCTCTGTCATCAAAGCCGGAAACGGAGCTGAAACGGGAAGAACCTGCGGATCAGATATTGCTCACGGAGGAAGAACTGCTGACAGACAGTACAAAATGGTCAGCGGAGGGCTTTATTACGGATAAGCAGATTTTTCACCCATTATCAGGTACGGGGCTGGTATCGGCTGAGTGCCGGGAACTTCAGGAAGATCTGGAGCGGGATTCGGATTATAAATTAAAAAGTATTGAAGACGGATATGCGGAGAATTATCAGGGACTTTCCGGTGCGCCGGTAATGTGCGGGAAACGGATTGTGGGAATCCTGCAGGTACAGCATCTGACAGAACGAGGATTGCTTGGGGTGGGAATGGCATCGGTAAAATTATTCAGAGAACTCCTGCCGTCAGACTTCTTCAGGCCTTCTCAATACAGGGAGGAATTTGAAGAGAGAGCAAGATGTTTCACGGAAAAAGCCATTGATAAAAATATTGTGAGCAGAAAATATATTCCTGATATTTTTGTGGAAGAAGGCGGCTATAAGGAAAATTTCCGATATTATACAGAGCCGTCATTGTTCCTGAAAAAGGCGGTAGAAGAAGTTGAAAGTATCAATCTGGATGCAGTAAACAAATTGATAACCGGCAGGAACCCAAAAGAGCCAAAGCTGGATTTCAGTGATATAGCGGACTTTGCAGCTGAGCATACAATAGAGGATACTTTGGAGGTACTGGTTAAACGGCTGGACGCCGCGGTCAGGAAGATTGAAAAGGCAGAAGTACATCCGGAAGATGCGGGGTTGTCCAGAGAAAAATGGTATCTTATGGAAGACGGATACAGTTATGCAGTAAAATATATTTTGGAAGAGATCAGAGAGGAAATCAGCTTTTTTCAGTATAAAACCATTCTGATTACAAAGGATGCCGGGCAGGGGAAAACCAATTTCCTGTGTGATTTTACCTGTAATTTTCTGATGAAAAAAGGCTTTCCAGTCCTTTTTTATAATGCCCATGACTTCCGGGAAGCCTTTATGAATCGGATTAAAAAGGAGCTGACGCTGGACGAAAAGTATTCCTGGGACTATGTACGGCAGGCGCTGACACAGGTCTGGGAACGGGAACACAGAGCTGTTACCATTATTATTGACGGATTAAACGAGAATACAGCGCTGAATGATTTCGGCGGATATGTATTTGACTTTTTGAAGGAAGCGCAAAACCTGCCGTTTCTGAAAGTGGTATTGTCTACCAGAAATGAGCTTCTGAAGGAGCGGTTTGGACAGTTGAATTCAGAGGTTTTGGGCAGCAGCTTTTACCAGATGGATATGAGATATCAGTCGGATAAATTTATGCAGCGAATTTTCTGGGGATACCTGAAATATTTCGATATAGAGATTATGGAAAGCTCTCTTCTGAACCGGACCTATGCAATGCTGGCACATGATACGCTTCTGTTACGCTTTTTCTGTGAAGTGAATCAGGGAAAACGGCAGGTGCGGATGTTGCATGTATACAAATATAGTCTGTTCCAGAAATATTATGAGATAAAAAAGAAGGAATCTGTGCCGGAGCATTCGCCCGGCAAGGAGGCGATTTTCGACAGATTAATCGATCATATCTGTCAACTAATGATTGACAGCAGACAATTTACGGAAATTCCGAGAAGCAGACTATCCGAGGAAGAGCTTGCCATGTTTGACAGGCTGTTGGAAGCGGACGTGATATTTAAACAGGAGGTACAGGTTAAAAAAGGCCTTTTAAAAGAGACAGAAATCGTTTTGGGATTTACATTTGACGAATTCAGGGATTTCTGTATTACAAGATATATTCTGAAAAATAGTGATACAGAGTCGTTTTCCGCGTTATGGAGAAGGATGCACAAGGAAAACTGGAGTATTTTGGAAGGAATTGAGAGATATATTTTCTTTCTGGCCAGAACGGAAGGAGAAGAACTGCTGCCGGTTCTGGAGGCAGAGAAAGAATATAAACAGTTGTATTGGAAAAATGTATGGGAACTGGAGGAAGCGGATATCGGGCCGGAAGACATTGGGATGTGGAGAGAAGAATTGTTAACTGGCGGAGAGTATGCGGCACCCGTTGCTAATTTCCTGCTTTCCCACAGAGACAGAAACTATTTCAGAACTGTAAATACGGATTTGTTATTTGAAATGTTAAACCAACTGGCAATAAATCTGGCAGTCTTTGATTCTGTTACCCAGAAGCTGTTTTGCAAGACGCAAAAGGATTATCAGGGGAGAGAAACCGGAGAGAGAGCAGGGGTGCAATCCTGTGACAAACTGACAGAAGCTTTTCAGGAACATAAAGAAGATGGGGTATTTATAAAGAGAAATGTGGATTATCTGCGGCTGTCAATTTATATGGTGGAAATCGATGTATACCAAATTAGAGCCATGTGGTCAGACGTATATGCGGAAGCGCCGGAAACAGTGGAGGGAATCCTGGAGAAATATGTGATGCGGGAGGATCTGCCACAACTGATCTATCATAATCTGGAAGTTATTCTTGATGCGATTATCGGAGAAGACGGGGAGGAAAAAGGAACTCTTAGAGAAAACAGAGAATCCGAAAAGTCTGGAGGATATGGGAAACTGGGAAGGCTGAGAGCGATATTGAACGAAAAGACTCAGAAGCATAATTATAAGGCTATTAACAGTCATCTGGCAGCCATTTGGGATGAATGAGGGATGGATAAATGAAAATTATGGGGATAGAGGAAAAATGTTATCTGATTGCTCCGGAAGGCCTGGAAATGGATAGTATACTGGAGGCAGTGAGAAACCATACGGGAATGAGAAAAGGTTCTTTTGCAGACCAGCAGGTGAACAGAATTTTCTCGGATTTATTCCGTAACGCATTTGATTTAAAATCCTGCTATCGAAAGTATTATATGGAAGAGTACGACTCCTTTCGTGAGTTCCTGTATCAGAAGGAGACACTGGAGTATGATACCATCGACTCTATGGAATTGCAGGAAGGCGATACTGTCTGGGAATTGAGGTATGGTATCAACAGCTACAGCATCAGAGATTTGATCGGATATGAGAATGAAAATATACCATTGTTCAATCAGTTTCTGGAAGGAATCAATGTGAAGGATAAAAATGCGTCGTATGCAAATGTGCACTTGCAATAGTATGAACCCAAAAGCTTATATTTTATTTTTGAGAAACTTACAATTTACGGAAAGGCAGGGGTATTAACATGAAAATCAGAAACGGATTTGTCACCAACAGTTCCTCGACCTCTTTTGTGATATCTCTGAAAAAAGACTGGGAAAAAGAAGCATTTATGTCAGCTGTAGGAGCGGACGGAGTGTCACCTGCAAATTGGATCTTCGAGGACCTGTTTGAAGCGCTTGATGAGAGGAAAAAGGAAATTCACAGAGCCATGAAAGACAGCGGCGCAGGTGGAATAACAGTTTCCGAATTCCTGGAAGAAGAAGGATTTGACCCTGAGACTGTGGAAATAGTGGAGAAACTGATTGCAGAGGGCAGAACGGTCTATTATGGGGAGCTGCATTCAACTGGCGGAAATGCAGAAGTGTATTTCTGTTGTCGGAGTTTCGTAATATGCGAAGATGATATTTATTTTAACGGAAGTATAGGTGGCTGGTGATGATTCGTCTGCATCGGGACAGGGTACAAAATTATTATCTGTTTAATCATGAAACGGGAATAGCAGTCAGATGGGGAAAGGACAACAGGGAACCTTTCTGGCGAGAAGAAGGACCGGAGCTTCTGGATATCTCTATCACCAATTATTGCGAAAAAGGGTGTGAATTCTGTTACCGTAAGGCCAATAGAAACGGGCATTTTATGGAATTTCCACTATATGAGGAAATCATGGAACAGGCGGAGAAAGCAGGTGTACAGCAGATTGCTTTAGGAGGGGGAAATCCCAATCAGCATCCGGAGTTCTGCAAATTTCTGAAGACAGCCAGAGAGCATCATATTATGGCATCTTATACAACCAATGGGCAGGGGATGACAGAAGAAATTTATCAGGCGACAAAGAAGTATGGGGGAGCGGTAGCAGTCAGCTGGTATTCTCCCTATGATGACGCACGAAAAGTAATTGAAAAATGCGGAGAGTATGGAATATTGGCTAATATTCATTTTTTGCTTCATAAAGGTTCGGTTGCAGAGGCGTCAGCATTATTTCAATCGAAGGAAATACAGTGGAAATATGTAAATGCAATTATATTCCTGAATTATAAGCCTGTGGGCAACAGAATTTATGAAGGTCTCAAAGAAGATGACGAACTGGATCTGTTTTTGAAGACAGCGATGACTTTTGAAAAGTGTAAAATTGGATTTGACAGTTGTATGATTTCATGGCTGGTGAAACACAGGGAATTAATAGCAGAAGAAAGCGTTGATTATTGTGAAGCAGGACGTTTTTCTGCATTTATTTCTGAAGGGGGACTGGTGTATCCATGTTCTTTTCTGTCCGGAGATGAAAGTGCGGGAGACTTTATCAGAGAGAGGAGTCTGACGGAAATCTGGAAAAACAGCATGGTATTTAATGATATGCGAGAACGACTGATGGCCCCGACCAGACAGAAGGCTCCGATTTCCAGGTGTATGAATTGTGTTGATTATCCACTGTGCCATGGGGGATGCCAGATATTTCCAATCAACCGCTGTATATAAGGAGAAAGATTATGCATGATGAAAATAAGGAATGGGATAATGTAAGAAAAAGGAATTTGCGGATTTCCATAGCCAGAGGCTTAAAGGCGGAGGAATGGAGCAGTGACAGGATTTTTTCCGAATCAGAAGTGAAGCAGATATTCCGCTTTAAAGCCAGGGATCTGGCGTATTATGCGGACACCTTTTTTCAGAAGACAGGGGAAACCTATATACTGTCAGATAAGGAAAAGAAGTATATTGATAAAATACTTCGTGCCAATAAAACGGCGATGGAGTTTCTGAAAGATGCAGATGCAAAATTTGTGGCGGAATTTGGAAGTTTTCATGATGAATATGAAAACAGCACCTATGGAAATTTTTCCTATAGCCGCTATCACAAAATAGAAAAATCTGTGGCAGAACTACTTCCGGTATTACACTGGGGGCATTTGCCCATATTTTATAAATATCTGCTGTACAACCGGGGAATCAGCCCGGAACAGGATATAACCGGATTTTATGATCATTATGACAGTTTGAAGGCTCTGTTGGATGAAATCAGGGGAAAGGGCCAAAGGATGCAGATCGAGAGTGACGAGACGCTGGAAAAGGAGTTAACGTTCGAAGTGTATACCAGAAGGTGGGGGCATACGGACCGATACAGGATAAAACGTACTATAGATGGCTGGGACTGCTCTCATATTGCAATCAGAGGAAAGTGTGAGAAAAACGGCGAGGGAGCTTTGTTTGAAAACCTCCATCATGACTGTGTCTTTTTTCCGGAGGATGCCGTAAGGTACGGAATGGAGGAACTGTGGGAAGCGGCGGATGAGGGGGAGATTGGTCTGGAAGAACTACAGAGAAGACTACAGCAGGTAGCTGACTGGATCAGCCATGTGGAGAAGGCGGCAGGAGAGGGACAGCCGGAGTGGGTAAATTATTTTTGATTTTGTTTTGCCGGTTGTGGTTGGTTCGTTTATTTTATAATTTCGTTTATTTCAGACAGGAGTTTTATTCCGTCCTGTAATCCTAATCTATAAGCGACAATTCCATATATTGATCCACAATGATTATTGGCAGAAATCGCCCTGTCAATAATCATTTTCTGTTTTTTACTGAGGTTTAATCTTTTCATGTCATTAAATGCTGCATCCTGTCGTTTTACGGCGTTTCGATAAAATTTGTCTTTGCGCAGGACTATGTCTATTTTCTCCGACATTCTCTGTGACACAAGCCTTTCTAGCAATCTGTACTTTTTACTACTGATATTCATCATTTGACTTTTTCATCCTTTCATTTGAATAAATTCCCTTCTTGAGAATCTCTTAGTTTAATCTCCATTATTGGAAACTATTTTCATCTCCATTATAGGGGCATACTTGTAAATAAGCAAGAGATATGATAAGGAAAATATCGCAAATTATGATAAAATTCGACAAAATGTTCAAAACTTTAAAAGAGCATGGGATAAGTCAATATCAGCTTTATACCTATTATGGTATAAGCAGAGCGCAAATTCAGCGGCTGAAAGAGAACCAATCCGTGACAACACATACGCTGGATATGATTCTGAATATATTGGGGGAAGGCGTAACTCTTGATGATATTGCAGAATTTGTGCCGGATAGAAGAGAGGAAGGGTAGGGAGTTTGGTATCCTTTCTTTTTTTGCGTATTTTTGGATAAATAGTATTTAAATTCAGCTTTTTATAACTTCATTTCCCGCTTTCTCTGGTAAGCGATGGAGATTTATGTTAAAATAAGATAAATTTTATTGAAGATTGGACAAAACGCATTTTTCGGAGAGGTAAAGAGAAAAATTGAATCACAACGAAAAAGGGAAAGATTATATAGAAAAAACCATTTTTTACTATGATGGAAATGCCGAGAGTTTTATAAATAATACAGCTAATGTTAATTTTACCGCAACACAGCGCAGCTTTTTATCAAAATTAAAAAAAGGTGCCTCTATCCTTGACTTTGGCTGTGGCTCCGGACGCGATACGAAGTATTTTCTGGAACAGGGATATCAGGTAACTGCAATAGACGGGTCCATCGAATTATGCAAAGCTGCAGGCCAATACACAGGGATTCCCGTAAAGCATATGTTATTTCAGGAATTAAACGAATCTGAAAGATACGATGGAATCTGGGCATGCTCCTCCATTCTTCATCTGCCGTTACCAGAGCTGGAAGAAGTTTTTCAGCGTATGACAGCAGCTTTGAAAGAGCATGGTATTCTTTATACTTCCTTCAAATACGGAACCTATGAAGGGGAGCGAAACGGAAGATATTTTACAGATATGACGGAAGATAAATTTTCCGACTTCCTGCAGAATATCAAGGGGCTGGAAATTGAGGAGCAGTGGGTGTCCTCTGATGTCAGACCGGGAAGAGGCGATGAAAAATGGCTGAATATAATATTGCGGAAGAAGTAAGCGGTGAAGTACTTAAAATAGAGACAACGGATGTCATGACCGGTGACAGGAACCACAGCCGTTTTCTGTATTATCAGCTGAAGATGAGTATTCGGCTGGCAAAAAGGATAGATATCATAGTGTCATTTCTGATGGAGTCAGGGGTACGCCTGATTCTGGGGGATTTGAAGGCCGCGTTGGAACGGGGAGCGGTTATCCGCCTGCTGACTGGAAATTATCTCGGAATTACACAGCCATCCGCATTATATCTGATAAAAAAGGAACTGGGAGATCAAATCGATTTACGCTTTTACAATCATAAAGAGCGCTCTTTTCATCCAAAGGCATATATTTTTCACTATGAAAACTGGAGTGAAATCTATATAGGCTCTTCAAATATATCCAGAAGTGCGCTTACTTCCGGAATAGAGTGGAATTACAGATTCAACAGTCATAAGGATAAAGAGAATTTTCATCTGTTTTATTCTACTTTTATCGATTTATTTGAGAAGCATTCTATCATTATCGATGATGCGGAATTAAAGCGTTATTCCAAAGGCTGGCATAAACCGGCAGTGGCGAAGGATTTAGAGAGATATGACAATCTGGAAGGCAATCCGGATGTGAAGGTGGAGACGCTGTTTCAGCCGAGAGGGGTCCAGATAGAGGCATTGTATGCACTAGAGGACAGCAGGAGTGAAGGAGCTGTAAAGGGTCTGGTGCAGGCGGCCACGGGAATCGGAAAAACGTATCTTGCGGCATTTGACTCGGCAAAGTATGAGCATGTCCTGTTTGTGGCCCACCGGGAAGAGATTTTGAAGCAGGCAGCAGTGGCATTCCGGAATGTCAGAAATACGGATGATTATGGATTCTTTTATGGGAAATATAAGGACACTGACAAGAGTGTCATATTTGCGTCAGTGGCGACTCTGGGGAAAGAGGACTATCTGCAGGAGGCCTATTTCCCGCAGGATTATTTTGACTATGTGGTAATTGATGAGTTTCATCATGCCGTGAACGAACAATATCGTCAGATAATCCATTATTTCCGGCCGAAGTTCCTGCTGGGTCTGACAGCCACGCCGGAGAGGATGGACAACAGGAACATCTACGAGATCTGCGATTACAATGTGCCCTACGAAATTTCTTTAAAAGATGCTATCAATAAGGGGATGCTGGTTCCCTTTCATTATTATGGGATATATGACGAGACAGATTATTCTCTTATGCATCCGGTGCGCGGACATTATACGGAAGGAGATTTGAATACGGTTTATATCAATAACGTCAGACGATATGATTTGATATATAAGCATTACATGAAATACCGGTCAAAAAGGGCGTTTGGCTTTTGCTGCTCCAAGCTTCATGCGGAGGCAATGGCAAAGGAGTTTTGTAAAAGAGGGATACCGTCGGCTGCGGTGTACAGTAATTCGGACGGAGATTTTTCAGAGGAGCGGGATGTGGCCCTTGACCGCCTGCGGAATGGGGAAATCAGGATTATTTTTTCCATAGATATGTTTAATGAAGGTGTGGACCTGCCGGGGGTTGACATGGTGATGTTTCTTCGGCCCACGGAGTCTCCGATTGTGTTCCTGCAGCAGTTGGGCCGGGGACTGCGCAAAAGCAGGGGGAAGGAATATCTCAATGTGCTTGACTTTATCGGAAATTATGAGAAGGCAGGTAAGATTCCGCAATTCCTTGGCGGGGAAACAGTTTACACAGAGAATAGTGATAATCAGGCAAATGAAATAGAATATCCGGATGACTGCATCGTAGATTTTGAGATGCGCCTGATTGACCTGTTCAGGGAAATGGAGAAAAAAGGACTGACGATCCGTGAAATTATCAGAAGGGAATATTTCAGGGTAAAAGAATTACTGGGTGGCAGAATGCCTACCAGAATGGAGTTATTTAATCGTATGGAAGACGAGATCTATCAGCTGTGCGTTCGAAATGCGA
Source organism: uncultured Acetatifactor sp. (assembly GCA_910588225.1). Lineage (GTDB taxonomy): Bacteria > Bacillota > Clostridia > Lachnospirales > Lachnospiraceae > Acetatifactor. The sequence continues at coordinate 18,952 of CAJUQT010000017.1, forward strand.
AGGAAAATCCATTCCGCGGATATCTGGAGTACCTTCATGAATTGCAGGAATTGTCGGTGGAAGAAGAGGCCATATATAACGGAATCGGGAGGGAATTTCTGAATCTGCTGGAGACAACAGATATGCAGAAGGTTTATAAAATGCCGGTTCTGGACAGCTTCTATAATGATGGAGATATCCGCATGGCAGTGACTGATGAGGAAGTGCTGGAGGCCTGGAAAAAGTTCTTTTCTGATGGGACGAACTGGAAGGACCTGGGAGAGAATATGACCTATGAAGAGTTCTTAAAGATTACGGACAGGCAGCATTTGTCTAAGGCAAGGACTATGCCCATACGGTATCTGAAAGCTTCTGGGAAGGGCTTCTTTATTGATGTGCCGGGGTATGCCATAGGAATCAGGCAGGATTTGGAAGCGGTGATTGATAATCCGGTGCTGAGGGAGCAGATGAAGGATATTATTGAGTATCGGACTGTGGAGTATTACCGGAGGAGGTATCGGGATAGCCGTTAGGATGGCGGGCAGGGGATAAAAATCGGAGAAAACAAAATGTAACAGACAATGCACTAAAGGCACTCTTAAGATGCGAAAGGAAACAGGAATCATGGGATTCTTTGACAGAATATTTGGCCATAAAAAGGCACAGACGAATACGGTGGAAAAGATATCCACAGCGTCTGAACAGGCAGCTTTTAAGAATGAAAATGTTTTAAAGTTGCTTGATTTAAAGAATTACATAGATTCACTGATGGGTGAGGAGAGATATATTGCCAAAAGCGATTATCTTGAGAAAATCAAGGAATATGAGCCAGTTATTGATTTCTTTTCTGTTCTGCAAAGCAGCGGTATGTTAGATAGTTTTTGCCAGATCAATGGACTTCCTATGGCAGAAGTACAGAACACGATAGAAGCATTTACTGATATAGAGAAATTGATAGATCGACACAATGAAGAATTTATAACAAAAACCATGATAGAGGAAAAGGAATATCTTGATAATATTCTGAAAGCAGTTGATCCGGCCATCTCACTGGATGAAGATCAGAGGAGAGCGGTCTTAACGGATGAGGACTACTGCCTGGTTATTGCAGGAGCAGGCGCTGGAAAGACGACTACCGTAGCGGCTAAAGTCAAGTATCTTGTGGATAAGCAGGGGATAAAACCTTCACAGATATTGGTGGTTTCTTATACGAATAAAGCAGTAAATGAGTTGAAGGAAAAGATACGAGGAGCGCTGGGAATCGAATGTCCGATTGCAACATTCCATTCCACTGGAAATGCTGTAATCCATGTGAATGCTCCAGACGAGAAACTGAATATTGTAGATAATTCAAGGTTATATTTTGTTATCAGAGATTATTTTCGCGGCTCGGTTATGCAGAATGAGAGTGTGGTCAATAAGCTTATTATGTTTTTCGCGTCTTATTTTGATGCGCCATATGAAGGTGACGATTTCAACGGATTCTTTAATAATATTGCAAAAGCAAATTTCTCCACAATGAGAAGTGATTTGGAGGATTTTAAATGTAAAATAATAGACGCTAGAACGAAGAAGTCGGTAACAATCCAGAACGAAGTGTTGAGGTCACATCAGGAGGTTGAGATCGCTAATTTCTTATATCTGAATAACATAGACTATGATTATGAACCAGTATATCCATATAACATTTCATATGCCAGAAAACCATATACGCCGGACTTCACTATTCATCAGGATGGCAGGAGTGCATACCTTGAACACTTTGGCATATCAGAAAGTGGAAAGAACGACAGATACAGCCAGGAAGAATTGGACAGGTATAAGCAGGCATGAAGGGATGGCAATCGCAGAAGCGGTGCCAACTATGCTTTAGCATCGGCTGTTGAAACTGCAATCGGACAGCTTTTGGAATATAAGAAGAAGGAAAATAAGGAGCCCGGGCCGATTCTTTTGTTAGGCAGGTTTGGCTTTGATGGGGATCACCTGGAGAGGTCCGGTTTGTTTGAATACATAAATCGTGGGAGTAAAATTAAAAGCGTAAATTATCCAAACCTGGACATTACTTTTATGACTGCCCATTCCTCAAAGGGGCTTGGATATGATGATGTAATCATTGTAAATGGGAAAAATGAAACATATGGATTTCCTTCCAAAATAGAGGACGATCCTGTACTTGTGTTTGTCATCAGGGGTGACAGGTCTATGGATTATGCAGAGGAACGAAGATTGTTTTACGTTGCTATGACAAGAACGAAGAACAGGGTGTTCTTCATCGCGCCGGAGCAGAACCCGTCGGAATTTCTGCTTGAATTAAAGAGGGATTATAAAAACGTTGTACTACATGGCGATTGGAACGAAGAGGAAGCTTCCGGCAGACCTAAGAAAGCCTGTCCGCTTTGTGGATATCCCATGCAGTTGAAGTATAAAAAGGCATATTGTCTGCGGCTTTATATCTGTACAAATGAACCTGAGGTCTGCAGTTTTATGACCAATGATTTACGCGGAGACAAGTTGTCTATTCAGAAGTGTGATAAATGCCGAGATGGATATCTGGTGGTGAAGCAGAGGCGGGATTCTGGATTTTTCTTAGGATGTACGAATTACAAACCGAATGGAACAGGCTGTAATAAGGCGATTAATAAGAAAACATTCTATGATCAGATGGGATACGAGATAGAAAAATCGGAAGCTTTGTATGCGGAGAAACCTGTTGAAGGGCAACAGGAACCAAAACAAAAGGCATCCAAAAAACAGGTAATTGTCACAGCGTCAGCGAAACAATCCACTGCGGACAGAGCACTGAAAGATGATTTCATAGAAATTAATTTAGCAGAAGACATACGGCCGGTAATGTATGGAAATTATGAATTGAATCATTTACTATTTATAGTAGTCAAAGCGCTTCAGAATATAAGTAAGGTAAGGTACTATGGAGTAACTGTACTCGCTGAGGTTCTGAAAGGAATTGACAGCAGGAAAATAGTAGAAAATAAGCTGGATAAGCTACCGGAGTTTGGAGCTTTGCAGGATATGCCATATGAGACAATCAAAGCAGTTATTGAGTGGATGATAACAGAACATTTGATACTGAAAACGAAGGGAAAATATCCGGTATTACATTCGACCTATGAAGGTCTTCATTATTCGGAAATGATAACAAAAGGTAAGCTTCATAAGCTGAAAAAGTATTTAGAGGATGTGGTAGTTGGATAGAGAGATTATATATTTGTATGTAGTAGAGAGATAACAGGAGACCTTAAAATGCAAATCATTGCACATACAATGGAATATCAAGGGGAACAAATATCTTCAGACCTGCAAGTCAGTAACTATTCCCCAAATGATTATGATGAATACAAACATGTATATGAGGCATGCTTTTCTGAGATGAGAACAGCGCTGGAGCTTACACCAGTAAATTGCTGTGATAATGAGGATGAACTTTTGCAGAAAGCCTCTCAAATCTTTCTGCTAAAAAAAGAAGGAGTGCTGATAGGCTCAATTGCCATTTACGACAATGAAATTGACGATCTCATTGTAGCAAAAGAATTTCAGGGGCAAGGGTATGGGAAAAAATTACTTTTGTTTGCTGTTTCTAAAATGCAAAAGGATGGAGCAGCATCGATATCTCTTCATGTCGCTGACTGGAATAAGAATGCCATTCAAATGTACCTGAATAACGGTTTTGTGATAGTAAAGACAGAAGTGGTCAATTAAAGCCGGCAAACGGAAATTATGTGATTACACTTGGAGGAGAAAAATTGAAAAATAACATCATCATTTCCGGAGTACCGCGTGCGGGAAAAAGCACAGTGTCCCATCTATTGTCAAAACAATACGGCTATCAACATATCAGTATGTAGTATCATAGCCGGACTTGAGAAATGTTTCCCGGAGACAGGGGTCAGTACATACAGCGGATTGTCATCTATGGACACACTTCATGTAATCAGCTGTAAGATGGCACCCTTCGTCCGAGCTGTGCTTGACAGCGGCGAATATGACGAGTACGAGCCTGGTATGGTACTGGATATGTACCAGCTTTTGCCGGAGGATTACATGAAATATATTCATGGGGCTAACTGCGAAATCTTCTATTTTATCACTTCGGATGTGACTCCGGAGGAGCGTTTTGTAATCCAAAAGCGATATGACACAGAAAATGACTACACTTTTTATAAATCTGACGAAGAACTTCGAGAGGGTGCGGTCTATATTGTGGAACAAAGTATTCTCATGAAAGAGCAATGCCTGCGATATGGATTGCCTTATTTTGAGACGGCGAAGAACAGAGAGCGGGTTATAGAGGGATTTTTGCAGGAGTTATCTAATTTTCATACCAAATTATAATGAAGCCCAGTTTCAGAAATAAGGATTCCACTGTTAAAATACTGACAGGGAGAGGACTGGATATACGAAATTGGCTACTGCGAAAATAAATAAAATTTTGGAGTTCTCAAAACAGGAAAGGAGCCCCACAAATGATGAACCTGAACCAATTTTTGAAATCTGTAGACAAAACGGCAGCCACAATGACAAAGGAAACTTTGACAGATTTTCTGCATGATATTGCCAGGACGCTGCCGGAGAAGGAAAGAGAAGATTTTCTGATGAGACTACAGGGGAAAGGCAGAAAAAGAGAAAGCCCCTACGAAATTCCAGAGGAAGGGGAAGATTTCGAGCACAAGAAAGATTTTCTGAAATCCCAATTAGAACGCATAGAAAACTGGGAATTGGGTCTGGAGGGCTGTCTCAACGAGGAGTATGACGACTGGTATTGCAGTGAAGAGGAAGAGTTTCTGTACAGCGATCCGGAGGGTGTGGTGCCTGTGATTGAAGATGCGTGCAGATTTGTACATCAGTGCATAGACCATGAAAACTATGAGGCAGCCCGTGAAATTGCCGATATTCTGATAGGGCTGGATATCATGGTCGGAGGGGATTATCAGGATTATACGGATGATCCAATGAATATCTGTGAGCTGGAACATTATGATTTGGGGCATGTGGACTATAAAGCTCTTGTGGTGGATGGTGCTCATGCTGTTTACTGCACTGCTGCGCTTCCGGAGAGGGCCGATGAACTATATAGAGTGATTGAAAATTTCGGCGAGAGGGATATTACACTGGAGATACTCATGCAGAATGGCAGGGAGCTTCCGGATGTGGATGCTTTTCTGCCGCTGTGGATAGAATATCTGGGCAGGATAACCACAGATAATGCGGAAAGGCTGCTGCAGGAGGCGTTGGAAATGTTGGGAGACGGGGAACAGCTGCTTGCCAATGCGCGGAAATACTGCGGAGAACATCCGGAGCTCTATGAACAGTATTTACAGAGCGGTCAGGAGAAAGAAGAGGCTGTCTCACTGCTGGAAGTGGGAAAAGAAGCTCTGGATGCTATTGACAAAGGGTATCTTGTTCGCAGCAGGATTGCGCTTTTGACCAGTCGGACTGCACTGGAATTGGGCAGGCAGGAGGATGCGGAGGAGTGTTGGCTGGAGGCATTTTGTTCGGATACAAGGGTAGTAAACTATTTCAGGTTGTTGATGGAATGTAAGGACTTTTCCAAAGTGAAGGAGAAGGTAAATGGGATTTGCCAGCAGGTGCGTCCCAAAGCAGAACAGATGGGATATTTCTCCTCTGCCACAAACAAAAAGCAAAATCAGGTAAGCCCTGGAACTGCATATCTGTTAGCGTTTTTGGAAGGGGATTTTTCTTATGTCCGGGAAAATGCTATGAACGTCAAAGGTTCACTGGGATGGAGCAGTTCTTTTATGAAATGCGGTCTGGCAGCGTTTCTTTTATTGCTGACAGAGGGGACGGACTTGCAGCAGGGAAATAGAGAGATGTTCAGGCAGTTGACAGTGGCGGCCGACTTCAAGAAAGCGGAATATGAAAAAGGTACGCTGAAGGTTGTCGAGCAAAGCAATGAGGACTGGTTCCGGGAATGCTGGTACTGCTGGAAAAGAACAATTCTGCTCTCTGACCAGGAGAGGGAGGAACTTTTACAGTGGGTTGAAGGACTGGTTACAAAGCGTGTGAAAGGCATCATGGAAGGGAATTACCGTAAGTATTACGGGGAGTGCGCCGCATATATTGCCGCGCTGGGCGAAGCCAGGGAATCCGCAGGCCGGCAGAACGGGAAGCAAAGTACAATGGTGAAATATATGGAATTATATCCCCGGCGAAGTGCTTTTCGGGAAGAGATGTGCGGATATGGAATGCGGGATTTCCGAAAAAAGAAACAGGAGTCTCTATAGAAAGTATAAACAAACAAAAAAGTACTAATGAAGTCTACCAATCAGGTCGTCTTTGTTGTATAATCCATAAGTGAAGTATCATATTCAGGGCAGAAAGACCAGCCTTTTACAAAAGATAAAGTTGCCCTGAATGTGATTTTTTCACAATTGTACCAGGACACAATATGATGTAGAAGGAGGATATGAGGTTATGGCAATGACAGAATCTGTAACAATAAAAGTGCCGGCAGGGATGACAAAATATTTGGAATGTATGAACCCGGGAACGGAACTAACCAGAAATGCTCTTTTGTTGTATCCATATATATTAAACCAGACCATATCCCATGGCGGAGCGGCAGAGATTTTGGGGATAAGAAAATCTGAGTTGATTGATATCTATGATAAATTAGGATATTCCTATTTGGATATGACAATGGATGAGCTTGATTCGGAACTGGAAACTTTTAGACAATTGAAAAGGGGGACGGTAGAATGATTGTTGTATCAGATACAGCGCCATTGATATCGCTTTTGAAAATAGACCGTATCGATTTGCTTGAAAGATTATTTGGGAAAGTTCTGATACCCAAGGCTGTATTTGATGAATTGACTGCTGATGAGCGGTTTAAGCTGGAGGCTGACCAAATTAGGCAGAGACGTTTTGTTATAGTTAAGGCTGTACAGAATCCGGAATCTGCCAATATTCTAAAAAGGGCCACCGGGCTTGATCAGGGGGAGAGCGAAGCCATTATATTGACAGATGAGTTACATGCGGATTTATTGTTGATGGATGAAGCAAAGGGAAGAGCAGTGTCCTTTCAAATGGGTTTTAAAATTATGGGGACAATCGGGATGCTTATGGCGGCTTATGAAGAAAATGAGCTGACGGCAGAGGAAGTAAGGACATGTGTGCAAGACTTGCAAAGAGCCGGGAGACATATTAGCCAAAAGCATTACCAAATGTTGCTTGACAGGTTGAAGGATTGATTTTATAGCATGCCGCATGAAATCATATTTGTGTGCATATCCCAATTTCTATATCATGAAACTGATAATCGTCGCAAAATCAGTAAAGTCTACTCATCTAATTCCATTGCATTCAATTCGTCAATAAAAATATTCATGGCTGACGGAAGATGATGCTCCGGGAAACCATTTATATGGTATGGAGGATTTCGAGAAGAAAAGTGTCACATATAACGCCGCGCTGGGCGAGGCCAGAGAATCTGCAGGCTGACAGAATGGAAAGCAGGACACAATAGTGAAATATATGGAATTATATTCCCGGCGAAGTGGAATTAAACCGCTGCATTACAAGCGGTGATACGGGCTAAATGGGAAGCGTTTTTGAGCAGTTTGCGTCAGCAGATTGGGATTGATATATAAGAACAAGATGTGAGGAAGATATATGGGAAAGAAAACAGTAAAAATCCTGGGATGCATTTTGGGGATTTTGATATTAATAGTGGCAGTATATGTACTTTATGTGGTACTGTCCTATACCCGTCTTGAGGATCACCTGGTGCTGACGTCGGATGCTGCCCAGGATGTGCAGGCACAGGATGTGAAACAGGTGATAGAGTCAAATCCAGACTGGGAATTTTGCATCATTACAGCCAACATTGGCTTTGGCGCATATGATCAGGAGTTCGACTTTTTCATGGATGGAGGCACCATGTCCTGGGCTAAGAGCAGGGAACGGGTGGAGGAAAATGTGCGCGGCATGTCCGAAGCGATTGCAGGTTATGAGCCTGATTTTCTGTTTCTGCAGGAAGTGGACACCAACGGAACGAGAAGCTATCATGTGGATGAATATGAGCTGGTAAGGCAGGGATTTTCTTCCTATGAGACAGTATTTGCTCAGAATTATGATTCTGCCTTCTTATTCTGGCCTTTGTATCAACCCCATGGAAAGACTGAGGCAGGGATGGTTACCTTATCTTTATATGAAATTGCGGCCGCGGAGAGGAGGAGTCTTCCTATATCAGACAGCTTCAGCAAGTTTCTGGATCTGGACCGTTGCTATTCTATCAGCAAAATCGCCTGTGAAAATGGCAGGGAGCTGGTACTTTTCAATGTGCATCTGTCCGCATATGGCGTGGATGCAAGTATTCAGCAGGCCCAGAGAGAAATGCTGTATGGGGATATGGCAGCGGAATATCAGAAGGGAAATTACGTGATAGTGGGCGGTGATTTCAACCATGATATGACAGGAGACTCCGGGGAGCGGTATAACAACCAGATACAGGCGGTGGAGAGCTGGGCGAAGCCTTTTGATTTCGCTTCTGTTCCGGAAGGGTTTACGGTGGGATCCAGGGCGCTGACAGAGGCAGGGCAGTTCGATATGGCGGCTACCTGCCGGGATGCAGGACGGGCTTATGATGGAACCAATGACCGCTGGGTTTTGGATGCTTTTATTTATTCTGATAATGTGGAAGTGCTGGAGTATGAGACAGTTGATCTGGACTTTGCTTACTCTGACCATAATCCGGTGCGGATGGTGTTTCGACTTTTGGAGGGTGAGGCTGCGAAATAAAATCATTTCAGGGCTTTTTATAAAAACAATTGGAAGATGAATCATACTGTAGAAGAGTATTTGATGAGGGCTCATATATAGGAATCTGAGGTGACTCCCCGGGCTCTGTAGTATGAAGGTGAGTATAACAGATAGAAGTGATGAGTGAAAGGTGTAAGGCGAGTTTCATGCCCCCATCGGCGCCTTTCGCAGAAAGGCGGTTTATAAATATGACATATGAATCTGCAGCAGAGAAAGATTTAGAAGATATATATACTGTGGTTCAGCAAACAGTAAAAACCATATATCCGAACTATTACCTGACAGAGGTGGTCAGATTTTTCTGCGAGCTTCACAGTAGGGAAGCAATTTTGAAGGATATCAGAAATGGTTATGTAAGTTTTTTGAAAGTAGATGGTAAAATCATAGGAACAGGAAGTTTTATAAAAAATCATATTACAAGAGTATACGTTCTGCCTGAATACCAGAAAAAGGGTTATGGAACATTCATCATGAAAAGTATTGAGGCGGAGATTGCGAAGAGATATGAAAAAGTATATTTGGAGGCTTCTCTCCCAGCGGTAGGATTGTACGAAAAACTGGGGTATACGACCATGAAACACGACAAATTTTCTGTGGAAAATGAGGTTGTTCTTGTGTATGAAATCATGGAGAAAAACGTCCGTGCCACTGTTGAAAGCAGGAATGGAAGCTTGAATAATACAAAAATATAAGGAAATGTATATCATGGAAAAGGGAATAGGGCAGGAAGAAATACAGAAATTATCAAAACGTTATAATGTTCGAAAGCTGACAGTGACAGACATAGACAAAATATATGCGCTTGCCGTGGAAAATTCAATGTTTTACCAGTATTGCCCGCCAGATGTGACTAGAGAAAGTATTCTGGCGGACATGAAGGCATTGCCGCCTCGGATGACCTATGACGACAAATATTATATTGGCTACTTTGATGAAGAGAAGCTGGTGGCGGTGATGGACCTGATTCTGGGCTATCCCAATGAGGAAACGGCGTTTATAGGGTTGTTTATGATGGATAAGGGAAGCCAGGGACAGGGAATCGGCTCTGCGATTGTAGAAGAATGTTTTGCTTTTCTGGGCAGCAGAGGATATCGGTTTATCCGGCTGGGCTTTGCAAAGGGGAATCCGCAGAGTGAGGCTTTCTGGAGGAAGAATGGACTTGCAGGGACTGGGGTGGAAGTGGATAATGGGAATTATATTGTGGTGGTGATGGAGAGGCCGTTGTAAATGCCCCCTTTTTATTTTGGTATAGTCCAAAAAGAAATTTTTCATAAATCTAAGCAGACAACAGTATGGAGCGCATTAAGCTGGCAATGTGGTTGAGAGGAAATGACATTTGAAATTGATGTGAAGTTTGACAGGGACAATCCGGTGACATTCACTGTGTGGAATCACGGTCAGGAGACGGATGTGGGCTGTAATGAGCCGAAGGATCCGGAATGGGATGTTTATTCAGTGCGGAATCAGAAATGGAAAATTGCAGATGGAGTAAGTGCCTGTCGGATTCCCTGGCTGTATGATCCGCCGCTTAGTCCGGAGGAGATAGTACCGGTGGAACTTGATTATGATGCGTTTCATCATTTTGAAATCCGCTGTAGTCATTACGGATATTCCTGCTATATAGACGGCATACTGATTCAGGAGCAGAAGCATAAGCTGCATCCGGTCATCTCCGCTTCCTGTGAAACCACAGAGGAGGAAATCATTCTGAAACTGGTAAATGTGGAGGGAGAAGAGAAAGAGGTAACCATATCTCTGGACTGCGAAATCTCCCGTGGAATTCACACTGAGACCGTGCAGGCGCCGCCGGACTGTGTAAATTCCTTTGAGCATCCATTGGCTGTATCTGCCGTAATGGGTTCCACAGACTGCGGCGCGCGGGAATTCGTATATCATGTACCGGCATATTCTGTCAGCGTTCTGGTTATGATGAAGAAAAGCAATTAAGGAAACATACTAATTTATCACCCATTTTATTACCTGCCTGTGTTATAATACCTGGTAGGCGGCAGAGTGGGTGATATTTTTATAGTATGTTAAAGAGGTACAAAGAAATTCTGGTGAAGCAGCCAAAAACACTATGCATTGAAGCACGGAGGACAATGCTGTGGATGTGCAGATCCATAAGAAATAAAGCAATGAAACAGAATCTGGAGGAATGTATGGACTTCAAAACACTTTTACAGACAGCTGAATATGACTTTATCCGCAGCAATGAACGCCTGGGGAAAAGAATCCTGATCCTGGGAGTGGGCGGGAGCTATGCCTATGGGACCAATAACGAGGGCAGTGATATTGACCTTCGGGGAGTGACCCTGCAGCTGCCATCAGACTTAATCGGTCTGACTGAGTTTGAACAGTACGAGGATGACAGGACGGATACTGTCATCTATGGGTTTAATAAGCTTGTGAAGCTTCTATTGGACTGCAATCCCAATACCTGCGAGATACTTGGACTGGAGGGAGACCAGTATCTGATTCAGTCGCAGCTGGGTCACGAGCTGATTGAGAACAGCAGTCTGTTCCTGTCAAAACGGGCCATCAAATCGTTCGGAGGCTATGCGGATGCTCAGCTGCGTCGCCTGCAGAATGCGATTGCCAGGGATGCACTGCCCCAGAGTGACAGGGAGAAGCATATTCTGAAATCTGTGATGAACGCGCTGGATGATTTCAACAGGCGTTACGCCGGGAAGGAGACAGGCAGTATAAGGCTGTACATTGACAGTGCCGAGAATCCGAAACTGGACACGGAGATTTTTATAGATGCGTCATATAAGCATTTCCCTCTTCGCGATTATGCGGATTTATGGGGAACCATGCGGACTGTTGTGCGGGATTATGAAAGGATAGGAAAGCGCAATAAAAAGAAAGACAGGAACCATTTGAACAAGCATGCGATGCACTTAATCCGGCTGTTTATGATGGCCATTGATATCCTGGAGAAGGGGGAGATTATTACCCGGCGGCGAGACGATCTGCCGCTTCTGCTCGCAATCCGCAGAGGGGACTATATGCTGCAGGACGGCACCTTTTCGCCGGAATTTTATGAGATGCTTGAAGAATACGAATACCGGCTGGATGAGGCTGCGAAGAATACGAAACTGCCGGACAATCCGGATATGGAGGGCGTGGAAAGGTTCGTGGAGCGTGTGAACAGATACGCTGTAACAGGGGAACTGGTATGAGAGATATTGAACAGGAAATCAACGACAAATTGAATGAGATAGAAGAAAGAGAAGAAGTCCGAATTCTCCACGCCGTTGAATCGGGAAGCCGGGCATGGGGATTTGCGTCCCCGGACAGTGACTATGATGTAAGATTTGTCTATGTCAGGCCGAAAGCGGACTATCTTCGGCTGGACGAACCGAAAGATGTGATAGAGTGGCAGCTTGATGAGGTGCTCGACATAAACGGCTGGGACTTAAAGAAGGCTTTGCGGCAGTTTGCAAGAGGAAATGCCACCCTTTTCGAGTGGAGTGGTTCACCCATAGTGTATCGTACTACAAGGGAATGGGAGGGAATCCGGGAAGTGTCCAGGCAGTATTTTTCCGAAAAAGCGTCAGTCTATCATTACTATGGCACGGCAAACAGTACCTTACGGGAGTATTTGCAGGATGATGCTGTGCGATATAAGAAGTATTTTTATGCGCTTCGTCCCCTTCTGGCGGCACGGTATATTGAGCTGTATCATGAAGCGCCGCCGGTATTATTCGATGAGCTGCTGGAACTGGAACTTCCCGGGGATTTGAGGAATGGGATAGATACGCTTCTGGAGGTAAAGAAACGCACTGTAGAAGGGGAGAAGAATCCGCAGATTCCGGTGATCAGAGATTTCATTGAGAAGGAAACTGCCCTGCAGAAGGAACTGGCAGACAGGCTTGCAGATGACCATAACAGGGACTGGACAGCATTGAACCGAGTGTTCAGGGAAGTGATAGATTTTCGGGAGGAGTGAATATGACAGCGAAACAGAAGGAATGGGCGGAGGAAAAGAAAAGGCTTGTTGATACCGTAAAAAGTCTGGGCTTTCCCGAAGAACTGGGAGAGGCGGTTGCGAAGAACCTGGGAAGTCCGAAAGCCATGAAGAGAATGGCGGGGTATCTGGAGAGTGTAAGACCTCAAAGTGCGGAAATGGTAGTGGATGAGATGCTTGCCATCTGCAGTGAAATCAGCGCGTGGAAGGCGAAAAAAGCCGGGCGGAATTTATAAGGGCATTCTACAGCTTCCGGAGGCGGACTTTACGGACTAACTTCTGTAAATTTAAGAGTGGGATATTGCCATAATCAACTGGCAGTATCCCACTTTTTTATATTAACAAATCATATAAAGTAGGATAATATACTCCATAAGAGGAAGAAATACGACAAAATTCGAAAACTCATAGACTGTGGGCAAAAGGATTTAAAAAGATATAACAGAAAGAGGGAGAAGAAATTGGCACTGATAGATGTTGTCAAATTTGACGGACTGAAAAACCGTGATTGGCTGATATTCAAATATCCGTCTGAGGATTTGGTTTTTGGTACACAGGTGGTTGTTCAGGAAGGGCAGGTCGCCATTTTTGTAAAGGGGGGATTGACGGCGGATGTATTTTATCCGGGCACCTATACGCTGTCAACACAAAATCTGCCGTTGCTGAAATCCATTGTAAATCTGCCCTTTGGCGGAGCGACACCTTTTCAGGCGGAAATATATTACATAAATACAGCGGTGAAGATGGATATTAATTGGGGTACGACGGACCCGATTCAATTGATTGATCCTAAGTATTATGTGAAGCTGAGAATCCGGGCATTTGGACAAATGGGGCTGAAGATCGGTGATGTAGTTGTACTGTTTAAAGAGTTGATCGGGGGAATGCAGAAAAATGAGCTTGTAAGATTCGATAAGATTAGGGAATACTACAGAGGAATTCTTGTAATCAAAACGAAGTCTGCTATAGCTGACGCAATTATTACCAATCAGATATCTGCTCTTGAAATATCCATTAAACTTGAGAGTCTTTCAGAGCAGGTAAAGGAAAAAATTGTACCGGAATTTGAAAGATACGGGTTTTCAGTAGCTAACTTTTTCATCCAGTCTATTAATTTTCCGGATGAAGATTTTGAGAAAATCAATAAAATTCTGGAGGACAAAGCGGCATTTGAAATTATGGGAGACGGCAGATATGCGACAAAGCGTTCTCTGGATGTGTATGAAGGTGCAGCCACGAATCAAAGCGGCGTAGCAGGGGCATTTATGGCAGGAGGCGTTGGACTGGGAGCCGCGTTAGGCGCAGGTGCGGCTATGAGTCAGACGGTGGGGAATCCGCTTCACAATGAAGAGACAAAGGAATGTGTTTCCTGTAAAGCACGCATTTCTGTCCGGTCGAAATTCTGTCCGGAGTGCGGATATAATAACAGTGAGCGGGTCTGCGAGTGTGGAAATAAATTAATGCCAGGAACAAAGTTTTGTCCTGAGTGCGGAAAGAAGGTAGAGGGATGAAAAAAGGAAACGTAGCGGTGATGACAGGATGCATTTTGGCATTTTATGTCGGGATTATTATGTTCATATATTTTCCGGTTCTGCACATTAACGAAGCTGATAATTTTAAAGCCGCAATGACTTTTGAAGTAATTGGATTGCTGGCGTTATTCCTTCTGATCATAGGTAATATTGTACTGCCGCATGTAAAGACTGGATATTTTATTCCGCTTATCATGGTTACTGCTGCTTACACAATTATACGCAATATCATAACGATGGTATTTGTGGGATTTATGCCATCAGTTGTCTTTATACTGTTAAATCTGATTTTATTGTTTTTATACTGTCTACTGTCAATACCGATGTATATGATGGGCAAAAAATAAATAATTATTTGGAGGATTGTATTATGTCAGGGAGAGTCTGTCCGCAGTGTGGGGCGCCGATTGATCCGCAGGCGTCAGAATGTAAATTTTGTGGAGAAAAGCTGGCGGTCCAGCAGATAGCCAATCAGGCGGCAGCGCAGCAGCCATATGCGCAGCCACAACAGCCATATGCACAGCCAATGCCACAGTATGCGCAGCCGCAGCAACAGATCATTATTCAGCAGGCACCGGCTCAAGCGGCGGTTCCACAGTCAGTTTATATATCGGGCATTAACCCGTCATGGCCGATTAAGAATAAGCTTGTCGCAGCGCTTTTGGCAATTTTTCTCGGAGGATTGGGGATACATAAATTTTACCTTGGGAAAATAGGCATGGGTGTTCTGTATCTTCTCTTTTGTTGGACATGGGTACCATGCGTGCTGGGGGTTATTGAGGGGATTATTTACCTGTGTTCCAATGATGAGAATTTCCAACTGAAACATCGGGTAAGAATCGGGTGACTATGAATTGAAAAGAAGTATTAGGTTTTTGTATTGGCTGGCTATGTCCATACTTTTTCTCAGACTTTGCTCTTGGGAAAAGAAGCTTTAAAAATCCCGGACAGAGAAATCTGCCGGGATTTTTGTTCATTCGGGAAAGTCCTGTGTTAAGGATTTTTTTCTGGTTTCGGAGGTGCTCTTTTAAGACAAGATTGATGTATTGAGAAAAAGAGCGATCATCTCGTTCCGCCAGATCTCGAACCGCTTCGATTATTTCAGAGTCCAGGGTAATGCTAACTTTTGTTTTTAAGGGTTTCATAAGCAGTTTCCTTTTTGATTACAATATAGCATTTTATATTTTTTCGGACTCAATAATCAGATAAAGTAGGATAAAATATTCTGTGAAGGTATAATGGGATATAAAACACGTCAAAAACAAAGTGAATGGAGAAAGGATGAAAGAAAATGGCACTTAAAATGGAGTTTCTGAGCAACCTGAATAAGGGAAAAGAACCGACAGAGATGGAGCGGGTGGAGGCGAATATCGCGCAGGTGGAAGCCGAGGTACAGCAGAGATATTATCAGCTTGGGCAAATGTACTATGAGGAGCACAAGGCGGATGGAGATACAGGGGACAAGTACTCTGGTATTGTAGGGGCAATTGCCAAACTGGAATTGAACCGGATTGGCTTCCAGAAGAATAAGCTGCGCCTGCAGGGCCAGATGATGTGCGAAAACTGCGGTGGAATTATTCCGTATGGAAGCATCTTCTGCAATATCTGCGGACAAAAGGCGGATGAAAAGCAGGAGGGCGGCGCAGACGTTATGAATACGGCTCCCGGTAAAAAGTGTACGGTATGCGGCGCAGTCATGGATGAGGACAGTATGTTCTGCACATCCTGTGGCTCAAAGGCCGAGTAGTGGAGGTAAGTTGATGTTTTGCGGAAAATGCGGAAAAGAGACAGGAGCAGGAGGGTTTTGCCCACATTGTGGAGCAGCGGTAAAAAAGAGTGAAGGGAATGTAACTCCGGTTCCTGTGACAACGCGGGAAAAAGAAAGGAAGGCAGGGAAAAAGGGAAAGCACATAGGGCATTACCTGATACTTATGCTGCTGATTGTCGGGGCAGGTGGCTTATACCTGTACTTTACCGGTGACAGTTACAGGTGCAGGAAGTTTCTGAAACAGGCGGAGGCATATCTGGAGGAGGGAAAGTATCAGGAAGCTCTGAAATACTGTGAGAGCGCCATCGATTTGGATGATCAGTGTGTGGAAGCCTATCAGAAAAGTGCGGATATCTATGTGGCTATGGATGCTTACGGGGATGCAATCGAGATTCTGAAGGATGGACAGAAAGTCCTCGATGATAAGGAGGAATTCCTGGAGAAGAAGCTGGAGGAAGTCTATCAAAAGGAAGCAAAGTGCCTGGAAGGTGTGTGGACGCTGGATTACAATCTTGGAGACCTGATTCCAGAGGGGTACGGGGATTTGCTGGGAGTGGATATCCAGGTTCCGATTCTGATGGAGATAGGAGGAGACGGCATCATATGGTTTTCTGTGGAGAAGGAATATTTTGCAGGGGCTCAATCCACTCTGAGTTCTGCAGCCCAAATGCTGTGTACAGTTTATACCAAAATTCCTTTTCTGGGGAATCTGGCGGGAAAAGTGACAGATTTTTTGACAGGACTTCTTATCGATAATGTGGGTGTGAGCTATTCGTATCAGGCGAAAAATGGGGTGCTGTATTGTACCTGGTCTGGGGACGATGCAGCAGAGGAGATGTATGAATTTGTCATAGATGGGGATAATCTGATATTCCTGGGAGAACTGACAGAAGGAGAGGACAGCTATTATCTGCAGTTTCCTCTGACATTGCAGCGCGTAAAGTAAAACAGAAAATGTAAAAAAAGATATTATATAGCGTTATTCAGGCAAAGTGGTGTAATAGACTCAATGAAAACAAAAGCAAGAGTATGAGGAGGAATGAGGATGTTCTGTAAAAAATGTGGAAAAGAAGTAAAGGAAGGAACTGTATTCTGTGGCTTCTGCGGCGCATCCACAGGTCAGGCAGCCGGACCACAGAAGCAAAGTGCACTTCCACCCATAGCCGGCGGGCCAGGTGCAGCTGCCGCCGGAGCTTCAGCCGGAAAAGGCAGCATAGGAGAACTGCTGGTGAAAAATAGACTTGCGGCTATATGCGGCGGTTCTGGTAGTTATTATTATACTGGCAGCAGTACTTTTCAGAAAGCCGTCAGGTATCACTGGGGAATGGAATGGAGAGTATGGATTTAAAGAGTTCTGGCGGACTGCCGTATATATATCTTCTGATGACTTCAGAGCGTATGAAGACGCCGGCGTAGACTTTTCTGATTTGCCGAAGGTACAGGGAGTTCTGGAGTTCCATAAGAACGGAACATGGGAATTTTATATTGAGAAAGAATCCGCCATGGAGGGAAACAGGGGATTTGTAGACGATATTTTAGGTGATTCGGACGATGAGGATGCCGTGGAGGCATGCGAAGAGTATTTAGAGGCTCTGAACGACGAGCTGGATGATCTTTTGGAGGTGTTTGAGTGGTCCGGTGATTACGAGCTGGATGAGAAAGAAGGGGAGATAACACTGACCATCAACAAAGCGGGAATAGGATCTGTTTCGAAGAACGCCAATGAAGCGGTGCTGAGTTACAAGATAAAGGATGGAAAGCTGACGCTGAAGATTGAGGAGGCAGACGGGGACAACCGGATAAGTCAGCTGGAGGTGCTGGGGCTTTTCGATGAAAAAATGTCCAGGTAATATTTAGCGTGCAGAGAGGGATTGCGGAAGTGCTGTATTCCTATAAGATAGAAAATGTGGAATATTCCGATTCTGATCACTGCATTGTGAGCACAGGGAAGATTTACTTTGTACAGAAAGTCGGCGAGCCGTTATACCACCAGGATTCTGGACGAAGACATGGGAACTGTGGAATGATAAGGGGAAAAGAAGGAAGGGATGTGATATTATGGGAGCGATCTATTATCTGGAGGATGACAGATACCATTTGGAAGAAAATTATATATTGCAGGATGATGCGGAGGGAGCATATTATAACGCAATATCGTAATCTATCTGAGGACTTTCCCGCATATCAAAATGGCGCTGTGGGAAATATTTGAAGGGGTGGAATAATTGTTGTATAAAAGTAAAGATTGGATTAATGTGCGATAGCTGAGAGAAAAATAAACTTCCAGAATAAACTGCCTGAAAATGGAAATCCTTATATTTGAAATTTATAGGTTTCAGAATGGAGATGCAGGCAGGATATGATTTCGTTCTTGGAAATGGTGCAGCGCTATCCGATTGGTGCTAAGGTAAATGTGCCAGAAGGAGACAAAGCAGAAAAACGGCGGGAAATTATGGGTTACGAGTATTATAACGGAACAGGATATCTGGTTTTTCGGAACAATGAGAAGGTAAATGTGGAGCAGGTGATAGGGTTTGGCTATCCCTGGACACCAAGTTTTTAAAGGAATGAGTGTTTCTTAATAAAATATTAGGGAAGTCACAACAGAATAGTAAAGTTTCGGAGCCCTTTTGTCTCTATACTAATATAATGACAGGAGGGTTTTTTATGGTACAACTTGATATTGAAATGAGAGGCAGATGGCAGGGACAGCAGGCAGCAGGGCAAAGAAGAAACACACAGTATGCAGCGGGGCGGCAAATAACCGGACAGCGGTCGGCTGAACCGGAAAGGAATTTACAATATATAGCCATACAAAGAGCAGCAGCGCAGGATAGGCATAAGGGGTATACAGCCAGTCCGGGAACAACTACGAGAGCATCTATGAGAACAACCGGCCAGAGAAGGAACGGCTCTGGAAAGCTGTCTGTAAAACGGCGCAGGAACAGGAGAATAAAAAGGTTCTGCGCACTGGCCATGAGTGTTGCATTAGGTCTGGGTATTGTCATGGTTGTGCAGAGTGCGCAGCACACATTTGCCGGGTTCTCTATGGAATTGCCGGAGCGGGCAGGTATGAATACAGTGATCTTGGAGGAAGGGAATATATCTTCGACTGCAGGTCTGCCGGACTTTACAAAAGAGCTGCAGGAGCTTCTGGAGAAAAACGAAGAGACCCGCGATTATGTGGAAAACTATTCAAATCGGGAGCATTACAAAAGTCAGGAGATAGACCTGACAGAGGAGGTCACCAGCGGTGAAGTACCTTTACTGATGCAGTGGGACAGGCGGTGGGGCTATGATGCGTATGGGGATAGTATGATAGGGCTTGCGGGCTGCGGGCCTCTTTGCCTGAATATGGCTTATCTGTATTTTACGGAAGACTTGACGATGACGCCCAGAAAGATGGCGGAATTTGTGCATGATGGAGGATATCACACGGCCGAGGGAACCAGCTGGAGTCTCTGGACAGAGGGAGTGTCAGCTTTGGGACTGGAAGGAAGTGAACTTTCTCTGGATGAGAGCGCAATGCAGCGGGCTCTGGACACGGGCGGGTTGATTGTATGCAGTATGCGGCCGGGAGATTTTACCACTACCGGACATTTCATTCTGATTCGGGGATATGGAGAAGAAGGATTTTATGTGAATGACCCGAACCGCAGAATCACCAGCGGGAAGACGTGGTCTTTTGATACTTTGAGAGGCCAGATTAAGAATCTTTGGGTGCTGAGGAGGGAATGATAAATGCAATCAGCAGCGAATGGCATGGCAGTGTCCATATTTTTTAAGTTTATCCTGCTCGATTCGTCTGAACTTTTCAAATTTGGATGAAATGGGAACTATCCAATAAATATCAGTTATCATAGAATCTTCAAATGCAAAGAAACAGGGGCGGCTATGTGGTACTCCGTCAATGATATCTTTATTTTGCAGTATTCCAAAACCATTATTATACGTACAAGACGACATTATGTCAATTAATTGCCGAAACAGTTTGAGGATTTATTGATACTCTGTTTTATCTTTCATATGGCGATATATCATGACAGCACTGGCTTCATAAGCTCGGAAGGCCTGGGCTTTTCGCTTTTTTTCATCCCAGGCTTTCATCAGGCTGCGATGTTCGCGACGCTGTGCGGTCAGCTTTTCTTCCAGAAGCTTATTCTGAATTCTTTTGGCTTCCGCTTTCTTTTTCAGATATTCTTTCAGCAGCTTTTTGCGCCTGGCCTTTTTGGCTCTTTTTGCTTCCAGCCGCCTTCTCTCCTCGGCGCGTCTGGCACGCTCACATTTCTGGACACCATAGGTGTATCCGTAACTTTTATCCCAGGAATCTTCGATGTGAATCAGGGCAAATTGGGGAGGACAGCATCCATAATTCACGGACCTGCTTTCAGCCAGATAATTCAATACTTTCTGCTCATAAGCAGGGGCCTGTTGCATTCTGCGGTAGGCCGCATCCGTTATATCAATAAAAGTGAATACCTTTTTCTGAGAGGGATGCAGAGGTAAAGAGTTTATTTTATCGTGAATATATAACTTATATTCCGGAAGCGTCATGTCTTTTACGGAGGAATAGTATTTTTCTGCCATTTTATCAGCAAAGCTGAAGCCGACTTTTTCATTATTGCCGGAAGCAGCTGCCTGTGTATTTTCATAGTTGGTGCCAGTTGAGTAGCCTGTATTTATCTTACTTTCCATTTCCATTTCCTTTCATATTCCAGCGGATTTCAGCAGATGGGATCAGGTGTATGTCTGTTGTAATATTGGCGGCAGGAAGATATTTCCTGCAGGTGGCTGACATAGGCTTCCGCTCAGGGACTTTCTATTTTATATATCGGGATATAAGGGGAATTTGATGACAGCAGGCAGCACTAATTGTCAACACAATGTAACAAACCGGTATCTGCAAGCCGTTACTTTAATAAAACCGGTTTTAACAAACTAACCAGAAGAAACAGGAACATTATCAATTACTTTTCATATCATATACAGGATAGAAATAAGGAGAAGACAATTGAGATGGCGATAGGATATTTGATCATGCAGGCGCGGACTGCGCATGATGCCGTTCCGCTCAGTGGGATACAGGTAAGGGTATTAGATGACAGAGGAAATCCGATTTATAACCTGATGACAGACGAGAGCGGAGAGACTCTGAAGGTTCCATTGGAGACTCTGGATAAAAGTTTTTCTCAGAATCAGTATTTTTCGGGTCTGCCTTATCTGAGCTATAATGTACTGGCCCAGGGAGCCGGTTTTAATACCCTATATATTACACATATACCCATTTATGACGGAGAGACGGCTACGCTGCCGTTGGAACTTGTGCCTATGCAGACTATGCAGCGGCGGCCGGAAGAGAGGAAGATATTTATCGGGAAGCCTGCTGTGGCCATGCAGGAAACACGGGCACAGGAAGGGGAGGCGGAACCTGACGAGCGGGTATTGCGCCAGGTTGTGATTCCGAATCCGATTACGGTACACCTGGGGGTTCCGGGATCTAATGCCGCGAATGTACAGGTATCCTTTCCGAATTATGTGAAAAATGTGGCCAGCAGCGAAATTTATCCCACCTGGCCGGCAAATGCGTTGCGAGCCAACATTTATGCTATTATTACCTTTGCGCTGAACCGAATTTACACAGAGTGGTACAGAAGCCGCGGCTATAATTATGATATTACCAACAGTACTGCATATGACCAGTATTATGTAAACGGACGGCCGATTTATGAATCTATCAGCAGGGTTGTGGATGATATTTTTAATGAATATGTGCGGAGGCAGGGACAAAATGCACCGTATTTTACATCTTTCTGCAATGGGACCACGGTTACCTGCCAGGGAATGTCCCAATGGGGAACGGTTACGCTGGCAGAAAGAGGACTTACGCCTCTGGAAATTCTGCGCAGTTATTATCCGAAGGACATTGAAATCGTCAGCACGGATATCATCACAAATGTGGTAACTTCCTATCCGGGAACGGCGCTTCGGGCAGGCAGCACCGGGCTGAATGTGGAGACGATTCAGAAGTGGCTGGGAAGAGTCCGGCAAAATTATCCCGCTATCCCGGTGATTACGGATGAAACGGGTACCTTTGGTGACAGTACGAGGGAAGCAGTAGTGAAATTCCAGCGGATTTTCGGCCTCTCTGCGGATGGAATTGTGGGGAAATCCACCTGGTTCAAGCTGTCAAGCCTGTATACCGCGGTAACCAGGCTGGCGGAACTGGACAGCGAGGGAGATACACTAGGGATAGGAACGGTTCCGCCGAGTACAGTGCTGCGGCAGGGATCTACAGGGCAGGATGTTATCACTTTACAGTATCTTCTGGATGTCATTTCCGAATATTATTCCGGAATACCGGCGCCTGTTCAGGATGGTATCTTCGGAAGCGGGACGCAGCAGTCGGTAATTGCATTTCAGAGGGCAATGCGGCTTACTCCGGATGGAGTGGTGGGGCCTGCCACCTGGAAGAAGCTGTATGAAGTATATCGAGGAATCGGACAGAATGTGCCGATGCCGGGACCGTCGCCGGAGCCGTCCCCCGGACCTGGACCGGGGAACGGTTATCAGGAATACACGGTTCGGGCCGGAGACAGCCTCTGGCTGATTGCACAGAGATATCATACCACAGTGGATGCGATTAGGAAGCTGAATGGATTGACCAGCGACTTGATCAATGTGGGGCAGGTGCTGAAGATTCCTTCTTCTCAGTCGGGACCATATTTTGAATATACGGTTCGGCCGGGAGATACGCTGTGGCTGCTTTCCAGAAGGTATGATACCACAGTGGAAGCAATTAAAAGTCTGAACGGTCTGACCAGCGATATGCTGAACATTGGGCAGGTACTGCGGATTCCGACGAGAAGATAGCTGTGTCGACCGGACGAATTCTGCAATCCCTGCGTACAGTCAGATATTGGCCTTTCTGAATCTCTTCGCCGGTTTCGCTGATAATGAGAACCGGCTTCTCGCCCCAGGGATTGCGAATCCGCAGAGGCCTTTTACTTCCGATAAGGGTGGCTTCTGTGCATTTTCCGGCAGCAGCGCAGGCTTCCACCTGCCATCCGCCGATTGTCTGCATGCGGATTCGGGCATCCCATTTTTCCGGCAAAGAGGAGAACAGATACAGAACAGGTTCTTCTCCCGGTGCTTTCGGATAGCCTTGGCATACGGCATTGGCCATGGAAGAGGTGATGTGCCCCAGACGCTGAACATCGAGAGCCTGGGGGCCTTCCCTCAGAGTCATTCTGTTAGCCAGTATTTTTGTGTAGGCGCAGCCTTTCAGGTCTGTGAAATCTTGCTCATAGCTGTCCAGATCATGCATGGCGATGACAAATTCCTCCATTGCGCCGGGGATGCAGCTTCTTGATACTGCATCTACACACATATCCAGTGTGTTTACCTGCACTTTTTTCCCATATCCATAATGCTTCATGATCATGCCCAGTGTATTTTTGCCGATTTTTCGGATGTCCGCATTATCTGTCTCAGGAGTACAATAGTCATATAGAACAATGGGATCGGAAATATGTTCAAAGCTTGCACCGCCGTACTGGCCCTTTGATCTGGCGCTGCCCCAGCATTCGTTCTGTTCTTCTCCGGTGACCAGAGCATCCTTTTCGGTGGATGTGGGGATGGGAGTCAGCCTGTTCAGGAAGCTTTTCCATACGGGAATCCGTTCTTTGTCAGCTGCCAGAAGTTCGGCGGCCTTGATTGCGATGGGCAGGATACCATGCATAGCGGACAATTCGGAGACAGCATCCTTGCAGTTCCAGACAGACTCATGGTTGTTGCAGTGTGCAATATGCAGCTTTCCGTCTCTTCCTTCTGTTATCAGGGGAAGCGTTACGTACAGATCCGCCGCACCTCGGATGAAAGGATATGCTTTTTCACGCAGCCATTGTCTGTCATCCAGAATCAGGAAGTATTTCCATATCCAGTATGCAATTTTGGCCGTTGTGGAAAAAATATGGCTCACATATCCGAATACGCCGAAGCCTCTTTCCGCACAGCCGTCATCTCTGTGGGAAATGTAACTGTAACGGGTGTCAAAAGAATTGCGGCCTTCCGCAAATTTTTTAAAAGTTTCAGAACGCTCTTCCCATTTTTTTCGGCAGGTATACAGTGCAATGAATTCTTCCTGCAATTTCTCCGGAATTTCTTCGGGGCCATTGAACCAGGTGGTTTCCGGTATCCAGAGACCTTCGGCGCCCCACTGCTGGACAGCGGCTTTTTCACAGGCATTTCGCCAATTCTCCATATGGGACAGGAAGGATTCCGCCAGTTCCGTACAGCCGGCGGAAATCAGTGCGGCATAATAACAGGAAGAGTTATGCCACCAGTATTGAGAACCCCACATTTTAAAAAACAGTGTAAAATGAGTTTGAAAAATTGAGCAGAAAGCATATTGAAAGGATATGAGAAGGGAAAATCATGTTAAATTATATAAAAAGTGAGCTTTACAGAGCTTTTCACAACGGTGAAATCAGAGAGACGGCCATGGTTATTATGCTGTTGGTATTTCTGATGAATCTGATCTTATATTTATTCAGTGGTATGGAGCATTTTCGGTATGGGACTACTTCTTTTTCTTATTCTATGCTGGTGGCAGGTCCCATGATATATTGCTATGTGGCCGGTGATGTGACTGTTATGCTGTACGAGTCAGATAAGAGAAACGGCACAAGAGGGAACAGTATTGCCTGCGGGATATCCCGGCTGGAGATTTTTGCAGGGAAATGTATTGTCAGTCTGGTTACAGCTCTCGGCATTTTGATGATTGCCATGCCTGTCTATATTGCCAGCGCGGCATTTCTTCTGCCGAAGGAGGGGCCTGTGGAAGTAAGGGATCTGCTGATGGAGATTCCGGCGGTTTCACTGGTTGGTGTGGCGGCGGTGATTCTGGCAGTGATGCTTCTGGAGGTATTTGATAAGGTGCTGGTAAGCATTCTTGTATGGTTCAGTCTGCTGGTATTTATCCCGAAAGCGTTGCTGCTTGTGGGAATGTATCTGTCAGATCAGTCGGACGTTCTTCTGAATATTGCAAGATGGATACCGGCTAACTTTTTTTCCATGGAAATGCAGGTGAATATGAGCAAGTGTATCACTATATGGAGTACTGCGGAAGGAATGGCAAAATGTCTGATTGCGGGCGGTATGGGAATTCTTGTGTTCAGTGCGGTGGGTGTACTGCTACTGAGAAAAAGAGACATTTGAAGAAATACCGGGGGTAGAAAATGCTTATTCTGATATTGGCTGCTGTCATAGGCCTGTATTTTGCCATTCGTTATCTTTTGCTGAAACATGCATTGGGGGAGCTGAACAGAGAACTGACAGATATCCGGCATGACATTGGTCGGAATCAGATTCTGCATCTGCCTGTGCCGGACCGGGAGCTGGAGAGACTGACGGAATCTATAAACAGCACTTTGGAAGAGGTGCGAAGAGAGCGTGTGGATTATGAGAAGAGGGAGAAGGAATTTCAGAAGCAGATTGAGAATATCAGCCATGACCTGAGAACGCCGCTAACTGTAATTCTGGGTTATCTGAAATGGAACCGCAGGTTTCGGGAAGACTGGGAACATTCTGAACGGATGGAAGAGTCTCTGGAAACCATTGAGAGGAATGCCAGGAAAATGGAAAGGCTGGTTGCGCAGTTTTATGAGTATTCACATCTGAATGTCTTGGAGAATAAATTTGAGCTGCAGGAGGTAGATGCCGGCAGGATTCTCAGGGAGAGCCTTGCGGATAATTCGCTGATACTGGAGAAAGCCTGCCTGAAGGTGAAGTGTGAACTGCCGGAATGTGCCGTGGCGGTATGGGGAAATGCCGAAGGATTGGAGAGGATTTTTTCAAATCTTTTTCAGAATGCAGGACGATATGCCTGCAGTTTTCTGCACATTTATATGGAGAAGGAGGCTGGGTGGGCCCGTATTTTCTTTGCGAACGATACGGAGAATCTGAAGGCCGAAGGGGTATCTGAGCTTTTTGAACGGTTTTACAAAAAAGACTGGTCCAGGAGCCGCGATGGGTCCGGGCTGGGGCTGACTATTGCCAGAACTCTGGCTGAAAGAATGGAAGGAAGGCTGACGGCGGAAGCGGAAGCTATGGAAGTATTTGAAGAGAGTGGCGGGGACGAAGCAACGGCCGGAAACAGGAAAACTTTTCTGCGCTTTATCTTGACATTGAGGTTAACCTGATTTTTTTCTGCACATCATTGACGTGAGTGGGGACATATGGTATTATGACAGGGATTTTCTGACCTTTGCAATGAAGCTGAAGGAAGAAACAATATTCCAAAGCACTGGTTTCAGTGAAAAATGTCTCCATGTTGAAACTGGCGGTGGTGACTATGATCGGAAAATGGTCGATGTAAAGGATAGGCATATGAATGATTCAGAGGAACTGTTTGAACGGGTCGGAGAGGGAATTCCGGCTGTCGAGGAATGTGAACAGCACAGCGGTATGCGGAGTGTTCAGAATCTGGAGGCTGTTATTAATGAGGGCCTTCGTGTGGCTCTGTTGGAAGAAACGCCGGATCAGTCGCTGGAAGTGCTTCTGGAGCATCTGGGAAAAGCCCTGAGCGGGGAGCGAACCTATATATTTGAGCAGAATGAGTCCGGCAGCGACGATAATACCTATGAGTGGGCGGCCGAAGGGGTGGAGCCGGAAAAGGAGAACCTTCAAAATGTCCCTCCGGAAGTATGCGCCAGCTGGTATCGGAAATTTGGGATCGGCAAGCATATTGTCATTGAACGCTTGGAGGATATTCGGGAGACTGAGCCGCTTCAGTATGAGAACCTGAAGCGGCAGGGCGTCCATTCCCTTGTGGTAGTTCCTCTTTATGACGGAAAAAAGATTATTGGCTTTTACGGTGTGGATAATCCCCCGGTAAAGTCATTGGAATACGCGTCAAATATGCTCCAAACGGCGGCATATTTTATCGTGTCTTCCCTGAAACGCCGCAATCTGTTTCGAGAGCTTCAAAAGCGAAGCTATAATGTTCTCCATGCCCTTAGTGTGGACTACCTGGGCATTTATCAAGTGAATTTCGACACAGGAGAATGCGAGGTCTACCGTAACAGTGAGCAGACGGGCATGGACTGGGCCGCCCATTTTAAGGATGGTTATCAGGCGGCTATGGAACGGTATATTTCCCAGTACGTAGTTTCGTGGGATCAGGAACGGATCCGTGCGGTGACGAAAAAGGACTATGTGCTGGATCAGCTCAGGATAAAGAAGAAGTTTTCTGTCCGCTATCAGGTGAAAGACAGTTCTTCCGGACTGAAGTATCTGGAGATTCATTATTCCGCTATTGATAAGACAGAAACGGAGAACTGTGCGATTTTTGCCCAGCGGGATGTCAATGCCGTGGTGGAGCAGGAGGAGAAATACAAGCTGGAGGCAAGGCGGAGCCTGGAGGGAATTCTGGAAGGAGCCAGAACCGGTATCTGGACGATTGAGCTGGAGGAGGGCTGCCGGCCGAGAATGTACGCAGACAGAACCATGCGGATTTTGTTGGGTGTATCAGATGAGATTGGGCCGGAGGAGTGTTACCAGCACTGGTTTGACCGCATTGAGCCGGATTATGTAAAGATGGCACAGGAAGCGGTGCAGGAAATGGTAAAGAGTGGACGGGCCGAGGTGATCTACCCCTGGAAGCATCCAACATTGGGGAAGATTTATGTCCGCTGCGGCGGTGTGCCGGACAGGATGTTCAAAAAGCCGGGCATATGTCTGAACGGATACCATCAGGACATCACAGAGACCATGATGACAAGAAAGAAGCAGGAGCAGTCCATTATGGAGCTTTTGGAGCGGGTGAGGCAGGCTAATTCGGCAAAAAGTGAATTCCTTTCTCATATGTCTCACGACCTTCGCACACCCATCAACGGGATCCTGGGAATGCTGACCATTCTGGAAAAGAGCCAGGATGACCTGGAGCGCCAGAGAGAGTGCCGGAGGAAAATCCGCGTGTCAACGGAGCATCTGCTGTCTCTGGTGAACGATGTCCTTCAGGTAAGCAAGCTGGAGAGCGGAAGACCGGCGGCGGTAGAAGAGCCGTTTGACCTTCTTGCAGCGTTGGAAGACTGTATCACGATGCTGTTTCCTCAGGCGGAAGAACGGGGAATTCGTCTGGAGCTGGAGGCGTCCGGGCTGCGGCATAGCAGAGTAATCGGAAATCCGCTGCATTTGAAGCAGATTTTGATGAATGTTATCGACAATGCACTCAAATATAACCGGCCTCATGGTTCCGTATTTGTTCAGGCAGAGGAGACTGCCTACCAGGATGGTACTGTAAGCTGCCATTTTGTAATCGAAGATACAGGAATTGGCATCGGGGAGGATTTTAAGGAGTACATTTTTGAGCCGTTCATGCAGGAGCATCAAGACGCCAGAACGGACTATAATGGCGTTGGGCTTGGTATGTCTATTGTAAAGAAACTGGTAGACCAGATGAAGGGGACAGTTGAGATAGAGAGCCAGATTGGCAGGGGAAGTGTGGTACAGATTACCTTGCCCATTCGCGTTGATGAGGCGTGGAGCAGACAGCCTGTGGATGAGAATTGGGATGTGGAAGGGAATATTAACGGGATGCACGTTCTTCTGGTGGAGGACAATGAGCTCAACTGTGAAATCGTAGAGTATATTCTCAGGGAGGCGGGTGCGGAGGTGGTGACTGCCAACGACGGAAAAGCTGCCGTGGATGTCTTCGCGGCTTCCAAACCGTGGATGTTTGACTGTGTGCTGATGGATTTGATGATGCCGGTTATGAGCGGATATGAGGCAGCCCGTGTTATCCGTGGTCTGGAGAGGCCAGACGCGAAAGCTGTACCAATCATAGCGCTGTCCGCAAACGCATTTGAAGAGGATGTCGCAATGGCAAAGGATGCCGGGATGAATGAACATCTGGCGAAGCCGGTGAACATCCGCAGAATGTTTCAGATCATGAGTAAGTTAAGGGACTGTTAGGAATGTGAGATGGACGATGTTCAATGTGTAGATAATGCTAACTTTAAAAGCAGTGGAGATGAGAAAAGTATGCAAAACAGGGCTTTGCCGCGTTCTTTAAAAATCAGCATAGCGGTGATTATTTGTTTAACTGTTTTCGTGTTTTCCTTCCTTGGAATGACCATTCACAATACGAGTGAAAACATGATTGAGGATATAGGCACCACTTATATGGAAGGAATGAATGAGCAGGTGTCTTTACATTTTGAGACAATTATTGAGCTTCGCCTGACGATGGCGGAGTCCATAGCACATATCGCGGCAGGAGACGGAAATTTCAGTTATGGATCCAGGGAGGAGATCGAATATGGCGCAAGGGCAAGGCACTTTTTGTGTGCTGCCCTGTATTCGTCCGACGGCGAAATTGAAATGATTTACGGCGATTCTGTGGAGCTGAATCATCCGGAGCCTTTTTTGGAGAGCTTGCAAAATGGGGAACGCAAAGCGGCGTCCGCCGCAGACAGCAACGGGGAGGGTGTGATTTTGTTTGGCGTTCCCTGTAAATATCCCATGTCCGACGGAAGTGACAGCCTTGCCATGGTAGTAGGGCTTTCTACCAAATATATGGGTGAGGTTCTGTTCCTTGACGAAGACAGTTCCCTGATGTATTCTTTTGTCATACGAAAGGACGGCAGTTATGTTGTCGGGAACGAGGGTGACGTTCACAAAAATTATTTCGACAGGCTTTCCAGTATCTTTACGGGGGGGCAAAACGACGAGGTAACTTCCTGTATTGCACAGCTGGCAGCAGCTATGGATGCAAATGAAGATTACTCTGTTATCTTGACACAGGGTGAATCTCGCTACCATCTGTATTGCACCAACCTTCCTTACTGCGAATGGTATCTGGTGACGGTTCTTCCTTTTGAGGGGCTGGATCATACCATTTCAGGTATGAGCAGTTACTGGCTTACCATCGTTTATGCTGCTTCTTTTGCGGTAATTGCCATGCTTCTCTGCATATTCTTTCAGTATCTAAGGTTTTTCAAAATACAGGTATTTGAACTGAAGCGTATGAATATAGAAATGGATACGGCGCGGAAAGATGCTGAAAGGGCACGTAAAGAGGCGGAACACGCAAATGTGGCAAAGCAGCAATTTCTTTCAAGCATGAGCCATGACATTCGTACTCCCATGAACGCTATTATAGGGATGACATCATTGGCCATAGACAATACGGACAATCCAGAACAGATTCAAGATTATTTGCGTAAAATTGCGCTGTCCAGCAGGCATCTGCTGGGGCTTATCAATGACGTATTGGATATATCCAAAATTGAAAGCGGTAAAATGACGCTGAATGTGGAGTCAGTGTCGTTGAGAGAGGTGATGGATAATATTGTCAATATCATGCTGCCTCAGGTTAAGGCAAAAAAACAATTGTTCAACGCGACTGCCTATGAAATTATTTCGGAAGACGTGTGCTGTGACAGCGTGCGGCTGAATCAGGTGCTGATCAACCTGCTGGGGAATGCCGTCAAATTTACACCTGAGAAAGGCACAGTTCAAGTATCTGTGTATCAGGAAGCGCTTCCGGAGAATATCTCCCGGGTCCGCACCCATTTCCTGGTGAGCGATACGGGAATTGGCATGTCAGAAGAATATCAGAAGGTAATATTTGAATCTTTCAGCCGGGAGGATAACACTTGTGTGCAGAAAACAGAGGGTTCCGGGCTGGGAATGGCGATTACCAAGTATATCGTAGACGCCATGGACGGCGCCATTTCTGTTCGCAGCGAGCAGGGGAAGGGCAGTGAATTCCATGTTGTTCTTGAGCTGGAAAAAGCAGCGGAGCGTGAGATGGATACGGTGCTTCCCGACTGGAAGGTGTTGGTGGTGGATGGCGACGAGCGGCTGTGTATCAATACGGTACATACTTTAGAGTCCATGGGGATTCGCGCCGAATGGTGCCTGAATGCCAGGCAGGCGACAGAACGAATCGCTGAATGTCATCATCGGAATGACAGCTATCAGTTGGTTCTGCTGGGCTTGAAACTGCCGGATATGAGTGGGCTTGAAGCAGCCAGGATAATTCGAGCGAATGCCGGGAAAGAAAGTCCGGTTCTGCTGCTCTCGGCCTGCGATTGGAGCGGAATGGAAAAAGAGGCCAGAGAAGCAGGGATTTCAGGTTTTATTTCCAGACCGATGTTCAAATCTGCTTTATTCGACGCCCTGAAAAAACTTGCCAGCGCTGCCATTGAAGAAGTTGCCGAGACCGTAAAAGCAGGAGATCTGGCACTTCAGGGGAAACGTATTTTATTGGCAGAGGATAATGAACTTAACTGGGAAGTCGCAAGGGAGCTGCTTTCCAGTCTTGAAATGGATTTAGATTGGGCGGAAAATGGACAGATCTGTGTTGCGAAATTCCAGGAATCTCCTATCGGGTATTACGACGCGATTATTATGGATGTGCGGATGCCTGTTATGGACGGCTATGAGGCGACTATTGCCATCAGGGGGTTGGAACGCCGGGACGTGGATATTCCCATTATCGCTATGACTGCCGATGCCTTTTCGGAAGATATTCAAAAGTGTTTGGAGTGCGGTATGAACGATCATCTGGCAAAACCGATTGACATTCAGGTTGTCGCCCACAAGTTAAAAAAATATCTGAAATAAGGGATGTTTGGCAGATAATGAAAAGAATGGTGCGAAGACATAACTTGCAGACAAAGAATATACAGAATGTAGAAAGGTATGGTATTTAAATGGACAGAGTAGAAGAAATCAGAAAATTATGTCAGGAGAAGCAAATCCGTATGATTGATTTTAAAATGACGGATATTGACGGACGATGGAGACATATTACGATTCCTGTGGAACGGTTTGGCGCAGATACGTTTGCCTATGGTATCGGTTTTGACGGATCCAACTATGGTTATGCACCCATTGAAAAAAGTGATATGGTATTTCTGCCGGACCCGGATACTGCCTATGTGGATCCCTTTGCCACAGTACCAACTCTGACTATGTGCGGTAATGTGTGTACTATTGGAAAAGGGGAAAACAAACCTTTTGACCAGTATCCGAAAAATGTGAGTCTGCGCGCGGTGGAATATATGAAGGAAAGCGGAATTGCGGACAGGATGGTGATCGGACCGGAATTTGAATTCTATCTTTTTGACAGTGCCCGTTTCGAGGTGACACCCAGACAGTGCGGCTATCGGATTGACACCAGGCAGGCGGACTGGAACCACAGCCTGGATACTCCGGGCAACAATGGCTATGAAGTGCCTCACAAGGGCGGATACCATGTGGCGGCACCGCAGGATGTGGGATATGATCTGCGAAGCCGGATGTGCATGATGATGGAGGACTGGGGGATCCGGGTGAAATATCATCATCACGAGGTGGGCGGCCCGGGACAGATGGAGATTGAGGTGGAACTTGCCGATATGCCAGCCATGGCGGACAACACTATGACTATTAAATATATCATCAAAAATCTTGCGGCCCGGGAAGGCAAAACGGCCACTTTCCTGCCGAAACCCATTTACCAGGAAGCGGGCAGCGGCATGCATGTACATATGTTGCTCCTCAAGGATGGACAGCCTCTGTTCTATGATGAAAATGGCTATTCCGGGTTAAGCCGTACCGCGCACTACTTTATCGGCGGCCTGTTGAGGCATATTGCCTCTCTGTGTGCTTTTACCAACCCGTCCACTAATTCTTTCAAGAGGCTGGTGCCGGGATATGAAGCGCCTGTGACCATCGGCTATGCCACTTCCAACCGCAGTGCGGTAATCCGGATTCCGGCCTATGCGAAATCTCCGGAGACCAAACGCTTTGAACTGCGCAATCCGGATGCCACAGCCAATCCCTATTATGCCTATGCGGCCATTCTGATGGCGGGACTGGACGGCATCGAAAAGCAGATAGACCCGGCGGAAAATGGCTGGGGCCCCTATGACTTCAATCTCTATACCCTCTCGGAAGAGGAGCAGAAGAAGATAAAAGGGTTGCCAAAGTCGCTGGGGGAGGCTTTGGACGCGTTGGAGGCAGACCATGATTATCTTACGAAGGGAGGTGTCTTCCCCAAGCGCCTCATTGATATCTGGGTGGCACGGAAGCGGGAAGAACTGAGGAAATTGGAGCAGATTCCAAATCCGGCGGAGTTCCGGATGTATTATGATTTGTAAGGAATCTGAGGTTTGCGCTTTGAGGATAGTTTTTTGATTTTAGCTGTGACTATCGTGGTCAGCTGATGCATTCCCAGGGAGGCCGGCGGAATCATATATACTGCATATGGCAGTATATAACGACTGCTGGCTTCCCACAATGCGCTGAACAGGAAACCGCCAATGATGGAAATATACAGTAGGTGCCCTGCCAGAATGTGTTTCTTTTTTCTATCTGCAAATAGTATAATAGCTGATACTGCTGCATAAAAATACAGGATAAAATGATATCTGTTCATATAAGTCTGAACGGCCGGTACATCATCATAATAAATATGCCTTACAAAATCAGGGAGCTCCTGTGGCTCACAATCAAACTGTCCCGTTTCATCCAAATATAAATATCCGGGCGAATTCCATTGTGATAATATTTTCCGGCGGAAAAAGTCAATGCTGTAAGATTTGTCATTCCACATATCCTTCAGAATTTCTCTGAGACGCTCTTTTTCTACCAAAGCAGTCTGCTCCGTATTATAATTATACTCCCGGAAAGTATCTATACTGCTGTTATCAAACCAGCCCGGTCCTGTCCAGGAGTCCTGCATTCCCATACGTACCCATGAAATATAGGGAACGCCGCCTGCTACTTTAAATCCGGATATTTTTTCATAATGTGTGTGAATCAGCTGATCAGAGCCTGAAACGGCCAATGACATCACAAGAAGCCAGAGGATTCCCCACAGATTAGCCTTTTTAATAGAGTGAATTACCAGGACAATTCCCGCCGCAATCAACACAATCAATGAATTTTTACGCACTATGCAGGCCAGAACAATTGCTGTCGTTCCCCATAAAATGCAGCTTTTTTTACCTGTTCTGCAGTATCGAAGTATCTGCCACATTAATACCATGGTAAAGGTAATAGACATAATCTCCCCATACACAAAAGGCACATATAAAAACAATGGAAGACATCCCAGGAAGAAAAGAATATAATAAATTATAACTTCCGACTTTTCACAGACAAGCTGCAAAAACTTGTAACCACTGTAAAAAAGCAGGGGCATACACAAGGCATTCAGATGCTGAAACACTTCATAATTCCATACTCCAAACAAGTTAAAAATGAGATGAATTACGGAAAGCAGGCTGAACTGATGAGGAAAAATAGTCATATAACCGGCGGTATTCATGTCAACAAAGTTGCCTGTTATCATTCGGTGGGCTACATTACAAAGGGGGCTGCCGTCTCCACCAGGTGCGACATGGCTATTGAGAACCCATATCAAACTGATGATATATACATAAAACGATACGATACCAATTATGTATGGCTTCCATGTTACAAGGCGCTGCCTGACGAAAAGGAGGCGATTGCTGTGTAAAATACTGTGCAACAAAACGGCAACTGCCGTAATAACGGTTAATATAAGTAAATTTAGTCCCGGATTATCCCGAACATCCGCAATGCTGTCTACCATTGTATATTTTGCACTGTAATAAGTAAGAATGCAGAAAATACAGATACATAAAATCAGCAACATTTTTCCGGCAAGCTTATCAAGTTTTTCTCCTATAAATTTTAATTTCTCTGTCATTGCTGGGTCCTTTCTCATTTATGCTGAAGGTACTATATTTTCCATAGTTCTTTTATATGTCAGCTTTAAACGGCAACATAATTATATTCTGCCCATTGCTCCAAGTCAATCAATAAAAATTTGTTATTGCATTTTTCAGTAATTATGATATAATTATCATGTTCATGACAGAAGTTGTCCTGAACATGATAGAT
Source organism: uncultured Acetatifactor sp. (assembly GCA_910588225.1). Taxonomy (GTDB): domain Bacteria; phylum Bacillota; class Clostridia; order Lachnospirales; family Lachnospiraceae; genus Acetatifactor. The sequence goes on from CAJUQT010000017.1 coordinate 53,924, forward strand.
GGGGCATTAGCGCAGCTGGGAGCGCGCAACATTCGCATTGTTGAGGCCGTGGGTTCGAATCCCATATGCTCCACTTTAAGCATTGGGCGAAAAAGAGCCGCAAACTCTGAGATTTTCCTGTAAAATCAAGGGTTTGCGGCTTTTTTGTAATGATTTTATAAAGCAGTGCTTTAATAATGTAAAATAGAAATATAAAATTTTTTTGTCCAGAATTTGTCCAGCTCTATCCTAAGAAAAAAGAATATTTCGAAGCTTTTCAGCAGCATCCCGCTTCGCAGCTTCTTCTTTCTCAATCATGGAGTGCCGGTATACGGATTTCATTACATGATCTGTTTCCCATCCTCCCATTCGCAGGATATCCGCTTCTGGCACATTCATAGCACTCATTTTAGAGGCAAAATAGTGCCTGAGCTTATGTAAGGGAAATCTCGGAATGCCAAGTTGATCCTCTACGCGTTTCAGATGTTTTGTGATAATATCGGGATAACCTTTGTAAATATAACCATTTGTTCTGATTTTATCAGCAATCTCCATTGGAATTACGATTTCTCTTGTGCTGGAAACAGTTTTTGTAGTTTTGATTATCCATTGGCCATTTTCACTTAATACTTTTGCTTTATTTATTTTAACAACATCTCCATTAATATCATCTAACGTCAGAGCGCATATCTCAGATCGGCGCAGACCATAGCAGGCAAGAATAATGGGAATTTCATATTCTGTATCTTTTACGCATTCCAGTATTCGCTTAACATCTTCGTCAGAAGGAACGTATGGTTCTTTTTTAATTTTCTGTGGCAGAGTAGTACAAATTTTAAGATTTGGGTAAAAAGTTCCCAAAACAGCGGATATGAATCCGTGGCAGTTACGAACGGTTTTGGGACTGTGGCCTTTTGCTAAGCGGTTGATCTCAGATTGTATGTCCAAGGCTGTAATATCATGAATATTTTTGTCCAGAAATGTTGGGGATATTGTTTTCATATTGCTGTTATATCCCCTGATCGTGGTAGGAGATAGGACATTCCGTTTAGAATCAATATATTCCTCTCCTGCAGCTTTAAAATTCATACTTTTATGTTTTTTATGGACTTTCTGCAGCTCATCTGCCATGGCAAGCATGGCTTCCTTCTGGGTGGGCTTGTGGTCAAATGTAACAGTGTACATCTGGCCCTTGTACATTTTCCTGATCCGGTAATTGCCAGAGTCTCTCTTTTCAATCTTCATTGAATCATCCTCCTTAAAAAAGTGTATAAAAATAACAGCCAGCGAAAAATCGCTTGCAGGCTGTTCCCGGAGATGATACAATGTTTTTTGCAAAGCAGTGTATCCTCCGGGATATATCTAAAGCCGTTCGGTGTGGGGACACCGGGCGGTTTTTCAATTTAAGGTTGTAAAATGTTTTTCTATGGTATATAATATGTTTAACAGGACAGCCGGAAAGGAAACACCACTTCCCCGCTCCGGCGATAATCAGTCAGTAAAAAATAGCCGCCAGCTCGCCAAAGTCAGGACGGCTATTTTTTATGCGTATAATTCAGAATCGCTACAATCAGCAGTGCCACGGTTAAGATAACCATGAATTCTTCATATGTACTCATAATAATCACCACCTTCCGCAAGACTCGGAACGGGTGAGAGCACGTCCCCCGGCTGCCCAGGTAAGCATATTATGTTGTCATGGTGCGGGGGGGAGCATAACTGCTTTCTATATGTAAAAAGGGCATAACCACTGGTTACACCCTTACGTTCATCAAATCACAAGATGGGCGGCGTATCCATCATCTCAGGTACTCTTGCGAGTGTGTCGGGGGCCTTTCCGACCTTTGCGATTTGATTAATAGTTATTTTATGTACCATGATTAGCGTTTTCATATTTTTAACACGCCGAAGCGATTTAACCTTACTCGTTTATAATTTCATATTTTCCATCCAGTTTGCCGATGACTTTCCCCATGCAGACTATATTATCAAATTCATTGACCAGGATGTTGGGAAATTCAGGGTTATGGGAAATTAGTTCCGTTTTACCATATTCTTTTATATATACACTTCCATTTACTACAAATATACCCACATCTCCATATTTCATTTCAATATGCTGAGAAACCATGACATTATCCCCGTCCATATAGTCCGGCTCCATAGAATTACCATTGACCTTGATCACAAAGTCAACACGATCGTCCCAATCTGAATCTGAAATTGCAATTTTGGAAGCTACTTCATTCCCCAGGATAAAGATACCACTGCCTGCGGAGGCATCCCGAAAGTATTCCGTGATGTGCCTGCTCCTGAATGAGTGGCGCGGCATTTCAATAATGGCAGCAGGACTGGCCTCCAGCTCTGCGATGCGGTTGTCCTTTTCCTGCAAGGATTTTACCCGGGTCGTCTCCCAATCAAGCACGGAATCAACATGGGATTTGCCGTGGGGGTCGAGGGCGCGGTATTTTTTTATGTGGTCATATTCATATGCTCTTAATTCATAAGAATGCTTAATTTCTTTTTCATCTTGTAGACCCAATATGTAATCAATTGAAACATCAAACTTTTGAGAGATTAGAATAAGAAAGTCTGAACCGGGTTCTCTTTCACCCGTTTCATAGTTGTTATATGTTGTATATTTTATTCCAATGAACGAAGCAAACTCTTTTTTGTTCATCCCCGTTCGTTCTCGAATTTCTTTTAGCTTTTCTTTGATCATGGGGTGCCTCCTGTAGTTTAGGTTAATAGTATTACATATTTTACAATTTGTCAATCCTGCAATACTCAAAATGTGAAAAAATATTCAAATTGAGTATTGACAAATACACAAATCGAGAATATACTCATGTTACAAATTCACAAAGTGAGTAATGGAGGTGACAAATTGAAATATCCGAACATAGAAGCGGAAAGGGGACGACTGGGCTTATCGAAAGAAGATTTTGCAAAAAAACTGGGTATTGCTACGAAAACATATTACAACTGGATTAACGGAACTAATCCGATTCCGAGTAACATTTTGATTAAAATGTCGGTATTATGTAATGCAAATACTGATTATTTGCTGGGATTAAGCGAAGTAAAGTTCCGGGAGCCAGTATAGGGAGGAGGTGAGGAAAGATGTTTATATCTAAGAAACAATGGAGAGGGTTAGAAAAAAGGGTGGCTGACCTTGAAAAAAAGCAAAGCCAGCCATCTGGTAAAGGACTTTCGCTTACAGAACAAGCGTTTTTGCTTGCGGCATTAAACATAAAATTATCAAATGTTCTTAAGGCCGCGGGAGCTGGTGTAAATGGGTGGTGAGGAGAAATGTGGCAATGGTTACAGAAAAACCACCCCATAGTTTATGAAGTGGTTTGGTGGAGCGTAGATGCAATGGCTCTGGCGGCAATTATAATCAGCATCATATGTATTGCAGGCAAAGGCTGATAATGCTCAAAATAAGAACAGGAGGAGGTGAGCGGGATGTCCAGAAGGACTGCATTATGTCCGGAACAGAAAGAGGAGTATATGGTGGCAGACCTTCCGTTTTTCCTTGAGAAGGAGGCGAAGAAAAAGGGAAAGACACAGAAGGATTTGGCGGAAGTACTCGGAATCACTCCGCAGGCCTATGGCCAAAGGAAAAGGAAACAGAAAAACGGAAAGCCTAAAGACACTTTTACATACGGTGATATCCTTAAATTGTTCCGGTTTCTGGAAATGTCAGAAGAGGAACGGCTCAGCCTGTTTCCGCAACTAAAGTAAATAAATTAATTTGCCGTGTCCTGCGCGTGGTGCATAACCACAATTCCCCCTTATCAAGAGGTGTGCAGCCAGGTTTGGCTGTGCACCACGCGCAGAGCACGGAGGGAGGAGGACAAGCATGGACCACAAAAAATACAGGGTAAAGTTCCGAGGCGATGACGGAGAGGTGATCTTCCGGGGATTCGATGCCATGAAGCAGGCACAGAATCTCTATGACAGCCTGGATGGAAAAGCCGAGATTCACCAGTATATCGAAGACCTGGGTCGCTATGAGATTGTGGTGTATCCTACATTTGAATACTAAAAGGAAGGAGACAACCAGTGACGCACAAAATATTCAACGCCAGCAATCTTTACGGCGCCATAGCTTTTCTGTCAATGCTGGCGGCCCCTGCGGCGGTGGAGGGCGAGATGTACATAACTGCAGCAGCGCTGGTAGTGATACTGGCGGGATGCGCGCATCTGTCCATCCGGGAAGGCGGTAAAAGAAAATAGGTCCCTCTGCCGGCAAGCCAAAGGGACCAGAATTCAAGACAAATAATGATTTGCTTTTATTATAAGTGCACGGGAAGGAAATTACAAGTGAAAAATGAAGACCTAAAAGAAATTTTCAGCGGCTTTGACGCTCTCATTATAAAGGAAAAAGCAGAGGCCGCCATATCGCTGGCCGAACAGTATAATGTCAATGCCGCCCAGTCCGGCGCCGCAAAGTTTTCTCCTGTAAACCGGATCAGACTTGACAGAGGAATCGAGACAGTGGCAGAGGCGCTAGACAGGCAGTTACAGAGATTCCGGGCGGCCTCCGGGAACTATGTGTATTACTTTAACTATAAAGGATGGGAGTTCAGCCAGGTGTCGGAGGAAGAGCTGGCAGTGTGTCCCTGAACAGGGGATCCCGAAAAAAGCTGTAAATAAAATCATATAAAGGAGGACATGAAAGATGTCATTAGAGAAAAACATTGAGAGGATTGCAGACGCATTGGAGGCGATTGCAGGAAGGAAAGGCGCAAAGACGGATACGGCCGCCGCACAGCCCGCCCAGATGCAGCAGGCGCCACAGGGCAGCCGGCAGATACTGGCGCCGCAGAATACCGGACAGGCATATCAGATGCCGCCCGCACAGCAGCAGGGAGGCCAGATACCGGTATCCCTGCCCCCGGATGCCGGAATGCAGTGGCAGGGTGCCGGCAGTACGGGAATCCCTGTGAATTCTTCCCCCCAGCCGCAGGCAGCACCTTCGTTTCAGCCGCCCGCAGGTCCCGGACCGGTGCCGACAACAGCTGCAGCACAAGCCTATACCTTTGACCAACTGGCAGTGGCTACAGCCAATCTTGCATCCGCGGGGAAGGATGTATTCGCAGTATTGGGCAGATTCGGCGTCAGCATGCTGATGGACCTTCCGCAGGAAAGATACGGAGAATACGCCGCGGCCCTGAGAGAGGCAGGTGCGGTGATCTGATGGCAAAGAAGACAGAAGAGAGGAAGCATGCCCTGCTTTCCGCATCCAGCGCCAAAAAGTGGCTGCACTGTACGCCGTCGGCCCGGCTGGAGGATGCCCTGCCTGACGAACAGAGCCCCTATGCCGCGGAAGGCACCCTGGCCCACAGCATATGCGAACTGAAGCTGGCAAAACAGTTTACGGATAAAAACATGTCTGACAGGACTTATAAATCCAGGCTGGGAAAGCTGATGAAGGATCCGCTTTATGATAAAGAGATGGACGGCTTTACAGACGGTTACGCCGAGTATATCACCGGAATAGCCTATAACTTTCCCAGCGCGCCTTATGTGGCAGTGGAAAAGAAGGTGGATTACGGCCTGTGGGCGCCGGAGGGATTCGGGACCTGTGACTGCATACTGATCCACGGAAACGAGATGCATGTCTGTGACTTTAAGTACGGAAAGGGAAAACCGGTAAGCAGTTATGAAAACCCGCAGCTGATGCTCTATGCATTAGGCGCCTGGAATGCGTTCCGGATGATTTATCCGATTCAAAAGGTGACGCTGCATATCATTCAGCCGCGGATTGACAACACGTCGTCCTGGGAAGTCTCAGTGGAAGAGCTTCTGCGCTGGGGGGAGGAAACTGTAAAGCCCCAGGCATTGAAGGCATTCCAGGGAGAAGGGGAGTGCGTGCAGGGGAAATGGTGCGACAGCTGCTTCTGCCGCCTGTCAGCCACCTGCAGGAAGAGGGCGGAGGAGAACCTGTCCCTGATGGCAGATGCGGAGAATCCGCCGGGCACCGGAGTCCCTTTAATGAAGCTTCCGCCGCAGCTGGGAAATGAGGAAGTAGGCGCTCTGCTGAAAAAGGCACAATTTTTGAAAGCCTGGGTGAACAAGCTGGAAGCCTATGCCCAGGGAGAGATACTGGCAGGAAGGGACGTGCTTGGCTGGAAACTTGTGGAAGGCAGGAGCAATCGTACCATCCAGGACATGGACGCAGCATACGAGGCCCTGCAGCAGGCCGGGTATCCGGAGGCGGCCCTGTACCGGATGCAGCCGCTGCCGCTGGGCGAGCTTGAAAAGATGCTGAACCCGGAACATAGGAAGGTACTGGACGGATACATTGTAAAACCGCCCGGAAAGCCGACGCTGGTACCGGAGGACGACAAAAGGCCTGCCATCTCCGCCGCATCCATAGCGGAAGGAGCCTTCGGCGGGGAGAATGCCTATAAGAAAGGAGAATGACCATGGCACTCACAACAGGAAAAGTAAGAGCAAGTTATGTACATATCTTTCAGCCGCGTGTTCCGGACAACGGAGGAGAGCCGAAATATTCTGTTACGCTGCTGATACCCAAAACAGATACCGCCACCATAAACGGCATTTATGGGGAAATCGAACGGGCGAAGCAGGAAGGTGCACAGAAGGTTTTTAACGGAAACATACCGCCCCAGTGCAGGATTCCGCTTTATGACGGCGACGGGTACCGTCCGTCCGGAGAGGCTTTCGGGGAAGAGTGCAGGGGTTGCATGGTAATCACTGCATCCGCAAAACAGCAGCCGGTTGTGGTGGGACTTGATATGCAGAACATTCTGAATCCGGCGGATGTGTACAGCGGATGCTATATCCGGGCCAATATCAATTTTTTTGCTTATAACAGTAATGGCAACAAAGGAATCGGATGCGGCTTGAATGCCGTGCAGAAAATCGAAGACGGAGATCCCCTTGGAGGCCGGGTCAGTGCGGAGGAGGCTTTCGGTGGTACAAATACTTATGCAGGTGGGTATCAGCAGCCGCAGGGAAGTCCGCAGAGCTATGGAGGGTACCCGCAGCCACAGGGAAGTCCGCAGAGCTATGGAGGGTACCCGCAGCCACAGGGAAGTCCGCAGAGCTATGGAGGGTACCCGCAGTTGCAGGGAAGTCCGCAGAGGTATGGCGGTTATCAGCGAGATCCAATCACGGGACGTCCTGTGGCTTCCGGAGGGGTGATGGGGCTATGAAGGTCCTGCACATAGACCTGGAGACTTATTCCAGCGTGGACTTAAAAAAAGCGGGACTGTACAAGTATGTGCAGTCCCCGGATTTTCAAATATTATTGTTTGCATATTCTGTGGACGGAGGCACAGTAAATATCATAGACTGCGCCTGCGGGGAACAGCTTCCGGCGGAGCTTATTACAGCACTTGCCGACCCAAAAGTGGAAAAAGTGGCCCACAATGCGGCCTTTGAAATATATTGTCTGAATAAATTTTTTTACAGCCCGGTGAGCCAGTGGCACTGTACTATGGTACATTCCCTTTACTGCGGATTTCCCGCGTCCCTGGATGCGGCGGGAAAAGCCATGGGTCTTCCGAAAGACCGGAGGAAGATGGGGGTGGGAAAACAGCTGATCCGGTATTTCTGCGTTCCCTGCACTCCTACCGCACGGAACGGGGGGCGTACCCGGAACCTGCCGCATCATGACCATGCGAAATGGAGGCTGTTCAAAGAGTACTGCCGCCAGGACGTAGCCACAGAGAAGGAGATTTACCATAGGCTGGAAGGCTATCCGATTCCGGAGCAGGAGCGCCAGAACTGGATCCTGGACCAGTATATTAATACCGCTGGGGTAAAAATGGATCTGGAGCTGATTGAAGGCGCGCTGGAGCTGCACGGCGTGGTCAGCCAGAAGCTGGCAGGAAAGGCAAGGAAGCTTACCGGCCTTGACAACCCTAACAGCGTTGCACAGTTGAAAAATTGGGTACAGGAGCATTCCGGGCTGGAACTGGAAAGCCTGAATAAGGCCACAGTGGCGGAGATCCTGGCAGATAAGGACAGTAAGGACCTTGTAAAGGAAGTGCTGCGGATCCGGAAGGAACTGGGAAAGACCTCCGTCAAGAAATATGAAGCCATGAGAGCCTGTGTCTGCGCCGACGGCCGGATCAGGGGCCTGTTACAGTTTTATGGCGCCAGCAGGACAGGACGGTTTGCAGGCCGCCTGGTACAGGTGCAGAATCTGCCGAGGAATTACATCGAAAGCCTGGATACGGCACGGCACCTGGTAAAGACAGGCAGGCCGGAGGCGGTAAGGGCAGTTTACGGGGATGTGCCGGATCTGCTTTCCCAGCTGATCCGGACGGCTTTCATACCCGGAGAGGGCTGCCGGTTCATTGTGGCAGATTTTTCCGCCATAGAGGCCCGGGTCCTGGCATGGCTTGCAGGAGAAGAATGGAGGCTGGATGTGTTCCGGACCCATGGGAAAATCTATGAAGCGTCCGCCAGTACCATGTTCGGCGTTCCGATTGAGAAGATTAAAAAAGGAAATTCGGAGTATGCCCTGCGGAGTAAAGGCAAGGTGGCGGAGCTGGCCCTGGGTTATCAGGGCGGAGCCCATGCGCTGGTCAGCATGGGGGCCCTTTCTATGGGACTGTCAGAGGAAGAACTGCCTGACATAGTAAGCCGCTGGAGGAAGAGTAACAGAAGGATACAGGATTTCTGGTATGCGGTTGAAAATAATGCCGTGGATACCGTACAGTATGGGACGGTGCATGCCATGCCCAGAGGAATCAGCTTTTACCGGGACCGGAATTATCTTTTTATACGCCTGCCCTCCGGCCGGGAGCTGTTTTATTATCACCCGGAGCTGATGACGAACGCTTTCGGCAGAAAGGCAGTGGGATTTTACGGCACCAGCCAGGCGACAAAGAAATGGGAGCAGACAGAGACTTACGGAGGGAAGCTCACGGAGAACATTGTACAGGCCGTGGCAAGGGACCTGCTGTGCAGCGCCATGCAGAACCTGTACAGGGCGGGATATGCGATCCGGTTCCATATTCACGATGAAGTGATCCTGGAGGTGCCGGAGAACAGCGGAAAAAATCTGGAAGAGGCCGTCAGGCTGATGTGCACACTGCCTGAGTGGGCCGCCGGGCTTCCGCTGGATGCGGCCGGGTTTGAAGGGTATTACTACAGGAAGGATTAACAGCCTATGTATTATGATAAACAGATTAAAATCGCGACAGGGGGAAGCAGGAAGGCGGTATCCTGGATGGTGCAGGAGACCACATGGTCCGCTTTCCTGATAAATCTTTCCCAGCCGATCAGGACGCCGGAGACATTCCAGGAATACAGGGCACTGCCAAAGTCCAGACAGATGGAATTAAAGGATGTGGGCGGGTTTGTAGGGGGGATTCTGTCAGGGCCCCGGAGAAGAAAAGATACTGCGGGAGAACGCTATCTGATTACTCTGGATGCCGATACCATAGAGCCGGGCGGTACGCAGAGAGTTCTGAATGCGGTATCCGGTCTGGGCTGTGCCTATGCCGTTTACAGCACCAGATCCCACGAAGGGGCCGCGCCCAGGCTGCGGATAGTGGTGCCGTTAGATGAGCCCTGCACGGCTGAGGAATATGAGCCGATTGCAAGAAAGCTGGCATCTTTTCTGGGAATGGAGATCTTTGATTCCACAACCTTTGAATCTGTCCGCCTGATGTACTGGCCTAGCTGTTCTTCGGACGGGGAGTATATCTTCCTGTATGAAGACAAGCCTTTTCTGTCAAGGGCAGGAATGCTGGGCCTGTATCAGGACTGGAGGAATGTGGCAGAATGGCCGGAGGTGCCCGGGGCGGCGAAAATCCGTGACAGGTCCGCCAAAAAACAGGGGGACCCTCTGGAAAAAAGCGGCGTTGTCGGAGCTTTCTGCCGCTGCTACAGCATAGAGGCAGCAATGGACCTGTTTATCCCGGGAACCTATGAGCCCTGTGTGGACGGACGCTATACTTATACGGGCGGATCCACGGTGGGAGGCGCGGTGCTTTATGAAGACGGAAAATTTCTGTACAGCCATCATGCTACCGATCCATGCAGCGGAAAACTCTGCAATGCCTTTGACATGGTGCGGCTGCATCTGTTCGGGGAGGAAGACGCCGATGCAAAGCCGGATACGCCTGCAGGCAATCTGCCCTCTTTCCTGTCCATGTGTAAATTTGCGGCTGCCCTGGAGCCGGTGGCCGGAATGCTGAACAGGGAGCGGTATGAAAAAGCAGTACAGAGTTTTGATACTCCCCTGGATACTGCTTCGGAGGACTTTAACTGGCTGGAGCAGCTGGCAACACATCCAAAGACTGGAAAACCTCTGCCTACAGTGATGAACATACAGGTTATTCTGGAGAATGATCCGCAGCTGCGGGGAAAAGTATACCATGATGATTTCAGCGACAGGCCTATGGTGTGCGGTCGTCTTCCATGGGAAAAATTTGAATTTGACGGCAGACACCGGTTATGGAAGGATGCGGATGATTCCGGCCTGCGGGGCTATATGGAATCCCATTACGGGATTTCTGTAAAAAGCAATATAATGGACGGTTTTGCTGTATATGCCCTGAATCACCGCGTAAATTATCTGAAGGACTATCTCATGAGCTTGCACTGGGACGGGGTTTCCCGTGTGGATACACTGCTGAGTGACTATTTCGGGGCGGAGGATAGCCCGTACACGAGAGAAGCCATAAGGAAGTGCCTTGTGGGCGCTGTTGCCAGGCTCCTGCATCCGGGAGTCAAATTTGACCAGATGCTGATCCTGGCAGGCCCCCAGGGGATCGGCAAGAGTACATTCTGGCGGATGCTGGGCATGAGGTGGTATACAGATTCTCTATATACCTTCGAGGGAAAGGAGGCGGCAGAACTGCTGCAGGGATACTGGATTGTAGAATGCGGGGAGCTGTCCGGAATGTCAAAATCGGAGATGAATACGGTCAAGCAGTTTATCAGCAAGTGCGAGGATACTTACAGGGCCGCATACGGCCGGAGAACAGACAATTATCCCAGGCGGTGCCTGCTGGTGGGAACGACCAATGAAAAGGAATTTCTGAAAGATGAAACCGGGTGGCGTCGTTTCTGGCCGGTGGATCTTGCAAAGCATCCGCCGCGAAAATCCGTGTTCCAGAATCTCCCGGATGAGGTGCCGATGATCTGGGCGGAGGCCCTGCAGCTGTACAGGGGAGGAGAATCCCTGCTGATGTCCAGGGAGGCGCTGGGGCAGGCCAGGGAAGCCCAGGAAGGGCATAGGGAGTCTGATCCCAATGAAGGAATTATTGCTGAATTCCTGCAGAAAAAGGTTCCTGCCGGATGGTACCAGAAGAGTCTGGCGGACAGAAGGAACTGGCTGGATAACACTTTCAACCAGCAGAAGGCGGATGATGAAAGTCTGGTTTACCGGGACCGGATCTGTGCCCTGGAGATCTGGAATGAGTGCTTCCGGCAGTTTACCCGCATGAAGAAATCAGAGGCTAGGGAGATTAATGCGACGCTGGGGAGGATGCCCGGGTGGAAACGGGCGGATCAGGTGATACGCTTTGGAAAGGATTACGGGGTACAGAGAGGATATGTCAGGGAAACGGTTTCCCTTCCCGTAACAACATAAAGCCAGTGATTGTTACGTTTTGCGTAACAAAGTGCAACATTGTATCATTTGAATGTTATGGCGGAGACCCTGATAAACACACGGTTTGCAGGTACTTATAACATTGTAACATTCTTCTATATATAGATAATATATAAAGGGAAATAAGGGTTATATATACCCTTGATACCCTTGATTTATATAAACAATACACGTGCGTACGTGCGTGCGGAATGATACACGCAGCAGGAGCGGGGATGGAGGAGCGATGAGAGAAAAAGAGATTGAGAAGTATCTGGTTAACAGGGCAGCAGAGATGGGTGGCAGGGCACTTAAGTTTGTCTCTCCCGGATGCACGGGAGTGCCTGACAGGCTGGTAATTCTTCCGGGAGGGAAGATTGGATTTCTGGAACTGAAAGCACCGGGAAAGAAACTCCGGAAGGAACAGTATCACCGGATCCGGCGGCTCTGGGATCTGGGGTGCTGGGCAGATGCCGCGGATTCCCGGGAAGGAGTAGACCTATTCCTGAAGAGTCTGTCAACAGGAATTCCGGTACCTGCCAGGGCACCGGGAATGCTGGAAACGGAGGAAGAGCCATGATCTTTACACCGCACAGTTACCAGAGGTACTGCATCCGGCGGATGCTGCAGGAGCCGGCACTGGCCCTGTTTCTGGGGATGGGCCTGGGAAAGACGGTTACAACCCTGACAGTTATTAACGATCTGAAATACAACCGTTTTCAGACCCGGAAATGCCTGGTAATAGCCCCGAAAAAGGTGGCGGAGGATACCTGGACCAGAGAGCAGGCAAAATGGGAACACCTGCATCTGCTGCGGGTAGTGCCGGTTCTGGGGGGACTGAAAAAAAGAATCCATGCGCTGGCATCGCCGGGAGACGTATATGTGATTAACCGGGAAAACGTGACCTGGCTGGTGGACTATTACCGGAATGACTGGCCCTTTGATACCGTTGTAATAGATGAGTCCAGCAGTTTCAAAAGCCACCAGGCGAAAAGATTCAAATCTCTGCGGAGTATCCGGGGGCACATCAGCCGTCTGTACGAGCTGACGGGGACACCCGCATCCAACGGCTATATGGACCTGTGGGCGCAGATCTATCTGCTGGACGGGGGAAAGAGGCTGGGAAGGACGATTACGGAATACAGGAATCAGTATTTTACACCGGGCAGCAGAAATGCCACGACGATCTTCAGCTATGATCCCAGAGAAGGCGCAGAAAAGGAGATTCAGGAGCGGATCCGGGATATCTGCATCAGCTTGTCTGCGGAGGACTACCTGGAGCTGCCGGAACGCATGGATAATATCCGTTACATAAAGCTGGACGCAAAAGCCCAGAAGGCCTATGACGAAATGGAGAAGCAGAGAATTTTGGAATTCGGGGATACGGTGCTGGATGCAGGCAGCGCCGCAGTTCTGAGCGGTAAGCTGCTGCAGCTGGGAAACGGGGCGATATACAGCACGAAGGAGGACGGAGCCCGTGAAGTCATCGAGATTCATGACAACAAGATAGAGGCCTTTATGGAACTGATAGAGGAGCTGAACGAGAAGCCGGTGCTGGTATTCTATAATTTTCAGCATGATCTGGAAAGAATGGAGCGGGCGCTGAAAAAAACAAAGCTGCGGGTCAGGAGGCTGGAAAGAAGCAGGGACATAAAGGCCTGGAACGAACAGCGTGTTGATGTTCTGATGGCACATCCGGCAAGTGTGGCGTACGGGCTGAATCTGCAGCAGGGGGGAAGTGATGTGGTGTGGTTTGGCCTGAACTGGAGCCTGGAGCTCTATCAGCAAGCGAACGCAAGACTTCACCGGCAGGGACAGGAGCATACGGTATTTATTCATCATCTGGTGGTAGCCGGCAGCGTGGACGAGGATGTCATGACGGCACTTAAGGCGAAAGGCAACTGTCAGGCAGAACTGTTAAACGCCCTGAAAGAAAGGGTGGAGAGGATTACAGGCAGCAGATAGAGGAGAAGTTTTTAAAAGTGGAATAAATTTCAGAAAGGAGCCGGAACCTTCCCGGGAAAAAGGCGCGCCGGGTTCCTTTAAGAAAGAAATGGCGAAGACAAATAAGATTGTAGAGGAGGGAGTACAGACAGACTACACAAGCGTAATCGTGAGTTACTCCAATGGGATTGACAGTACAGGGGCTTTATATTGGGCGTTGAAAGAATTTCCAAAAGAAAAGATTTTTCTCCTGTATTGTGATACCGGGTTTGAATATCCGGAGAATGTGCAGATGTTTTATCAAACAGCTAAGTTTTTGGGGATTAAGCCAGTACTTCTGCAGCACCAGAAAGGTTTTTTGAATTTGCTGCTGGAAGAACGCCTGAAATGGCCGGACATGAAAAACCGATGGTGCACGGCATATCTAAAAACCGGTGTGACCGATAAGTGGATCCGGTCCAACAGGGAACTTTTGGGGAATAAGTGTCTTTTTATATCCGGTGAGCGCAGGGACGAGAGCAAGGGACGGGCAAAACTGCCGGAAATAGAATACCACAGCACCACCTTATGGACGAAACAGAAAGGAGATTTTGTCTGTCACTGGTACCGCCCCTGTCTGGACTATGAGAAAGGAAAGATGTTTGAGCAGGGAAAGAAGCTGCATTTGAAACCGCATTTCTGTTATGAGTATCTGGGACGCTGCAGCTGTATGGCCTGTATGTTTATGAGTGACAGGCATGCGATCGAGAACATGAAAAGGTACCCTGAGCAGATACAGCCATTTATACAGGCAGAGATTAAATTGTCTCATACCTGGAAAAAGGGGAAGGGATTAGAAGAGCTGTGGAACCAATGTCATGATATAGACGATGTGGAGTAGGATGATTTAATGGAGAATCACGGCAAAGCTGTCAGGCCGGGTGAGATTCATGCGAAAGGATGAGAAATATGGAAAGAGATATAGAAAAAGACTTGTTAGAAATTGAAGGCGCCATAAGGAGCCAGACAGAAAGAAATAATATGTTCACGGTGTCAGTTTTGCAGAGGTGTTATAAGCTGGTATCTCAGTTAAAGGAATATAAAGAGTTAGAGGAACAGGGAAGGCTTCTGGAGCTTCCCTGTGCGGTGGGAAGCCGGGTATATGAGCTATATCAGTTTATGGGTGAAGGCCCATGGGAGATTGATGTCCGTAAGATCAGGCTGGAGGATTTGGAGAAGATAGGGAAGACAGTTTTTCTGACCCGGGAAGACGCCGAAGCTGCGTTGAAAGAATTAGAGGAGGGCAGGAAGGCATGAGTAGAGTATTACCAATTCTTTTTAATACGGAGATGGTGCAGGCCATTCTGGATGGCAGAAAGACGGTTACGCGGCGGGTGGTGAAACCACAACCGATTCAGGTCGGTTTTTTCTGGAAAATAGGCTGGGCAGCATGGTCGAATAATATTTCAAGCCTGCATCTGATGCCCGGCCATAGCTTATACAACCGTATGCCTTGCCATACAGGCGATATTCTGTATGTGCGTGAGACGTGGGCAGAATGGACCGGGGGATATATTTATAGGGCATGGCCGTATCCGTTTCCACAGCCAGGATGTTATCCGACAACAGTCTGGCGCCCATCCATCCACATGCCCAAAGAAGCAGCCCGTATCTGGCTTAAGGTGACGGATGTGCGGGTGGAGCGGCTACAGGATATTAATGAGATGGGCGGAAAACGAGAAGGGTTTGTCAATGATATATGCTTAGAAGACGGAACTGGAAAGAGCGCAGTAAAACATTTTGCGGATTTATGGGAGTCCACAATCAAGAAGGAAGACATTGACAAGTATGGCTGGGAAGTAAATCCATGGGTATGGGTGATAGAGTTTGAGATGTGCGAGAAGCCAGAAGGGAGTAGTAAATGACGAACGAAAAACTTGAATATGCAAATCTGCTGAAAAAGAAAATAGATCATTTGGACGGAGAAGTACGTCTATTAATGGATCTGTGTCCTCCAGTAAGAAGTGCCAACAGGTTGGGGGCGGGGAAAAGAGGGTGGCTGCAGAAAATCAGAAATGGGAAATTAATACATACGAAGCCCTGGCTTGTAGAGCGCGAGATTGAATTATCAAATGAAGATATCAGGGCATTGTTGGACATCCGCATGGCGGAAAAAGAGGCCTTGCAACAAGCTTTAGAAGAATTGGAATAGATGGAATAGAGTTCTTCCAGATCAGGGAGATACCTGGAAGCCGAATGCCGAAACAATAGCTTTAGATATGGCAATGGCAGCTCTGGAAGAGATTCAGAAGTATCACGCTGTTGGTACTGTGCAAGAGTGCAAGGAGGCTCGCGAGAAGCAGGTCCCAAAGAAGATCATTCCGGACGGTGCCTTCGGAAAGTGTCCTTGCTGTGGCGAGCCGTTCAATTTGGAGCTGATCAGCGAGTATGACATGAGTTTCTGTATATGGAGTGGGCAGAGGTTGGAGGATTGACAGAGAGTATTTGCAGGAGAGGAGGACATGATTTGGATAAAACAATACTGCAGGATTACATAGACGCTTGTGAGCTGATCAAAGAGACTGAAAAAGATATTCGCAGGCTGAACCAGAAAAAGAAAACGGTTATCCAAACCAATGTGAAGGGCTCTATGTCTGAGTTCCCATATGTTGAGCAGCATTTCAAAATTCAGGGAACCACATTCACCGTAAAAGATGATAATGCCCTGCGATATGAAGAGCAGCTGCTGGAGCAGAGGAAGGCCAACGCGGAACAGATAAAGATTCAGGTGGAAGAGTGGATGCTGACCCTTCCTTCCCGGATGCAACGGATTGTAAAGTACCGATATCTGGAGGGATTACCCTGGGAGAAGGTGGCATTGAAGCTGGGGAGGAAGGCAACAGGGGAAAGTATCAGAAAGGAAGCGGAAAGATTTTTGGAAAAAATTTAAAGTTTGTCCGTTTTGTCCGGATTGTCCGTTTTCAATGTGGTAATATGGTATCAGGTCAAAGTGTATAGATGTTTTTATCAAACCTCTAAAGAGCCCCTGTTAAGTAGGGGTTTCTTTTTATTACTTTTTGATATATAATCAGGGTATATAAAAGGAGGAAGAATAAATGTACGATGTTGAAAAAAGATTAAAATACTTAAAAATGATGCAGAAAAAGATAAAGCCAGAAGAATATAGACATGATGGAGATCTTGCAAAATATTCTACTGAGTCTGAAAGATATAACGCAATCTATGAAGAGATTAAAAAATGTGACGATCAGGAATTAAGTAATTTGGAAGTATTGCTAAATTGTGAAATTGAAAGCAGTAAAAGGTTTTATGATTATTCGAATATTGTTCCACTGACAATATCTATACTTGCTTTGGTTTTTTCTAGTGTGTCGCAATTTGTATCTTCGATAATGCAAATAGCAAGTGAAGATGTGTCTGTGCTTGAGGCTGGTACAGATTTATTTATGTTGATTTTGCAGATGATAATGATATTAGCCATCGTATGTCTTATAGTATATTTATTTATTAATGTGATAGGCAGTAAAACGATAAACCAAAAGTTATATTTACTTTTTATATTAAGAAACGTTAAAGAAAAGAAAGGGATAGCCTGAGCTGTCCCTTTTCTGTATCCAAAAACGACGAATGAGAGGTGGTGATGGGTGAATGAAGAAGTAAGAGAGAAAGCTTTTGGTGATTACCGAAAAGGGATGAAATATAAAGAGATAGCAGAAAAGTACGGTGTCAGCTTATCGGCAGTGAAGTCCTGGGCGACCCGATACTGGAAAAAGGAAGGTTGCAACCAGAAAGAGAAAAAGTTGCAACCCAAAAAGAAAAAAGTTGCAACCAGAGGAGCACAGCCTGGGAATAAAAATGCCACAGGTCCTCCGGGAAATAAGAACGCAGTCAAGACAGGAGAGTTTGAGACTCTCTTTTTTGATGCGCTGGATCCGGAGGAGAAGCAGCTGATAGCTGGTGTGCCGAAGGATAAAGAGCAGCTGCTGTTTCAGGAGATACAGCTTTTGACAGTGAGAGAGCGTCGGATGCTGAAACGGATTGAAGATATCCGGACATCAGAGGAATGCCAGAAGAACGGGGAACCGATACAGGAGATGACACTGGTAAAAAGGCAAGTCGGTATAGAGAAGGACAAAGAAACTGATCTGAAGGAGTATCATGGGAAGCTGGGACAGATACAGGCCATAGAGGAAGCGCTGACCCGTGTGCAGGCCAGAAAGCAGAAAGCGATTGATTCTCTGCATCGGTTTGGTTTCGATGACGCCCGTCTGGAAATCGAACTGCTCAAACTTGACATGGTATCCGCGAAGCTGGGCGGTCAGGATGCTGAGACAGCGGATGACGGATTCCTTGATGCGCTAAATGCGGAGGCAGCCGGCTTATGGGGTGATGCGGATGGAGATTAAAGAGCGCATTGCTGATTTAAGGCAGAAAGTGCAGCAGATAAAGCAAAAGCGGCAGAAACTGAATCGGATGCAGTTTTTTAAGTTCAAACCGTTTTCTGTAAAGCAGAAGCAGATTCTGACATGGTGGATGTCGGACAGCCCGGTAAAGGAATATGACGGGATCATTGCGGACGGCGCCATTCGTTCCGGGAAAACGGTCTGCATGTCCCTGTCTTTTGTATTCTGGGCAATGAGCTGCTTTTCCGGGCAGAATTTTGCCATGTGTGGTAAGACAATAGGGTCCTTCCGCAGAAATGTGCTGTTTTGGCTGAAATTGATGCTCAGGAGCCGGGGATACCGGGTGACAGATCACCGGAATGACAATCTGGTGGAAATCAGTCGGGGTGAGGTGACAAACTATTTTTATGTCTTTGGTGGCAAGGATGAGCGAAGCCAGGATCTGATTCAGGGAATTACTCTGGCAGGCGTGTTCTGTGATGAAGTAGCTCTGATGCCGGAGTCATTTGTCAACCAGGCTACCGGCCGATGCTCTGTTACAGGGTCAAAATACTGGTTCAACTGCAATCCGGATGGACCGTATCATTGGTTTAAAGTCAACTGGATTGACAAATCCATCGGGTACCTGGGAAAGAAAAAGGCGGAAGAGCTTAGAGAAAAGGCGCTGAAGGAGGGAAAGGATCCTGACCTGAAAAAGCTACTGTATGTGCATTTCACGATGGATGACAACCTGAGCTTGTCAGAAGAGATCAAGGCCCGGTATCGTTCCGTATATTCAGGTGTATTCTTCAAGCGCTATATTCTGGGGCTGTGGGTGATGGCAGAAGGCATTATCTATGACATGTTCGATTCAAAACGGCATGTAGTGGATATAGAGAAAGTCGTTCTGCCGGAGGATCCGGAGTATTATGTGTCTTGCGACTATGGTACGCAGAATGCGACGGTTTTTCTTCTCTGGGTAAAGGATATTGAAGGGAAATGGGTTTGCATCAGGGAGTATTACTACAGTGGCCGGGATGAACAGAACCAGAAGACAGACAGTAAATTTGCAGATGATCTGAAAAATTGGCTGAACGGCATACAGCCGGAAAAGATTGTTATTGACCCGTCGGCGGCTTCCTTCATTGCAGAACTAAAGGAAAGAGGGTATCACATAAAGAAAGCGAAAAATGATGTGGCGGACGGGATCCGATATGTGGCCTCTCTGCTGTCCCTGAATAAGATAGCGATATGCCGCTGCTGTGAAAATACAATAAAAGAGTTCGCATCTTACATATGGGATGAGAAGGCTGCGGAACGCGGAGAAGATAAACCTGTTAAGAAGTCGGATCATTGCATGGATGCACTGAGGTATTTTGCATATACGGTTATCCGGAAGCCTAATGGGATGTCTATCTTGAGGTAGGGAGGAGTAATGTGATGGAACTGGAAATGATGAAAAAGCTGATCAAAAGATACGAGCCCATGCATATGGCTTTTGTGAGGAGCTGTGATATTGCTGAGCGATATTACCGTAACAGGACGGATGTTCTCTTTCAGCAGAAAAAAGAGGATGAAGAAGGACATCCACTGCGGAATGCTGATAACCGGATCCCGAGGAATTTCCATGGCCTGATTGTCAATCAGAAAGCTTCCTATGCTTTCACGGCGCCTCCGCTTTTCAATATCGGGAATAAAGCAGCCAACAAACAGGTTATGGACGCGTTGGGGGATGAATACAAGAAAAACTGTATGGAGCTGTGTGTGAATGCGGCAAACTGCAGTATTGCGTGGGTGCATTACTGGCGTGGTGAGAACGGATTTGAGTGGGCTGTTGTGGACAGCAAGGAGATTATTCCAGTGATGTCAAGGAAGCTCAAAAAGAAGCTTCTGGGAGTATTCCGTATATATTCGGATGTTGATGAGACAACCGGGGACAATTACATGATATATGAGTATTGGACAGAAACGGAATGCCAGGCGTTCCATCGCAGGATCGGAGATTCTGTAGATGACGGATTGTCTTATTATGATACGTTTGTGAATCCGGAGACAGGAGATCCGGTTTCCCAGTATCATCACGACATGGAGGAGGTACCATTTATTCCGTTTCGGAACAATAATATTGATACAGATGATCTGATTAATATAAAGCCGCTGATTGATGTCTATGACAAAGTATTCAGCGGTTTTATTAATGACCTGGATGATATTCAGGAGCTGATATTTGTGCTCGTAGGCTATGGCGGAACAAAAGTGAACGGGTTTCTGCAGGACCTGAAAAAGTATAAGGTCATAAAATTGGATAACTTCTCGGAATCTCAATGAATGTGATTCTAACTGAAAATTGACAACTGAA
>CAJUQT010000018.1 GCA_910588225.1 uncultured Acetatifactor sp.
GGGATTTCGCCCTGCCGGGGGCAAATTTGCGCCTGCGCAAATTTACAGTCCGAAAAAACCGGACTGTATTTCTCCATGCCGCCCAAAGGACGGGCGCATGAATGACGTTGCTGCTCACGGCTACATTTCAGGGCAGATGTGTAGCAACGTTTGGTGGCGGTTTATCTGCTGTGGAAAGGAGAGAGGCATCTAATGAGAAGAAATTCATTTATAGAAATGGCAAAGCTGCATAACTTATCGGGGCGCATCACTTATATTTCAAGCCATGCCAAGCAGGAGCATTTGTATGAAGTTTATGCAACGGAGCCGGACAGAGAATTTTGGCGGGAACTTGCCAAATGTAATCAGGAAGAATTTGAAAAAAGCGGGACAAACGGAAAGTGTATTGAGGCAAGGGAGCTGATGATTGCTCTGCCGGAAAGTTTTATCAATTATGATCATGATTACCTGCTGAAAAGCATGGTGGACAAATTTAAGGAAAAGTATGGTGTGGAGTGCTTTGCTGCGCTTCATCATAATAAACGAAAAACGAACCTGCATATCCATATGATATTTGCGGAGAGAAAGCGGTTAGAGCAGCCGATAGAAAAAGTTGCCACCCGGAATATGTTTTATGACGAGCAGGGACATCATGTGCGGACAAAGAAAGAGATACTTGACGGGGACGGGAATATCCGCAAAGGATGCAAAATCATTAAAAAAGGCGAAGTATATGAGCGTAAGATTTTTACCGTCAAAGACGGACATTTCAAGCAGGAATCTTTTTTGGATGAAGCAAAGGTTTTTTATACGGATTTGATTAACCAGATGGTGATCGATGATAAGGATCGGCTCAGCATATTTGATAAAAATGGTCCGTACCTTGCGACAAAGAAGGTCGGCAAAAACAATCCGAAAGCGGAGGAAATAAAGGCAGACAATGAAATCCGCATGGAATGGAACAGGGCTGTTGACCATGCGGTTGTAAGTGGCATACCCGAAGCGGAGATTTTGGAGTTAAAGAAAACAGAGATTACAGATAGGGTAAAGGAATCCGTGGAGCAGAACGGCAGTAAGCCGGAACTGTTCGGGGATATTGTCAGAATGGCGATTGCACTGTTAGAGCGACTGATTGCAAAGGCTATACAGAAGGTAATGGATTTTGCTGGAAAAGTTGTTGGAAAAGCTGTTGATGCTGTAAAGGAAACGCTGAAAGAAACGGAAAGCCATATCCATGCAAAAGACGAGCCGTTAGACCAACCGGAACGGAAAAAGATACCGCTTCCTGTAAATTCACACTGGAAGGAAGTGGCGACAGAAAAACTGCCGCAGCCAAAGCCTTCTGTGCTTGCAGGTAAATATTCCCGACTGAAAGAAATTGACAACAGACTCAAAGACCAGAACGAGGCAATTTTTGAGCGTGAGAAAAAGCGAGATAAGCTGAAAAAGGAACTGTCTGAATGTACGAATATTTTCAAGGGCGGTAGGCGTAAGGAGTTGAAGCAGGAGATTGACGGAATTGACATCCAGATTTCAAATATGAAAAAGCGGCTTTCATCTATCGTGAAGGAATACAAATTTGATTCTGTGCAAGTGTTTTATAAGGAATTTAAAGCAGCCAAGAGTGAGTATCTTGATTATAAAGCGGTTCGTGCAGAGTGGGAGAAAACCTACGGTGAAAAAGTGGTGGATACCATGAGCATCAGAGACAGGCTCAAGCAAAAAGAACAGATAGTAAAGGAAAGAGAAACAGGTAAGGTGTATCAGGCAAAGCGGAAAGAAAAAGAGGAGAGATAGAAAAGGATGGGCAGATGGTATCCTGTATCTGCCCGGTAACTTTTGTGTGTAAGCGCACTTCATGGTTCATGACAAGGCTCATGCCATTTGGATTCATTCCAGACTTGACTTAATATTGTAAAAATTTGAATTGTACAGAGAAGTATATATAGGTAAAATGAAAGTTGAAAATAAGTTTGGGAGGGAATCAAGATGAGTGAAATTTATGACCTGCGAAGTGCGTTAGAATTTTTAAAAACACAACCTGAGCAGCTTGTGGAAACAAATATAGAGGCCGATCTGAATGCAGAGATCTCAGGCATTTATCGGTATGTCGGCGCGGGCGGAACCGTACAGCGCCCGACGAGGGAGAATGGTCCGGCCATGCTGTTTCATCATGTGAAAGGGTTTCCGGGCAGCAGCGTTGTGACAGGTATGCTTGCAAGTCGTAAAAGAGTAGGTATGCTTCTGGGTACGGATTACAAAAGGCTGGGGTGGTATTTGCGGGATGCGGTAAAGAATCCGATTGCGCCGAAGATGATTGAAGGGGAGGCCCCTTGTCAGGAATGTATCTATCGTGCAGAGGATCCGGACTTTGACCTTCGGAAATTGGTTCCGGCGCCTACCAATACGCCGGAAGATGCCGGGCCGTATGTGACTATGGGACTTTGTGTGGGATCAGATCCGGAAAACGGGGATACGGATGTCACCATCCATCGCCTCTGTATTCAATCCAGAGATGAGATGACCATGTGGATTACGCCTGGTTCCCGTCATTTGGGGGCATTTTGGGAAAAGTATTTGAAGCTGAACAAGCCGATGCCGATTTCCGTGAGCATTGGACTGGATCCCGCAGTCTATATGTCTGCCGGATTTGAACCACCAACGACGCCGATTGGATTTAATGAGTTACAGATTGCAGGAGCTCTGCGCAGCAGACCGGTAGAACTGGCAAACTGTGTATCCATTCCCGAGACATGTATTGCTCATGCGGAGTATGTCATTGAGGGTGAATTGATTCCGGGTATTACCATGCGTGAAGATAAAAATACCAATACAGGGAAGGCTATGCCGGAGTTCCCGGGTTATACGGGAGACGCAAAGGGGGATGATCTTCCGGCGTTTCTTCCGGTGATTAAAGTCAAGGCAGTGACAACGAGGAAGAATCCGATTATGCAGAGCTGCATTGGTCCCAGTCATGAGCATGTATCTATGGCGGGGATTCCAACAGAGGCAAGTGTGATTGATATGATTGAGCGGGCTATGCCCGGACGAGTCATCAATGTACATGCGGCGCCCTGTGGCGGGGGAAAATTTGTCACGATTATTCAGTTTCGCAAGAATAATATCAATGATGAAGGACGGCAGCGACAGGCGGCATTGCTTGCGTTTGCTGCGTTCAGTGAGATGAAACATGTTTTTCTGGTAGATGAAGATGTGGATATTTTTGATATGAGCGATGTGATGTGGGCTATGACGACCAGATTTCAGGGAGATGTGGATTTTATTCCGATTCCGGGTGTTCATACTCATGTGCTTGATCCCTCCAATGCTCCGGCATACAATCCGTTTATCCGGACACATGGTATTGCATGTAAGGCAATTTTTGACTGCACGGTGCCATACACGATGAAGGATGAATTTGTCCGTTGCCAGTTCCTTGAAGTAGATCCGGCTAAGTGGGTGCCAGAGCTTTTTCAGTAAATTTTACATGTGTTGGGAGACAGTTAATGAGAATCATAGTGGGCGTGACAGGCGCAAGCGGCGTAGAGATGGGATATTTCCTGGTAAAAGCGCTGCGTAGCGTGGAAAATATGGAGATTTATCTGATTCTCAGTGAAGGGGCTAAGCTGACTTGGGGATTAGAATGTGACAGGCCGCTTAAGGAGCTTTATGATATGGCGGACTGTGTATTGGACAATGGAAATCTGGCGGCATGTATTTCCAGCGGTTCCTTTGTAACAGATGGCATGATCGTCATGCCCTGCAGTATGAAAAGCCTTGCCGGCATTGTAAGCGGGTATGCGGATAATCTGATTAACCGTGCTGCGGATGTGTGTATGAAAGAAGGGCGCAAGCTAGTCCTTGTGCCAAGAGAGATGCCGTTTTCGCGGCTGCATCTGCGCAATTTAAAGGAAGCGGCAGATCTTGGCTGTGCCATTGTGCCGCCTATGCTGACTTTTTATAATGGGGGAACGACCATGGAGGATCAGATCAACCATGTGGCAGGGAAGGTTTTGATGCAGTTTGGTATTATCTATGACAAGTTTAAACCATGGAAAGGAAGCGGTGAAGATGAAGGAAACGAAAGTATATGAGGAGTACGTGTTTGAAAACTGTCCGCTGATTTGTCGCGTCATATCGATGGGGAAAGATTATACAGTTACGGTTTGCGGAGGAACTTTGCCGCATATCGGCAGCGCGGTTATGGCACAGGCAAGACCCAGTCTTACCGGGCAGGGGATAAGCGCCACTTCATCCGTACTTAATTGCGTTGGACATAAGGACGAGGCCGTTGCCCGTATGTTTGCTGAGAAAATTGCGGTTTATGGAAATTGTACGGTTGTGTGCGTTTGCGGTATTCATCTGGATAATATCTCAGAAGAGCAGCTTGCAAGGGTACAGGAATGCTGTGAACGTCTGATAAAATGTGCCCTTGTGGATATGAAGAATATGAAATAGGAAATTTTGTACTCCGCTCCGGATATCAGAGAGCGGAGTTTGTTTAAACATAAGGATGCTCGGCGGAGCCTGGCATCCGTTGTTTTTTGATACACCGGCATTGGCAGAAGTTGACAAAATTCTGTGCGGATTTTGATAAACGGCTGTTTGCCAGATAACAGAGCGAAATCTGAGAATTGATATTGGGCGTAAGCTCAACGGGCATCCAGGGGCGTTCTTCATCGGCAGGGGCGAATTTCGGCGGAGCAACGTGAAGATTTGTCAACAGGGCAATATAATCACCGGTTGATACCATGTCGAGGAGACTTTCGATTCTATGGCTGGTAAAGGAGATATTGGGGATGAAGCCAGAGGCCTGACAGGCGTTGACACTCATCTCATACAGAAGAGTTCCCTCTTTGATCAGGCAGAAGTTCTCATCCTTTAAGTCCCGTAAAGTGACCTGTATATTATCAGCGAGCGGATGCCCGCAGGGCAGCACGGCGATGAGGTGGTCCTGAACAAAAGGGAGTCGTACAACTTCTTGGTCATCCAGAAAATTTTTTTCAAAGTCAAGTTTGGATTCCCTGAAAAAGATCAATTCACATTTCTTTTCCCAAAGCAGATGTAACAGGTTTTGCGAATCTTCTTCCAGAATGGTTACATGACTGTCAGGATATTCATTTTGAAAGGCGGCTAGCAGGCCGATGATGCCATATTGTGCCATAGGGGGAATTGTGCCGAGTGTCATGATTCCTTTTTCGCGGTTCTGCATCTGCATCAGGAGAGAGGAATATTCAAATTCGGAACGGGTGATGCTTAGAGCATGGGGAAGCAGGGCTTTTCCATATTCTGTAAGCTCTACACGGCGTGTAGAACGATCGAAAAGCGGAACGCCAAGTTCGCTTTCCATGGTCTTGATGTGTTTTGATAAGGTTGATTGGTTCATATATAGACGCTCTGCTGCTTCCATATAATTCTTTTCTTCGGCGAGTACAGCAAATTCACGATAAAACAATGTGTTCATGACAAATCTCCAATCATAAAAACTTATTCCAATTACGACTAAATCTTAGAAGAAATCGAATTGCTTGTCAAGTTCATTTTCTTATAATTTAAGGTATAAGAAAACTTTAAAGAAGGAGGAAATGTTATGGGGAACAGAAAGAAAGTACCGTTGCTCAATAAGGTGGCTTACGGTGTTGGCACAGGAGGGGGATGTGTATTCAATCAGATCGCAGCAGCCTTTTTGCTTAATTACTATACGGACACAGCATTGATTGGCGCAGGAGCGATTGCGACCATGTTTTTGGTCTGTCGTATCTTTGACGGTATTACAGACCTGTTGATGGGAGCGATTGTCGATAAAACCTCTACGAAGTGGGGGAAAGCCCGTCCGTGGCTGATCGCATCAGCTCCGCTGACATTGATTGGTATTGTACTTCTTATGAATGTACCGATAGCAATTTGGAGATAGTGGTAAGCTGGTATATGCGTATGTTACATATATTTTCATGAACTGTATCGTGTATACTATTTATGGTATTTCCAACACAGCTTTGTTGCCGTTGATGACGCATGATTCGGGAGAATCCACGATGCTGGCAACTTTCTCTGCGGTTGGTAACAATCTGATCGGTCTGATTGCGGCTCTGCGATCACGCCGTTGGTTCTGAACTGTGGCTGGAAAGTTTCCAGCGTTGTTTTAGGCGCCGTGGCCTGTGTTCTGATTCTTTTTTCGGCATTGATTAACAAAGAGGTGGATGTGGAAGCGAACGGGCCTTCCAGGGAAACACTTCCCATGAGCCAACAGCTTCCGGCGGTACTGAAAAATAAATATTTCTGGCTGTTGCTTCTGATCGGTGTATTTTCTCTTCTGATGAATGCGAATGCAATTGGCGGACAAATCTTTTTCTGCAATGAGGTTCTTGGGAACCCGATGTTCATGTCTGCGTTGATGGTTGCGGGTCAGCTGCCGGGTATTTTTATTTTATTTGCCCTGCCGGCCATTTCCAAACGTTGGAGTAAGCAGATGTTTCTGCTGATCGGGGCAGTACTTCTTATTGTTGGATTTGCTATTACGGGCTTTGCAGGAAATAACACAACCATGATTGTTGTCGGTACTGTTATCCGTTCTCTTGGTGCGGGGCCGTTGTTGAGCGCAGTATTTGCCCTTGTACCGGATGTGGTTGAGTATGGATATTGGAAATACGGAGTTCATTCTGAAGGGCTGATCTTCTTCGCGCAGTCCATTGGTTCCAAAGTCGGCATCGGACTGGGAAGTGCCCTGACCGGCTGGATTCTGGCGGCGGTAGGTTATATGCCCGGTACAGAAGAGTCGGAGACTGTTATAAATGCCATTCGATTTGATTATATCTGGCCTGGAGCAATATTAGGTGTGGTCATTCTGATTATCGTAATGATGCTCAATGTAGAAAAATATGCGTCGGAATATCAGAAACCGGAGAAGTAAGTGCATTTTGTACACGGAAATGAATCGGGTAACGGGCGTTTATCTGCGGAAACAAAGAAAAGGAGATGATATTAATGGAAGATAAGATTTATTTTAATCCTGAATCCTATGAAGTGAAAACCTGTGAGCTGGATGGTAAAAGTATTACTTATCGTGCCTATGAAAATATCGTATATTGTGCCAATCCAGTTGATCCTATTCAAAAAATGAATATCTATGTGCCAGAAGCACTGGCGCAGGGCGAAACGATTAACGGATTTATCTTAAAGACGGCGCCGATCTTTATGCCAAATACGGTGGGCGGTTATATGCCGGGACCGGCGGAGACTCCGGGACTTGACTTTCTTGGCAGAACAAATACGGTTTTTGAAGGTTTGCTGCACGGCTATGTGGTGGCGTGCGCGGGTGTTCGCGGACGAACCACCGGTATGGCAACGGACGAGTTTTTTGTAGGAAGCAAAACGGGAAACAATGCAACAGAGAACGGTAAAATGACAGGACGCGCACCGGCGTTGATCGTGGATATGAAGGCGGCGATCCGTTACCTGCGTCATAATAGAGATATGGTTCCGGGAAATGTGGAGCGCATTATTACCAATGGCACTAGTGCGGGCGGTGCGCTCTCAGCTATGACAGGAGCAAGTGGCAATAGTAAAGACTATGAACCGTATTTACAGGAAATCGGAGCCGCCAACGAGCGGGACGATATCTTTGCGGCGAGCTGCTATTGCCCGATTCACAATCTGGAGAATGCGGATGCGGCTTATGAATGGTTGTTCTATGGGCAAAATGAGTATAAAATGATGGAGTTTAAGGAAGTGGACGGGAAAGTGAAGCCTGTTCCGGTGAGCGGTCGGATGACAGAGAAGGAGGAGGCGCTTTCCGCAGAGTTAAAGAAACTGTTTCCTGCTTATTTGAATAGTCTTAACCTTAAAGATGCAGAAGGAAATTCGCTCACACTGGATGCGGAAGGGCATGGAAGTTTTGAAGAGCTGGTTAAAAAGTATATTGCCGGATCAGCCCAGAGAAAGCTGGATCATCCCGAGGAGGAAATCAGGCAGATGCTTGTTCCGGAGAGCGATATTCGCAAGCAGGTCAGCCTGACCATTACGGATGGAAAGGTAACGGCAGTAGACCTTCCGGAGTACGTCAAGACAATTACACGCATGAAAAAAACTCCCGCTTTTGACGCCGTAGACCTCCACAGCCCTGAAAATGAGGAATTTGGTACAGAAACTGTTTTTGCAAGGCACTTTACCATTTTTTCAAAAGAGCACAGTGAGGTGAATGGTGGCTTGGCGGAAGATGGGATAATTAAAATGCTTAATCCTACCCGTTATATCGGGGAAGCGGATACTGCAAAACATTGGAGAATTCGTCACGGTTCTTTTGACCGCGACACCTCGTTAGCAATCCCGGTAATTTTGGCTATTATGCTGGAAAATGCCGGATGTCAGGTGGACTTTCATCTTCCGTGGGGACTGCCGCATTCTGGAGACTATGATCTGCCGCAGTTGTTTGCGTGGATTGATGGGATTTGCCGATAAAATAGCGGTATCATAATAATCAGGAATCATCACATTGATGATTATGTGTTGTAAAGTGATAGGTAAAAGGCGGAGAATCAAGAGTTTTTCGCCTTTTATCATATGCCGATTGGAGAATCCGTTATTGTGAGGATGGACACCATGAGGGTTCTCATGGACGTGGAGGAAATTGACTATGTGGAAATATATCAGACAGTATCTGCTTTTTGCCGTCATTGCGGCTTTATTTATGATTTGCGAGGTGCTCATGGATCTGCTTCAACCGGGCATTATGAGTCAGATTGTGGATGATGGGGTTCTCGGTGTAAATAACGGAGGCACAGCGAATCTGCACCTGATTTGGATATTGGGACTGCAAATGATCGGTCTTGTCCTGTTCGGAGGGCTTTGTGGTTCTCTAAATAATGTATTCGTACATATATCCAGCCAGAATATCGGCAACGAGATCCGGAAAGACTGCTTCCGCAGGATCATGACATTTTCCTTCCCGCAGCTTGACCAATTTGGCACCGGTTCTTTGGTAACGAGGGTAACGAATGATATTACTCAGGTACAGGGATTTGTTTCGACATTTGTGCGGGGGATGATCCGGACCTCAATGCTCACTTTCGGAAGTATGTATTTTATGTTTCGGTTAAATTTGCGTTTTGGGTTGATTGTATTGTGTGCCTTTCCTTTTCTTGTAAGTGTGATTGCTTTCTGCCTGCTGAAGGCAGGTCCTTTGTTCACCAGATTGCAGACACAGCTTGATGCCATCAATGGCATTATGCAGGAGGATGTATCCGGCATTCGTATCATTAAGGCATGCGTTCGGGAAATATATGAAAAAATGCGCTTTGGGACAGCCAATGAAGAACTGATTAAAACACAGTTGAAGACGCTTATAATTTTTGCTTTCATGAATCCTCTGGTGAATGCGCTGATGTATATGGTAGTTGCTGTCATTTTGCTGGCAGGATCCTATGAAGTAGGAAACGGCAGAACCACACCCGGCACCGTCATGGCGGCGATTACTTACACCACCCAGCTTCTCAATGGTATTTTGATGCTTGTCATGCTGTTTCAGAATATTTCCAGAGGATTCATTTCATGGAAAAGAGTAAAAAAGGTACTTGACAGCGAGCCGGATCTTCAGGATGGAGTATTTGACGGGAGAACGGATATACAGGGCGAAATTGAGTTTCGTGACGTGTCATTTGCATATCCCGGAAGCAGTCAGAATGTGCTGTCACACATCAATCTGAAAATACATAAAGGAGAGACCGTAGCAATCATGGGAGCCACCGGATGCGGTAAAACCTCTCTGGTCAGTCTGATTCCGCGCTTTTACGATGTGGGTAACGGTACGGTTTTGGTGGACGGAGTTGATGTCAGGGAATACCGGCAGGAGGCGCTTCGGAATAAAATTGCAATAGCCATGCAGAAAAGCGAGCTATTCAGTATGACAATCAGAGAGAATATTGTATGGGGGCTACCGGAAGCGGATGCCACGCTGTTAAAGGACGCGGCTTCCATCGCACAGGCTGACGATTTTATTTCTTCTGCATCGGATGGATATAGAACTGTCGTTGCGGAACGCGGCATGAGCTTATCCGGTGGACAAAAGCAGCGGATTTCCATTGCGAGAGCCGTTCTGAAACCCGCTGAAATCTTTATTTTTGATGATTCCACCAGTGCCCTTGACCTGAAAACGGAAGCGAATTTATATCAGGCGCTGAAAGCGTCACATCCTGACAGCACGAAGATCATTATTGCACAAAGGATTGCTTCCGTACGCACTGCTGACCGGATTGTTGTTTTGGGAAATGGCAGCGTCTCAGCCTGCGGTACACATGAGGAATTACTGAAATCTTGTCAGATTTATCAGGATATTTATCATTCTCAGATTGGAGAGGAGGCTCTAAGAGCATGAGTAAAGAGCTGGATCAAAAAATGGTCAATCGCAATATTCCCGGTATGATGAACCGGAATGAACGCTTTGTGGAAGCAGAACATGCCGAGAATGTCGGAGCCACTCTCAGGCGTATCATCACCTATTTTTTGCACGAGAAAAAGCTGGTCATTTTTATGCTGGCGCTTGTCGTATTCGGTACATTATGCGGTATTTATGCGCCGAGTCTGCAAAGCAGAGCCGTGGACATCATTGCCGGAGAAAGAACGGGTGTCCTTTCCCATACACTGTTGTTTATGCTTTCTGTTTATCTGCTTTACAGTGCTTGCAGTCTGTTACAGGGACTATTCAGCGCGCGGATCAGCCAAAATGTAGTGAAAAGAATGAGGGAGGAATTGTTTGGAAAAATCATGGAGCTGCCGGTTCGCTATCTTGATACCCACTCTCACGGTGATGTGATGAGCCGTATGACAAATGATATTGAGAATATTTCCACCACAGTTTCGCAGTCTTTACCGTCTCTGTTTTCAGGGGTTCTTACGGTTATCGGAACTGTGGCAATTATGCTGTGGTATTGCTGGCAGCTTGCTTTTCTCAGTCTTGCTTCTGTTCTGCTGACAGTAATGGCAACTAAGATTCTTTCAGGAAGGGTGCGCAAGTTTTCACGCCAGCGGCAGATGCTGTTAGGGCAGTTGAACGGAACGGTGGAAGAAATGGTTTCCGGATATCGTACTGTTGTGGCGTACAATCATCAGAATATCACAACGGATGATTTTTGTAGTACAGCGGATTCCCTCACAAAGGCCGGAATCAAAACGGATGTTTTCAGCGGCGTTATGGGACCGGTCATGAATTGTATCGGTAATATTGGCTTTGTGATCATTGCAGCTTTTGGCGGCTATTTTTCCGTGAAAGGATTGATTTCCGTGGGTGTGATTTCTGCTTTTATTGTTTATGCTAAACAGTTCAGCCGCCCCATTAATGAAATCGCGCAGGTTTACGGACAGCTTCAGACAGCAATCGCCGGTGCGGAGAGGGTTTTTGCCGTGCTTAATGAAGAGGATGAAGATAAGAGCGGTGAGGAACTCACAAAAGAGGAAAATGCAGCTATTACATTCAGAAATGTACGTTTTTCCTATGATGGGGAAAACCCTGTGATTAAAAAATTTACGCTGACTGTTCCCACTGGTAAAAAGGTGGCATTGGTAGGTGCAACCGGCAGCGGAAAGACTACCATTGTTAATCTTCTTATGCGTTTTTATGAGACAGACAGCGGAGAAATCTGTATCAATAAGCAGAATATACAGGATGTTGCAAGGGGGAGCCTGCGGCAGAATGTGGCTATTGTTTTACAGGACACAGTGCTGTTTTCCAATACTGTCCGAAGCAATCTGAAATACGGAAATGATGCAGCCACGACGGAACAGTTATCAGCGGCGGTAGAAATGAGCCAGTGTCGGGAAATGATTGAACTTTTGCCCCAGGGATACGATACGGTGCTGACTGGTTCCGGATCTAATATCAGTCAGGGACAGCGACAGCTTCTTGCTATTGCCCGCGCGTTTGTCGCCGATCCCAGAATCCTGATTCTGGATGAAGCAACATCAAATGTAGATACCCGCACCGAAAAAGCAATACAGGATGCTATGCAGCGCATTATGCAAGGACGTACCAGCATTGTGATTGCACATCGTCTGTCAACAATCCGGGATTCCGACCTTATCGTTGTTATGGATCACGGCGAAATCGTAGAGAGCGGCAATCATGAAGCGCTTCTTGAGAAGAAAGGTAAATACTATGAACTGTACATGACCCAGTATGCGGGATTTGCAATATAATCAGGAAGAGATTATACTGAGCGCCGGATAAATCTGCCGCTCAGTATAATATGATGTGCACAGCCGCATAATGAAACATGATGATGCGGTTTTCAGAACATGGCAAAAATTACTTAGATTCAAGATGTATTTTTTGTACATTTTTAAAAAATTACTTTCTTGACTTTTAAAAAGTGGTTTTGATATAATTATCGAGGTAAAAAATAAATACAGTCATTCAACGACACATGTGGCGCTTTGCGTGTAAATCTGATTACGGTACGGAAAGTTACTGCATGTGGGGTAAATTTGATTTATACGGCATATGCAGGAAATCATGTGCCTTTTTTGTCTGTAAAAACAGGAGGTCATTATGAAACAGAACAACTACTTAGGCACAGAGAAAGTCGGTATACTGCTGAAACAGTTTGCAATACCGTGTATTTTCTCACTGATTATTTCCTGCCTCTACAACATTGTAGACCAGATTTTTGTAGGGAATGGAGTTGGATACTTAGGAAACGCCGCAACAGGAGTTATTTTTCCGATTACGGTTATTGGTTGGGGCATATCCTTATTCTTTGGAGATGGTGCTGCCGCTGATCTAAGCGTTTCTTTTGGCAAAAATGAAACACAGGACATTCATACCAGTGTGGGGAACAGCATATTGTGTTCTTTTTTGGGCGGCGTAATCCTTATCGCTATCAGTTATTTTTTTGGCGATAATCTGTTACGTTTAATTGGCGCAACAGACGCAAACTTATCACTGGCACATGACTACGGATTTATTATTTACGCTATGATACCGTTAGCCTTAGTGCAGAATACGCTTGCGTCTATCATTCGTGCAGACGGAAGCCCCCGCTATGCCATGTGTTCTATGTTAGTCGGCGCAGTAATCAATATCATAGGCGACCCGGTAGCAATCTTTGTTTTGGGGTTAGGAATAAAAGGGGCGGCATACGCAACCATATTAGGGCAGTTTGTCAGCTTTCTTATTTGTGCTTTCTATTTGACAAGAAGCAAAACTTTCAAAATCTCCCTTAAAAGTTTTCGCCTGAATGCAGGGATTTTGAAGCGTGTTATGGCTTTGGGTACTTCCAGTTTTTTAACACAGCTATCTATTGTAATTATTACGGTTATAAACAATATACTGCTTGTAAAATATGGTGCAGCTTCTGTTTATGGCGCAGACATTCCTTTAGCGGCATTTGTTGTCATTATGAAATTATTCCAAATTGTCTTAAATATCGCTATCGGTATTGCAGCCGGAGCGCAGCCAATCGTAGGATATAATTATGGTGCAAGGAAGTTTGGCAGGGTACAGGAACTATTAAAACTCATAATCAAATGGACGGTAATTGTCTGCGTCATTTGCACATTCCTTTTTGAAGCATTTCCGATCTTATTCATTAAAATGTTTGGCGCAGACGGAGAGCTTTACACACAATTTGCCGTTTTATGCCTGCGTGTGTATCTTTCCTTGATAATATTTACCTGCGTACAAAAGGTCTGTGCTATTTTCCTGCAATCCATAGGACACGCAAAAGCAGCAGCACCTTTATCCATTTTAAGAGATGTACTGCTTATTATCTTTTCGCTCATTGTTCCGATTTTTGGCGGCGTTACGGGCATCTTTTGGGCTGCCCCGATTGCGGACATAATTGCTATTTTCATTACGGGTATCGTCATGGTAAGATTATGGAAAACTTTGGAGCAGGAGAAACAGAAATCACAGCCGGAAACAGGCAGG
This sequence comes from uncultured Acetatifactor sp., assembly GCA_910588225.1. Taxonomy (GTDB): domain Bacteria; phylum Bacillota; class Clostridia; order Lachnospirales; family Lachnospiraceae; genus Acetatifactor. Next base: position 13,898 of record CAJUQT010000018.1, read on the forward strand.
CAGACAATACAGGCTTCCTCTCCCGGTGTTATTATCACGATTGCCCGTGAGCATGGAACAGCCGGAAAGTAGATCGGGCAGTTGGTAGCCGAAAAAATGAATATCCCCTGCTACTATAAAGAAATGACTGCGATTGCCGCAAAAGAAAGTGGGCTTGCAAGTGAATTTATTTCTAATATCAATTCTGATGAAAATGCAGTTATGCGTGAATTGTATTTGAGTACCACTGTAATACAGCAGGCGGTAATAGCACAGGATAAGGTTATAAAAATGATTGCAGAAGCCGGTTCATGCGTGATTATTGGACGTTCAGCCGATTATGTCCTGCGCCACAAAAAGAACTTAGTAAGAATTTTCATATATGCCCCAAAAGAATACCGCACAAAAAAGGTTATGGAAATGTACGGGGATACATGGGACGAGGGGAAAAAGAATATTGAACGCTCTGATACGGCACGGGCAGCTTATTACAAAAATATATCTGGGAAAAGGTGGGGAGATCCACATCAATATGAACTCTGTATTGACAGCTCCATTGGCGTTCAAAAATGTGCTGATGTAATCGTGGAATATCTCTCAAAAAGGAAATAATTTTTTGAACTTTTTGTTGAAAAATTCCTTTGAAATTCTTTCTTGAACTGTGTATAATATATACACAACGTGTGGCTTTGTGCGTAATTCCGGTTGCGTATAAACTGCACGTTATTTTTTGGAAATGGAGGAGAAAAAATGAAAAGAGTAAAGGCAGCCTGTATTTGCCAGACGCTTCATTTTATGCTGAAGGATGATGTCAGTCATGACTATGCAGTCAAACAGGCAGAACAAGAGATTGAGCAGTATAAGCAAAAACTGGAACGTAATCATACGCAGTTCAAAATTATTGAACAGACAAAACAGGCTGACGGATCAATTATTGTAAAAATAATCAAACAATACAATTCCAGCCCTGTTGGCGATTATCTGAATTAAGCACTAAAAGCGTGTAGCCTATGGCGTAAAACCAGCAAACGTCAAGCTATACGCTTTATTTTTGCAAAAGAAAGGAAGGGTAAACAAAATGGTACAATCTAATCAATTTTTAGGAACAGAGCCGATAGGAAAGCTGATGAGGAAGTATGCAATCCCTTGTATCATTTCTCTCTTAGTTGGTGCGCTCTATAATATTGTAGACCAGATTTTTATTGCAAACGCCAGTTATCTTGGCTCTTATGGAAATGCGGCAAACACGGTTGTATTCCCGCTTACTGTTGTTGCACTTGCGATTGCTGTCATGGTCGGGGATGGTTGCTGCGCTTTTGTCAGCATCTGTCTTGGCAAAAAAGAAATGGATGATGCGAAAAAAAGTGTTGGAAATGCAATCGTTATGATAATTGCAGGCAGCCTGCTCTTGACTGCTGTTTACTTGATTTTTCAGACACAGATTATTGCCATGTTTGGCGGGACTGTAAATGAAGAAACATTTTATTATTCAAAGGAGTATTTCTTTTATATTACTCTCGGTATTCCGTTTTATATGTTCGGGCAGTCAATGAACCCGATTATTCGGGCAGATGGAAATCCGAAATTTGCTATGGCTTCTACGCTGGCTGGTGCAGTTGCCAATATTCTTCTAGACCCAGTTTTTATCTTTGTATGCAAGGGGGGATGAAAGGGGCGGCTATCGCAACAGTAATTGGTCAGATTATCACGGCTATATTAGCAGTATGGTATATCCTGCATATGAAAACAGTTAAGATGCTGTCAAATGATTTGAAAATTGACAGTAAAATCTGCGGCAAAACTTTACTTTTGGGAATTACAAGTTTCTTATCGCAGATTTCCTTGGTTGCGGCAATGGCGGCAATTAACAATATGCTCCGCAAGTATGGCGCAATAGATGAAATATTTGGGCAGGCACAATATGCCCAAATCCCAATGGCTGTTGTCGGAATTGTCATGAAATTCTTTCAGATTGTTATTTCAATTGTTGTTGGTATGGCAGCCGGCTGTATTCCAGTTGTGGGATATAACATAGGCGCAAACCATAAATTGCGTGTCAAAGAATTATTTACAAAATTACTAATTGCGGAAGCTCTTGTAGGTGCAGCAGCATTTGTTTTGGTTGAGATTTTCCCCAGGCAACTGATTTCTATTTTTGGTGCTGCGAATGAAAGCAGTTATTATACGGAATTTGCAATAAAAGCATTTCGGATTTACCTATGTATGATTATAATGGCTTGCGTAAATAAAGCATGTTTTATTTTCTTACAAGCAATGGGGAAAGCAGTAGCTTCAACGGCACTTTCCATGATAAGAGAAGTTGTCTTTGGTGTCGGTTTTGCTGTCCTGCTTCCTGTATTCTGGGGACTGAATGGGGTTTTGCTTTCCATGCCCTTATCGGATATTTTAACATTTATTGTTGCAGTCATTTTGATTTACCATACCTATAAAGGGTTGGATACGAAAGAAGGGAAGATTAAATGAAAAATCGAATTATTGTAATCAGCCGGGAATTGCAAGAATAAAGAAGTATTTCTGAAAATATGTAACATAAGTATGCCATTTTTAGAAATAAGAAAATAAAGTAATTTGATTAGTATATTTGTAGGTGAGAGATATATACTTTAAATTGAGTTAGCAGTTACTAACTAAAAAGCAGCTGTATTTATTAGAATCATAGGTTAGTCATTACTGATTAGAATTGGGAGGAAATTTATGGTTGAGATTACGGTGGGCATAGAGGGGATGGCCTGCGGTATGTGTGAGGCACATATCAATGAGGCTGTGAGAAATGCCTTTAAAGTAGAAAAGGTGTCAAGCTCACATACCAAAAAGCGAACAGTCATTATTGCGAAGCAGGATATATCAGAGCAGAAACTGAAAGATGTAGTTGCAAAGGCAGGTTATAACGCTGTATCGGTATGCAGTAAACCTTATGAGAAGAAAGGACTTTTCTCATTATTGAAATGATGCTATGAAATTTTATGAGTTTGGTGATTTATATAGACCAGTAATTATCCTGTTACCGGGAACCTGCTGTCACTGGAAGGTGAATTTTGAAAAAGTCATTCCTTTTCTGGCAAAGAATTTCCGTGTAGTGTGTGTGTCATATGATGGTTTTGATGAAACGGAAAAAACGGTCTTTCCGGATATGGTAACGGAAATGGAAAAAATAGAAAATTATATAAAAGAAAACTGTGGTGGGAAGATCCATGCCGCCTATGGCTGTTCTTTAAGGGGCAGTCTCGCGGTGCTGCTGGTGCAACGTGGGAATGTACATATAAGCCACGCAATTCTTGGCAGTTCCGATTTGGATCAGGAGGAAGGAATTTCTGCAAAATTGAAAGCATGGCTGATAGGAAAAATTCTTTATGGTATGTTCCAAAAGGGCAAGATGCCGGGATTTATGAAACGGCGGCTTGAGAAAAAAACTGTGGATGAGCGTCTGTATTATGACAAAATGCTGGATATGTTCGGCATGAACAACACCCGGATGGCTTTTGTGAAACAGGAGAGTATTCAAAGCCAGTTTTATTCCGATTTGGTTACGCCGATAGAAAATGGGATTTCCGTATACGGTACAACAGTACATATTTTTATGCAATGAAAATGGGGGAGAAATACTTGGAACGTTATCACAGGCATTTTGAAAATCCGGACATTCGCCGCCATAATATGCAGCACGAGGAACTGCTGATTTGTTTTCCTGAGCAGTGGGCGGAGGAAGTGTTGCGGAGTATAATCCGAATGGAGGTTGGAGGTATCATAGAAAATAATTTGTATATCAAAAGTTTACAAACACACTTGACAAGCTCTCTCTGATGGCGGGTGCGGTTCTCTTGTGAAAGATTGTTTTGGCTATACGTGGATTATTACATGTCCAAATCCGGCTAAGCAGTAGGAGCAGAATCAATCTTCATATTGACAACTGAAATATATCCTGTTAGAATTACACAAAATAAAGGAAAGATAAGCCCATGATTAAATTTTCAATTATCATGAACAAAATGAACCAGCAACAGCAGCTTATTGTCAAAATTGACAACGGGCTTTTTGAGCTGTGTTCGTAACAAGTGTCTTATCCTGGTTAATCCGAACCAAACGGTCGAAAGCTCGATACGAGTTTTTGGCCGTTTTTTTATGCGCAGGCCCGCATATGGAGGATTGCCGCAGAGGCGGCATGCGGGCCGCGCGGCGAGGGACATTCCACTGCTTGATTTTGTTGGAAAGGGGGTATACTATGCCGGAACAATCAGGGCTTCCCCGGCAAAAAGGGAAGCATATAATACCTGAAATAAATAACAGAAAGGATCAAAACAATATGATATGTAAGCGGTTAACTTCAAATGAACGCCCCACATTTCCAAAGCGGGCCGTTATTACGGCAGGTATGCCCTATGGAAATAAAAATTTACATTTCGGGCATGTAGGCGGTATGTTTGTACATGCAGATATTTTTGCGCGGTTTTTAAGAGACCGAATCGGAACAGACAATGTTATCTTTCTTTCGGGAACAGACTGCTACGGTTCTCCCATCATGGAAAGCTATCGGAAGCTGCAGGAAGCAGGGTATGAAGGGACTCTGGAGGATTATGTCCGTGTCAACCATGAGAATCAGAAGAAAACTTTGGAGAGCTATGGTATCAGCTTAGATTTCTTCGGAGCATCGGCTCTGGGAGAGGCAGGTTCGATTCACAGGCAGGTATCAGCGGAAGTGTTTCATACTTTATACAAAAATGGATATATGAAGAAAATGTCCATGCCTCAGTTTTATGACGAAGAGAAAAAGATGTTCTTAAACGGAAGACAGGTAACGGGGAAATGCCCGATACCGGGATGCGCTTCGGAAAAAGCATATGCCGATGAGTGTTCCCTGGGACATCAGTTTCTGCCTTCGGAACTGATAAATCCCGTCAGCTGCCTGTCCAATAAAAAGCCCGTCCTCAGAAATGTGGAAAACTGGTATTTGGATTTGGAATATTGTATTCCTGCAATAAAGGAATATAATGATTTCTTACGAAAAAATACAAATACACGTAAGTATCAGTTGGAAACAGTAGAAGAATTTTTGAAGAAACCCTTACTCTATGTACCGAGAAAGTATATAAGTGACCTGGGGGACCTGGCCGCAAAGCTGCCTCCTCATAACTGCGTCGACGAGGAGAAGAAACCTTCTGTTGTGTTTGAATTTGAAAATCTGGAGGACCGTGACAAGGCGAAAAGTGTATTGGATGCCAGAGGTATTCATTATACTTCCGGAAAGACGCTTGTTCCTTTTCGGCTGTCCGGCAATGTGGAATGGGGTGTGCCATTCCCGGAGTGTGAAGGCTTAAAAGACCTGACCTTCTGGGTGTGGCCGGAATCGCTGTGGGCACCCATTTCCTTTACTTTAGCCTATTTGAAAGAGCAGGGGAGAGAGGACGAATTATCCAGGTGGTGGCATGATGAAGAATCTACAGTTTATCAGTTTATCGGGGAAGATAATATTTATTTCTATGCCATTGCCCAGACAGGGTTATTTACAGGATTACAGGTTCCCAAAGGGGAAGTGCCGGATATGGAGACAGTACACTTATCTCACATCATAGCCAACAGGCATTTATTGTATATGGATACAAAAGCCAGCAGCAGTTCCGAAGTAAAGTCTCCCACGGCGGATGAATTGCTGAATTATTACACGAAGGATCAGCTGCGGATGCATTTCATGAGTCTGGGGCTGTCTTCCAAAAGCGTCGGATTTAAACCGCAGGTATTTATGAAAAAAGAAGACAGGGCTGGCATGGATATGGTTCTGAAAGATGGTAATTTAATCACCAATGTGTTCAACCGGCTGATCCGGACCTGTTTCTATGCCATTCAGAATAATTATGGCGGGAAAATCCCTGAGGGGGATGTGAGTGATGAAATAAGACTTATGACAGAGAAAGCAGTTCTTGAATATGAGCGTTTTATGTATAATCATGAGTTTCATCGCATCTCTTATGTTTTAGATGATTTCATCCGGGGAGTGAACAGGCGTTGGGTAAACAATGTAAAGATTGCAGATGCCACAGATGATGCGGAATTCAGAAAGCAACTTGTGATTGATTGTTTTTATGCCTGTAAGGTTATGGCAATCCTGATTCATCCAATTGCACCGGAAGGATGTGAAATGTTCAGAGAATATCTGAATGTGGGAGAAGAATTGTGGGATTGGAGTCATATATTTGAGCCGGTTTCCTTTTATATTGCAGATGCGGAGACTCATAAACTGAAGTATCTGGAACCAAGAGTGGATTTCTTTAAAAAGCATGACTGCCAGCTGGCGGAAATGTAAGGAAAAAAAGATTTCATGAAAAAAGGAGTGTTTATAAGTTTAAATTGATATAACAGGAAATGATATTGTGATAATCCCTTTCATGTGGTACAATATGGGAATGTAAGGATATATCAAATAAACAGATATGGAGGGAAATGCCATGCCATAATTCATTTCTTCAATCGTGTCCGCCATAGGCTCCGGAGTCTGGTCGGTGATCAGCGCCGTCCTGATTTTTATGATTGCTTTCGTGGTGGCAAGTATCGTGAAGTCTCTGGTTCTGAAGCTGCTGGGAAAGGGAAAGATAGATCAGTTTTTGGGAAAGCTTGACTCTTCGGAGGGCGATGCCGGCAAGGCCGGAAGCACGAAGCAGTTCATTGGAAAGCTTGTCTACCTGCTGGTTTTCCTGCTCTTTGTGCCGGGAATCTTTTCGGCGCTGGGAATGCGGGAGGTTTCTTCTCCCATCACTAACCTGCTGAACAACGTGTGGGGATACGTGCCCAACATCGTGGCGGCGGCCATCGTGCTGATCATAGGATGCTTCATCGCAAAGCTGGTTCGCCAGCTGCTGGCGCATCTGTTCGATAAGCTCAACGTGAACAAGCTGCAGGAGAAGGCCGGCATCGAGGTGGCCAACACCGACAGGCTTTCCAACACGCTGGCCTATATCGTGTATGTGCTGATTCTCATTCCCATGATCGTGATGGCCCTTGATGTGCTGAAGATCAGTGTGATTTCTGATCCGGCGGTACATATGCTGAACCTGATCTTTGCCTTTATCCCCAACATTTTCAGCGGCCTGGTCATCATCGTCATCGGCTGCAGGGATTTTGCATCCCACGCCCTGAAGAAGCTGGAGGACAATATGGAGAAGTCCAACGGGGAGTCCACAGAGGACAAGAAGGAAGACTGAGGAAGAACGGACGTAACAGTTCAGATAGGGCACTGAACTGTTATGAACGGACAGCAGCACAGTCTGTTCAACAAAACGGGGGAGCAGGGGCTAAACCTGCTCCCCCCATTATCCGCTTTCATAACCACAGTGCCTCACTTAGAATTTTCTGCGCTCTGACGTCTTCAAGGCATACCATCTTTACCAACAGCCACGCCCGTTCTTCTTCTGTCATTTCCGTAATCTTCTGCGCTGCGGGGGAGACCTGGAGATTTTTGATCATCTCGCCCAGGCATTCCTCTTTGTATCTGGCGCTGTTCATGGTTTCCAGCCAGGCCTGCCGCTTCTTTTCAAGCATTTCAAGCAATGTTGCTTTCTCTGCTTTTCCGTCGATAATCCTTTTGATTTCGTCCAGAGAAAAGCCCAATGCCTTTAGTTCCAACAGCGCATTTAACTGCTGTACCTGTGCGGCCGAGTAATAACGGTATCCGTTGGCGTCATCTACCTTCACAGGCTGAATAATCCCTTTCTTTTCATATAAACGGATTGCTTTTCTGGAAATACCGAAAAAGTCCGCGATTTCTCCAATCATCATAAGGTCATTTTTCATAAGTTTTTCTCCTGAATTAAGCCGCTGCGCGACGGCTCTAAAGGGTGAAGGCTCCACGAGTTTCCTGTCAGCGTACGGGAACCTCATCTGGATGATAAGTGCGCCAGGGCCATGCAGGGGCTTCGCAACATTCCCCGTCCCGCTGGGGAACAGGCCGGCGTATTTGGTTTCAAACTCATCCCATGGGATACTGTCGCTTGGTCTGTACGTGACTTTTTACTCCGTTTTGCGGTAAGATTCGGGGTAAAACTGCAGGGAAAATCGATGCCCGGAAGCAGAACCCCTGCAATTATTTTATCATAAATATGCTGAAAAATCAGCAAAACTATATCAAAGTTCGCAGCATCAGAGGCTGCATCTGGTTCATCATGGATGCTGCCAAACGTTCTGTCATTGGCTATCGTATATCTTCCGAGCGTGATGTTGGCGCCTGCATTCCTGCAAAACAGCTGTTTTCTTCCTATTATACGTTCCTGTTAAGCATTCTGATTTTCATACCACTGTGCCTGTGACATGAACAAAACATAATATGTGCCTTTCTTATGAATCAGCTCATTATGGGTTCCGATTTCTGCAACACGGCCATTTTCCATAACAACGATTCTGTCTGCAATTCGGGCACTTCCGAGTCTGTGAGTTACAAGCACCGTTGTTCTTTCATCGGATATCTCTTTGAACTTCTTATATATCTTTGTCTCCTCAATGGGATCGATTGCTGCAGTAGGCTCGTCCAACACGATTACCTTACTGTCTCTGTTGATACCTCTTGCAATAGATACCCTCTGCCACTGTCCGCCTGAAAGATCGACGCCGTCAAACTCACGGGAAAGCATTGTTTCCAAACCGTGGGGATAAGACTGTGATTCAATATCCACATCTGCTTTCTTTAAGGTTTCCAGCAGAGTTCCGTCTTCCCTTTCCGTATCAAGATTGCTAATCATAACATTTTCACGAAGAGTCATCTGATATTTCTGGAATTTCTGGAATACACCGGACATAAGTCCGTAAAGGCTCGATGACTGAATATCCTTTGTGGGTATACCGTCTATTGTCACACTGCCGCCGGTGGGCTGATATATCCCTGTAATCAGTCTCACGAGAGTTGATTTTCCGGCTCCGTTATGTCCCACAATCGCAATGGTCTCCCCCTTGTCAATCGTCAGATTGACATCTGTCAGAGATTCCTCTTTTGCTCCCGGATATGCAAAGGAAACATTCTTAAGCTCAATCTTTTCACAGAAATCATTTACCTTTGTTTCACCGTCCGTTTCGGGCATATCTATGAAATCAAGAAGGTTGTTGATTGAACCGCTGTTCTTACCTATATCGCCCACAAGATGAATCATTTCTCCCACCATTTCCTGCATCTTTACGATTGCCGTGAATATTGCGGCAAATGTACCCGCCGTAATATCACCTGTAAGCAATGCTTTCACAAAAAGCAGAAGGACAGCCAGATAACCCGCAAGGCCTATTCCTTTTCCCGCAAGATCGAACAGACAGGCTCTCTTTGCCACCTTAAGGCTTTTCTTGTTCAGAACGACCATTGTGTCATAATAAAGCTTCTTAAAATAGTTCGTTACGCCCAGGATTCTGGTTTCCTTGAAATATTCCCTGGAGCAGATGGTGCTCTCATAATAATCATAGGATCTTCTCAGCGGAGCGATCTCATCCTCAAGATTGGCGTACATGCTTACCTGCACAAGCTTTGTCAGAAGACAGGGCATCATGGAAACAACAATTACTATTGCCAGAATCGGCTTAATCGTAAAAATCCATATTCCCATAAACAGCACATAGGGCAGGAAAAATGCCATCATCATGATAAATGAAAATACCATGTTGAAGATATTATTGATTCCCATCCCGGCCTTGTTGATGCTGTCCAGAGTTGACGCATTTTCATATTCGACGGCTCCGATTTTAGATATCTTAAGATGAACCTTCTGCATCAATTTTCCGATGACCTTCTGGTTAAACGGCAGATACAGGAAATTGTTAAGCGCGTTGACAAGCTCTGCCAGAATAATGACCACGCCGTACACAATAAGAGAAATGTATATGGCCTTTATGCTTCCACCTGTATTTATTACTTCACTGGTGGTATCATAAAACTTCTGCAGAAACAAAATCTTTACTGCCCATGACAGGCCATGGAGTATCGTAATTACAATGAACAATCCAAAAAAGAAGGGGGTTGCCTTAAATACAAGAGGCGTTATTCTCTTAAGTATCTTAATGGGGCTTATTTTCTTTCCACTCATTGATACCACCTCCTCTGACTGTCATACATCGTATAGTATAGCTGCTTTGCAGCCATCAGCTCATTATGCGTTCCCTGTTCCTCTGCATGTCCGCTATCGATTACGTAAATGTAGTCCGCCAGCTTCACCGAGCCCAGTCTGTGACTGAAGAACAATGTGGTCCTTCCTTCACAAAGCTTTGCAAATTCACTATAAAGGTTACTTTCCGCAATGGGATCCAAAGCGGCTGTGGGTTCATCCAGTACACGAATCGGCGCTTCACTTACAAAGCATCTTGCAAGGGCGATTCTCTGCCATTCACCGCCGGAAAGATCCTTGCCTTCTTGTGCCAGCTTGCCCAGCAATGTATCCTTCCCATCCTCAAGGCCTTCAATGACCGAGTCCAGTTTAAGGGCAGTTATGGCATTGCTGACTGCTTCATCATCCGCTCCGCCAACGCATCCTATGGCGATATTATCCCAGATTGAAATGGAATACCTTGCAAAGTCCTGATAAACAACTGAATAAAAGGCTTTCAGCTGAGCGGCCGTATATTCTCTAAGGTCTCTTCCGTTAATAAGTATCCTGCCCTCATAATCCTGATAAAGACCTGTCAGAAGTTTGGCAATGGTACTCTTTCCCGCTCCGTTTGCTCCAACAAAGGCATAATGTCTGCCAGCTTCTATCTTCATGTTCATGTCCTTAAGAATATAGGTTTCCGTACCGGGATATTTGAAGGTTACATTCCTGAATTCCAAAGACTTAAATTCCATACCGCTTTCAGGCACGGCGTCCGCATTATCATACTGTTCAAATGCTGCAAACCTTGTAATCTCCTTAAGGTATTCGATATGTGTGGATACAGCCTCGATTAATCTTGTGAGCGACCATGACATGGTGTGTACAAGATCAAAGGTTGCATTTATCAGTGAAAAGAACATACCGATTGTAATAATTCCCGTTGCAACAGGGTTGATAAGCATTGCTGCAATAAAGGTACACAGAAATGCTGTTATCATGCTTCCGGATTTCAGCTTTACGAACCATTTGGCGCGTGTCCTTGTTTCCATTTTTCTGGAAATCTCATACTGCTCAAACCACTTGTCATTCAGCTTTTCGTTATATGCGAATACCGTTCTCTCATCAACATTTTCTCTTCCCGTCATTACGGTAGTGAGATATTTGTATTTTCTCTGATATTTGGTAATCTCTTTATTGGCCTCATAGGTTGCCCTTCCGCTTATGAATGAAAGATAGAGAAGCGGTATGGCAACAGCTATCATAATCAGTGCAACCCAGGCAATCTGTGTAATAAGGACAATAAGAAGTCCCGCAATTGTCATAAACAGCGATATCAGATTGACTACATTTGTAAAGCCGTCGATAAACTTATGCTCCATTGTGTGGGCAACACGGTTCATTAAATCCATACTGTCCGTATTTTCAACATACTGAAACGCAATCTTTGAACATTTTTCAACATATGCGCCCTTAAGACTGACCCTCAAATCCATCTCGATTTTGTTGGCAAGATATGCCTTTATGGGCTCAACAAGCCATTGATATGCTATAATCCCGATAACAATCGCCAGTGAAATATATACCGCTCTTTTTGTTGCAAAGCCGCCTATAAGTCCCAGCGCATTATCAATAAATCCTGCATTCATAATAACCTGGCAGGTTGGCAGAATTGCAACAGCAAGAGACAGAATCAAATACAATATCGTACACACAGGTGAACTGATTATAGATAATCTCAGGGAATCCAAATATGTATACTTTTTCTTCTCAAAACGTACTTTCTTCATTTTCCTCTCCTAAATTAAGTTTCTGCTTTCTGTGGTATGGCAATGACTTTGCAGAATTCATTTCACAACCAGCATAAGCTATGTCCCAGGGACAAGGTCAAGCAGAAAAACAAGTTTCTCATCGCTGATATTTTTACAAAAATTTTTTATTCTCTATTGACATTTTCTTCAGTCGGGTTTATCATCTTTAAAAGTTTGAAAATCAAATAATTTGAAAATCAAACAAATTGATTTTCAAACTATCATACATAGAATTGAAAACCACATTTGAAAATGTAAAAGGAGAGAAAAAATGTTCGAGAAATTAAAGGCTGTAATCGAAGAAAACTTAAGCGTGGAAGGAGCAGAGATTACGGAGAACACTGATTTTAAGGAAGATCTGGGGGCGGATTCTCTCGATTTGTTCGAGCTGGTCATGGCGCTGGAGGAGGAATTTGGCATTGACATTCCCTCCGAGGATCTTGAGAAACTGGCCACAGTGGGAGATGTGATGAAATATCTGGCAGACAAAGGTGTGGATCTGTAATCTGCGGACAGGGACAGAATATGAAGACAAGAATAACGAAACTTTTGGGAACAGAATATCCGGTGATTCAGGGGGGAATGGCCTGGGTGGCGGAACACCGTCTGGCCGCGGCCGTCTCGGAAGCAGGGGGCTTCGGCATCATCGGCGCCGGCGGCGCGCCTGCAGCGTTTGTGCGGGAGCAGATCAGGAAGTGCAGAGAGCTGACAGATAAACCTTTTGGTCTGAATATCATGCTGATGAATCCGGAGGCGGAGGCTATAGCACAGGTGGCCGCAGAAGAGAAAGTGTGTGCGGTGACCACCGGAGCAGGCAATCCGGGCAGATACATGACTCTGTGGAAGGAAAACGGAGTGAAAGTGATTCCGGTGGTAGCCAGTGTGGCCATGGCAAAGATGATGGAACGCGGAGGCGCAGACGCCGTGGTGGCAGAAGGAACGGAGTCCGGCGGACATATCGGGGCGGCAACCACTTTTACTTTGGTACCTCAGGTGGTGGATGCCGTGAGTATTCCTGTCATTGCGGCGGGCGGAATCGGGGATGGAAGAGGCCTGGCCGCAGCGTTTATGCTGGGAGCGGAAGCGGTTCAGCTGGGAACCCGCTTTGTGGTGGCAAAGGAATCCATAGCCCATGATAACTACAAGAAGAAGATTGTCGCCGCCAGGGATATTGATTCCGAGGTGACGGGAACAAGCCACGGACATCCGGTTCGTCAGCTCAGGAATCATATGACCCGGGAATATCTGAAGCTGGAAAAAGCCGGCGCGCCTTTTGAAGAGCTGGAACAGATGACTCTGGGGGCATTGAGAAAGGCAGTGGTGGAGGGCGACGTTGTAAACGGAACACTGATGGCGGGCCAGATTGCAGGCCTGATCAGGAAAGAGCAGACATGCGCCGAAATCATCAGTGAGCTGATGGAAGAGAGCAGAAAGCTTCTGGATAGTGCCGGTGAATTGCTGATGGATTGAGACAGGAAGAAAAAGGATAAAAAAGATAAGATGGGAAAGACAGCATTTATATTTCCGGGTCAGGGTGCCCAGTACTGCGGTATGGGAAAGGATTTTTACGATACTTTTGAGACGGCAGAAAATATATATGAAATGGCGGGAGCAGCCGCCGGCCTGGATGTGGGAGCGCTTTGCTTTACGGAAAATGACAGCCTGGATGTGACGAAGTACACACAGATTGCCATGCTGACCACAGAAGTGGCCATTTTGAAGGTACTGGAGGAAAAGGGGGTCAGAGCGGACTGTGCCGCGGGACTGAGCCTGGGAGAATACGGTGCGCTGGCTGCGGCAAAGGTGATGGAGCTTCCGCAGCTGTTCCGTCTGATATATCTCCGGGGGACTTATATGCAGGAAGCATACCCTGTGGGCGGAGCGATGACGGCCGTGCTGGGACTGGATACGGAAACAATTCGGAATATCTGCAGGGAGACACCGGGAACGGTGTCTGTGGCAAATGATAACTGTCCGGGACAGATTGTGATTTCCGGGGAAGCACAGGCAGTACAGGATGCTTCGAACAGAATGCAGCAGGCAGGGGCAAAGCGCTGTATTCCGCTGAAGGTCAGCGGGCCTTTTCACTCAGAACTGCTGAGAGGAGCAGGGGAGAAGCTGGCGGCGCAGCTGGAGCAGGTCAGCGTGAACCGGCCGGAGTTCCCGTATGTCTGTAATGTGGAAGCGGATTATGTCACAGAATGTGAGCCGATTAAGTCCCTTCTGGCAAGGCAGGTATCCTCAACCGTGAGATGGCGGGAGACAATGGAGAGAATGCTGGCCGACGGAGTGGATACCTTCCTTGAAATCGGACCGGGCAGAACGCTGGCAGGTTTCCTGAAAAAAATGAGCCGTGATGTGCGGGTAGTAAATATAGGGAAAGTGGAAGAGATGGAAGCATTTCTGAATTCCTGAGAGATTGCAGCGGAAGCCAGGGACGGCCAGGAACTGGAGTTCGAAAAATGAAAGAGACGGAATCCACTGCGGAAAGCTTTAAAAGTGACAGAAACAGAAGAACAGAACAGGAAACAGGAACGAAAACAGGTGGAGACAAAAATGGAAGCAGAAAAAGAACTTGCAGGTAAGGTGGCGTTGGTAACCGGTGCCGGCCGGGGAATCGGCAGAACCATCGCCGGTTTCCTTGCGGAAAAAGGTGCGGTGGTACTGGTGAACTATAATGGTTCCAGGGAACGGGCATTGGAAGCGGTGAGAGAGATTGAGGAAAACGGAGGGCAGAGCGAGGCGCTTGGCTGCGACGTGTCCGATTTTCATGCCTGTGGCAGTATGATAGAAGAAATCATTCGAAAATATGGTCGTGTGGACATTCTGGTGAATAATGCAGGGGTTACCAGGGACAATCTGATTGTGCGGATGACGGAGGAAGAGTACGACAAGGTGCTGAATACCAACCTGAAAGGGGCCTTCAATACCATTCGTCATCTGTCCAGATATTTTCTGAAGCAGCGCAGCGGCAAAATCATTAATATTTCTTCTGTGTCCGGTGTGGCGGGAAATGCAGGGCAGGCCAATTATTCTGCTTCCAAGGCAGGGCTGATCGGTCTGACGAAAAGTGTTGCCAGAGAACTGGCAGGCAGAGGCATCTGTGCCAATGCTGTGGCTCCGGGATTTATCGACACGGAAATGACAGGTGCAATGCCGGAGAAAGCCAGGGAAGCCGCAATTGCGTCCATTCCCATGGGCAGACCGGGAAGCACGGCGGATGTAGCCGGACTGGTGGCGTTTCTGGCCGGCAGAGGTGCGGATTACATCACAGGTCAGGTTTTCTGTGTGGACGGTGGAATGACAATGTAAATGCGGTCAAAAGCGGGAAAAGGTGTAGTGAACAGGAACCAGATGGGAGCAGAAATGAGAAGAAGAGTGGTCGTTACGGGTATGGGGGCGGTGACCCCCATCGGAATTGGCGTGGAGGAATTCTGGGCCGGTATCAGACAGGGGAAAGTCGGTTTCGCACCTGTCACAAGGTTTGATATTTCTGATTACAAATGTAAGCTGGCTGCGGAGGTGAAAGACTTTCAGCCGGAAAACTATATGGATAAAAAAGCGGCCAGAAGGATGGAGCTTTTCTGTCAGTATGCGGTGGCAGCGGCGGGAGAGGCCCTTTCGGACGCGGCGCTGGATATGGAAAAGGAGGACGCTTACAGAGTGGGATGTTTTGTGGGCAGCGGTGTGGGCAGCCTCCAGGCAGCGGAGAGAGAGTATACCCGGCTGACGGAAAAGGGCCCGGGCAGAGTGAATCCGCTGTTCGTGCCGCTGATGATTTCCAATATGGCTGCGGGGAACGTCAGCATTTTCTATGGGCTGAAGGGCAAGAGTCTGAATGTGGCCACAGCCTGTGCCACAGGCACCAATTCCATCGGAGAGGCATTCCGCTCCATTCAATACGGAGAGACGGACGTGTGCGTGGCAGGCGGCGCGGAGGCTGCCGTGACGCCGTTGGGGATTGCCGGCTTTTCCGCACTGACAGCGCTTTCGGACAGTACCGATCCATACAGGTGCTCCATTCCTTTTGACAGGGAGCGGAAAGGTTTTGTCATGGGGGAAGGCGCCGGGATAGTGATTCTGGAAGAGCTGGAACATGCAAGGATGCGAGGTGCGCACATATATGCGGAGGTACTTGGATACGGATGTACTTCCGATGCGTATCATATCACCTCTCCGGCGGAGGATGGCTCCGGCGCCGCCAGAGCCATGCTGAATGCGCTGGAGGACGGAGGTGTAAAACCGCAGGAGCTGACCTGCATCAACGCTCACGGCACCGGGACGAAACACAATGATCTGGTGGAAACCAGAGCCATAAAGCTGGCGTTCGGCGCACATGCCGACGCCCTTAGAATCAATTCTACCAAATCCATGACGGGACACCTTCTGGGCGCAGCAGGCGCCGTGGAATTTATCGCCTGTGTGAAAGAAATTCAGGAAGGTTTTGTCCATAAAACGGCGGGGCTCAGAGAGACAGAGGAAGAAATGAATCTGGACTACTGCAGAGAAAGCCGTGAAGAGGATGTCCCTTTTGTACTCAGCAACTCTCTGGGATTCGGGGGACACAATGCCAGTATTCTGGCAGGCAAAATGAGAGATTGACTTTACCCTTTAGGGCCATTGGTGTGCCGAAGGGACTTTACCCTTTAGGGCTATCGCGCAGCGATTAATATAGGAGGCATATATGTCATTGTATACAGCCAGGGAAATCATGGATATCATTCCGCATCGATATCCCTTCTTATTAATAGATACCATAGAAGAGCTGGAGCCCGGAGTGAGGGCCCTGGGAAAGAAATGTGTCAGTGTGAATGAACCTTATTTTCAGGGGCATTTTCCGGGAAATCCGGTTATGCCCGGAGTGCTGATTCTGGAGGCGCTGGCTCAGGTGGGAGCGGTGGCTTTTCTGTCTCTGCCGGAATGGAAAGGGCGCACTGCATATTTTGCGGGAATCGACAGGGCAAAGTTCAGGAAAAAAGTAATTCCCGGAGACGAACTTTTACTGGAAACCACAATCATCAGGGTAAAAGGCCCCATGGGTGTGGGCAGGGCCGTTGCTTCTGTGAGGGGCAGAAAAGTGGCGGAAGCGGAACTGACTTTTGCTGTGGGATGAGGAGGCAGACAAAATGATGAGAAAAATCGGAAACGATAAGACATCTGGAAAAAGTCTGCAGAAGGAGATAAGACTCTCCTTTTTTAAGAAGCGGACAGAAGAACTGCGGACAATGGAGCCCGGGGAAGAGAGCACGGAAGCGGAAAAAAACATACCGTACCCGGAGAAGGAAGTATATTGGATTCGCTGTCCCAAATGCGGGAAAATGGTGGACCGGGAGAAGGTGGTGAAGCGAAAATATATCTGCTATGAATGCGGAGGCTATTTTCGGGTCAGACTGCAGAACCGGATCCGCATGGTGGCGGACCCGCATACTTTTGAAGAGTGGTTTCCGGAGATGCCTGTGCGGAATCCGCTGGCTTATGAGGGCTACGAGGAAAAGCTGGAGGAAGCCAGGGAAAAGACCGGAATGGAGGAAGCGGTCACGGTGGGGCAGTGTAAGGTGTTCGGCGAGGATATTATGCTGGGTATCTGTGATTCCAGGTTTCTGATGGCCAGCATGGGACATAATGTGGGAGAAAAAATTGCGGCGGCCATAGAGCGTGCCATTGAGAAGCGACTGCCGGTATTTCTCTTCTGCTGTTCCGGAGGAGCCAGAATGCAGGAGGGGATTATCTCTCTAATGCAGATGGCGAAAACTGCCGCAGCTATTCAGAGACTGGGGGAAGCAGGGCTGCTCTACTGTACCGTACTCACAGACCCGACCATGGGAGGTGTCACTGCCAGCTTTGCCATGCTGGGCGATGTGATTATGGCGGAACCAGGCGCGCTGATTGGCTTTGCAGGTCCCAGGGTAATCCGGCAGACCATTGGGCAGGAATTGCCGGAGGGCTTCCAGACCGCCGAGTTTCTGGTGGAGCATGGCATCGTTGACGGTATTGTGAAGAGAGAGAACCTGAAGAAAACCATCTATTTTCTGGTGAAAGCCCATCAGGGCAGGGAAGGCGAGTATGCCGCCTTCATACCGAATATGGAATTTCAGTTTGATGTAAGCGAAATTGTGCGGGAACATATCTGGAAGACGAAGACGGAAAGCGTCTGGGAACGGGTAAAAGCTGCCAGGAGAATAGAGCGTCCCTCCGCATGTGACTATATGACGTACATTTTTGAACATTTTGTGGAAGCGCACGGAGACAGGTGCTTTGGGGACGATCCGGCGGTGACGGGAGGAATCGGTTTTCTGGATGGTCAGCCGGTGACTGTGATTGCGGAGCAGAAGGGGAAGGACCTCAGAGAATGTCAGAGACGCAATTACGGTATGCCCAGACCGGAGGGATACCGTAAGGCATTGCGTCTGATGAAGCAGGCGGAGAAATTTCATCGTCCTATCGTCAGCTTTATCAATACTTCCGGTGCGTTCTGCGGCATAGAGGCGGAGGAAAGGGGACAGGGAGAGGCCATTGCCTGTAATCTGCGGGAAATGTCGGCACTGAAGGTGCCTGTTCTGTGTATCTTTATCGGAGAGGGAGGCAGCGGCGGCGCACTGGCCACGGCGGTGGGCAATGAAGTATGGATGCTGGAAAACGCCACCTATTCCATCCTTTCGCCGGAAGGCTTTGCCTCTATTCTGTGGAAAGACTCTTCCAGAGTCAGAGAAGCCAGCGAGATGATGCGGATTACGGCGCAGGATCTGAAGCAGCTGGACGTCATTGAGAAGATTATCCCCGAGTTCGGAGGCGCGGATGAGACTACGGTTCAGGCCATCGGGGAATACCTGAAAGTACAGATCAGGGATTTTCTGGAGCGCTGCAGAGGTCTGTCAGGACAGGAGCTTGCGGATCAGAGGTATGACAGATTTCGGAAATATTGATGTCACACAGAAAATCACGATGCTTCGCCCGGATTAAGGGAAGCGGGATAAGAAGGGAAAGGACGGACGGGAATATGTCAATCAGGATAACAGGGACGGGGAGCGCACTTCCCGGCAGATATGTGACAAACGAAGAGATTGCCGGTCTGGTGGATACTTCCGATGAGTGGATCAGGGAGCGGACCGGGATCGGCGGAAGATATGTGTCTGTGGGTGAAACCGTTGCGGAGCTTGCGGCCCGGGCCTGCGTTTCGGCCCTGGAGAATGCAGAGAAGGAGGCGGAGGAGGTGGAATTGCTGCTGGTTGCCACCTGCTCGCCGGAAGACACCACTCCCTGCATTGCCTGTCAGGTGCAGGATAAAATCGGAGCCGGCAATGCCGTGGCTTTTGATCTGAATGCGGCCTGTGCGGGCTTTTTGTTTGCACTGCATACAGCATGGGCCTATGTGGAGGCGGGAATTTACAGAAACGCACTGATTGTGGGAAGTGAAGTCCTGTCCAAGATTGTGGACTGGGAGGACAGAGGGACCTGTATTCTGTTCGGAGACGGCGCCGGGGCGGTGTATGTGGAAAAATGCGAATCAGGCGGTGTGCTGAGTTTTGTTCAGCATTCTGACGGGAGCCGGGGCGGCGTGCTGGCCTGTGGATGCAGACAGATCGTCAATCCATATTTTTCAGGGAAGGCTCAAAATCCTTATATTCGAATGGACGGGCGGGAAATATTTACTTTTGCAGTGCGCCAGGTGCCCATGGCTGTGGAGGAAGCGCTGGACAGGGCGGGACTGACGGCTCCGGAGGTGGAACTTTTCGTACTCCATCAGGCTAACCGGCGCATTATAGAGGGAATTGCCAGAAGGCTTTCCGTGGGTCTGGAAAGATTTCCCATGAATCTTCAGAAGGTAGGAAATACTTCTTCCGCGGCGATTCCGCTTCTGCTGGATGAGCTGAACAGAGAAGGCAGATTCCGGGAAGGGATGAAACTGGTGCTTTCCGGATTCGGTGCCGGGCTGACTTACGGGGCCTGTGTGCTGGAGTGGTGATGGTAAGTTGCTATTGACTTTTGGCGGAAACTTGGTAAATTTATAGTATGGGAATTGGAGCAGGGCAGGTTGGACGGCCCTGCAGTCATATTCCTGTTATACGATCCGGCCTGAAATACAGTGAACAGTGCATTGCGTGACTGCGGGGGGCGGACCGGGGAGGATATCGGTGACAAAATGGCACAGAACACAAAACGTTCCATCAACGAATTGCTGGTGAGCCTGTTTAACCATGTGATGGATATGGAGGCAAAGGCTGTAATCACTGTGGATTACAGCGATATCACCAACAACGATATGCATATCATAGAGGCAATCGGCGTGGAAGAACCCAGAAATATGTCCCAGATAGCGCACAGACTTTCCGTTACGGTCAGTACGCTGACCACCAATATGAACGGACTGGAGAGAAAGGGCTATATCAGAAGGGAGCGCAGCCAGAGGGACAAGCGTGTTGTGTATGTAATTCTCACGGAAAAAGGAAAAAAGGCTTTCTACCATCACAGAGATTTTCATAAAAAAATGATAAAGGCCATTGTGAAGGATTTAAGTGAGGAAGAAATGGAAATACTGTGCCGGTGTCTTAAGAATCTCAATAAATTTTTGGAGCCGAAAGCAGGTGAAGCAAATGAGCATAGGCGAGAAGGTTAATACAAGACTCGGAGCGATTAAGACGGTAATATATGGCAGGACAGCCATGATTTTACTGGGTTTTCTGGCCCAGCTTGTAATGCTGGCGGTCGGATATATTTTGCTGCGTAACTACAGCTATCTGTTTTATTTCCTTTTTTTGAGTATCAGCGCCGTTGCTGTGGTGTATATTTTCAACGCGCCGGACAATCCCGACACGAAACTTTCCTGGATGCTTCCCATTGCCATTTTTCCTGTATTTGGTGCTATTTTTTATGTGACAATTGTCATTCAGCCGGGTACGAAGGTCCTGTATAACCGTCTGATGTACCAGGCGGAGCATACGAAGAAATATGTGCTGCCCAGGGCGGATACCAGAGACAGGCTCCGGACGGAAAGTCCTCATATGGGACAGCTGGCTCATTATCTTGAGCGCTGTGACAACAGTCCCGTATACGACAATACCCAGGTGAAATACTATGCTTTGGGCGACAGCCAGTTTGTGGATATGGCAGAGGAACTGAAGAAAGCGGAAAAGTATATTTTTATGGAGTTTTTCATTGTGGCCGGCGGCAGGATGCTTGGGGCGATTCTGGATATTCTGTTGGAGAAAGCCAGGCAGGGGGTGGAAGTGCGTTTTATGTATGACGGCACCAATGTGCTGTGGAATCTGCCTAATGATTTCCCGCAGATGCTGGAAGATGAAGGCATCCGGTGCAAAATGTTCGCACCGATTAAACCGATTTTTTCACCTCATTACAATAATCGCGATCACCGGAAAATTCTGGTGGTGGACGGCAGAGTGGCTTTCACCGGCGGAATTAATCTGGCGGATGAATATATCAACGAGAAAGAACGTTTCGGTCACTGGAAGGACGTGGGTATTATGGTGCGGGGTGACGCGGTGGAGAGATTCACCTATATGTTCCTGGAAATGTGGAATGAGTCGGAGCGGGAACCGGATGCCCGTGAAAAATATAAGCTTCCTTTGGACGCTTCCGTGTCCAGTGACGGATATGCAATCCCTTACAGTGTCTGCCCGCTGGGGCCTGAGCGTGTGGGGGAGAGAGTCTATTTGGAGATTATCAATACCGCGCATACTTATGTACACATTATGACTCCCTATCTGATATTGGATTATCAGATGCTGATGGCGTTGATTTATGCGGCGAAAAGGGGAGTGGAGATTGTAATTATCATGCCGCATATACCGGACAAAAAGTATGCTTTTGTGCTGGCGAAGACTTATTATAATCAGCTGCTGGAATCCGGTGTGAAGATTTATGAGTATGAACCTGGCTTTGTACATGCCAAAGTATTTGTGTCTGATGATGTCAAGGCAGTGGTGGGGACGGTTAACCTGGATTACCGCAGTCTGTATCATCATTTTGAGTGCGGCCTGATTCTATATCGAAACTCCGAGATTGCCATGATAGAAAAAGATGTGCAGGATACGCTGAAAAAATGTATGGAAATGAATACGGAAGATTATAAGAAAATGAAGCTGACAGACAGGGCGCTGGGAAGACTGATGCGGATTGTGGCTCCGCTGATGTGAAGACGCTGCAGAGAGGAAGTCCTGTTGTACAGGTAAAGACAAAACGGGGGCAGGTGATTATCTGCTCTTTTTTTTATCCGTCATATTGTACGGATTTGGGTGAAAGGCAGATCCGGCAGGGAACATTCGGCGGGGAATGTCGTTTATAAGGGTAAGACAGTCACAGTACAGGAATCGGGAGGAGCAGAATTGAGAGATACAGAAATACTGGATTTGTATTGGGCAAGAGAGGAAAGGGCGATTTCCGAGACACAGAATTCCTACGGAAATTATTGTTACAGTATAGCCTGGCATATTTTATATTCGAAAGAGGATTCCGACGAATGTGTAAACGATACCTGGCTGCGGGCGTGGAATGCCATTCCGCCGAAGAGGCCGGGCCGCTTTGCTGTGTTTCTGGGAACAATCACAAGGAATCTGGCTTTGGACAGATGGAAGGAAAGACATACCATGAAGAGAGGAAACGGTGAAATGACAGTGGCTCTGGATGAACTGGCAGAGTGTATTCCTGATGTGAGGAGTACGGAAGAGGCGGTGGAGGCAGCAGATCTGGAACGAATGATGAATGAATTTCTGCGTACTTTGCCGGAGCGGGAGTGTAATGTATTTCTGAGGCGTTACTGGTATGTGGAAGAGTACAGTGAAATTGCAGAGCGATATGGCATGAAGCTGAATACAGTGAAGACTTCCCTTTTCCGCACACGGGCGAAACTTCGGAGCTATCTGGAAAGTGAGGGTGTGATTTTATGAGTCGGCTTTACAACGAAGGAAAAAACATAGACGGTGCCATGCGGCTTATGGAAGTGTTGT
Organism: uncultured Acetatifactor sp.; assembly: GCA_910588225.1. GTDB lineage: Bacteria > Bacillota > Clostridia > Lachnospirales > Lachnospiraceae > Acetatifactor. The sequence continues at coordinate 36,710 of CAJUQT010000018.1, forward strand.
CCGGGGTGGATGAGGAGCTTCTGGAGCGATGCAGGCGGGATGTGAGAACTGAGAAAGGAAGCGGCAGGAGGAAGCGTGACAGAACTGTCAGTCATGATGTCAGTGGGGCTGTCAGCCACTCTGCCGGAGCAAATGACAGGAATGAAATCGCAGCTTTGGGAAGGAAGAGGCGGAAATTCCCGGGCAGGTATGGGGGAACGTGGGCCGCGGTACTCTGCCTGGCTGTGGTGGGAGCTGTCAGCTGGGGGGGATATATGCTGACTGATATAGTCAATGGCGGTGCGGCCGGAGGACGGGGATACAATTCCGGAGCAGTGCCGGAAGCCATAGAGCTTGCACCGGAAGAGGGCGCGGAGCAGCAGACGGGAGACATGGTACAGGATATGTGTGCCAGTATGGCGGAAGACGGAGAAGGAATGGAGGTTCCGGGAGGACAGGAGAGCGATGGGGCCGGTGCCCCGAACCCGGATAAGGAAGAAGCAGGACACTATGGTGTCAACGGAGATTCCGGTGCCGGAGACAAAGCAGCAGGCGAAGAAGCTGTCCCGGAGAAGGAAAAGTCACAGGATGAGGCCTGTCAGGAGGAGCTGTCCGCGGAGAGCACAAACGATTTGACGTCATGTAAAAGTCTGGAGGGCACAAAGCTGACAGAGGAAGCGGCAAGAAGTATGGAGGGGCTGGGGGAGTTTATTCCCGGAAAGCTTCCGCAGGGATATGCTTTTGAAAGTGCCTGCTGCTATTCCGGGAACCCGGAGACAAGTCTGGGAATTACCTGGACGAGGGGAATGGATTCCATTATGCTGTATCTTTCAGCACCGGAAACGGTGCCTGCCTCTGTGGATATCAGTAAGCCGGAGACTTATGATGAAAGGCTTTATGAGATTCCCCATGCAGAGACAGTACCACAGGAATACAGAGAGAGTATGAACGATCCTGTGTTTGCCTGGGAGGATATGAGTCTGGAGGTGGTCAGAAGCCGTGTCGTTGCACGGGAAGATGCGGGGGATACAGATACTCCCCGGGGGAATTTCAGCGTGCTTTATTCCAATGGCGTGGTGCTGCGTTTCAATGGACGGGGCACGGCGGAGGAAATCTGGGAGCTGTTGTGTTCCTGCGTGGATTCGGATTGAGCTGAAAGGTAAAGTCTTAAGATTTTTTCACTTGCGTCTCTTTCGGAAGGTAGAGTACAATGATTAGCATGGACAGGAGCCCTGCATCTTTCTGATGAAGGTACAGGGCACAGCCTGGATTGCGGCGCCGTGGCTGGCGGTCGGCTTGAATGGAGACAAAAGGATGAGAGAAGCTTTTCTGGATAAACTGAGAGTGGCAGCTACCTGTGCCGTGGTGCTGCTGCATACGGTTACCGGCGTGATGGACTCCGCTGACATGAGTCTGTACCCCACAGAGTACAAAATATTTCAGATGATATTGGACCTGGTCTGCTGGAGTGTTCCCATGTTCGTTATCATATCCGGTTATCTGTTTTTGAACCCGGCGCGTCAAATCGGCGTGGGTAAAATACTGAAAAAATACTGCAGACGGATTGTGCTGGCATTGTTTCTGTTTGGGGTACCCTATGCCTGCATGGAGCAGACCGCGCTGGAAGGCGGCTTCCGATGGGAAATGATCGGGAAGGCATTTGTGATGGTGCTGAAAGGGCAGAGCTGGTCCCACATGTGGTATCTGTATCTGATTTTGATTCTGTATCTGCTGACTCCGGCACTCCGGTATCTGCTGGCACGGATTCCGAGAGCGGTCATTTGGGGAGCAGAGCTTGTGATTTTCACCGGATGCAGTGTCCTGCCCTGGGTATCCTGGGTCTGGGGGCTGGAACTACAGCCGGTTTTACCGGATCAGGTAATTTATCTCTTCTATTATATATGTGGCTATTTATTTGTGACGGGGAGACAGGAAGGACTTTTGGGGAAATGGGGAAGAACCTTGCGGAAAAAAGGCATTGTCGCGTCTGGCATTGCCATGCCCGGCATTCTGCTGACGGGCATTCTTCTGTCGGCTGCCGGCATGGTCTGCAGCCGACTCTCGGGAACCTATACCGTACAGATGGCTTACGCCTATCCTTTTACAGCGCTGCTTGCTCTGCTGCTGTTCGGCTGGGGAATGACATGGCCGGTACAGAAAGAAGAGCAGGGGACAAAAGCTGCCGGCTTCCGAAAGCAGGCGGCCGCGCTGAGCTTCGCTGTGTATCTGGTGCATCCCGTCTTTCTCAATATTGCCTATAAGGCGCTGCATGTGACGCCGTTATCCTTTACAGTGGGGATTTCACTGCCGCTGTTTTTCCTGGGAACTTTGGTTCTGTCTGCCGCTTCGGCATGGATATTGCGCAGGACAGCGATTTTGCGTGATTATGTGCTGTAAATGTACGACGGCTCAGCTGTTCCGTGAGCTTTGCGCGGACGGCATTTATTTCCGCTGCCAGCGTCCGGCGGCTCCGCAGGGCAGAATCAGACCGCTCAGCTCCACAGGCAGACCGATTTCCTCCGCTTCCGCATGGCCGCCGAAAGGTTTTACAATGGCGGTATGCATCATATAGGAAAGCACTGCCGGCTGCAGGCCTGTGGTATAGGAATTGATCAGGAAAAACAGGGCGTCTCCAGACAGAAGCTGTGTGGACAGACGGATAAAGTCCCAGATATTTTCTTCCATTTTCCAGAGTTCACCTTTGGGGCCGCGGCCGTAAGAGGGAGGGTCCATAATGATTCCGTCGTATTTGCTGCCCCGCCGGATTTCCCGCTCCACGAATTTGACACAGTCGTCCACCAGCCAGCGGATGGGGGCTTCTCCCAGCCCGGAGGCTGCCGCGTTCTCCTTCGCCCAGCCAACCATGCCCTTTGACGCATCTACATGGGTTACGGCGGCGCCTGCCGCGGCGGCGGCGAGGGTGGCGCCGCCTGTGTAGGCGAAGAGATTCAGGATCTTAATGGGCCTGCTTCCGGTACGGACTTCCCTGCGGATAAGCCCGGAGAACCACTCCCAGTTCACCGCCTGTTCCGGGAAGAGGCCGGTGTGCTTGAAGCTGAAAGGCTTTAGACGGAAGGTCAGGGAAGCTCCTTCCGCAGTCTGTCCGGGCGGAAGGTCAGTATGGGGTTCCGCATTTCCCTTAAAGCGATAGGAGATACTCCACTCATCGGGCAGATGGAAGAATTCCCATTCTCCGCCGCCTTTTGCGCTTCTGTGATAATGGCCGTTTTTCCGTTTCCAGCCGCTGTGGTCATAAGGGGTGCGCCAGATGACCTGGGGGTCCGGCCGCACCAGGATATAGCTGCCCCACCTTTCCAGTTTTTCTCCGCCGGAGGCGTCCAGAACAGCGTAGTCTTTCCAGTTGTCTGCAATCCACATCATAGTTTATGTCTCCTGAAATCTGAATTTCCAGCATCCTTATTCAAAGAGATGCATCCTCTGTTTGATTTTAAAACAGTTGCCGGATGTTTGCAATGAATATTTTGGGATGAAGGAAAGTCATGTACCGAAAAAAATACAAAAAAAATACAAAATAAGTAAAAAAGATGTTGCAAAGTCAGGAATTACCATGTATACTAATAAACGCTGTGGCATGATAGCTGTGAAGCGTGAGGTTGCCGGCTGTCAGCAATGACAGGCGGGTTTTCCGTGGAGCGAATGTCAAGTTACAAAACTGACGACAAGTCACTGTACCAATTCAGGGTCTGCAAACAGGCAGAGACAGTGTGAGACCGAAATTCGAAAAGGTTGCGTAAGAAATCAGGACACACACGGGAGAGTGTACAGTCACCGCTTGTCGTACTAAAATGGAAATGTAGATTTTCATTTCGTTAAAAGTGCGAAAAGGAGGCGACTTTTTTATGGCAAGTCAAGTAATGAGAATTACCCTGAAGGCATATGAGCATCAGCTGGTGGATGCATCCGCGAAGAAGATTATCGAGACTGTGAAGAAGACCGGATCCGAGGTGAGCGGTCCTGTGCCCCTTCCCACAAAAAAGGAAGTGGTAACGATTCTGAGAGCCGTACACAAGTACAAGGACTCCAGAGAGCAGTTCGAGCAGAGAACCCACAAGAGACTGATTGATATCATTGCCCCTACCCAGAAGACAGTGGATGCGCTGCAGAGACTGGAAATGCCTGCAGGCGTATACATTGATATCAAAATGAGAACCAAATAAGAAAATAAAACCTCTACTTAGACGTATGAACACGTTCCCGGAAAGGGGAGGCGCGGAGAATGCGCTTTTGCGGTTATGACGCAACGATAACCGTGTGGTCCGCTATGTAGATGAAGCCTCAGGGCAGAAAGAGAGGAAAAATGAAGAAAGCAATATTGGCGACAAAAGTCGGAATGACCCAGATTTTCGGCGAAGACGGCACTTTGATTCCTGTAACGGTTCTTCAGGCGGGACCCTGTGTGGTAACGCAGATCAAGACCGAGGAGAATGACGGATACAGTGCAGTGCAGGTGGGATTTGTTGAGAAGAAGGAAAGAATCATCAACAAGGACGCAGGCGGCAGGAAAGAAGTGATTCACAGACACGGAGTGAACAAGGCCGAGCAGGGACACTTCAAGAAGGCCGGCGTAAGCGCCAGAAGATATGTGAGAGAGTTTAAATTCGAAAATGCCGGGGAATATACCCTGGGTGCGGAAATCAAAGCCGATGTCTTCGCGCAGGGCGATAAAATTGACGCCTCCGCGATTTCCAAAGGTAAAGGTTTCCAGGGCGCAATCAAGAGACTGGGACAGCACAGAGGACCTATGAAGCACGGATCCAAATTCCATCGTCATCAGGGTTCCAACGGTGCCTGCTCTTCCCCCAGCCGTGTGTTCAAGGGAAAAGGCATGCCCGGTCATATGGGATGCGTAAAAGTAACCGTACAGAATCTTGAGGTTGTGAGAGTAGATGCCGAGAAGAATCTGCTTCTGGTAAAGGGTTCGGTGCCCGGACCCAGGAAGGGACTGGTAACCGTCAGAGAATCCGTTAAGGTAGAAAGCTAATTCGTGCGAAAGGAGGGCCAATTCAGATGGCAAGCGTATCTGTTTATAATATGGAAGGCAAGGAAGTTGGTACGATTGAATTGAATGATGCGATATTTGGTGTTGAAGTAAACGAGCATCTGGTACACATGGCAGTTGTACAGCACCTTGCAAATATGCGTCAGGGAACGCAGAAGGCAAAAACCCGCGCCGAGGTATCCGGCGGCGGAAGAAAGCCCTGGAGACAGAAAGGGACCGGCCATGCAAGGCAGGGATCAACCAGAGCACCACAGTGGAAGGGCGGCGGCGTAGTGTTCGCACCTGTGCCCAGAGACTATTCCTTCAAGGTTAATAAGAAGGAAAAGAGAGCGGCGCTGAAGTCGGTTCTGACCAGCAAGGTGCAGGATGGAAACCTGATCGTGCTCGACGAACTGAAGCTCGATGGAATTAAGACCAAAAACTTCGTGGCGGTGATGAATAATCTGAAGGTTCAGAAGGGGCTGGTGGTGATTGCCGAGAACGATACCAATGTGGTATTGTCCGCAAGAAATCTGCCGAATGTAAATACCGCGGCGGCAAATGCAATTAACGTATATGACATTCTGAACGCGAAGACGGTGGTACTGACAAAAGACGCCGTGACAAAGATCGAGGAGGTGTACGCATAATGGCAGACATCAAATACTATGACGTAATCCTCAAACCGGTGATTACCGAGAAGAGTATGAACGGCATGGCCCAGAAGGAATACACCTTCCTGGTTCATCCGGAGGCAAATAAGAGTCAGATAAAGGAAGCTGTGGAGAAGATGTTCGAGGGCACGAAGGTTGAGCGTGTCAACACAATGAACTGCCAGGGCAAGAACAAGAGGCGGGGCATGATAACCGGCAAGACAGCGAAGACCAAGAAGGCAATTGTGAAGCTTACTGCAGAGAGCAAGGATATCGAAATCTTCGCAGGCCTGTAAGAGCCTTCCGGGTCAGAGGGCAGAGCCGGAAGAATATATTCAGCCGGTTCTGAACCATGACGGATTTAAGTATGCGGCCAGGTATGGAGCCGCGCAAAGAATCATAGAAAAGGAGATATAAGAAAATGGGAATTAAGAAATACAATCCCTATACACCTTCCAGAAGGCATATGACGGGTTCTGATTTTTCCGAAATCACAAAGGATATCCCCGAGAAGAGTCTGTGCACTTCTCTGAAGAAGAACGCGGGACGCAACAATCAGGGTAAGATCACCGTGAGACATCACGGCGGCGGATCCAGAAGGAAATACAGAATCATTGATTTCAAGAGAAAGAAAGACGGTGTTCCGGCCACTGTTATCGGGATCGAGTACGATCCCAACAGATCCGCGAATATCGCACTGATCTGCTATGAGGACGGCGAGAAGGCGTATATTATCGCTCCGCAGGGACTTACCGACGGAATGAAGGTTATGAACGGTCCTCATGCCGAAGTGAGAGTTGGAAATTGTCTGCCTTTATCCGAGATTCCCGTAGGTACTCAGGTACACAATGTGGAGTTGTATCCCGGCAAGGGCGGCCAGATGGTTCGTTCCGCAGGCAACAGCGCACAGCTGATGGCCAAGGAAGGAAAAAATGCAACACTTCGTCTTCCCTCCGGCGAAATGAGAATGGTTCCCCTTGTATGTCGTGCAACTATCGGTGTTGTTGGAAACGGTGATCACAATCTGATCAATATCGGCAAGGCTGGCCGTAAGCGCCATATGGGCATTCGTCCTACGGTACGCGGTTCCGTAATGAACCCCAATGACCATCCTCACGGCGGCGGCGAAGGCAAGACTGGTATCGGGCGTCCCGGTCCCAGCACACCCTGGGGTAAGCCTGCTCTTGGTTATAAGACGCGTAAGGCTAAGAAGTCTTCCAACAAGATGATTGTGAGAAGACGCGACGGCAGGGCAATCAAGTAATAGTTGAGGAGGAGAGACAATGGCTAGATCACTTAAAAAAGGACCTTTCGCAGATGAAAGCCTGTTAAAGAAAATAGATGCTTTAAATGCTTCAGGACAGAAGCAGGTTATCAAGACCTGGTCCCGTCGTTCTACAATTTTCCCTTCTTTTGTGGGACACACGATTGCAGTTCATGACGGAAGAAAGCATGTGCCTGTATATGTTACCGAGGACATGGTTGGCCATAAGCTTGGCGAATTCGTCGCTACCAGAACCTATCGCGGTCACGGTAAGGACGAGAAGAAGTCCAGGGTAAGGTAGTGAATAAGGAGGGTAAAATCTATGGCTAAAGGGCATAGAAGTCAGATTAAGAGAGAAAGAAATGCGCAGAAGGATACCAGACCTTCGGCAAAGTTATCTTATGCAAGAGTGTCTGTACAGAAGGCTTGTTTTGTACTGGATGCCATCAGGGGCAAAGATGTGGAGACAGCGCTTGCTATTTTGGAATATAATCCCAGATATGCTTCCGGCCTGGTCAAGAAGCTGATTGAGTCGGCCGCTGCAAATGCCGAGAACAATAACGGTATGAACAGGGATAACCTCTATGTAGCCGAGTGCTATGCGAACAAGGGACCTACGATGAAGCGTATTCACCCCAGGGCACAGGGCAGGGCTTACAGAATCGAGAAGAGAACAAGTCATATCACTGTTGTACTGGATGAGAGGGAGTAGGGAAAGGAGCGGACGAATAAATGGGACAGAAAGTTAATCCTCATGGCTTAAGAGTCGGAGTTATTAAAGAATGGGATTCCAGATGGTACGCTGAAGGTGAGTTTTCGGATTATCTTGTCGAAGACTTTGAGATCAGGAAGTACCTGAAGAAGAAATTATACAGCGCAGGTGTTTCGAAGATTGAGATTGAGAGAGCATCTGACAGAATAAGAGTCATCATTCATACGGCGAAACCCGGTGTGATCATTGGAAAGGGCGGCGCTGAAATCGAAGTTACCAGAACAGAATTGAGCAAGATGACCGATAAGAAGGTTCTGATTGACATCAAGGAAATCAAGAGACCGGACAAGGATGCTCAGCTGGTGGCGGAGAACATTGCGCAGCAGCTTGAAAACCGTATTTCCTTCAGACGGGCGATGAAATCCTGCATGGGCAGATCCATGAAGGCCGGCGCTCTGGGAATCAAGGCATCCTGTTCCGGACGTCTGGGCGGCGCCGATATGGCACGTACCGAGTTCTACAGCGAGGGTACGATTCCTCTTCAGACGCTGAGAGCAGATATTGACTATGGCTTTGCAGAGGCCGATACCACATACGGTAAGGTCGGCGTAAAGGTTTGGATTTATAAGGGCGAGATACTTCCTGCAAAAGGAAATCAGACGGAAGGGAGTGATAAATAATGTTAATGCCTAAAAGAGTGAAACATCGTAAACAGTTCCGCGGCAGTATGGCCGGAAAGGCTACAAGGGGCAATACCATCACTTATGGTGAGTATGGTCTGGTGGCTGCAGAGCCCTGTTGGGTGAAGTCCAATCAGATCGAGGCTGCACGTATCGCTCTTACCCGTTATACAAAGCGTAACGGTCAGGTGTGGATTAAAATTTTCCCTGACAAGCCCGTTACAGCGAAGCCTGCTGAAACTCGTATGGGTTCCGGTAAGGGTTCCGTGGAATATTGGGTGGCAGTCGTAAAGCCCGGCCGTGTGATGTTTGAGATTGCCGGAGTGCCGGAGGAACAGGCAAAAGAGGCATTGCGTCTGGCAATGCATAAGCTTCCCTGCAAATGTAAAATCGTTGCAAAGGCAGATTTGGAAGGCGGTGTTGAATAATGAAATCCAGTAAATTTGTAGAAGAATTAAAGAGCAAATCCGCGGAAGAGCTGAATAAGGAGCTTGTTGCTGCCAAGAAAGAGCTTTTCAACTTGAGATTCCAGAACGCAACCAATCAGTTGGATAATACTGCAAGAATCAAGGAAGTAAGGAAGAACATTGCCCGTATTCAGACAGTTATTACCGAGAAGGCCAGGGCGTAAAGAATTGCCGATGGCATTCTTAGAATTGCCTATCGCATTCTCAATAAGCAAGCGGCAATGAAAGGAGATCAATCGTGGAAAGAAATTTGAGAAAAGTCCGTGTTGGTAAGGTTACCAGCAATAAAATGGATAAGACAATCGTTGTAGCCATTGAAGACCGTGTAAAACATCCCCTTTACAAAAAAGTTGTAAAGAGTACCTATAAGCTGAAGGCCCACGACGAGAAGAATGAGTGCAATATCGGGGATACTGTGAAGGTTATGGAAACGAGACCTCTGTCAAAGGATAAGAGATGGCGTCTCGTGGAAATCGTAGAGAGGGCAAAATAGGAGGAAGAACATGGTTCAGCAGGAAACAAGACTGAAGGTTGCCGATAATACCGGTGCAAAAGAATTGCTCTGCATCCGCGTTATGGGCGGCTCTACAAGAAGATATGCGCATATTGGCGATGTGATTGTTGCTACTGTGAAAGATGCAACACCAGGCGGCGTTGTAAAAAAGGGTGATGTCGTGAAGGCAGTTGTAGTTCGTACCGTAAAGGAGACCCGCCGGAAAGACGGTTCCTACATCAGGTTTGATGAGAATGCCGCCGTAATCATCAAGGAAGACAAGACACCCAGAGGAACCCGTATTTTTGGGCCCGTGGCGAGAGAGCTTCGTGAGAAACAGTTTATGAAGATCGTATCTCTTGCTCCGGAAGTATTATAAGGAGGTGCCGTATGTCAGCAATGAAGATTAAAAGGGGCGATACAGTGAAGGTAATCGCCGGCAAAGACTGTAATGCAGAAGGAAAGGTAATTTCCGTTGATATCAAAAAACACAGGGTAACCGTAGAGGGCGTCAACATGATCACAAAACATGCAAAACCCTCCCAGGCAAATCCCAACGGCGGTATCATTCAGAAAGAAGCTCCTATTGATATTTCCAATGTCATGCTTGTCTTCAAGGGAAAGCCCACCAGAGTCGGCTTTAAGATAGAGGGAGACAAGAAAGTTCGTTTCGCCAAGGCTACCGGCGAAGTGATTGACTGAGCAACAGGAAGGAGGAGCAGAAAGTGGCAAGATTAAAAGATGTGTACCGCGAGACAATCGTGGACGCAATGATGAAGAAATTTGGATATAAGAATATCATGGAAGTTCCGAAGCTGGACAAAATTGTTGTCAACATGGGCATTGGCGAAGCGAAGGAAAATCCAAAGGTTCTTGAGAATGCCGTATCCGATATGGAGATTATTACCGGCCAGAAGGCTGTTCTCACCAAAGCCAAGAAGTCCGTGGCTAACTTTAAAATCCGTGAGGGTATGAATATCGGCTGCAAAACTACTCTCCGCGGCGAGAAGATGTATGAATTTCTCGATCGCCTGGTGAATCTGGCATTACCCCGTGTTCGTGACTTCAGAGGTGTCAATCCCAACGCGTTTGACGGCAGAGGAAATTATGCTCTTGGTATCAAAGAGCAGTTCATCTTCCCTGAGATCGAGTATGATAAGATTGACAAGACCAGAGGAATGGATGTAATCATCGTAACCACGGCCAGAACCGATGAAGAAGCGCGCGAGCTGTTGACACTGTTCAATATGCCTTTCGCAAAACAATAAGGAGGTAAATTTTACATGGCTAAGACATCACTGAAAATAAAGCAGCAGCGCAAACCCAGATTTTCCACTCAGGCATATACGCGCTGCAAGATCTGCGGCCGTCCCCACGCTTATCTGAGAAAATATGGCATTTGCAGAGTTTGCTTCCGCGAACTGGCCTATAAGGGACAGATCCCCGGTGTCAAGAAGGCAAGCTGGTAGGAAGGAGGAAAAAACAATGACAATGAGTGATCCTATTGCAGATATGCTTACAAGAATCCGTAACGCAAATTCTGCCAAGCATGATACAGTGGATATCCCTGCTTCCAAAATGAAGCTGGCAATTGCACAGATCCTTCTGGATGAGGGTTATATCAGCAAATATGATTTGATTGACGATGGCAATTTCAAAGCCATTCATATAACACTGAAGTACGGTGGTGACAAGAGCGAGAAGATTATTTCCGGTATCAAGAGAATTTCCAAACCCGGTCTTCGGGTATATGCCGGAAAGGATGAGCTGCCCAGAGTGCTCGGCGGTCTGGGAGTTGCCATTATTTCCACCAACCAGGGAGTTGTCACGGATAAGAAGGCCCGCGAACTGCAGGTTGGCGGCGAGGTTCTGGCGTTTGTCTGGTAAAATGACATGAAGTATTTCTAAGGCTTTAAAGTACAAAGCCTAAGAAATACTATATCATGTCAGCGAGAATCCAAAGAGAGGATTCTCGCGGCAGTATCAGGTTTCATTTACAAAATACAGGAGGTACGGGCATGTCACGTATAGGTAGAATGCCAATCGCGGTTCCCGCAGGTGTTACTGTGGAGATTGCAGAAAATAATAAAGTGACCGTCAAAGGTCCCAAGGGGACTCTGGAGAGAGTCTTACCCGCCGAGATGGAAATCAAGATGGAGGGTGCGCAGATAGTGGTTAACAGACCCAATGATCTGAAGAAGATGAGATCATTGCATGGTCTGACCAGAACCCTTATCAACAATATGGTAACAGGCGTTACCGCAGGCTATGAGAAGAAGCTGGAGGTAAACGGTGTGGGTTACAGAGCGGCTAAGGCCGGCAAGAAGCTGACCCTGAGTCTGGGCTATTCTCATCCTGTGGAAATGGAAGATCCCGCAGGCATTGAGACCGTTGTGGAAGGTCAGAACGTAATCATTGTCAAGGGGATTGACAAAGAAAAAGTTGGCCAATTCGCTGCTGAAATCAGAGACAAGAGGAGACCTGAACCTTATAAGGGCAAGGGTATCAAGTATGCCGATGAGACGATCAGACGTAAAGTTGGTAAGACCGGTAAGAAATAACAGATAAGGAGAGTATGAAGATGGTTAACAAGAAATCAAGAAAAGAAGTACGTGCGAAAAAGCACATGAGAATTCGTAACCGCTTCAGTGGCACTGCCGAAAGGCCCCGCCTGGCAGTTTTCAGAAGCAATAATCATATGTATGCTCAAATTATCGATGATACTGTTGGGAATACATTAGTATCCGCTTCCACCCTGGAAAAGCCGATCAGGGAAGAGCTTACGAAAACCAATGACGTTGATGCGGCAGCATACCTGGGCACTGTAATTGGCAAGAGAGCAGTAGAAAAGGGTATCACCAAAGTTGTCTTCGACAGAGGCGGCTATATATATCAGGGTAAAGTTGCAGCATTAGCTGACGCAGCCAGAGAAGCTGGCCTGGAATTCTAGGAAAGGAAGAGGAATACACACCATGAAACACACAATCATAGATGCAAGCCAGTTTGAATTGACTGATAAGGTTGTAACCATCAAGCGTGTAACTAAAACCGTAAAGGGCGGACGTAACATGCGTTTTACTGCGCTGGTGGTTGTAGGCGATGGGAATGGTCATGTAGGCGCCGGGCTTGGCAAAGCAGTAGAAATTCCTGAAGCCATTCGTAAGGGAAAAGAAGATGCAATGAAACACATTGTGGAAATTGCATTGGATGAAAATAATTCCATTACACATGATTTTATCGGTAAATACGGTTCTGCAAACGTTCTGTTGAAGAAGGCTCCGGATGGTACAGGTATCATCGCAGGCGGCCCTGCCCGTGTGGTATGTGAGCTTGCGGGCATCAAGAACATTCGTACCAAGTCTCTTGGTTCGAACAACAAGCAGAATGTGGTTCTGGCAACCATTACTGGTTTAAGTCAGCTGAAATCCCCGGAGGAAGTAGCAAAGAGCCGCGGCAAATCCGTTGAGGAAGTTCTGGCATAAGAGCTTTCCGTATTTGCAGCAGCTTTGAAAGGAGAATAGTAATGGAAGATAAAAAGTTAAAGATTACTCTGGTGAAGTCTACCATCGGCGCGGTACCGAAGAACAGGGCAATTGTCGAATCTATGGGACTCCGCAAGCTGGGCAGGTCCGTAATACTTCCTGACAATGACGCCACAAGAGGACAGATCCGGCTGGTTAGCCATTTGCTAAAAGTAGAAGAAGTATAATTGAAAAGGAGGTGTTAGAAATGGAATTATCCAATTTAAGACCTGCAGAGGGTTCCAAGCACAGCAATAATTTCAGGAGAGGCCGCGGGCATGCCTCCGGAAACGGCAAGACTGCCGGTAAGGGACACAAGGGCCAGAAAGCACGTTCTGGAGCACCCAGAATCGGTTTTGAAGGCGGCCAGATGCCTTTGTACAGACGAATCCCTAAGAGAGGGTTTACCAACAGGAACTCAAAGGATATCGTTGCTGTCAATATAAATGTTCTGGAGCGTTTTGAAGAAGGTGCGACCGTGGATGTAAATGCACTTATTGAAGCTGGTATTATCAAAAATTCCAGAGACGGAGTAAAGATACTCGGAAATGGAGAACTTACCAAAAAGCTCAATGTAAGAGTAGATGCATTCAGTGCATCTGCAAAGGAAAAAATTGAGGCACTTGGTGGAACAGCAGAGGTGATGTAATGTTTACAACACTGAAAAACGCATTCAAAATTAAAGATCTGAGAGATAAGATCCTTTTTACCCTGGCCATGCTGATTGTGATTCGAATTGGATCACAGCTGCCTGTGCCGGGTGTAAACGGTGAATATTTTAAGAGCTGGTTTGATGCTCAGTCAGATGGTGCATTCAGCTTCTTTGATGCGATTACAGGTGGTTCGTTTATCAATATGTCCATTTTGGCGCTGAACATCAGTCCTTATATTACTTCCTCCATTATTATGCAGCTGCTGACAATTGCCATTCCCAAACTGGAAGAGATGCAGCGAGATGGTGAGGATGGGAGGAAGAAAATCGCTTCCATTACCAGATATGTGACAATAGGACTTGCACTGATTCAGTCTACCGCGATGGCAATCGCATTTGGCAGACAGGGTTATCTGACAGATTATCTTGTGATGAGTACAGGGGAAAGAGCTCTGAGCATCACCTGTGCTGTGGCGACGCTTACTGCCGGCAGTGCATTTTTGATGTGGGTAGGTGAGCGAATTACGGAGAGAGGCATTGGAAACGGTATTTCCATAGTCCTTGTGATTAACATTATCTCAAGACTTCCCGAAGATTTGGGCAATTTGTTTCAGCAGTTTGTGTTTGGAAAGGCACCCGCCACGGCGGTTCTGGCAGTGGTAATTATTTTTGCCGTGATTGTTGCCATGGTATTGCTGGTTATTATCCTGAATGACGGTGTCCGACGAATTCCCGTACAGTATGCCAATAAAGTGCAGGGCAGGAAGATGGTAGGAGGACAGACCTCCAATATTCCGCTGAAGGTGAATACGGCAGGTGTTATTCCCGTTATTTTTGCGCAGTCTTTGCTGCAGCTGCCTATTATCATTTCTTCTTTTACAGGATATTCGGGCACAGGAGTGTGGGGCGAAATTTTAAAGTATATGAATTCCAATTACTGGTGTAGACCGGAACAGCTGAAATATACGGTTGGTCTGCTGGTTTATATTGTGTTGATTGTTCTCTTTGCTTATTTTTATACCTCTATCACTTTCAACCCGCTTATGATAGCAGATAATATGAAGAAACAGGGCGGATTTATTCCGGGAATCAGACCTGGAAAGCCCACCAGTGATTATCTGAATAAAGTGCTCAATTATATCGTGTTTATCGGGGCCATAGGTCTGACAATTATCGCGATACTGCCGTATTTCTTCAGCGGCGTGTTCAATGCCAATGTGTCCTTTGGCGGCACCAGTCTTATCATTATTGTCAGTGTGGTGCTTGAGACAATGAAGCAGGTGGAATCACAGATGCTCGTCCGTAATTACAAGGGCTTCCTGGAGAAATAAGGATTTCGTCCGCAGCAGGTGCCGTGGACCTGAAACTGTGAAGGGTACAGGAGGAGCTTTCCCGTAATTCGGGAAAGCTCCTGTGATATCCGCACATTATTTGATGGCAGTGGAAAGCCGTAAGCCGGATTTTGACAGAAGCCGAATCCGGAGCAAGACGGTTTGTGGAGATGAAAAGAAATGAAAATTATTATGTTGGGCGCGCCTGGTGCCGGCAAGGGCACACAGGCCATTATGATTGCTGAGAAGTATGGTATTCCTCATGTGTCAACAGGGGATATTTTCCGTGCCAACATTAAAAATGGTACGGAGCTGGGAAAAGAGGCGAAGCAGTATATGGATAAGGGACTGCTTGTGCCGGATGAACTGACAGTGAAAATCCTGCTGGACAGAGTAGCACAGGAGGATTGTGGAAAGGGCTATGTGCTGGATGGTTTTCCCAGGACCATACCCCAGGCGGAAGTGCTGGATGAGGCACTGGAGAAGCTGAATGAAAAGATTGATTATGCAGTGAATGTGGATGTACCGGACGAGAGCATTGTGAAGAGAATGTCCGGCAGACGTGCCTGCATAAAATGCGGAGCTACTTATCATATTGAACATGTTCCGTCCAGGCAGGAAGGTGTGTGTGACAGCTGCGGCAGTGAGCTGGTGCTTCGGGAGGATGATAAGCCGGAGACTGTTCTGAATCGCCTGAAGGTATATCATGATCAGACACAGCCATTGATTGACTATTATACTAAAAAAGGAATTCTCCGTACTGTAGACGGAACAATGAGCATGCAGGATGTATTTCAGGCAATCACGGACATATTAGCATAGGAAGATATTTTATCATGGCAATTATAATCAAGACAGAAAAACAGATTGAACTGATTCGTGAATCCTGCAGATTACTGGGTATTGTACATAAAGAGCTGGAGGAATATATACGACCGGGGATATCGACCAGGGAAATCGATATAAAGGGAGATACTCTGATTCGTAAGCTGGGAGGAATCCCCAATTTCCTTCATTATAACGGATTTCCGGCAAGTATATGTGTGTCCGTAAACGATGAAGTCGTACATGGCATTCCCAATAAGCGCCGTATCCTGCAGGAAGGTGACATTGTCAGTCTGGACGCAGGGATGATTTACAAGGGATACCATTCCGACCAGGCCAGAACGCATGGAGTAGGGAAGATCAGTCCTGAGGCACGGCAGCTCATTGATGTGACAAGAGAAAGCTTTTTTGCAGGTATAAAAAAGGCAAAAGCCGGAAATTATCTGTATGATATTTCCAATGCAATTGCTGCTTATGTCAAACCTTACGGCTATGGAATTGTGCGGGAACTGGTAGGGCACGGAGTGGGAACAAAACTCCACGAGGATCCACAGATTCCCAATTTTGCACAGATTAAGAGAGGTCCCAGACTTCGGCCGGGAATGACACTGGCGATTGAACCCATGATCAATATGGGAAGAGCGGATGTGGAGTGGCTGGATGACAACTGGACTGTGGTGACAGAAGACGGTTCTTTGTCGGCACATTATGAGAACACTATTCTGATTACGGAAGGGGAACCTGAAATTTTGACTTTGTATTAGGGGGACGAAAGGGAAGATGACAGGGCAGCTGGTGACATCAAGAGCAGGACATGACAAGGATACACTCTATGTGATTATAGCGGAGGAGGGCGATTTTGTATATCTGTGCGACGGACGCCTGAAGCCGCCTGACAGACCGAAAAAAAAGCGGAGAAAACATATACAGCCTATTGACAGCTTTGTGGATGAGAAATTGATTCACAGGCTTCAGAAAAAGGAAAAAGTATATGCGGAGGAAATCAGGTATGCCTTAAGGCAGTATGGAAATACTGCGGCCGTCCCCAGAGACGGAGGAACAGTTGCGAATAGGTAAAATGGAGGAAATATATGTCTAAAAGTGATGTAATTGAAATTGAAGGTACTGTTGTGGAGAAACTTCCTAACACAATGTTTCAGGTTGAACTGGAAAACGGGCATAGAGTACTGGCGCACATCAGCGGTAAACTTCGCCAGAACTTTATCAGGATTCTTCCCGGCGACAGAGTGACACTGGAGCTTTCACCCTACGATCTCAGCAAGGGACGTATCATCTGGAGAGATAAATAAGAAGAGAATAATTGGAAAAAAGGGTTGCCAACAGGAGAACCTTATGTTACAATATAAAATGGTCTTTTTTGAAAGGAGGGTTTAACGTGAAGGTTAGATCATCAGTAAAGCCAATGTGCGAAAAGTGCAAGATCATTAAGAGAAAAGGACGCATCAGAGTAATCTGCGAGAATCCGAAACACAAGCAGAGACAGGGATAATCACCTCCTGCGGCTGTCTTTTTAAGAGACAAGGCAGGTTTAGTGAGTTCTTGTCCGGTTTATATGTGCGGCTGAACCAGTGGAGGAGACAGAACGTCTGCCTGTACTGATTATCATAGAACTGGGATAGAGCTTACAGGAGATACTTCTTGATACCAGGACGAAAAGATTTTCTAAAATCGTAAAGGATATGATTTAAGAAAATCTATGTTTCGTCTGTGAGAAATGTGCAGGCACATTTCTCATGGCGTAACTGTCATTTTATGCGTTTTGGAAAGATCGGATGGGATTCAGATGAGTGTCCGGTTGGGTGAAGGCCCCAATCAATTAGTAAAAAATGGAGGAAATGTAAATGGCTCGTATCGCAGGTGTAGACTTACCCAGAGAGAAACGAATTGAAATCGGCTTGACCTATATTTACGGAATCGGCAGGACCACCTCTAACAAAATTCTGACAGAGGCAGGTGTGAATCCCGATACCAGGGTCAGAAATGTTACCGACGACGAGGTAAAAAGGATTTCGGAAGCCATCGAGAAACTTGGCGTGACTGTAGAAGGTGATCTGAGACGTGAAGTTGCTTTGAATATCAAGAGACTTCAGGAAATCGGCTGCTACCGCGGAATTCGTCATCGTAAGGGGCTGCCCGTTCGCGGTCAGAATACGAAGAATAATGCGAGAACACGCAAGGGCCCCAAGAGAACCGTGGCCAACAAGAAAAAGTAACTGCAAAAAGATGAGAAAGTAGGTTAGTTTAAAAATGGCGAAACAGGTTGCAAAAAAAGTAACAAAAAAGCGCGTTAAGAAAAACGTTGAACGCGGACAGGCACATATCCAGTCTTCTTTTAACAACACGATTGTTACATTGACGGATACCGAGGGTAATGCACTCAGCTGGGCAAGTGCCGGTGGTCTGGGATTTAGAGGTTCAAGGAAATCTACTCCATATGCTGCACAGATGGCGGCAGAGACAGCTACGAAGGCTGCTCTTATCCATGGCCTGAAATCTGTGGATGTGTTTGTAAAGGGACCCGGTTCAGGGCGTGAAGCCGCGATCAGGGCACTTTCCGCATGTGGTTTGGAGGTTGTCAGCATCCGTGACGTGACTCCTGTTCCTCATAATGGATGCCGCCCGCCCAAGAGACGTCGTGTCTAACGCTTAAAAGATTTTCTAAGGTGTATTTGAAATAAGCTGGAGGAAGGTGCCGGAGAGGTACTGTAAACAGACAGGAAGAAAGGATATCAGAAATGGCAGTAAATCGCGTACCCGTATTGAAGAGATGCAGAGCTTTGGGCTTGGAGCCTTCTTATCTGGGATATGACAAGAAGTCTAAAAGACAGAATACCAGAGCAGGCAAAAAAGTAAGTGAGTATGGACTGCAGCTTCGTGAAAAGCAGAAGGCAAAATTTATCTATGGTGTTCTGGAGAAGCCTTTCCGGAATTATTACAGCAAGGCGGACAGGATGAAGGGAATGACAGGTGAAAACCTGATGATCATGCTGGAGAGAAGACTTGATAATGTAGTGTTCAGAATGGGATTTGCCAGAACCAGAAGAGAAGCAAGGCAGGTTGTAGGACATAAGCATGTGTTGGTGAATGGCAAACCGGTGAATATTCCCTCTTACCTGATTAAAGCCGGCGATGTGATTGAAATCACCGAAAAAGCAAGGTCCCTGCAGAGATATAAGGATATCGTCGAGATAACCGGCGGCAGACTTGTACCTGAATGGATGGATGCCGATATTGAAAATTTAAAAGGAAGCATCAAAAATCTCCCCACCAGGGAAATGATAGATGTCCCTGTGGACGAAATGCTTATTGTCGAGTTGTACTCCAAGTAAGCCCTGCTGGCCTCTGAGGTCATATTTCTTCCGATTTTCCGAAGGAATATGGCTTCGGAGTGCTTGTGTCTAAATACAATGAAGGGCGCTCTGCGTTTTTCGTTGTCAGGAATAACATGAAAAAGGAGGGTATTCGAGTGTTTGATTTTGAGAGACCTAATATTGAGGTCGCTGAAATTTCAGAAGACAAGAAGTATGGCAGATTTGTGGTTGAGCCTTTGGAGAGAGGCTATGGCATCACCCTCGGTAACTCTCTGAGAAGAATTATGCTCTCTTCTCTGCCCGGAGCAGCTGTAAGTCAGATTAAGGTGGAGGGTGTTCTGCATGAGTTCAGTGCGATTCCTGGAGTAAAGGAAGATATGACTGAAATTATCATGAATCTCAAGAGTCTTGCCATTAAGAACAGCAGCGAGACAAATGAAGCGAAAACCGCCTACATTGAGTATGAAGGCGAGGGCATTGTACATGCTTCCGATATTCAGGCTGATCAGGATATAGAGATTCTGAATCCGGATTTGGTAATCGCTACATTGAGCGGTAAGGATACGAAACTCTATATTGAGCTTACCATTACCAGAGGCCGCGGATATGTAAGCGCCGATAAGAACAAACACGAGGATTTACCGATTGGTGTGATCGCGATTGATTCCATATATACACCTGTGGAAAGGGTCAACGTGTCGGTTGAGAATACACGTGTGGGCCAGATTACAGATTATGATAAGCTGACACTGGACGTATTTACCAACGGTACGCTGGTTCCTGACGAGGCGGTAAGTCTGGCGGCAAAGGTATTGAGCGAACATCTGAATCTCTTCATTGATTTGTCTGAGAATGCAAAGACAGCGGAAGTTATGGTGGAGAAGGAAGATGATGAGAGAGAGAAGGTTCTTGAGATGAGTATCGATGAACTGGAACTTTCCGTTCGTTCTTACAACTGTCTGAAGCGAGCTGGAATCAATACGGTAGAGGAACTGTGCAACCGGACTTCCGAGGATATGATGAAGGTCCGTAATCTTGGACGCAAGTCTCTGGAGGAGGTTCTGGCAAAGCTGAAGGAGTTGGGATTACAGCTGAATCCCAGTGAAGAATAGAAGATTATCCGCTGACGATAAATCCGATGAGTGCGGCAGCGGTTTGACTCTAAATGGAAAAAGTATGCATTCGGTAAGTAAGACCAAAGAGCGTGGCCGGATGTACCATGAATGGAGAAAGGAATAAGATTATGGCAAAGTACAGAAAGCTCGGCAGAACTTCTTCACAGAGAAAAGCTCTGTTGAGAAATCAGGTGACTGCATTGCTGCAGCACGGAAAAATTGTGACGACCGAGGCGAGAGCCAAGGAAGTGCGGAAGATTGCAGAAGGACTGATTGCAATGGCCACGAAAGAGAGAGACAATTTTGAGCTTGTAAAGGTTACAGCCAAAGTCCCCATGAAAGATAAGGACGGAAAGCGTGTAAAGGAAGTAGTGGACGGCAAGAAGGTTACCAAATTCGAAAATGTGGAAAAGGAAATCAAAAAGGATATGCCTTCCCGTATGCATGTAAGACGTCAGATTCTGAGAGTGCTGTATCCTGTTGTTTCTGTTCCTCAGGAGGCAGCTGGTCGGAAGAGAAATACAAAAGAAGTCGATCTGGTTGCGAAGCTTTTTGACGAATACGGACCCAAGTATGCAGACCGCAACGGCGGTTATACCAGAATTGTCAAGATCGGTCCCCGTAAGGGCGACGCGGCTATGGAAGTGATTCTGGAGTTGGTGTAAGGTAAGAGACGGGGCCAATGCGAAAGCATTGGTTCCGTTTTTCACAACATAAAATATGCTCGTATGTTACGGAACGCAAACGGTAATATACTGAACCGGAACAGGTGAATGGATATGTTTCAATATAAGAAAGAAGATATCAGTAAGACTTTGAATATGGCATGGCCGGCGATGCTGGAATCATTTTTTGCGGCATTTGCGGGACTTGTGGATTCCCTGATGGTCAGCTCGCTGGGCTATCACGCCGTGGCTGCGGTGGGATTGACGACACAGCCCAAGTTTCTGGGACTTGCGCTGTTTATCGCGGCTAATGTGGCAATTTCGGCACTGGTTGCCCGACGGAACGGGGAAGGGAAAAAGAGAGAAGCGAATCAGATATTTGCCACATTTCTGATTTTTATCGTGGCAGCATCGATAATACTGAGTATTCTTCTGGTGGTTTTTGCAGACTCCATTATTCGCCTGTGTGGCTCAGAAGAACTGACCCATGACAGTGCGGTGCTTTATTTTCGGATTATCATGGGAGGTATGATTTTTAACGTCATTCAGATGGGTGTCAATTCTGCCCAGAGAGGTGCGGGCAACACCCGAATCACCATGCGTACCAATCTGGTGTCAAACACAGTGAACATCATATTCAATTATCTTTTGATCCAGGGGCATTTTGGATTTCCTGCTCTGGGAATTCGGGGAGCGGCCCTGGCCACCGTTCTGGGAACAGTGGTATCCAGTATTATGAGTGTAATCTCTGTCTGGAAGGAAGATAGTTTTATCAGTATACCGTATATTTTAAAGAAAAAAGTAAGGCCTTCTCTGGAGGCATTGAAGAATATCATCAAGGTGGGCTACAGTGTATTTGCGGAACAGGTACTGATGCGAATCGGCTTTATGCTAACGGCTATAATGGCAGCCGATCAGGGAACCTCCGCCATGGCAGCCCATCAGGTGGGAATGAATATTATGGGGTTGTCCTTTTCCTTTGGTGACGGCCTTCAGGCGACGGCAGTAGCTCTGATTGGATACAGTCTGGGGGCAAAGCAGCCTGAACAGGCAAAGCAATATGGAAGGACATGTCGTATGATAGGCGGAGTGATCTCGGTTATTCTCGCAGTGACATATTACTGTGGGGCGGGAGCGCTGATGAGATTATTTTTTGAAGAAGAGGAGATTGTCGGCATTGGTGTCAGCATTATGCATGTAATCATTTTTGTGGTAATTCTGCAGATTGCGCAGGTTATCTACATGGGATGCCTCCGAGGGGCAGGGGATACCCTTTATACTGCCATTGCCTCCACGGTCAGCGTTACCATTATGAGAACTTTAGGGTCTTACTTCTTTGGTTACATACTGAACATGGGAATTACAGGGATCTGGTTCGGAGTTATCGCAGATCAGCTTTCCCGATTTATCCTGGCCAGCATTCGTTTTCGTCAGGGGAAATGGACAGAAATAAAGATATAGCCTGGGCTGGCGCGGGGGAGGCAGACAGATGATTATGGCACCTTCTGGAAATGCTGGTAATCTTTTACATTGTTCCAGTTGCCGCCCCAGGTAAAGCCATGCTGGATAAACAGTTTATAGCACAGATCATCTTCGTCAATCTTATAGGGAAAGTTTACAGAGCGATCGGCATAATCCGCGGCCGACACAGGTAAAATATTCTCTGAGCCGTCTTTATAAGTGATATAAGGATTGTAGAGCGGATTGATATCCACAGCCAGGCCGAAAGCATGTTTTGACAGATGTGTGCTTCCCTCCACAGGACGATAATTAAAGCAGGAGCTATTGTTGTCCTCCATGGAGGCAGTGTCATCACCGTCGTATTCATCGATCAGCAGTACTTTTTCCAGCTGGTATTCATTGCGGTAGAGCTCCTGGAAGATCTCTGTCAGATCCTGAGCGATAAATTCGTTGCAGATCAGCTCTCCTTCCGTAGGGTTTCCTTCAAAGTCATAGTGCAGGATATGAACATAGCGGAGCTCTTCAAAAGTGATTTCCGGCGGTTGGTCTTCCCCTTCTGCTGCAGCGGGATAAGAAATCCCTGTCATATAGCGGCAGAGATTATCGGAAAGGGGTTCATAATAAAAGCCTTCCGCTACGGTATGCCGTTCTTCCAGCTGTGTATTGCCGTTCAGAGAGGCTCCGGTCAGCAGTGTAGGGGCAGTATCATCTTCCCTTTCTTCCGGGATCAGCGTGTCATTTTCCGGGCGGGAGGAAGACTCGCCCGTGCGGCTGTCAAAAGAGGTTGTGGGAGAAGTACCCGTCTGGTCAGAGGAGGATTCCTGAGCAGAGTCAGACGAACTTTCAACCGACAGATTATTGAGCTTTGCATATTCTGTCAGGCTCATGGAATTCCGTCTCATGACTTTGGAGAGACTGCCGGCCAGAACAACGATAGCAGCCAGTATAATGACCATTTTGATGATTTTATTTCTATCCATAACAGATTCCTTTCAATGAAAAGCTAAACAGCACTCAGATGTTTTATACAGGTATTACAGGACTTACAGAGAGGATGTAAATCATAGTCAAATGTCGCACTTAGGCTATTTTTCACAGCCAGCTCCGAAAAAGTATTTTTATGCGTTTCTACATAAAACCCGAGATATATTTAGAATATCACAGCGGAGGTTTTTTGTAAATCAGAGACTGTTATGGGGAAAGGTAATTGCAACAATTTGGTAATTTTACTGACAGGGTACTGAACTGTCAGATAATATGTATTTTAACTGAATTGCTCACGTATATTATGGATTATGGACATTCTGTGGATCTGGGACAGTGCGGCAGGAAGCTGTAAAATAAAGTCGGAGTTTAAAGGAAAACAAATGGGAATTGTAAGAACTCAAGATTTAGTATATGAATATATCAGACGTGATGAAGAAGGGAACGTGGAGGGGATTACCACAGCCGTGGACCATGTGAACCTTGATATTGTGCCAGGTGAATTTATCGCCATTCTGGGACATAACGGTTCCGGTAAGTCCACCCTCGCCAAACATATAAATGCCATTTTGAATCCCACCGAAGGAACAGTCTGGGTGGACGGGATGGATACTTCGGAGGAAGAGCAGATCTGGGATATACGCCGGACTGCGGGCATGGTATTTCAGAATCCGGACAATCAGATTATCGGTCAGGTTGTGGAGGAAGATGTGGGGTTCGGGCCGGAAAATATGGGAATTCCCACCGCAGAAATCTGGGAGCGGGTAGAAGAGAGTCTGAAAGCGGTAGGAATGTATGAGTATCGTAAACATTCTCCCAACAAACTTTCCGGAGGTCAGAAGCAGAGAGTTTCCATTGCGGGAGTGCTGGCCATGCATCCTAAATGTATTGTGCTGGATGAACCTACGGCCATGCTGGACCCTAAGGGGCGCAGGGAAGTGATCCGGGCCATTCGCGGTCTGAACCAGGTAGAGGAGATCACGGTGATTTTGATTACCCACTACATGGAAGAAATCATTCATGCCGACAGAGTTTTCATTATGGACGGCGGTCAGGTTGCAATGGAGGGGACACCCAGAGAGATTTTCTCGCAGGTGGAAAAGCTGCAGGAGCTTCGGCTGGATGTGCCCCAGGTTACATTGCTTTCTTATGAACTTCGCAGGAGAGGCCTGGATTTGCCGGATGGCATTCTGACGGCCGGGGAACTTGCGGATGCATGTGAAAGGCTCAGACAGAAGAATTCAGGGAGGTAGATATGTCTATTATCTTAGATCATGTCAGCTATGTATATGGGGAAGGTACACCACTGGAAGTGAGAGCTCTGGATGATGTGAGCCTTCAGATTCCCGACGGACAGTTTGTGGGAATCATTGGGCATACGGGCTCCGGGAAATCCACACTGGTTCAGCATATGAACGGCTTGCTGCAGGCGACTTCCGGCCGCATCTATTTTAATGGTCAGGATATATATGACAGGGATTACAAGCTGAAAAATCTGCGCAGCAAAGTGGGGCTGGTATTTCAGTATCCCGAGCATCAGCTGTTTGAGATAGATGTATTCAGCGATGTGTGTTTTGGACCGAAGAATCTGGGTCTGGAAAAAAAGGAAGCGGAGCTCAGAGCATTTGCGGCACTGCGCAGCGTGGGGCTTTCGGAAGAGCTGTATTATCAGTCCCCTTTTGAGATTTCAGGCGGCCAGAAGAGAAGGGTTGCCATTGCCGGTGTGCTGGCGATGGAGCCTGAGATCCTGATTCTGGATGAACCCACCGCGGGACTGGATCCGAAAGGACGAAAGGAAATTCTGGACCAGATCAGGAAGCTTCAGACGGATACGGGAATGACTATTTTGCTGGTATCCCACAGTATGGAAGATGTGGCGGAATATGTGGACAGGATCATTGTTATGAATAAGGGAAAAGTCATGTATGATGATGTGCCGAAAAAAGTTTTTGCATGCTATAGGGAACTGGAAGCGGTGGGACTGGCCGCACCGCAGGTGACATATATTCTCCATGAGCTGAAGGAGAGGGGATTTCAGGTGAATACAGAAGCGACTACTATCAGAGAAGCTGCTGAAACCATATGCGAAGCAATTATGATGGAAGAATGATAACAGGGGGCAATATGCTGAGAGACATTACATTGGGACAATATTATCAGACGGAATCGATAATCCATAAGCTTGACCCCAGAGTGAAGCTGGGAGGGACGCTGCTGTATATCATTTCACTTTTTCTATTTGGCTCTTATCTGGGGTATGTGATTGCCGCAGCGTTTCTGGGGATTGTGATTCGCCTTTCCCATGTGCCTTTTAAATTTATGGTAAAGGGAATGAGGGCAATCTTCTTTCTGCTGTTGATTACGGTGGGATTCAATCTGTTTCTGACACCGGGCAGGGAGCTGGTGTCCTTCTGGAAACTGACCATCACTGCGGAGGGAGTCAGGATGGCGGTGACTATGGCAGTGCGGCTGACACTGTTGATTATCGGCTCTTCTGTCATGACTTTGACCACGACACCCAATAATCTGACGGATGGCATGGAGAAAATGATGAAGCCGCTGAAAGTATTTCGTGTGCCTGTCCATGAGGTGGCCATGATTATGTCCATTGCGCTTCGGTTTATCCCGATTTTGATGGAGGAGACGGATAAAATTATGAAGGCGCAGATTGCCAGGGGAGCTGATTTTGACAGCGGGAATGTGGTTCAGCGTGCAAAAGCGCTGGTGCCGCTGTTGGTGCCGCTGTTTATCTCCGCATTCCGCAGGGCCAATGATCTGGCCATGGCTATGGAGGCCAGATGCTATCGGGGCGGAGAAGGAAGAACGAAAATGAAACCGTTGATATATGGAAAAAGAGACAGAGTGGCATACCTGTGCATTTGCCTTTATCTGGTTTCGGGCATCGTGTTGAGCAGGCTGATTGGAATGGCGACAGGGTATTGATTTACTGCAATGAATTCCATGTATTGGGCTGTATCACAATGCATGAAAAGGAAAGAAATAAAGGAAATTACTTTGGGAACTATAATTAATGAGAAAATATCGCCTTTTCCGGATATGCATCGTCAGAAAGGGAAAAGGCTTATACGGAGACGATATGGATATTCATACAAATACGGAAATGGAAGCTGTTCCTGCTATGAAGAAACGTATCCGTATGACGGTTGCGTATGACGGAACGAATTATCATGGATGGCAGCAACAGAACAATGGAATTACGATTGAGGAAGAGCTGAACAGGAATTTGAGCGAACTTCTGGAGGAACCGATTCAGGTGATTGGAGGAAGCCGTACGGACGCCGGTGTACATGCCATGGGAAATGTGGCTGTGTTTGACACCCGGAGCCGTATGCCGGCGCGGAAGATTTCCTACGCACTGAACCAGAAGCTGCCGAAGGATATTCGTGTGCAGAAATCGGAGGAAGTTCCCGCAGACTGGCATCCCAGACATTGCGAGAGCCGTAAAACATATGAGTACAGAATTTACAGAGCAGAATTCCCCATGCCGGTAAAACGTCTGTATTCCTATTTTACTTACCATGCGCTGGATGTCAGTAGGATGAGAGAGGCGGCTGCCTATCTGGAAGGAGAGCATGACTTTAAGAGCTTTTGCCAGACCGGAGCGCAGGTGGAGAGTACAATCCGGACAATTTACAGTCTCTGGGTGGAAGAGCAGGGAACGGATCTGGTGATTCGTGTGTGCGGGAATGGATTCCTGTACAATATGGTGAGGATTATTGCGGGGACGCTGATTGAAGTGGGACAGGGAAAGCGGGAACCGGAGTCCATGCCGGAGATTCTGGCGGCAAGGAGGCGCAGTGCGGCCGGACCCACCGCACCGGCGCATGGGCTGATGCTGATCAAGTATGAATGGATGGCGTAACAGTTCAGTGTCCTGTATGAACTGGTATGGATGGCTTGATTTTTCCGAATTTTTCCGGAAAAAGTCATTGACATACAAGAACCCCTATAGTAGAATATATAAGTGTGACAAAGTTTCGAAATGCCCTGCCAAAGCCCCGGCGGAGCATTTGAAATAGAGAAAAGTGTTTCGGGGAAAGCATGGAAAGCAGCCGGACATCTGCAGAACATGATGGAGACGGAACCGGAGGGAGTCTGCTGAAACTGACTCAAGGAAAATGCAATACGGAGGGAACATAATGAAAACATTTATGGCTAGTCCAGCTACAATCGATAGAAAATGGTATGTAGTAGACGCTACGGGTATGACTTTGGGTCGCCTTGCCTCAGAGGTTGCGAAGATTTTAAGGGGAAAGAATAAGCCCGTCTTCACTCCTCACCTTGATATGGGAGATTATGTAATTGTAATTAATGCGGAAAAGATCAGCGTGACAGGCAAAAAACTTGATCAGAAGGTATATTATCATCATTCCGGTTATGTGGGCGGACTGAAGGAAGTCACCCTGAAGGAAAAGATGAACAAGAAGCCCGAGCAGGTGATTGAGCTTGCTGTTAAGGGAATGCTTCCCAAAGGACCTTTAGGAAGGCAGATGTACAAGAAGCTGTATGTATATGCAGGGCCCGAGCATAAGCATGAGGCTCAGAAGCCTGAAGTACTGACATTCTAAGGGATAGGAGGATAAAAGAAAATCATGGCTAAGTCTGAAAGATATTATGGCACAGGCAGAAGAAAGAAATCCATCGCAAGAGTGTATCTGACACCCGGAAAAGGCGATGTTGTAATTAATAAGAGAAGTATGGACGAGTATTTTGGTCTGGAGACACTGAAGGTTATCGTTCGTCAGCCTTTTGCTGCTACCGGAACCACGGATAAATTCGATGTGCTGGTAAACGTGCGTGGCGGCGGTTATACAGGCCAGGCAGGTGCCATCAGACACGGAATTGCAAGAGCGCTGCTTCAGGCAGATGCGGAATACAGACCCGTTCTGAAGAAGGAGGGATTCCTGACCAGAGACCCTCGTATGAAGGAGAGAAAGAAATACGGCCTCAAGGCGGCTCGTCGCGCTCCGCAGTTCAGCAAGCGTTAAATTTTATCAAAATGGCTCA
>CAJUQT010000019.1 GCA_910588225.1 uncultured Acetatifactor sp.
GCCGAATGGCCATCCATAGCATGTGCGGGCTGTGCACATGGTATAATATGCACATGCTTGTGGCAGAAAACGGCCGAATGGCCATCCATAGCATGTGCGGGCTGTGCACATGGTATAATATGCACATGCTTGTGGCAGAGAACGGCCGAATGGCCGTTCATCCCTCTGCGGCTCGGCTGAAAGGTTATGATAAGCTGAATTGGAGATTTATTTATGAAGATTCTAGTGACAGGAGTGAATGGCCAGCTTGGTCATGATGTGGTGAATGAACTGGAAAAGCGCGGAATTCCGGCAGTCGGAGTGGATATTCAGGAGATGGATATCACCGATGCGGAAAGCGTGGACAGAGTCATCAGAGAGTGTGCTCCGGACGCGGTGATTCATTGTGCCGCATATACAGCGGTGGATGCAGCCGAGGAAAACGAGGAGCTCTGTCGGAAGGTAAATGTGGACGGACCGCGGAATATTGCAAATATCTGTAAAGCGTTGGATATTAAAATGGTACAGATCAGTACAGATTATGTGTTCAGCGGTGAGGGATCCCATTACTGGAAGCCGGAGGATGCCTGTGCCCCTCAGAGCGTGTATGGACAGACTAAATATGAAGGAGAACTTGCGGTCAGAAATATTCTGGATAAATATTTTATTGTCCGCATTGCCTGGGCCTTCGGCATCAATGGCAAAAATTTTGTCAGAACCATGCTGAGGCTTGCTCAGAATCATGATACCATTCGTGTAGTGAATGACCAGTATGGTTCGCCCACTTATACCTATGATCTGGCCAGATTACTGGCGGATCTGGTGCAGACCGACAAATACGGCATTTACCATGCCACAAATGAAGGAATCTGCTCCTGGTATGAATTTGCCCGCGCAATTTTTGCGGAGGCAGGGGTGCCGGTGAATGTTGTACCTGTAACCACTGCGGAATACGGTGCAAAGGCCAAACGTCCTGCCAACAGCCGCATGAATAACGATAAGCTGACAGAGATGGGCTTTGAAAAGCTTCCATCCTGGCAGGATGCGCTGGCAAGATATATTGAAATTTTAAAAAAAGAAGAAAGATAAGAAAATCCCGGATTTCATTGAGCAATACGGCAATGTTTTCCGGGATTTTTTACCCTGGAGACTCGAAAGTCCTGGAGTAAACCAAGAAGTATTTGCTGCCGGTTATGAGGAGGCGGCAAATTGTGAATAAAAGCAGATATTTTGGAAAGTCTGCTTGAAAGTTGCGGTCAGATAGTTTATGATAGAGGAAAACCGAAATAAAGGAAAGGGAAATGAGATGAGCGATACTTATGTGGAATGTCTGGTAAAGGCAAAACCCTCCTTGATAGGGAAATTTTTTAAAATTTTGTTGATCATGCTGACAGTAGTGTTTGTGATGGCGATAGTTGCGCTCCCGCCGCTGATGATATTTGCGTTTATCGGTGCAATTATTACCGGTGTGGGAGCTTATTTTGTCAATCTTTTCACGGACCTGGAGTATGAATATCTCTATCTGGACAGAGAACTGGTGGTGGACAAGGTTATGGCGAAATCAAAGAGAAAGAGAGTGGCCACCTATCAGCTGGACAGAGTGGAAATTCTGGCTCCTTTTAAAAGCTATCATCTGGACAACTACAGAAACCGCAACGTGAACAAAACAAAGGACTATAGCATAGGTGAGGAACTGCAGCCGGATAGACGGTTTATCATGTATTATGAAGGCGGTGAGAAGGTTATCCTAAGCCCTTCAGAGGAAATGATAAAGGTGATGAAAAACGTGGCGCCCCGGAAGATCTTTGCTGATTAAAAGGCGGGGCATTGCTGTGAAAGCAGCGGAACTAAATTCAGGAGGAAAAGAATGGGACAGATTATTGGCGAAGGTATTACTTTTGATGACGTGCTTCTGGTACCCGGGTATTCGGAAGTGGTGCCGAATCAGGTGGATCTGACGACCTGGCTCACGAAGAAAATTAAACTGAATATTCCAATGATGAGTGCAGGGATGGACACGGTGACGGAACACAGAATGGCTATTGCCATGGCACGACAGGGTGGTATTGGTATCATTCATAAAAATATGTCCATTGAAGCCCAGGCTGAAGAAGTGGACAAGGTAAAACGTTCCGAAAACGGCGTCATTACGGATCCTTTTTCCCTGACTCCAGAGCATACGCTGGGGGATGCGGACGCTTTGATGGCAAAATTCCGCATTTCAGGTGTGCCGGTTACCGAGGGGAGAAAGCTGGTGGGCATTATCACTAACCGGGATTTAAAGTTTGAGACGGATTTCACGAAAAAAATCAAGGAATCCATGACCAGCGAAGGGCTGATTACAGCTCCGGAGGGTATCACTCTGGAGGAGGCGAAGCAGATTCTGGCCAGAGCCAGAAAGGAAAAGCTTCCTATTGTAGATAAAGACTTCAATCTGAAGGGCTTGATTACCATTAAGGATATTGAGAAGGCCATTAAATATCCGCTGGCGGCGAAGGACGGACAGGGAAGGCTGCTCTGTGGCGCAGGAGTGGGCATTACGGCGAATGTGCTGGAGCGTGTGGCGGCACTGGTAGATGCAAAGGTGGATGTGATTGTGCTTGACAGTGCACATGGACATTCCCGAAATGTATTGAACTGTCTGAAAATGATTAAGCAAAAGTATCCTGATTTGCAGGTAATTGCAGGAAATGTAGCTACTGAACAGGCGACGAAGGACTTAATCGAAAGCGGTGCGGATGCGGTTAAAGTAGGCATCGGCCCTGGTTCTATCTGTACCACCCGTGTGGTGGCAGGCATCGGTGTGCCGCAGATTACAGCTATCATGAACTGTTATGAAGTGGCGAAGGAATACGACGTACCCATTATTGCGGACGGCGGAATCAAATATTCCGGAGATATCACAAAGGCAATTGCCGCAGGCGGGAATGTATGCATGATGGGCAGTATGTTTGCCGGCTGTGAGGAGAGCCCCGGGGACTATGAACTGTTCCAGGGTAGAAAATACAAGGTATACCGCGGGATGGGCTCCATTGCGGCCATGGAAAACGGCAGCAAGGACCGTTACTTCCAGGAGAACGCCAGAAAGCTTGTCCCTGAGGGTGTGGAAGGACGTGTGGCATATAAGGGAGATGTGGAAGACACGGTATTCCAGTTGCTGGGCGGTCTGAGATCCGGTATGGGTTATTGTGGAGCGCACAATATTCAGGAATTGAAGGATAACGGAAGATTTGTGAAGATTTCCGCCGCATCCCTTAAGGAAAGCCATCCCCATGATATTCATATCACAAAGGAGGCACCGAACTACAGCGTGGATGAGTAAGGTGAAGAGAACATATAATGCCGCACCCTCGGACAAGGGTGCGGCATTATATACATTTTATGCCAGCTTTTGAAGCTTTTCACTATGTTCCATAATGACAGTTTTCATGACCTCATTGTCAGCCAGCAGTGCTTCGTATCCTTCGACAGAATCTTTATATCTGTGGTAAGTAGAAGCGTAGCAGTCCGTAATCAGGTTCAATTGAGGCATTATTACATTTTCCTGGAACAATTTTATCTGGTGTACTTCAGCATGCATTTTGCTTCTGACAGCCTGAATTTCAGTTTGCAGTTCGCTTTGCAAGGTTTGTATCTCATTTTTTATCGGTTGTATCGCTGCTTTCAATTTTACATCTAATAGCTGTGAAATCGCCAACAGATCTTCATTCGTTAATGTCATAATGAGTTCTCTCCTTTCAAAGACTGTTTCTATCATACCACGGGCAGGAGGTATTGTGACTATTCAATCTTCAAAATCCCTGTAATTTCAATTAAATTCGTAACAGCTCAGACAGTGTCAGCCAGATGTAAAATTTTTGTAAAAAGAGCTGAAAGCCGTTCGAAAGCGGCTTCAGGCCTTTACTTTTGTACATTACTAACCTTGACTCTTCAAAAAGAACAATTTATAATAACATAAATGTTTATGGATGGGAAGAACAATGGACGAAGAACATACAAACGAAACATTTAATTCAGCTGGACAGGGACGGTCATCCGCAGTCAAAAAATATTTTCTGATTGGAGGCATATGTTTTCTCCTGGTAGCAGTATCAGCGGCATTTTTGGTATATGAGAATAACAGAGTATACAAAGAATGCTATGTGGAAGCAGGTGTGGAAGTAACCGTACAGGATTTTCTGAGGAATCCGGAGGAAGAGGCGTATTTTACGGAAGAAAGTGACGAAATCGATATCACGATTCCGGGGGAGTATCATGTCAGAATCAGGGCAGGATATTTTACACATAAAAGTACTTTGTACATAACAGATACTATACCGCCGCAGGGAGAACCGGTCAAGGTAAATCTGGAGCTGGGACAGGAATGCGGTGCGGATGCTTTTGTAACGGACATATGGGATGCGACGAAGGTGGAAGTATCTTTTGGAGTGCGGCCCGATTTTGCTGTGCCCGGAAAGCAGAATATAGAGGTACTGTTAACAGATCTGGGAGGCAATCAGACGAAAATTGTCTCGGAGCTTTTTGTCTCGCAGGTGGTTTCGGAGCTGACAGTGGAGGCAGGCAGTGAACCGCCGACGCTGAATGACTTTGTGCTGGCGGGAGAAGAGGCAGAATTTAAGACAGATATTGGCAGTTATGATTATACTGTACCGGCAGACAGGACAGTCAGATTGCGGGTGGATGGTGTTGATTATAAAGTAACAATGCATATTGTGGATACGATTCCGCCTGAGGTGGAGATACAGAATATTCATGATTTCACTCTGCTGCCCAAAAAAGCGGAAGATTTTGTTCTTTCGATTGAAGATGTGACAGCGGTGACAGCAAAATTTGTAAAGGAGCCGGATCTGTCCAGCGTAGGTGAGCAGACAGTGGAAATCAGTGTGACGGATGCCGGCGGTAACGAAACGGTGAAAACTGCAAAATTAACGTTGGAAAAGGATGAGGAACCGCCAGTGATAAGCGGTGTGACTGACTTAAGCGTGCTGGCAGGAGGCTCTGTCGCTTATAAAAAGAATGTAACAGTTACGGACAATTGTCCGGAAGGACTGACTCTTAAGGTGGATAACAGTGCGGTGAATCTCAGCGCGGAAGGAACCTATCCAATAACTTATATTGCAAAAGATTTTGCGGGAAATGAGACAAGGGTTACGGCACAGATTACGGTCAGACCCAGGGTATATGATGAAAGAGAAGTGTATGTGCTGGCAGATAATGTACTGGCAAGGATATTTACGGCAGATATGACGCCGGAGCAGAAGCTGGAGGCAATCTACAGCTATAATCAGTCACATATTGCATATGTCAATCACTCTGAAAGAGATAACTGGGTGCGGGCGGCTTACGAAGGGCTGGCGGAGGGGAAGGGTGACTGTTATGTCTATGCATGCACAGCCAAGGCATTGCTTATCCGGGCTGGCATTACCAACATGGACATTGCCAAGATTCCTACAAGAACAAATCATTATTGGAATCTGGTGGATGTAGGGTATGGCTGGTATCATTTTGACACAACGCCGAGAGCTAAGGACCATCCCCATATCTGTATGTGGACGGAAGCTCAGCTGATGGAATATTCGGCGGCGCACAGTAATTCCCATAATTATGATCACAGCTTATATCCGGAGGTTAACTGATGAGAACGCTTGGAATACTGGGTGGTCTGGGACCCATGGCAACTGCATATTTCCTGCAGCTTCTGACACAGATGACTGATGCGGCGACGGACCAGGAGCATATGGAAATTCTGCTTTACAACAAGCCGTCCATCCCGGACAGGACAGGCTATATTACAGGGAAAAGGAAGAGAAGCCCGGTGGGGGACATGGTGGGGGTGGGGAAGAAGCTGAAAGAAATGGGAGCCGATATCCTTGCGATTCCATGCATTACAGCACATTTTTTTCATCAGGAGCTGGAGAAAGAAATTGGGCTTCCCATAATTCATGCCATAGAGGAAACAGCATTCTACCTGGAGGAAGAAAAGGCAGTCAGGGTCGGGATATTGGCCACCGACGGTACCATTCAGAGCGGATTATTCCAGAATGCGCTGAAGCAGCGGGGGATTTGTCCTGTGATACCGGATATCGGAAGCCAGAAGAGTCTCATGGAGATTATTTATCAGGAAATAAAAGCAGGAAAAGAGGTAAATATGTCTCTTTTTTACCGGATAGTTGAAGAGCTGTTCAATCAGGGAGCAGAAGTGATTTTGCTGGCATGTACGGAGCTGTCTCTGATTAAAAGAGATTATAACCTGCCGACGGGCTGTCTGGATGTGATGGAGGTACTTGCGCGAAAAGCCGTGCAAAGCTGTAACCGGGTAAGGGAAGAATATGCGCGGCTGATTGTAAGAGGGTGAGGAGCCGAAGGCACCGGGAGAGCAAGGGGCAGAAGCACTCAGGTTCAGAAGTGCGCAGACAATAGAAAAAGGAGCAGAAAAGGGAGCAGGCAGAAGAGCACGGGGAAATGGATACGCGCGGACAATAAAGCGTAAGGGAAGGAAAAGAGAGAAAAGGACAGAAGATAAGATGCAGACGCATGTTTTGGATTATTTGAGGGAGATTGTGAAAACGGTACCGGATAAGATGGCCTATTCCAATGGAAAGGAAAGTCTGACTTTCAGGGAAGTGTACGGACAGAGCCGGGCAATCGGGACATTTTTAAGTGACAGCGGTATATACAGAGAACCGGTGGTTATTTTTATGAACAAGCATCCCAAGATGGCGGCGGCTTTTTTTGGCGTGATTTGGGGCGGCAATTATTATGTTCCCGTTGATGTGGAAATGCCGGAAAGCAGAATTCATCTGATACTGGAAAATATCAGGGCCAAAGTGATGATCTGTGATGCCGGGACTGTGGAAGTGGCAGAGAGAATGGCATTTGACGGCAAAATTGTATTGTATGATGAAATCTGCCATACCGGGATAAAGGAAGCAATATTACAGGAAATCTATGAGAAAGCATTGGATACAGATCCGATTTATATTGTATTTACCTCAGGCTCCACGGGGATTCCCAAAGGAGTGACGGCATGTCATCGTTCGGTGATCGACTATATTGATCATCTTTCAGAGGCACTTGGATTTGATGAGAATACGGTATTCGGCAATCAGGCGCCTTTGTACATGGATGCCTGTCTGAGAGAATTGTTTTCCGCAGTCAAATTCGGTGCCTCTGTCTATCTGATTCCAAAAGAGCTGTTTATGCTTCCGGTCAGGCTGGTAGAGTTTATGAATGAATATCAGATTAACACTGTTTGCTGGGTGGTTTCAGCGTTGACGTTGATTTCGGCGTTGGGGACATTTGAGACGGTGATTCCGGAGTACCTGCGCCTGATTGCTTTTGTCAGCGAGGCATTTCCTGTAAAACAGTTTAATAAATGGAAGGCGGCTGTGCCGGATGCGAAATATGTGAACCTGTATGGACCTACGGAAGGGACCGGGGTATGCTGCTATTATACGGTGGACAGGGAATTTTTGCCGGGAGATATAATTCCAATTGGGAAACCGTTTAAAAATACAGAAATTTTATTGCTGAATGAAGAAAATGAAAGGTGCAGGCAAGGAGAAGAGGGGGAAATCTGTATCCGGGGCGCTTCTTTGACTTTGGGTTATTACAACAATCCGGAAAAAACGGCGGAAGCATTTGTACAGAATCCCCTGAATTCCTTTTACCCGGAACTGATTTACCGAACCGGAGATATTGGGCGTATAAATGACAGAGGGGAGTTGGAGTTCGTCTCCCGCAGAGATTATCAGATTAAGCATATGGGGCATCGGATTGAGCTGGGAGAGATAGAGGTGAATGTGAATACACTGGATGGGATTGCAGCGGCGGGGTGTGTCTATGATAAAGCGAAATCTAAAATTGTTCTTTATTACAGCGGAGAGACAGACGAGAAGGCACTGATGGTCAGCTTAAAGGAAAGGCTGCCCAGGTATATGCTGCCCGGCAAGATCATTCGACTGGAAAAGCTGCCTTACACGGCCAACGGAAAGCTGGACAGAATGACATTGATGAAAATGCTGTAAGGTGCCTGTAGAATGTGAAATATATCAGAAAAGAGGAAAGCAGGAAAAACAGGAAACAGAAAAATAAGAAGCAGAGTAGAAGAGATGTGGAAATAAGAAAGCAGAGAAGGAAAGAGAAGGGAACATGAGGCATAAAAAAGAGAGGAGAAGAAGGGAAAGCCAGAGAAGTAAGGGAAGAAAAGAAATTAAGAAAACGCAGAAAGTAATATAATAGGGAAAAAGAAAATAAATAGAAAATAGAAATACATGAGGAAAGGAACCTGAAAAATGGGAGAATTAATTGAAATCTTAAGCAGTTTACACCCGGATGTGGATTTTGAAAACTGTAAAAATCTGGTGGACGGCAAAATTTTGGATTCTTTTGACATTATTACCATCATATCGGAGGTGGCCGAGACATTTGATGTGACCATTTCCGCAAAGTATATTGTGCCGGAGAATTTCAATTCGGCAGAGGCACTGTATGCTCTGATACAAAAGCTGGAGGATGAAGAGTAGGGATGCTGTTCACATCATACGAATTCCTTGGCTTTCTGGTGGTACTGCTTGTTCTGTATTACATTGTACCAAAAAAATATCAGTGGTCCCTGCTGCTGCTCGCCAGCTATTTGTTCTATTTTATGGCGAATCCCTGTTATCTGATTTACATAGCGGCGACAACACTGACCATCTATTTTCTGGGATGCAGGATTGAGCGGCTGCAGGAAGAGCAGTGTCTGTATTTAAAGTCACACAGGGATGGCCTGGGAAAAGAAGAGAAAAAGGCCTATAAAAAAGGAATGCAGAAGAGACAGCGCAGGCTTCTGCTGGCAGCGCTTTTGTTCAATCTGGGGATCCTGGCAGTGGTAAAATACACCAATTTCGTCATTGGGAATGTGAATGGTCTTCTGCATTTTCTGGGAAACGGAAAAGAGTTGAAGGCGTTGGATTTACTGTTGCCTATGGGAATCTCCTTTTATACCTTTCAGGCGGTGGGATATCTCATTGATGTATACCGGGGAACCTGCCCCGGGGAGAAGAATCCCTTTCGGTTTGCCCTGTTTGTATCTTTTTTCCCCCAGCTGGTACAGGGACCTATCAGCAGATTCGGAGAGCTGTCCCGGACTCTGTACGGGGAACATCCTTTTCAGTGGGAGAAGGTGAGCCGGGGGCTGCAGCGGATATTGTGGGGGTACTTTAAGAAACTGGTGATTGCGGACCGGATTCTGACAGGGGTCAATGAAATCATCAGAAGTCCGGAGACATATGGAGGGGCCTATGTTCTGGTGGGGATGCTGTTCTATGCGCTGGAACTGTATGCGGATTTTACAGGGGGAATTGATATCACCATCGGCACAGCGCAGTGTCTTGGCATAGAGGTGGCGGAGAACTTTAACAGACCTTACTTTTCCAAATCCATCAAGGAATATTGGCGCAGATGGCATATGACCATGGGCACATGGTTTACAGATTACATTTTTTATCCGATATCCGCGTGTCAGCCCATGCTGAAGCTCTCCAGATTTTCCAGAAAACATCTGGGGGAGGCCTTGGGGAAAAGGGTGCCAGTGTATCTCTCCTCCTTTGCGGTATGGCTGGCCACGGGAATCTGGCATGGTGCCAGCTGGAATTTTATTGTATGGGGGCTGGGCAACTGGGTTGTGATTATGATATCTCAGGAGCTGGAACCGCTGTATCGGAAATTTCACGGGAAGTTTCATGTGGGGAATAATGCCGGATTTCGCTTTTTTCAGATTGTGAGAACCATACTGCTCATGAGTTGTCTGCGGACATTCGATTGTTATCGGGATGTACCCTTGACTTTTCGAATGTTGGGAAGTCTGCTGACGGCCGGAAACTGGAATATTTTGTGGGATGGTTCGTTGATGACATTAGGGCTGAGCGGGACAGACTATGGTATCTTAACGGCGGGGATGTTGGTGCTGATTGCGGTGAGCCTGTTGCAGCGGAGGGGAAGCGTCAGAGAGAGAATTGCCCGGAAGCCTTATGTGGTGCGGTTTGTCCTATGGTATGGTCTGTTCCTGACAGTACTTCTTATGGGCGCTTATGGAATCGGATACGATGCCAGCCAG
The DNA here is from genome assembly GCA_910588225.1 of uncultured Acetatifactor sp. Taxonomy (GTDB): domain Bacteria; phylum Bacillota; class Clostridia; order Lachnospirales; family Lachnospiraceae; genus Acetatifactor. The sequence goes on from CAJUQT010000019.1 coordinate 10,079, forward strand.
TTCATTTATAACCAGTTCTAGGAGACAGAAGAACCATGAATAAGAAAAGAATGGCAAGAGCCGTATGTTCCGCGATTTTTGTTATAGTGACATTGTATCTGCTGCAGAGACTGCTTGTGCCCAAATACGCTTCGGATGTGGTGGAGGGCAATCTCATCGCAGAGTATTATGAAGAAGAGAAAAACCATGATGTGATTTTTATCGGAGACTGTGAAGTATATGAGAATTTCTCTCCCAAAGTACTCTGGGAAAAGTATGGAATCAACAGTTATATCCGGGGAAGCGCCCAGCAGCTCATCTGGCAGTCCTACTATCTTCTGGAAGATACACTTCGGTATGAGAAGCCGGAGGTGGTCATCTTCAATGTGCTGGCATTGAAGTATGATGAGCCGCAGAAAGAAGCTTATAATCGGATGAGTCTGGAGGGAATGCGGTGGTCTGTTTCGAAAGTGAAAGCCATACTGGCTTCCATGACGGAGGACGAGCATTTTCTGGACTATGTTTTTCCGATTCTCCGCTATCATTCCAGATGGAATGAGCTGGGGGAAGAGGACCTGGAGTATCTGTTCCGCAGGGAACCGGTTTCTCACAACGGATATTATATGAGAGTTGACGTAAAGCCGGCGGAGAATGTGCCGGAGGGACGAATTCTTGCCGATTATCAGTTTGGGGAGAACGCCTGCGGATATCTTGACAAAATGACGGAGCTTTGCCGGGAGAACGACATTCAGCTGGTGCTGGTAAAGGCGCCTTCTCTGTATCCTTACTGGTATGAAGAGTGGGAAGAGCAGGTGGAAGCTTATGCGGCAGAACATAAGCTGCTGTATATAAATTTCCTGGAGCTGACGGAGGAAACCGGGTTGGATTTCAGCCAGGATACTTACGACGGCGGTCTGCATCTGAATCTTACAGGGGCGGAAAAAATAACAGATTATCTGGGAAAGGTACTCACGGAAGAATGTGCTCTGTCGGACAGAAGAGGGGAAGCAGAACTGAGCCGGGCGTGGGAAGAGAAAATTTCTGCCTATGAGCAGGAGATTGCGGAGCAGAAGAAGATGGTGGAACAACAGGAAATTTCCGGGCAATAGAGAACTTGGAAATAGTTGAAAGGACATGAAAAAATGAAAAAAAAGATATTTGTAGTGCTCATGTGTCTGACGGCACTGTTCTCCGGGTGCGGAAACAGTGCGAAGACAATCGAAGGGGATGTGACAGTGAAGGAAAGTGGTGTCAATTCGGGGACGGAAGAGACACCGGGAGCGGGACAGGAGATGTCCGGCACGCCGGAAGGAACGTCTGGAGAGGTGTCAGGAGATGGAGATACAGCTGTGAATTACAAAGGCTATGCCTTTATCTATAATGGAGTGGTCGTTGAAATGGATGTGGATGCGGCGCCTGTCATAGAACAGCTGGGGGAAGCGGATTCTTATTTTGAAGCACCCAGCTGTGCATTTGAGGGAATAGATAAGATTTACACTTATGGAAGTTTTGAGCTGGATACCTATCCCACAGACGAAAAGGATTATATATCTTCCATTATTTTCAAGGATGATACCATTACCACTCCGGAAGGGATTGGAATCGGTGACTCCGCGGCCAAAATGGAGGAGACTTATGGGACCGGCCAGACGGATGAAAACGGTATGGTCGTATATGAAAAGGATGGCATGAAATTATGCTTTATCCTGGAAGGGGAGACAATTGCTTCCATAGAGTACAGGTCTAAGGTTCTGGATAACTGAAAGATTGAAATTCACTTTTATGAAAAGTGCCGGCGTACCGTTAAATGGTGCGCCAGCACTTTTTGCCTCATATTGCTTATTGATAACAGAAACTACTGGAATAATCTCAGTACCATGGAATCCTGATTCATCTGCTTCTTCAGCATCAGATTTCTATATTCGCTGAGAAGGTCCTCCTTCTTCTGTTCAGAGATTGCTTTCGGCATATCCAGGTCCTCAATACGGCTTCTGGAACTTACCTGCTCCAATGTTGCGGCCGTATTATAATTGTAGGTATGCTCCAGTCGATTGGTGGAAGCTCCCAGATTTCCTCTCATGCCGGATACCATCTCCATGGCACTGTCAATATCATCCAGATTGAAGTTACCGGAAGTGACATCGAAATCAGCAATTCCCAGAGCTTCCAGCGTGGAATTTGCCATGCCGATTCTCATGCCGCTTCCGTCGGGATTGGTTGCCAGGTGCATATCCGCCATACTTCCGTCCAACAACTTCTGCTCATTCAGGGAAGTAGTCTTTGCCATGGACTGGATACCTTCTTTTAACTGGTTAATCTCATTCTGGTAGTATGATCTGTCCGACGAGGAAGAAAGTCCGTTCATGGACTTTACCGCAAGGTCACGAATTCTCTGCAAGTAATCCATGACACCGCCCAGAGCACCGTCCGCCACATTCAGGGCGCCGATCCCTTCCTGAGCATTCTGCCCGCCTACATGGAGACCATTCTCCTCTTTCTTCATTTTTTGTCCAATAGCAAGTCCTGCCGCGTCATCTGCCGCAGTGTTGATTCGTTTGCCGCTGGAAATATGGGAGTAGGAATTAAAAATACCGTTATTTGCGGATATAGTATTCATAAATTGACCTCCTTTTCACATATGTCCTTTCTTTTATGATCAATTAAATTATACATTCTTTAGGAAAATATTTCAACTGGAAAATTTCTTGAACTTTTATAAGTTTGACTATTGCAAAATGCAGGGAGTGCATGTAAGATAAAAATATCAGGAGCTGCATGACTGACGGAAGTGGGATAACCCACGGGGAGTGCGGCGAAAATCAAAGCCGACCGTCTGGGCACCGCTTATAAAGCACAATGGAAATATTGAAAGAATAGGTTCCGTTGTACGACAGTGCCCGGACAGTCGGCTTGTTTTGCAAAAGGGATACTGCGGAACTTAAACGGAGGAGGACTAATTTATGCTGCAACTGGAACAGGAACTGAAAAACAATGCATATCCCGGAAGGGGAATCATCATCGGGCGCTCTGCAGACGGAAGGAAGGCTGTGATTGCGTATTTTATCATGGGGAGAAGCGTAAACAGCCGCAATCGTATCTTTGTGACTGAGGGGGAAGGAATCCGTACCCAGGCATTTGACCCGTCAAAGCTGTCGGATCCCAGCCTGGTTATTTATGCACCAGTGAGAGTATTGGGATGTGACACGATTGTAACCAACGGAGATCAGACAGATACCATTTATGAGGGACTGGAGGAGGGATTGACCTTTGAACAGTCGTTGAGAAGCCGGAAATACGAGCCGGATGGTCCCAACTATACCCCCAGGATATCGGGACTTGTGCACATGGAAGAAGGAAATTTTGATTATGTGATGTCTATTTTGAAGAGTAATGACGGAGATCCGGCCTGCTGTAACAGATATACCTTTGCCTATGACAATCCGGCGGCAGGTGAAGGGCGATTTATCCATACTTACAGAGAGGATGGCGATCCGCTGCCCGGTTTTTATGGAGAACCGGAGAAGGTGGCCGTGGAAGGGGATATTGACAGTTTTACCAGGCTGGTGTGGGAGAGCCTGAACGAGGACAATAAGGTGTCGCTTTTTGTGAGATTTATAGATATTGCCACAGGAGAGTATGAAACACGGATTGTGAATAAGAATCAGTGAAGAATAATAAGCTGAAGTTTGCGTCATTTTCAGCAGGGAGGATGCCAGGATAAATTTTGCCGATGAATATTGGGCAGAGGATGGAGAAGCTCCTGACTGGAGAAAATAAATAGAAATTGGAAATACGCAGACAAAGCGCAGAACGTAAGAAGGAAAGGAATGTGAACCCATGAAAGAAATCGAACTGAAATACGGATGTAACCCTAATCAGAAGCCTTCCAGGATTTATATGGAGGACGGAAGCGAGCTTCCGGTAACCGTGCTAAACGGCAGACCGGGATATATTAACTTTCTGGATGCCTTTAACGGCTGGCAGCTGGTGAAGGAGCTGAAAGCGGCCACGGGTCTGCCGGCGGCCACTTCTTTCAAGCATGTGTCTCCGGCGGGGGCAGCGGTAGGCCTGCCGTTGAGCGAGACTCTGGCGAAAATTTACTGGGTGGACGATCTGGGAGAGCTTTCTCCGCTGGCATGTGCCTATGCAAGGGCCAGAGGCGCGGACAGAATGTCTTCTTTCGGAGATTTTATTGCGCTGTCCGACATCTGTGATAAAGATACGGCAAAGCTGATTAAGCGGGAAGTGTCCGACGGCTGTATTGCCCCCGGCTACACGGAGGAGGCCCTTGCAATGCTGAAGGCAAAAAAGGGCGGAAGCTACAATGTCATTCAGATTGATGGGGATTATGCTCCTGCGCCCCAGGAAAAAAAGCAGGTGTATGGAATTACCTTTGAGCAGGGGAGGAACGAACTGGATGTAAATGGTGATCTGCTGTCCGACATTGTCACGGCTAATAAGGAAATTCCGAAGTCAGCGCTGATTGACATGAAAATAGCGCTGATTACACTGAAATATACCCAGTCCAATTCCGTCTGCTATGTGAAGGATGGTCAGGCTATCGGCATCGGAGCCGGACAGCAGTCCCGTATCCATTGTACCAGGCTGGCAGGCACAAAGGCAGATAACTGGTTCCTGCGTCAGTCGCCACAGGTGATGAATTTGCAGTTTGTGGACAAACTGGGCAGACCGGACCGGGACAATGCCATTGATGTCTATATGGGAGACGAGTATATGGATGTGCTGGCGGATGGCGTGTGGGAGAAAACGTTCAAGGTAAAACCTCCTGTATTCACCAGAGAGGAAAAGCGCGCCTGGCTTGACGGGATGCAGAACGTGACGCTGGGGTCCGATGCGTTCTTTCCTTTTTCGGACAATATTGAGAGAGCATATAAGAGCGGTGTGAAATATATCGCACAGCCAGGCGGTTCCATGCGTGACGATGCAGTGATCGAATGCTGCGACAGGCACAATATGGTGATGGCCTTTACCGGTATCAGGCTGTTCCATCATTGACGGCATGGTTCTTCGGATTGTTTTTAGCTTACAGCTGAGAGAACAAATGTTTTGCACAACAGTTCAGCGGCTGTCCGAACTGTTACACATATCGGGGAAACAGAGCAATAACCGTAAAATAACCTGTTGAAAAATGATATGTGCATATGATATAATATACTGCAATGCATGTCAAAAAGGCGCTGCGGGAGATGAGAGGTAAGGACAGGAGTATGAGTGACACAGAATCCAGAAATTTTATAGAAGCGATTATAGATAAAGATTTGGCGGAGGGAGTATGTGATACTGTGCACACCCGTTTTCCGCCGGAACCCAACGGATATCTGCATATCGGACATGCCAAAAGCATTCTTCTGAATTATGGACTGGCCAGACAGTACAATGGCAAATTCAATATGCGTTTTGATGATACAAATCCCACAAAAGAAGATGTGGAATTCGTGGAATCTATCAAGGAGGATATCCAGTGGCTGGGAGCTGACTGGGAAGACAGGCTCTTTTTTGCGTCGGATTATTTCGGAGAAATGTATGAAGCGGCAGTAAAGCTGATTCAAAAGGGGAAAGCCTATGTTTCCGATTTGACGGCAGAGCAGATTAAGGAATACAGGGGAACGTTGACGGAACCGGGCAGGGACGACCCTTTTAGCGACCGCAGCATAGAGGAAAACCTGCTGCTTTTTGAAGAGATGAAGGAAGGAAAATATGCGGACGGAGAAAAAGTGCTTCGGGCCCGCATTGACATGGCCTCGCCGAATATCAATATGCGGGATCCTGTGATTTATCGGGTGGCGCACATGGCGCATCACAATACCGGCGACAAATGGTGTATCTATCCCATGTATGATTTTGCGCACCCGATAGAGGACGCCATCGAGGGGATCACCCATTCCATCTGTACGTTGGAATTCGAGGACCACAGGCCGCTGTATGACTGGGTGGTGAGAGAGCTGGAGTATCCCAATCCACCAAAGCAGATTGAATTTGCAAAGCTGTATCTGAAAAATGTGGTAACCGGAAAGCGATATATCAAGAAGCTTGTGCAGGAAGAGATTGTGGACGGCTGGGACGATCCCAGGCTGGTGTCCATTGCGGCCCTGCGCAGACGGGGGTTTACACCGGATTCCATCAGGAGATTTGTGGAGCTGTGCGGCGTGTCCAAAGCGCATTCCACAGCGGATTATGCCATGCTGGAGTACTGTATCCGGGAGGACTTAAAGACAAAGGCTCCCCGTGTGATGGCAATCCTGGACCCTGTGAAGCTGATCATTGATAATTATCCCGAGGGAGAGACAGAGATGTTGACCGTAGGGAATAATCCGGAGAACGAGAACTTGGGAAGCAGAGAAGTTCCTTTTGGAAGAGAGCTGTATATTGAGCGGGAAGATTTTATGGAGGTCCCTCCGAAGAAATATTTCCGTATGTTCCCGGGCAATGAAGTGCGGTTGATGAACGCTTATTTCGTGAAATGTACAGGCTGTGTTAAGGATGAGAATGGAAAAGTTACAGAGGTGCACTGTGCCTATGATCCGGCTTCCAAAGGTGGGAACAGCCCTGATGGAAGAAAGGTAAAAGGCACAATTCACTGGGTGGCAGCGTCCACAGCTGTTTCGGCAGAAGTACGTCTGTATGAGAATATCATTGATGAGGAGAAGGGGGTATATAATGTTGAGGATGGAAGCCTTAATCTGAATCCCAATTCTCTCACAGCTTTAAAAAATTGCCGTGTGGAGCCGAGTCTGATCGGAGCAGTAAGTCCGGAGCGGTTTCAGTTCGTACGGCAGGGATTCTTCTGTGTGGATTCCCGGGATTCCAGGCCGGATGCGCTTGTTTTTAACAGAATTGTATCCCTGAAAAGTTCTTTTGTACTGCCCAAAGAGAATTAAAAAGCGGGCATAGTACTTTGGAGTTAGAATGTGCGGCAAATTGATCGAAACTATTTTGATTTACCCATAGTATGTCTGCCTGATATGCTGGATGCTGCAGGTCCGGCATGTGCTGAGCGGCAGGCCGCGGAAAGGTATGAGGGTTGAGATGGGGATTTTTTCAGGGTTAAAAAATCTTGGGCTGGGGAATATGGAAGGCATGAACCTTTTTGAAGAGACGAAAAAGGAGGAGAGCAGGCATAAACCTGCTCCCGCTGCTCCGCCGAAACCCCAGGAGAAGGACCTGATTTATGACAGATCTTTTGTCTGCCCCGTATGCGACAGTTCCTTTACGGCTAAAATCATGAAGACCAGTAAGGCGCGGATGCTGGGAACGGACCAGGATCTGCGGGCGAGATACGAAGGTATCGATGCCGCTAAATACGAGGTGGTAATGTGTCCTGTCTGTGCATATGCCGCGTTGATCCGGTACTTTACCAATGTGACGTCGGCTCAGGCGAAATTAATTAAGGAAAAGATCAGCCAGACTGTACATCTCACTGCATATGACGAAGAAACTTACAGCTATGAACAGGCTGTGGAGAGATATAAGCTTGCTCTGGTAAATGCAGTGGTAAAACGTGCGAAGACAAGCGAAAAGGCATATATCTGTCTGCGCAATGCCTGGCTGCTCAGAGGATACAGGGAGAGTCTGCAGGAGAAGGAGCAGCCAGATACAGAGCTGATTGAAAAGTTGGAAAAGCAGGAGAATGAGTTCCTGGAGAATGCATACAGGGGATTTACGGAGGCCAGACAGAGTGAAATGTTTCCCATATGTGGAATGAATACCATCACTATTGACTATCTGTTATCCGTTCTGGCTATACGGTTTAAAGAGTATGATGTGGCTACCAAATTGCTGAGTACTGTCATTACTTCATCCGGAGCCAACGCACGTATCAAGGATAAGGCCAGGGAGATGAAGGAGCAGATTTTGCGGGAGCAGAGCAAGAAGTAAATCAGGTGAGGAAGAACTTTGAACAAAATGACTTTTCAGCTGCGCACGGACGGTGGGAAGTGTCTGTATGAGCAGATTTATGAGCATATCAAAAAGGAAATCAGGGAGAGGAAGCTGCTCGCGGGAGAGAAGCTTCCTTCTACGCGTTTTTTGGCGGAATATCTGCAGGTGGCCAGAAGTACAGTGGACTATGCCTATGGCCAGCTGCTCAGTGAAGGGTATATAGAGTCCAGACCCTGTAAGGGATACTTTGTATGCCCTATAGAGGAGCTGCTTTTCCTGGAGGAAGAAAGTGTATCCAAAGCGGAAGAGAAGGGCGGTCTGTTCTCTGGAGAGGGGCGGACAGGCAGGATGGAGCCGGGAAAATGGCTGAGAGAAACGGAGGCGGAACGGGAGCGGAAATTTTCTGTGGATTTTTCTCCTTTTGACATTGATATGTCAGGTTTTCCCTTTGGTGTCTGGAAGAAAATCACGAAAAATATACTCACCTATGCAAACAGCGATTTGTTTGCCAAGGGAGAATCCCAGGGAGATGAAGAGCTGCGCAAAACCATAGTCAGATATCTGCATTCCTCCAGAGGTGTGAATTGCAGGCCGGAACAGGTTATCGTGGGGGCTGGAAATGATTATCTGCTTCTTCTGCTGGAAAAGATATTGGGTCGGCATATCCGTATTGCCATGGAAAATCCTACCTACAAGAGATCATACAGGATGTTTCAGTCTTTTGCGTATCGCATAGCAACCGTTGATATGGACGAGTCAGGCATGCGTGCGGATAAACTCGGCGAGGCGAAAGTCAGCGCCGCCTATGTTATGCCGTCCCATCAGTTTCCCACAGGAACGGTGATGCCTATCGGAAGGAGAATGGAGCTGCTAAAGTGGGCGGACGGGGAACCGGACAGATATCTGATTGAGGATGATTATGACAGTGAATTCCGGTTTCGTGGAAAACCGATTCCGGCACTACAGGCCTCAGACCGGCACGGCAGAGTGATTTATATGGGGACATTTTCCAAAGCGATTGCACCTGCCATTCGCATCAGCTTTATGGTTCTGCCGGATAAGCTGCTGGAAAAGTATCGCAGCGAGTATTCCTTTTACTCCTGTACGGTACCGCGCATCGACCAGAGCATCCTGAATGAATTTATCCGAGACGGCTACTTTGAACGCCATTTGAATAAAATGAGGAAAATATACCAGGCAAAGCATGAGCTTCTGCTGGAATGTCTGCAGCCCATGCGGAAAGATTTTCTGATATCCGGAGAAAATGCAGGGCTGCATATACTGCTGACGGCGAAGCAGGGAATGCCGGAGCGTGAACTGGTGAAGATGGCAACGGAAAATGGTGTACGGGTCTATGGAATGTCGGAAAACATGGTGGAGGAGGCGCCAGACAGCGCTACGGTTCTGCTGGGATTCGGCGGCCTGACGGAGCAGGAGATCAGAGAAGGAACAAAGATTTTAAGAACATCCTGGAAATTTCTTCACCGTTTTTCGTATAATTTCTGAAAGTGGTGCAGACAGAACGAATCAAGGCAGTAGAGAATAAATGAGTAAAAAATATTCCACAGGAAATGTAATGTTGACAAAACATTGTTTCCTGTGGGATTTATTCGTTGGGGCCTGAAATGGTGGTCTGGCATTAACTGTCAGCTGCTTAATTATCGCTGATGGGTGGTTCCTCATCGGAACTGTCTTCCTCATCAAAAAATTCTTCCACACTTTCTTCGCTCTTATCCGTGCTCTGTGCCACTTGCTCTGACAGTGGGGTAAAGGAAGTTTCTTCCTTTTCAGGAGCTTCCTCCTTCTCTGCGGCAGTTTCCGCAGGGGCGGAAGACTCTTCCGGATTCAGTGAGACATAGCTGCGGGAGCTTTCGGATTCCTCTTCGGGATCATCGCTGAAATCGTCATAATCTTCGTCGATGACATCCTTTGCGTTTTCCTTTTTCATAAAGTAATAAACGGCAGCGACAGCAGAACCCACTGCGGCGGTAAAAAGTAAAAATTTTCCAAATTTTCTGGCCATAAGCGACTCCTTTCAATTGGTTGTTTATACCAATTTATATTAATACTATTTTGCAGAATTGAAAAGGGAATATACACAAATTTATGAAAAATTTTAGGATTTTATTCCCCAGGGCCTGCGCACATGGTATAATGATTCTGCATTCGCAGAATTCAAGCCTGCGTGGGCTGGCTTGTCATCACTGCGTGATGCATTATACTCAGCAATCCATGACTTGAAAATCAAATGCCTCCTTCGGAGCCGCTTGATTTTCTGCGCACATGGTATAATATGCACATACTTGTGGAAGAAAACGGCCGAATGGCCATCCATAGCATGTGCGGGCTGTGCACATGGTATAATATGCACATACTTGTGGAAGAAAACGGCCGAATGGCCACCCATACCATGATTAACCTGTAATCATTAATGATTTTATCATAAGCAGGAGTGCCGAAAATGAACAGTAAGTTTTTTGATTTGAAAAAAGAAAAGCAGGACAGAATGATTAACGCCGCGCTGAAAGTATTTGCGCTTCAGGGCTACCGCCATGGCAGCACGGACGACATTGTCAGAGAAGCCGCTGTCAGCAAGGGGCTTCTGTTTCATTATTTTGGCAGTAAGCTGGGGGCTTATCGTTTTGTCTATGATTACAGCGTCAGGTATATGAACCTGGAACTGCGCTCCACTGTAAACGTCGGTGAGAAGGACCTTTTTGCGGTTATGAAGCAAATCGAATATGCCAGGATGCGGGCCATGAAGGGGTACCCCTATATGCAGCAGTTCCTGAACCGTTCTCAGTGGGAGGATTCCTGTGAAGCGCTTTTGTCTGTGGAGGAAAAACGCAACGACCTGGCAGAGACTTATGCCGCAATCGGGAATCAGATTGATTACGAGGCTCTGCCTGGGAGCGTGGACGGCGAGAAGCTGCGGAAGATGCTGGATTTCACCGTCAAGGGACTGATGACGGAGCGGTTTCAGGATGCCTCCTTTCAGCCGGAAATGCTGTATGAGGAAATCTGCGGTTACCTGGACATGGTCCGGGATATGCTATACAGGTAGGCCGGGAATGCCGGTCGTTTATTTGGGCTTGTAAGGGCCATCCGCCGGATAGCCGCCTTTCAGCTTCTGCATGCCGCGCTGGATGGCGTCTCTGGAATTCTTCCAGTCGGCGTCTTTGTTGCGGTAGTCGAATTTTTCCACCATCCAGGCCACATCTTCCGCCAGACGTGCCATGTTGTTCTCCATCAGGGGGAACATGGCGTGATAGAAGCTGTCTTTTTCACTGTTTGACAGTCTGCTGTCCGACGCTTCGCACAAGTCGCCGAAGTGATGGAGACAGAACCCTTTCCCGTTTTCGATTTTTTCCCGGAACTCTTCGTCCTGTTTCCACAGATAGAAGAAGGTGTCCATGTACCGGGTATAGGTGTCAGCGAAATGGCTGCATATGTAACAGGAATTCTCTTTCTCCTTTACCCATATGCCGATAGCATTGCCGCTTTCTGCCGTTTTGCGGAATTTATCCTTAAAAGAGGATTTACCGGGGCGAAAATGGGCGAATTCATTTTTCATCTCACTGATGATTTTCTGGTAGTGTGTCTTCAAAATCCAGGCGTTGCCCAGAGTATTGCCGTAATCAAACATTTTCTGGAAATGCTGTCTGCAGAAACCGGCCTTGTCCGTCATCTCACGGATATCGGCTTCCATGTAGGAGGAGCCGCTGCCCAGCACAAAGTCCAGCAGGTCCTGCTCCACATTTCTCTCAATAAAGCAAAAGGGACATTCGTCACCTGCATTGACGGCGTCATTTAAGGGGATGGTGTATAATTGTTCTTTCATAAAAGTCCTTTCTATTGTGGATAATAATTGCTTTACCATTGTGTGGGGGTCTCTTTCTGTACCTTTGCCGCACAGACTCATGGTCTCTCCCATCAGTTTACAACAGTTTTTACATAATTGCTACATTTTTGTGACAAGTCGCCTTTTAAAATTAATTTTTTTTAAGTTGAAAAGTGGTGTGAGGAAGGATAATATAGTAGTAATGAAGTTACGAAAGATGTGATAATTCTTGGTATTCAGCAGTATAGAATTCTTACTCTTTTTTCTTCCGCTTTTTTTGCTGGCATATGCACTGACCCCGGATAGAATGAAAAACATGACACTCCTGTCAGGGAGTCTTGTTTTCTATGCGCTGGGAGAACCGCGGTCTCTGTTGATTCTCATGATATCTGTGGTGGTCAATTATTTTATCAGCCTGCATCTGGGGCGAAGAGAAAGACTAAAGGGAAAAAATAAGAAAAGAAACAAAAGATTGGAAAGAAGACGCAGATTGCTGTTGATTACGGCGATTGTGCTGAACCTGATGCCGTTGGCATTTTTTAAAGGCGGGATGGGAGAAAGAGGACTTCCGCTGGGAATCAGCTTTTATACGTTTCAGATTTTATCTTATTTGATTGATCTGTACCGCAGCGGTCGAAAGGGAGAGACGTCATTTGTGATATTTGCCACTTACATTACCATGTTCCCGCGTCTGCTCTCGGGGCCTATTGTCTATTACAGTGAGGTGGAGGCGGCACTGCAGAGGCGTTCGTTCACGGTTCACAGCGTGCAGGAGGGACTGAAGGTTTTTACCATGGGACTGGCGGCAAAGGTGCTGTTGGCGGACAGAATCGGGCTGCTCTGGCAGGAAGTACAGGTAACCGGATTCGAGAGCATATCCACGCCTCTGGCGTGGCTGGCGGCAGTGGCTTATTCTCTGAAAATTTACTTTGATTTCTATGGTTATTCGCTGATGGCCAGAGGCCTGGGAAAAATGCTGGGGTTTGAACTGCCGGAAAATTTCCGGACACCCTATATGGCAGGCTCTGTGAGAGATTTTTACCGGAGATGGCATATTACTCTGGGCAGATGGTTCTGCAATTATGTGTATATTCCTCTGGGGGGGAACCGCAATGGAGAATTCCGGACTGTCTGTAATCTGCTGGCGGTCTGGTTTCTGACGGCAATCTGGCATGGAAGTACGGCAAATTTCCTGATTTGGGGAATGCTGTTGTGGCTGGCAATTGTGCTGGAGAAGCAGCTGATGCGTCTGGGAGTGTGGAAGTATCTGGAGAAGGGATCTGGAAAGCTGATTGCATCCCTTTATCTGTGGGCATTTATTCCCGTGACCTGGATTTGTTTTGCAGTCACGGATATCAATCAGCTCCAGATTTTCCTGGGAAGGATGTTTCATGTGGTTGACGGCATACGGGTCAGCGCCGGGGACTGGCTGAAAGCGCTGACGAATTACGGATGGCTGTTTGCAGCGGGAGGTTTTGCCTGTACGGCGGCTGTACAGAAGCTGTTCCGACGGTTTAAGGACACTTTGCCGGGAATGGTTTTCCTGGCCCTGCTTTTTTGGTGGTGTGTCTGGAGACTGCAGAGAGAGGGACAGAATCCGTTTATGTATCGGGATTTCTGATGGATTGAGACACCATGAAAGTGAGATGGGCTTTGAATGATAAAATGGCTGAAAAAGTGGTCTTATATGATTATGCTTGTGGGGACAGGTGTGGTGTATCTGACCAGCGTGGATAACTGGCAGGTATATGCGAAGCCGCTTATGCGGATTCAGAGCTGGTATGCGGATTCCGGGCTGGGGAATCTGTTCTCAGCCGACGGAGGAATCACAGAGGGGGGCGGCTCGGAGAACAGTGCCGGCGGGCAGGAGGGAGCGGCTGCCGGAGAGGATACCGGAACCGGCTCCGGGGCAGGAGAAAGCGGAACTGTCTCCGGTACCGGGGACGCACAGGACAGTGACCCGGCGCAGAACCCGGGGGAGGGCCCGTCCGTTGTAGGCGAGGAGGGCGGTTCCGGGCTGCCGGAGGGAGAGCCTGCCGGCAGCGCAAATGAAGGCAATGGACTTCCTTTGGAAGGAGAGACCGGGGAAGGAACAGGAGCTTCTGATGAAAACGGGGAAGGAACAGAAGCTTCCGCAGGCGGAGTGCCGGGTGAACCATCGGAAAGCGGTGAGCCGGTGTATATGGTCGTGGAGGATGATTATTTTTCGGATGCCGTGTTTATCGGAGATTCCAGGACTGTGGGCATGTTTGAGTACGGCGGACTGGAAGAGACGGCCTCCTTTTACGCCTCTACAGGACTGACGGTATATAAGATGTTTGATTCCGAAATTGTGTCTGTGCCCAGTGAAAAAAGGAAGATAAGTGTGGAGGAAGCGCTGCAGCAGAATACTTTTGCCAAAATTTATCTCATGATCGGCATCAATGAGATGGGAACGGGCACGGTAGAGAGCTTTCTGGAGGCATACCAGGGAGCGGTGGCACATCTGCGGGAGCTGCAGCCGGATGCAATCATCTACCTGCAGGGAATTATCAGGGTGACGTCGGAGCGGTCTGCACAGGGGGATTACATTAATAATGAGGGAATTAATGCCAGAAATGAGGGGATCGCACAGCTTGCCGACAACGAGACAATTTTCTATCTGGATGTGAATCCGCTGATTTGTGACGAGACAGGGGGAATGATACCCGATTATACCTTTGACGGCGTACATCTGAAAGCGAAATATATCGAAATCTGGAAAGATTATTTAAAGTCTCATGCAATATCTTCTTGACTGTTGGGTGACGAGACATTATCATAGTCTGTGGATAACAGTTCAGCGGGTCGGAGAGACCGGCTGAACTGTTCACTGCAAACGGCGTCAGAGGGGGAAGCCATTGGCAGATTATGGAAGCCGTCTGACAGACAGGACAGTCGTGTGGACAAAAGTGCGGAAATTGCGACTGTAAACAATTCAGGAGGAAGAGTTCATGAGCAGAGAAATGAAAACCGCTTCCGGCGGAAAGAGTATCGGTGATACTCCGATTTATGATGCGAAAAGTCTGGGGGCACCTAAAGTCATTGTACTGGGAATACAGCATATGTTCGCCATGTTCGGCGCCACCATACTGGTACCTATGCTGACCGGTCTTGACGTATCCACCACATTATTATTCGCGGGTCTGGGTACCTTGCTGTTCCATTTACTGACCAAAGGAAAAGTACCCGCATTTCTTGGTTCTTCTTTTGCTTTTCTGGGCGGCTATGCGGCGATTGCTCCCATGGCGGACGCATCCGGAAATGCCATGGACAATTCGGCGCTTCTTCCGTACGCCTGCTTCGGTGTGGCCTGTGCGGGTCTGGTATATCTTCTGCTTTCCCTTTTGATTAAAATATTCGGTACCGGCAAGGTGATGCGGTTTTTCCCTCCTATTGTCACAGGGCCTATTATCATTGCCATCGGCCTGACACTTTCTCAGTCGGCCATTGACAACTGCTCAGCAGACTGGCTGATTGCTGTGGTGGCCATTGCGCTGGTGATTATCTGCAATATCTGGGGTAAAGGAATGGTGAAGATTGTACCTATCATTATCGGCGTCATTGGTTCTTATGCGCTGGCAGCGGTACTGAACAGGGTTGATTTCACTGCTGTGAAGGAAGCGGCGTGGATCGGGTTCCCCGTTCACTGGAACAGGACGGCATTCTGGGCGTTGTCCGACGGGAATGTATCCCTGCTGATCACCTCTGTCATTACCATTGTGCCCATTGCCCTGGCTACCATTGTGGAGCATATCGGAGACGTTTCCGCCATATCTTCTACAGTAGGGAAAAATTATATCAAGGATCCGGGACTGCACAGAACACTTCTGGGTGATGGACTTGCAACCATTATGGCAGCCATGTTCGGCGCGCCGGCCAATACCACCTACGGTGAGAACACAGGTGTACTGGCGCTGACAAAAGTGTTCGATCCGCTGGTCATCCGGATGGCTGCCCTTTTTGCCATTTTATTCTCGTTCTCGCCGAAGTTTGCCGCTGTTATCGGATGTATGCCCACTGCTACCTGCGGCGGCGTATCTCTGGTGCTTTACGGCATGATTTCCGCAGTGGGAGTCCGCAACATTGTGGAGACTCAGGTGGACTTTGCGAAGAGCCGCAATGTGATTATTGCCGCTCTGATACTGGTGCTGTCCATCGGCATTAACTACAGCGCGGCCGGCGCGGTGGCTTTCTCTGTGGGAAAACTGACTATCCGGTTTTCCGGCATCGCCGTGGGCGCTTTGACGGGAATTATCCTGAATGCCGTCCTGCCGGGAAAGGATTATAACTTTGATGATGACAACCCGAAACACACAGGAGTAGACTTTGCCGTACGCGGCCGCTCGGATAAGTAAAGGGTGCCTTTACTCTTCAGAGCTGTCGCGCAGCGACTAAATCAGGAGGTCATTTGTCTATGAAAGTAATTGACATGCACTGCGATACCATCAGCGGACTGTTTGCACTGAAGGAGCAGGGAAAGCCGGAGGGACTTCGGCAGAATAACTGTCATATTGATTTGCTGCGGATGAAACAAAGCAGATATCTGATTCAGAACTTTGCTTTGTTTGTTCCTCTGAAGAGAGTCTCCGACCCCTGGGAGCAGGTGTGCAGCCTGTACAGGCTTTATCAGGAGGAACTGGAGCGAAACCGGGATATACTGGCGCCGGTACTTTGCTTTTCCGATATTCAGAAGAACGAAGCGGAGGGAAAGCTGTCATCTCTGCTCACTGTGGAAGAGGGCGGTGTGTGCAAAGGAGAGCTGGAGAAGCTCAGGAAATTGTATCAGATGGGCGTCCGTATGATGACTCTCACCTGGAATTTCGATAACGAAATCGGCCATCCCAATCTGAATTCTTCCCGGTATGCGGAGCATGTAAAAAAGGTAATGGAAGCCTGGAAGAACTGCGATTCTCATACTCCCGCGCAGGAGAGAGAGGAGAAGCGGCAGGCGGCGGAAGCTGCTTTTACAGGCTATTATCACACGCCAAATCAGACCGGCGGACTGACCGGGAAGGGCAGGGAAATGGTAGCCGAGATGGAGAAACTGGGGATGATTCCCGATGTATCTCATCTTTCTGACGCCGGATTCTATGATGTGCTGAGAGTGACCAGGAAGCCTTTTGTGGCCAGCCACTCCAATGCCAGAGCCGTATGTCCCTGTGTGCGGAATATGACAGATGATATGATTCGGAAGCTCTCTGAGCGAGGCGGTGTCATGGGACTGAATTTCTGTGCGGATTTTCTGGAGGAGAAGTCTCTGGGAGAGAAAAATCCGGGGACCATAGCGGCGGTGGTGCGCCATGCGAAGCATATCGTTTCCGTGGGAGGAAGCGATGTGCTGGGGCTGGGAAGCGATTTTGACGGCATTGACACTCACGAGGAGCTGCCGGGAGCCCAGAGCATGGATAGACTGTGGAGCGCGCTGTGTGCAGCCGGATTCTCCGAGGATCAGGTAGAGAAGATTTTCTGGCGGAATGTGCTGCGGGTTTATCAGGACACTTTGTGAGAAAGCAGGGATTTGCTGTGAAGGCAAGTAAGAAGAGAATTACACTTGATTTGACGAATTCGGAGAAAACAGCTCTGGTGGGTAAGGCGCTTTCTTCGGAAGTGCGTCTGGAAATACTGAAATTATTGATAGAACATTCGGCCAATATCAGTGAAATTGCGGCTGCGATGGGATTGCCTGCTTCCTCCGCGGCACTGCATGTGAAGGTTCTGGAGGAGGCGGGGATGATATCGCTGGTGGAAAAGCCGGGAGTGCGGGGCGCGCAGAAGGTATGCGGCATGGCATTTGAAGATATCTATTTTGACGCATTCCGGCATAAAGCAGATCATGCGGACGGAAAAGTGTTACAGTTTCCTATGCCTGTGGGAAATTATTTTGACTGCGAAATAGCAGGTAACTGCGGAATTATCAGCGAAAAGGGATATCTGGGTGTGGAAGATTTTGTCTCCAGCTTTTACTGCCATGACAGGCATGAAGCGCAGCTTCTCTGGTTCAACACGGGATATCTGGAATATCGTTTTCCAACATATCTGATGAAGAATGCCGTGATCAGAGAGGTGGCTTTTTCCTTTGAGATCTGTTCAGAGGCGCCGGGCTATCAGAATGACTGGCCTTCGGATATTACCGTATGGGTGAACGGACAGGAAGTTACTACTATTCATTCCAAAGGGGACTTCGGCGGCAGAAGGGGGCGGCTGAACCCGGAGTGGTGGGGAGATTCCATGACACAGTACGGAGAATATAAGACTATCAAGATCAACCAGCTTGGATGCTATGAAAATGATGTGAAGTGTTCGGAGAAAAATCTGGACACGCTCTGTCTGCGGGAAGGCAATTATATCAGTTTCAAGCTGGGTGTTCAGCCGGATGCGGCCCATGTGGGAGGGATGAATCTCTTCGGAGAAAAGTTCGGAGACTATGCCCAGGGGCTTGTGATGAATGTGAAAATTGACAATAATCAAACAGCAGTTTGAGGGGTGACGATCCAGGTAGAGCTGTGGGATCGCGAGAACAGCCCGGAGGGGGCTACCATCACAGACAATAAGTGAACCAAATATATTCAGGAGAAAATGAGTGCGGTGGGCATTAACGTGGAATTTGTCACAGTGCCCAGAGGGGATGAAGTCAACTGGCTGCGCAGCGCCATGGCAGGTGGTACGGCTCCGATCAGGCTCAGAATATGAAGGCTTATCTGGGACAGGAGGTCATTGACTATGGCAGGCTCACAGGCGGTGATGACTTTACCAGCTTCATAGTAAACGGCAGATATGCATCTTTTGAGGACCATGTGATTGCCAGCGTGGATTTGTCCAGAGGCAGCAGACTGCAGACTCTGCAGGAGAACGATTCTTCGGCTGATCTGGTATCCATTCCGCCGCTGAAGAATATCTGGGACGGAAAGCAGTACAGCACCATTTACTCTCCCGGCGGACTGATTGCATTCTGCCCCAAGAGCGCGGATGCGGAGACTGTGGAAGCCTGCATGACCTATCTGGACTGGCTGTGCACGGAAGAGGGCGGGTTCGCGATTTCTCACCCGGCTGTGGTAAGACTGGGAGAACGTTATTTCCTTTATTATAGTGTGTTATTTGGGGATATTCTGGGAATCGGGATCGCTTTTTCCGACGATATGGAACGATGGCAGGAGTATGGACGGTTTCCCGCAACGCAGGAGTGCGAGAGCACCGGCGTGGGGGCGCCGGGAGCCATTGTGCGGGATGGAAAGGTTCACTTGTTCTATCAGACTTACGGCACCTGGGAAAAGGACGCTATCTGTCATGCGTGGTCGGAGGACGGACTTCATTTTGAGAAGGATGAGAGTAATCCTGTGTTCCGCCCAACGGCAGACTGGTGCTGCGGACGAGCTATAGACGCGGATGTCTGCCGATTTAAGGACAGGTATTATCTGTATTTTGCCACCAGAGATCATGAGATGAGGATTCAGAAGCTGGGGGCAGCGTGGACGCCGCTTACGTCAGATTTCTCCCGCAACAGCTGGACACAGGCCTGCAGGCATGCGATTCTGGCGCCGGAGATGGTCTGGGAGCAGGAGTGTACGGAAGCACCGGCCTGTGTGGTGGACAGGGATCGACTGTATCTGTTCTATGGCGGGGCCTATAACCGGAAGCCGCAGCAGATCGGCTGTGCGGTATCGGAGGATGGGATTCACTTTGAAAAAATGGATTCCCTGCCTTTTTTGACCAATGGAGAACCTGGCAGCTGGAATGCGGAGGAATCGGGGCATCCTTTTGCGTTTCGGGATACAGATGGAACAGTGTGGCTTTTTTATCAGGGATTCGATGGAGAGACCTGGAGGATTACCAGGACGAAGCTGGATTTTCGAGATGGAAGGCCTGTGCTGGTAATCTGAAAAATAATAATATAACAATCTGAAGATGTGATTTCGCAGTATAAAATGACTTGCCATGAGGGATGGAAAGGAAGAAACGGAACTAAAATCAGGAGGTTTTTGACAACATGAGATGTTACATAAAGAATTACCCGAGACCTCAGTTTGTGCGGACAGACTGGGAGAATCTGAACGGGACATGGGATTTCGGCTTTGATGATGAGAACTGTGGAGAGCGGGAAAAATGGTATGAAGCTTTTCCGGGAACCATGAAGATAACGGTTCCGTTTACCTATGAGACGAAAATGAGCGGTATTCAGGATGAGTTCCGCCATGACAATATCTGGTATCGCAGGAAAGTATATGTGGACGGGAGCAAACTGGAGAGGAAGAGATATATAATTCACTTTGAAGGCTCTGATTTTGTGACGAAGCTTTGGGTGAACGGACAATATGCGGGCAGCCACAGAGGCTGACGGCTTTAAGTATAAGGGACAGCCCATTATCATCAGTGAATACGGCGGGATTGCTTTTGACAATGACGATTCCGGCTGGGGATACGGCAACAAAGTGAAGACAGAAGAAGATTTCATTCAACGTTTCGATAATATTACCACAGCAGTGAAGGAAATTCCCTTTGTATGCGGTTACTGCTACACACAGGTGACGGATGTACAGCAGGAAGTTAACGGCCTGATGGATATGGACAGGAACTTTAAGGTAGACCCGGAAAGGATTAAGGAGATTAACGAGCGGAAGATTGGCTGCTGCAATCACTGAGGAATTGCTTCGTATTGAGCGGAAGCGGGAGAAACACGTCTTTGGTCGTCCGATATAGCTTCTTTTGAAAGAAAGAGATACAAGGATGTCGAAGGAGTATCCAGCGATAAGGCCAGGCGCTATATCAGCAATATGGAATTTGAGGAGATTTTGCTCTTGACATCCGGGAAAAATTTTTTTATAATGCATATAATTTCATATTTCAGGTGATTGAAAAAGAAAAGCATTGATAAGAAGAAGTAGCACATGGTGAAGCATACAGAAAGCAGCCGGCTGATGAGAGGCGCATGGGAAGCTGTGTGTGAATACATCTTTGAGCTTCGCACCGAATTTTTACAGATTTCCTGTGAAATAGTAGGCTGCGACGGTTCCCGCACCCGTTAACGTGCTAGGGTATTGCCCGCAGGATGATTGCGAATGTACCCGAAGAGGCAGGCAGTGCGAGCTGTCTGTAAACATTAGGTGGTATCACGAGATGTCAGACTCTCGTCCTTTTGAAAGGACGGGAGTTTTTTATGTGCAGGCTGCATGTGGAAGTTTGCCGTTGATGCGGCTGGCTATGGGCCGCGCGCGAGTGGCCCTGCTCGATTGACAACAGAGTCTTTGCAAAGGGAAGCTTCTATTGTCACGCAGGCGAACCTGCCGCTTTTCTTGGAAAATCAGCAACAGTTTCAGTAAGAAATGGGCGATTATGAAAGGAAAAATAGTTTGGCCGCATTGACGGCAGAAGGAGAGCAAATGAAGACAATGGAAGAAGTGAAAGGGTTGGAAGAAATGAAGAAGATAACCGCAGGTGGAAGAATGCGGGCGATGGAAGCGCCGGAAGGGGCAGAAGTGAACCAGACACCGGGAGCACCGAAAGAGGCAGAAGTGAACCAGATACCGGGAGCACCGAAAGAGGCAGAAGTGGATCAGGTGCCGGAAGTACCGGAAGAGGCAGGAATGAACCGGGCGCCGGAAGTACCGGAAGAGGCAGGAGTAGACCTGGAGGAAAGACAGAAGGAGCTGGCGAAGAAGATACGGCACCAGATGCGTGTCATCAGACAGGGCGCAGCGGATTTGATAGGCGAGGAAGAGCTGGAACAGAAAGTGCGGGACAGTATCCTGACCGGAAAGCCTCTGACCATCAAATTCGGTATGGATCCCAGCGCACCGGACATTCATGTGGGGCATGCGGTCCCGCTTAGAAAGTTGAAGCAGATGCAGGATCTGGGGCATAATATCGTGGTGGTAATCGGCGATTTTACCGGGAAAATCGGAGATCCCACAGGGAGAAGCAAAGGGAGAAAAGTGCTGACAGAGGTTGAAGTGTCCCGCAATGCGCAGACATACCAGGAACAGATCTTCCGCATTCTGGATAAGGATAAAACCCTGGTGCGCTATAACGGAGAGTGGCTGGAGCTGTTGAGCCTCAGCGATGCGCTGGAACTGGCCTCCACCATTACTGTAGCGAGGATGATGGAGAGGGACGATTTTCAGAGCCGGTTCCGCACGGGGACTCCCATAGGACTTCATGAATTCTTCTATCCTCTGCTTCAGGCTTATGACTCGGTGGAACTGCAGGCAGACCTGGAATTGGGCGGCACAGACCAGACTTTCAATATTCTCATGGGCAGAAACTTGCAGAAGGAGAAGGGGCAGGAGCCTCAGGCCGCACTGTTCATGCCGCTTCTGGAGGGCATCGACGGCAGGGAGAAAATGAGTAAAAGTCTGGGCAATTACATCGGTATCTGCGAGGACGCCCGAACGATGTACACCAAAGTCATGCAGGTGCCGGACCATCTCATTGTAAAGTATTTTGAGCTGACCACAGATATTCTGCCGGAGGAACTGGATAAAATAAAGGAACAGCTGGCAGACGGCCGCAATCCCCGGGACTACAAGATGATTCTGGCCAGGACTGTCACTTTGCTCTACCACAGCGCAGAGGAAACGGAGGAGGCGGAAAAGTTTTTCAAGGAGGCGTTTACGGACAAAGCGGTGCCGGAACAGGTGGATACGCTGGAGGTTGTGCTGGAAAGCGGAACCCTGTTTGACTGTGTTCATCCTCTGATTTCCGCAGGTATCGTGAAAAGCGGCGGGGAATTCCGGAGATTGATTGCCCAGGGCGGTGTGCAGAAAAACGGCGTCAGAGTGGAAAACCTTGAGGAAAATGTTCAGACAGGGGATGTGCTGAAGGTGGGGAAGCGGAAATTTGTGCGGATTGAGATGTGCTGAGGTTGCATTCGGCTTTACTTCGGCACATATGGGAACCCGCTGCGGATTTCCTCCAACGCATAGAGGGGGAGATTGATAAGCCAGTCTTCTCTCTTATAATCTGCCGTTGAAGTACGGAGGGTCTCAGGATGGAATCTGTCCCGGAAGGTTTTGAGACTTTTGCCTTCAGATTGACATCCGCCTTCACTTCTATGGGCACAATCTGTTCTCCTTTGCCAGCTGGGACGGGACACTGTTCCATATCATACGGATTTTAAGAACAATTTCTATAGTATCCTTTTTCGAAAGTGTTTCAAAATAGTAGAGCAGTTCTTTCCCGGGCTTGCCGGAATGGCGGAATCTTTTCTGATTTTCAGGATGATTAACATATTCCCGGAAATCGGCCAAATCTTTGCTGGCAGGAGGAAAGCAATGCCCCCAAGAGCGGGGGCAGGGGACTGATATGCCAACGGCACTTATTTTTCAGGAGGGTTTCTTAACTACAGGGATCCACACTTCATACTGAGCATTTTGCGGGTCCGGATTCAGGTAGACTTCCACATCAGGAGCATTTCCATATTCATATCCAGAGGTGGGCAGCCATTCTGTCACGATTCGGCGTTCCAGCTCCTGGATAGACTGGTTGGTACCCGTTCCGGAGAAAATCGCCCAGGTTGCCGCAGGCACCACATATTCCTCGAAATCACCTTTTTCCTGAGAAGTCGACACGGCAATATAATACCGCCAGGGTTCCGTGCTATTGCAGGTGCTGATACCCAGGATCCCCATGGGTGGCGTATCCATCATACCGGACAGCTTCTGCAGAGTTCCGTTCCTGGAGATTTCTTCCCATTTGGGCGGAATCACAGTGAAATTTTTCTCAATGTCCTTATACAGAGGCACAGACACGCCTGTGATACGGAAAGCTTTTTTTGTTTCAATACGATAATTCATTTCTTCCACTCCTTTGATTGTAATTTGAAAGGTAATCGGAGGGAAAGACTTTACAGATACCCCTTCCTTTTTTACGGCGGACGGGGCGATCCCATGAACAGACTGAAAGGCTCTGTTAAATGCGGTGGGAGACTGATAGCCGAATTTGGCGGCCACATTGATAATTTTTGCCTCCTTTTTCTGCAGCTCCACTGCGGCCAGAGACATTTTCCTTCGGCGGATATATTCCGACAGAGGAACGCCCGCCATGTAGGTGAACATTCTCTGAAAATGATAGGAAGAGCAGCATGCAATCCGGCCGATCTGTTCATAGTCAATCTCATCTGTCAAATGTTCTTCAATATAGTTTATGGCATCATTTAATCTTTCAATCCATTCCATGATGTAAAACCCTCCTGACAGGTATAGTATAGACTTTTGATAATAGAATCCTGTCTTGGATTCTATTATAGAATATATTTCCACCTTTTTCCTCTCAGTTTCTGTACAAAAAAGAGAGGACATATTCTATTATGCAACAAACAAAGCAGATTGCATATTTTTTGCAGGAAAAAATAAAAAACTTGTGAAGCGGTATGAATTAACCATGAAAGCGAAGCAGGATTTCAGCTGTTAAAGACTGATATCCTGCTTCTTTTTGTATCCGGAAGTCTGCGGTACCCTTCAGATAGCACTATAAAAATAATAGGTTCCCGGCGTCACCTGATGCACCTTTCCGCCGATTACGATTTCCGCATCCACCGGCGTGGTGATTTCAAAGCGCCACATGCCATCCGCCTTTTTCCATTCGGAGCGCACCAGCCCGTGTCTGGTATTCAGGGAAGCTTTCAGCCAGTCCAGACGTGCGTCCGGAACGGGAGCAATCCGCACTTTGGCATACCCGGGAGCGCTCTCCACAGGTGTGATGCCGGCGGCCACACCGTATACCCAGTCTGCCACGGAACCATAGGCATAATGGTTGTAAGAATTCATGTCGGCACTCCAGAAGTCTCCGTCCTCCATGATACCGTCCCAATGTTCCCAGATGGTTGTAGCGCCTTTGGTCACAGGGTAGAGCCAGGAGGGATATTTCTCGCGCAGCAGCAGAGAATATGCAAGCTCAGCATACCCGTAATCGCTGAGAACGTGAAGCAGGTAAGGTGTGCCTACAAAACCTGTCTGAAGTTTTGTGCCGCAGTCTGTGATCATCCGGGCCAGCTGATCTGCAGCAGCCTGACAGTCGGGTGCCAGACGGAAATGAGCGGCAAGAACGCACTCGGTCTGCGTCTTATATTCGGGCCAGGTGTTCCGGAAAGCGGCGACGATCCGGTCATAAAGGGCCTCGTAGGAGGATACGTCTCTGCCAAGGACCTTTCCTGCCCTGATTACCAGGTCGGTGGAGTGGGCATAGAAGGCGGAGGCAATGAAGGTCTCGTCACTGGAGCCTTTGTAGCTTCCGGAAGGTGCGTCCAGGCCCAGCCAGTCACCGTAATGGGTGCCGCCGGTCCACAGATTGGGAGTCGTGGTGGCGGCGGTAATGTGATCTACCCACTTATGCATACATTCAAACTGATTTTCCAGAATGCGGCTGTTGCCATAAGCCCTGTAAACCTCCCAGGGACAGATGACAGCGGCGTCTCCCCATGCCGCACTGGCGTGAGGATTCTGCAGCATATCGGGAATCACATGTCCCACATAACCATCTTCATGCTGATCTGCGGCCATATCGGCCAGCCATTTAGTGAAAAACTTCTCCGCATCATAATTCAGACAGGCGGTCCGGACGAATACCTGTGCATCTCCTGTCCAGCCCAGACGTTCGTCGCGCTGAGGACAGTCTGTGGGCACATCTACAAAATTGCCTTTCTGGCCCCAGATAATGTTGTCGAAAAGGCGGTTCAGCTCAGGGCTGGAGCTGCTTAAGAAGCCGGTCCGCCTCATATCGGAATGCAGGGCGATGGCGGTAAAATGCGCGGGAACGGCTTTTTCCACACCTCCGGGAAACTGGTTGACCCGAATGTAGCGGAAACCCCAGAAGGTCAGCTTTGGCTTGTAGGTCTGCAGACCGTCTCTGCAGGTATAATGGTACTGCGCTCTGGCGCTGCGGTAATTGGCCGTATAGAAATTTCCCTCTTTATCCATGACCTCGGCGAAAGACAGATCCAGGACGTCGCCGACGCGGCCTTCCAGTGTGGTTTCCACATAGCCGGTGATGTTCTGGCCGAAGTCGATAACGGTCTCTCCCTTTGGCGTGGTGAACATGCGGGCACCGGCTATGCGTTCCTGCTCTCTGATTTCTTCTCCCTGCTGTGGAATCAGTGTGTCGAAAGGACCGTCAAAGCACAGGACCTCCTGATTCAGCGCAGGTGTGTAAGCGGCGTCATAGATTTCTCCGTCATAAATCTCGGAGAAACGGACGCTGCTCTCGGAAACCTTCCAGCTTTCGTCGGTGGATATGATTTCCTGACGGCCGTCCTGATAGGTGAGGGTCAGCCGGGCCAGTAATCCGGCGGGATTGCCGCGCAGGCCATCCTGCCACTTAGAACCCTGCCAGCCGGGCATACGGCTGCGGTACCAGCCTTTTCCCACAGTGACGGTCAGTGCGTTATCATTTTCCAGAAGACCGGTCACATCGTACTCCTGGTACTGCAGGCGGCTGTAATAGCTGGTCCAGCCGGGGGCAAGGATAAATTCCCCTACCCTTTTTCCGTTCAGCTCCGCCTCGTAGACACCAAGAGCCGTGAGTGAAAGTGTGGCTTCACGGATTTCTCCTGACAGTGTGAAGCGTTTGCCGAACACAGGCGCTATGTCGCCGGTGTCTGCGGCAGGTTTAATCCAGGTCGTATTTGTCCATTTCATTTTTAAGTACCTCCTACTATTTTAATCGGTGCGCAAACGGCACAAATTGCCAGGGGCAGGCAAGTGGGTAACGGTCCTGCCAGGCAGTGCTGAAGCTGTGGAACCGTATCTGATATCACCACTGTATCAGATAAGAGGATGACAAAAAAGACTTGTTTTTGTCTGAAAAACGGTGTATTTTTAACCTGTGGGAAAATAAGCGGAAATGATATGAAGAAGGGAAAAGGGGAGGAGAATATGGGGAAGCTTCACACGATATCTTTGCAGGGAATTGCCGACGAGCCGGAGGACAGGCTGGTCATCAAGCCTTTTGCGCAGGAAGATGTTACCTCCCATGACCATAATTGCTTTGAGCTGGCCTATGTGATTGACGGGACCGCCGAGCAGACACTGGAGGGTGTCACGGAAAGGGTGGGCAGGGGGGACTATTTTATTATCGACTGCGGAAGCAGTCACAGCTATCAGAACTGCAGAAAATTCACTTTGCTCAACTGCCTGTTTTTCGCGGAGGTAATTGACAGTACCATGGCGGGATGCAGGTCATTTGACGAGCTTATGCGGGTGTGCCTGATTCGGTACCACAGGCAGTACTTCGGAGAGACACCGGCCAATCGGATTTTTCATGACAGGGACGGTAGGGTGCTGTTGCTTCTGGAAGGAATAAGAGAAGAATATATTCAGAGACATACAGGCTACAGGGAGATTTTTCGAGGGAGACTGCTGGAGATCCTGATTCTGACCATGCGTCAGGCGGTGGGAACGCAGGGGGAGAAGGACATTGCGGGGCAGCTGAGAAATACGGCGAAAAGTGATGTGATTTTTGAGGTGATAAATTATCTGGAAGCCCACTACGAGCAGCGGGCGGTGCTGCAGTCCTTTTGCGGGAAATTTCATTACAGCCTGCCCTATGTCAGCCGACGGTTCCGGCAGGAGACCGGCATGACAGCATTGGACTACCTTCAGAAAATCCGTGTGGAGAAATGCTGCGGGATGCTGGCGGGCAGCAATCAGTCCATACAGTCCATTGCCCGGGAGGCAGGCTATGAGGATACAAAATTTTTCAACCAGGTCTTTAAGCGGCTGGTGGGCCTGACTCCCGGGGAATATAGAAAAGCTGCCCTGCATTCATGAGGAAGTCCGGAATATCCGGCAGAATGTCCGGCAGCGGTTCGGGCCTGAAAAAGAGAACAAATGTTTCCAGGCTCAGCAGGGGCTGAAGGAGAAGCGGTAATCTCTGGATTCCCC
Source organism: uncultured Acetatifactor sp. (assembly GCA_910588225.1). GTDB lineage: Bacteria > Bacillota > Clostridia > Lachnospirales > Lachnospiraceae > Acetatifactor. The sequence continues at coordinate 37,688 of CAJUQT010000019.1, forward strand.
CGCAGGCAGGTATTGGACATATTTTTTCTCCGGCAGATTGGTGTCGGATACCTGGTCCATGGTTCCGCCGCACCAGGGCTCCAGGCAGAGGAAGGGCGCATTCTTCTTCACCGGGGTCCAGAAAGCGATGCTGGGGTAATCCGGGAAATCAAACTGCAGTCCTCGTTCTGTCTTGCGATGAATCAGCTTCACGGAGCGCTGTGCCAGATTTTCGAACAGGATTGCGTCATTGTCAAATATGGAATAAGTCAGATGTAAATCGGGCGTGGCTTCATCTGCAAAACGGAGCAGATAGTCATCGAAGCGTTCTCCGGTTTCCATGGGACAGAAGAATCCCGGATGCCCGCCCACCAGAAAAGGCATTTCCTGTGTTCCCTGATTGCAGACTCCGTAAGTGACTTCCAGGGCAGAACCTTTCAGACGGAAAGTCACTGTGAAGGCAAAGGGATACGGGTAGACGGAGAGGGTGAAATCGTCGGAACGGGCGGCCAGGACCACATAGTCCGCTCCCTGTTTCTGCACTTCAAATTCCGCATCCTTTATGAAACCATGGCGGGGAATTCTGTAAGCAGTATCGTAAATGGTTACCGTATCAGGCACCGGTCCGATATAGGGGAACAGAACCGGCGAAGTTTTGGCCCAATAGGCAGGATCCTTCTGCCATAAATATTCTTTTCCGGCTGCCGTCTGATAGGACAGCAATTCGGCACCGTGAGTCTGACAGGTGACGACGGCATCCTGGCTTCTGATTGTAATCTTCATAAAATGTCCATACCTTTCCTGAGATTTGTAAAATTTATTATACTCGTGAACGTATTTCATTGCCGTTTATTATACCAGCACTGTGGAAGCGTTCACTCGCTATACATTTAGATTGGCAATTATTTTCGTTCATTATAGCAGACAGGAGATAAAAGGTCTACAAATTTTAGTAACAGTTCAGACAGGGCACTGCATATTTGTTTCCCACATTCTTAAGTGAACTTGCTGGAGGTTTGATTGGCAATATAATTGTCTGGATTATCATCTGGGCGGTACAGTGGTATAACAGGAATAAAATGCAGAAGCTGATACCAGTGTGGGTTTATTGGATTGTATACGCGCTGCATCTTTTTATCGCATAATGAGGAACTGCATGCCTTGGAGACGTAGAGACCAGGGGCTTCTATAAACTGAAAAAGGTAGAATAAGGCAGAGGAATACGACAAGGAGAGGGGTCAATGTACTGTAAGAAGTGTGGGAACGACATAAAGGATGGAGAGAGCTTCTGCCCAAAATGCGGAGAGAAAGCGGAAGCGTTTTCCGGAAAGGCGCCTGCCAGTATGCAGCCCGGGATGTCCTGGGCGGGGGCAGGGACGCTGCCTGCGCAAAAAAAGCCGGGCCTGACCGGCGGACAGAAGAAAATGATAATGATAGCGGTGGGGGCGGTTGTTGTAGTGTTACTGCTGATTTTCCTGATTTCCAGACTGGGACGAGGAGAGGAACAGGTCGTCTATTCATTGACAGGGACATGGTACAGTGAGGACGCAGTGAATCTGGAAAATGCCATATCGGAGCTGCTGTCAGAGGAGGCAGGGCTGGAGGACTGGATCGTTGACAGTGTTATGGAGATGACAGGGCTTTCGTACTTGGGGGATATAACTGTGACCTTTGACGAGAGCGGCGGTCTGTGGCTGGGAGGAGGGGGTCTTGCTATTACAATAGGTTCCTTCTCTTATCAGAAAATAGATGATAATACACTGATGCTGAAATATGCGATTGACGTGCCGGTTGTGGGGGAGATCGCGGTCTCCTATCAGGCAAAATATACACTGGACAAGGACAGACTTACGCTGGACCTGTTTGGCCAAAAGGCGAAATTCAGGAGGCTGGAGTAAGAAAGCGTTCTGCGGAGGTGAGCAGAAGATTCAGGAAGAAGGAGGAGAGATACAGATGAAATGTTTTAAATGCGGTGCGGAGGCACCGGCAGGGAATAAGTTCTGCCCGCACTGCGGCGCATCCATGTCCGTAGGGCAGCCCGCAGGCGGAATGGGGCAGAATCAGGCGAATCCGGGTCCGGGTCAGGGAGGGCCGAATATGCAGAATCCCGGACAGCAAAATATCGGATATCAGAACCCTGGATACCAGAATCCCGGGTACCAGAATCCCGGATATCAGAATTCGGGATACCAAAATGCAGGCTATCCAAACCCCGGCTATCCGATTCCCGGGAATAAGGGAGACTCGCTGGCAACACCGTCCATGATATTGGGGATAGTGGGAGATGTTGCTCTTGTGATTGCATTTTTTGTTGGAATGTCTGCTCAGCGGAAGATACTGGGATACGGAACCGGATATTATGATGAGTCAACCATGATGACGGCTGGAGTGATTGCGTTTATAGGGATGATTTGCGCACTGATAGGATTCGTATTAGCTATCTGTAGTCTGATAAAGAAGACTACAAAAAAAGGAAGGGCGATTACAGGTCTTATTTGCAGCGGTATTATTGTGGTTCCTTCAATTTTAGGTCTGGCACTTATGTGATTGGCTTGGGCACTGCACAGGAATCCGGAATCTGAGAATTTTGCGGCGTGAAAAACCAAGTGGCGCAGCCTCGAACGTACCGGGGCTGCGCAAATTTTCTGCACTTTGAGGCTGATATATGAGAGCTGGTATTTTTGAAGAGAAGGACTGATGCAAACATGTGTTCCGCAAAATCAGTGAGGACAAAAGATTTATAAAATCAGAAAACGGCGACAAGTAGTTAAAACAACCACATTAAAAAGAAATAGATACTACAAAATGTGATAGAAAAATCAAAATCTATTGCTATTTTTCATGATAAATGGTATCCTATACAGTACAGACAAACATTGGCAGAAGGTGGTTGCATTATGAGCGAAGCATATCATATTATCAGTGACGGTTCCTGTGATTTGGCGGAAGCACTTGCGAAGGAAAAAGATATTACAGTGGTGCCTTTTTATGTTTCTTTTGATGACGAGCATTATTTAAAGGAAGGTGTGGAAATCGGAATCAGAGATTTCTATCAGCAGATGGTTGAACGCAAGGGGGTCTATCCGAAATCCTCCATGCCCTCTGCACAGGACTATGTGGAAGTATTTTTGCCTTATGCAAAGGAGGGCATTCCTGTCATCTGTATCTGCATTACCACAAAGTTCAGCGGCTCCATGCAGTCTGCGCTGAATGCGAAATCAATTGTGCTGGAGGAGTATCCTGATGCGGAGATTACAGTCATCGATTCCTGCATCAATACCGTATTACAGGGATTGTATGTGCTGGAGGCAGCGGATCTTCGGGACAGCGGTATGAGCTATGCGGATACCGTGAAGCGTCTGGAAGAGATCAAGAGTACCGGAAGAATTTTCTTCACAGTGGGAGATATGGAATACCTGAAGCATGGCGGCCGCATTGGGAAAGTGACGGCGGTGGCCGGCAGTGTGCTGGGGATTCGGCCGGTAATTACCCTGAAGGAAGGTGAGATATTTCCTTCAGGCATCGGAAGGGGCAGAAAGCGGACAACGGAAAAATCGCTGGAGCTTCTGCTGGAGTATCTCGCAGAGGGGTTAAACCCGGAATGCTACAGTATAGCCATCGGATACGGATATGATTATGAGGAAGCGGAAGTCTTCCGCTCTCATACGCTGGCCACATTACAGGCTAAAGGGATAGACATAAAGGAACTTCCTATTTTTCAGATAGGCGCTACCATCAGCGTGCATACGGGCCCTTATCCGCTTGGCTTTGGCATCATTGAGAAAGGGATTCATCAGTAATCCCATAAAGGCAGTGCCATTATGTATGAATGTTTGGGGTATTACAGGGAATCATGTTATCAGGCAGGAGCTTCGGTGCGGTGCATCAGAAGCTCTTTTGAGTATGCAAATATGTAACAGTTCAGTGTTCTGTCGAACTGTTGCATGCTATACAGATATAGTTCGAATATGACCCCTGCCTTGCAGGACAGGGTATTTTATGGTACGATACAAACGACCATTGCTTTGGCGCAGAAAAAGTGACAGAAAGACTAAGTTCAGAAGACAGCGCCCGGGACAGGGCGCGGAAATGAGGAAAATATGAAGTTGATATCATGGAATGTGAATGGGCTGCGGGCATGTATGCAGAAGGGATTTATGGAATTTTTTAAAGAGGCGGAGGCGGATATCTTCTGTGTGCAGGAGACCAAGATGCAGGAAGGGCAACTGGAGCTGGAATTGCCCGGCTATCATCAGTACTGGAATTATGCGGAGAAAAAGGGGTATTCGGGTACGGCCCTTTTTACCAAAAAGGAGCCGTTAAAGGTGACTTATGGCATCGGCGTGGAGGAACATGACCATGAGGGGCGTGTGATTACGGCGGAATTTGAAGATTTTTATTGTATTACAGTCTATGTGCCGAACTCCCAGAGAGAACTGACCCGGCTGGATTATCGTATGAAGTGGGAAGAGGCATTTCTGAACTATCTGAAAAAGCTGGAAGAGACCAAACCCGTAATTTACTGCGGAGATTTAAATGTGGCACATCAGGAAATCGATTTGAAGAATCCGAGGACCAATCATCATAATGCAGGCTTTACTGACGAGGAGCGGAAATGCTTCGGCAGGGTGCTGGAAAACGGATTTGTGGATACGTTCCGCCATTTTTACCCGGATGTGAAGGATGCTTATTCCTGGTGGTCTTATATGGGTCAGGCCAGAGCGAAGAACGTGGGGTGGCGTATTGACTATTTCGTGACCTCGGAAGCACTGAAAAATAATCTGCAGGATGCGAAGATACACCCCAATGTGATGGGATCGGACCATTGCCCGGTGGAGCTGGATTTGAAGGGATGACAGCGATATTTTTTCTGTTATCATATTAATTTGACATGCTGATGTCATATTCCATATGATATTATGACCTTATTATAGGAACCGCTTCGCGGACCCTATAATCAAAGTACTATTCATGAAAGGAAACGATCGAAAGGCCGTTCAGCGAAGGAGGAAGGGAAAATGGCAGTTACAATTTTGGAGGTAAAGAGAGAAAGCTGTCCGGCGGCGCGACTCATCGGCAAAAAGTATGAAGGCAGCGCAAACTGGGCAGAATGGTGGGAGAATGACTGGTTTACCACACTGGAACGCAGTCCATGCCTTCCGTTTAACGGGGATGCCTATATTGGAGCGGTTCATATCGTGGATGGAATGCCCCAGCGGTGGATTGGCATGCTTTTTCCGGTGAATACAGAAGTGCCGGAGGGGTTTGAGGCTGTTGATATCGAAGCGATGGAGTATGCGGTGTGTTATCTGTATGCCAGGGAGAACAGCAGCGAGTTTTATACCATGGACACACACAACCAGTGCCTGGAAGAGCTGAAAGCACATAACTGGAAACGGAAGGAAGATGACTGGTGCCTGGAAAGATATCGTTGTCCGGGTTTTACGACACCGGATGAAAAGGGAAATGTCATTTTGGATTATGCCATTTCCATTGAGACTTCGGAATGATAAAAGTGAGGAAATGCCTATGTTGGAGATACCCGAAAGCCTGACCCTTGCAAAGCAGATGAATCAGAGGCTTCGCGGCAGGAAAATTGCAGATGCGGAAGCAGCACGCACAAAGCATTCGCAAGCTATCTGGGCGGCACAGTGTATTTCTGTCCTTCCTGTCAGGAATTGTAAATGATGACACACAAGACTCTTGCACATCAGAGAATGCAAGTAAGTTCATTTTGACTGTGCAGTGCCGCAGAGTCAGACTTGAATGCTTTTGCGGTAACGGAAAAGAGGAGAGGGAAGAATGATATACCGGCTGCTGGGGATTGTGTATATTTTAATGAAGAAGGGTACAGTTACCGCCGGAGAACTGGCAGAGCGGTTTGAGGTTTCCGTGCGGACCATTTATCGGGATGTGGAAAGCCTGAACCTTGCGGGCATTCCGATTTATGCCCGCAAGGGGAAAAACGGCGGGATCTGCCTGATGAAGACTTTTGTGTTGGACAGAATGTTGGTTTCGGAAGAGGAACAGCAGCGGATTCTGGCGGCGCTTGTGAGTCTGCGGGAAACAGGGGCAGAGGAAGAAAGTGAGATTTTGAAGCGCCTGGGAGATTTCTTTCAAATGGAACCTATAAACTGGGTGGCAATTGATTTCTCCGACTGGAGCGGCAGAAGGAATGACCTGTTTGTGCAAATCAAAGAGGCGATTCTGGGCCGGCATGTGATGGTATTTGATTATTATGGGCAATATGGCGAGATGAGAAGCCGTACCGTGGAACCGGTGCAGCTTCTTTTTAAAGAGTATACCTGGTATGTGAGGGCCTTCTGCCGGACCAGACAGGCCATGCGCCTGTTCAAAATACTGCGTATGAAACGTGTTCGGGTTCTGGAGGAGACATTTGAAAACAGAGAAGCGCACCGGGCAGAGTTCGATTTGTGCCAGAAGCAGGACGATTCGGAGAAAAAGTCTCATTTGGTTCTGCCGTCGGATGGGAAAGCAGCAGACATAGTTCGGAATGAAAAACGAGCAGAAGGACAGGCAGAGGAACAGCAGGAGGCACAGACGGGAAGCATGCTTCCGGAACAGGGTTCACAGGATACACAGTCGGAAATTATCCTGAGGATTGATAAGGGAGAAGCTTATCGGATTTATGACAGATTTGAAGAGGAAGAAATCATTGTTCTGCCTTCGGGCGATTTCGAGCTCCATATGAAATGCTATGTAGATGACTGGGTGTATGGACTGATACTGTCCTTCGGACCGGCAGCCAGGGTGGTGCAGCCGCCGCAGGTGCGGGAGGAGACGGCCAGACGGATTCGGCAGATGGCGGAGCTGTATGAGTAACGGCTATGAACGGTGCTGAAGGAACTTTTTACATTACAGGAAATGGATATGGAATCAGAATGGCGCAAAGGAGTTTTTTCACAAATCAGTAAAATATGACAGGCAGATGTCATATTTCAGGTGCTATGATAGTCCTGTGAAAGAACCTGACAGCAGCCGGACGGCAGGCAGGGTGAAGTCGGTTGTGGCCCCAGTGCGTTACGGGACGAAAGGTCAAACTTTCCAGAGAATAGAAAACGGAGGACGAGAAATGGGAAACGAAATGAATGGAAACCTGAAAATCTGCCAGAGCTGCGGAATGCCCATGCAGGAGGAACAGTACGGCACCAATAAGGACGGAAGTAAGAATGAAGCATATTGCTGCTATTGCTTCAAGGAGGGAGAATTTGCCCAGAACTGTAGTATGGAAGAAATGGTTGATTTCTGTGCGCCGTTTGAAGTAGAAGGCGGCCGTGCCAAAACCAAAGAGGAAGCCAAAGCGATGCTGATGGAATATTTTCCCACGTTGGAGAGATGGAAAGTGAAAGCATAGGGAACCGCCTGATAATGCAAAGAAGATAACAAAGCAAAAAGCTCAGACCGGGACTGCATCGGCGGGGCTTTTTGCGTAATAAGCTGTAGATTTGCAGGCGAATGTAATCAGCGCACAGATACGAGGATTGACTTTCGGGAGGGGCTGTATTATGATATTGTGCAACAGGAAACAGACTGCGAAAGAAGAACAGGACAACCAGGGAAACAGAGAGGATTCAGCATATGCGGGAAGTAGAAGCAAGAGTATGCCAGGAACGGCTTAAAAGGGATTTTTTTGCCAGAGACGGGATTACAGTGGCGAAGGAGCTTCTGGGGAAAACTCTGGTGCATGAGACCCCGATGGGAACTGTCAAAGGCATCATTACGGAGGTTGAGAGCTATATGGGAGAAACTGACAAGGGCTCTCACACTTATGGCGGAAAGCGGACGGAGCGGACTGAACCCATGTACCACCAAGGGGGGACTTCTTATGTGTATCTGATCTATGGAATGTATAGCTGCATGAACATCGCTGTCATGACGGAGGGAACTCCGCAGGCCGTGCTGCTTCGAAGAGTGGTGCCGGCAGAGGAAGAGTCGCGTCGTCTTATGACTGCTCTGCGGCTGGAAGTACTGAACAGAAAGCAGATAAAAAAGGAGAAACCGATTTACACGCAGGAGCATTATCCACCATCCTTGAAAAAGCATCTGGCGGACGGTCCTGGTAAGCTGTGCATTGCCATGGGCATCACCAGGGCAGACAATGACATAGACATGGTGGAGAGCAATACTTTTTATGTGACAGAGGGGATTCCTGTCAGAAAAAAGCAGATCATGGCAGGAAAGAGAATCGGTATCGACTATGCGGAGGAAGCGGCAGACTATCTGTGGAGGTTTTACATTGACGAGAATACAAGGCTGCTTCATGGCATGTAGAAGAGACTGTAGACACGCAAATCCCATCAGCTCTGCAAAGGCGGCAATCTTAAAGGAGTCGCCATGGTGGAAGACGTGGATCATGGTCTTCTTCCAGGGGCTGGAAGGACATGGAATCCCTATAGTTTCAAAACGGCAATCAACTCATCCGCATCTTTTTCTCCGGTTTCCACAAATCCAAATGAACGGTATAGCCGACCGGCAACCTGGTTCTCAGGTTCATAGGATAACCAGCAGTATTCTGCTTTGCCACACGGAAATGTTCTTATGAATTTCAAGGCAAGCCCGACTGCTTCTTTCCCATACCCTTTATTCTGATAATTCCTGTCTATCATCAATCGCCAGAGATTATAATTTCCTTTCGCTATTGACGGAGCCTCATCCCAGTAGGCGTCTGTATCAAAACCAATCATCAAAAAGCCAACCGGCGTATCCTCCTCATAGATTCCAAAAGGGAAAGCATTCCCGTTTTCTGTTATGGCGGTATAGGCTTCGATAATGCTGATATCATTGCCTGCTACAAAGGCTTTCTGTTCTTCGGACACACTCAGCTTCAAAATATCCCATACATTTTTTCCGTTTACTTTCTCCAGTTTAAGCATATAAATATCCTCTCAGATTTCAGTTGATGTATTTGATTATAAAATATTTACCTGTCATCCGCAATACATATTTGTTCTGCTGTTTTCGGTAGATGTAAGTAACAGTTCAGTGTCCTGTCTGAACCGTTACAATGTAATTCCGGGAAGAAATTATAATAAAACAACTTGTGCAATACGGAAAACTATGCTATAATAAACGCATTCTCAGTCGGGAAATTTCAAATATCAGTCGGAAGAAACTCCGTTTGCCGTACTGGAATATACCATATTTCGGCCATGTTATATTTCAGAAAGCAATGCATTCCGTCTTATTCTACTTTGGGCTTTTCGCCACCTATTCAACAAAAAGAAACAAAATACAGGCAGAGGGACAGCAAAGAAGGGCGGAGGAACAACAAAGAATAGCTGAAGAACAGCAAAAAAGAGCCGAAACAGCGGAACAAAAGCTGCAGGAGGCCGAGAAGATGATGAAACGACTGCAGGAAAAGTATCAGGCATAATGCCGAATGAAACCAGTGTATGTGGCAGAACGGGGAAAGTACAGATGAGCCTTCAGTTTTATTTTGGCCCTTCCGGGGCAGGTAAGAGTAGAAAATTATACGAAGAAATTACGGAGCGGGCAGAGAAGAATCCGAAGCAGAATTTTCTGATTATTGTGCCGGACCAGTTTACAATGCAGATACAGAAGGAGCTGGTACTTTTAAACGATCGGGGCGGTATCATGAATATCGATGTGCTAAGCTTCGGGAGGCTGGGACACCGCATTCTGGAGGAAGTGGGAGGCCAGGAGATTCCTGTGCTGGATGATACGGGAAAAAGTCTGGTGCTTCAGAAGGTGGCGGCAAATCTGAAGGAAGAACTGCCCGCGCTGGGAGGATTTCTGCACAGACAGGGCTATATTCACGAAGTGAAGAGCGCTATTTCCGAGTTCATGCAGTACGGAATTGGCACGGAGGATGTAAGCAGGCTGATTGACTTTGCACAGAAGCGGGGGGCGCTGGTGCAGAAGCTGCGGGATTTGGAGACGCTGTACAGGGGATTTACAGAGTACATTCGCGGTAATTTTATTACCACAGAAGAGACTTTGGACGTGCTGCGCCGTTCGCTGCACAAGTCGAAGCTTCTGTCTGGTTCGGTGGTGGTGTTCGACGGGTTTACAGGCTTTACACCTGTTCAGATAAATGTGATTGCGGAACTGATGAAGCTGTGCGGAGAAGTAATTGTCACGCTGACGCTGGGAACGGAAGAGAATCCCTATGTACAGGATGGAGAGCAGAAGCTGTTTCATTTGAGTAAAAAAACGGTGGCGGACCTGATGAAAGCGGCGAAGGAAAGTCTGACAGAGCGGAGGGAGGATGTATTCATTTTGCCGGGCGGCGGGGAAAACAGGGTATCCGGCCATGCCGCAGGCTGCCGGATTCAGTATAATGAAAACCATCGTTTCCGCCATACGCCGGCACTGGAATATCTGGAAAACAGGCTGTTTCGATATGGTGCCGGGAGCTATGAAAAGGAACAGCAGGAAATCAGGATGTTTGAAACCACTGCGCCAAAGGATGAGGTGCATCAGACCGGACTTGAAATCTGCAGATTGATCAGGGAGGAAGGGCTTGCATATCGGGATATTGCATTGATTCTGGGAGATCTGGAAGAATATGCGCCTTATGTGGAGGCGGAATTTGCCAAGATGGAAATTCCCTGTTATATTGACAGAACCAGAGGGATCATTCTGAATCCCATGGTTGAGTATATTAAGAGCGTGCTGGAATTGTATATCAGGGACTTTTCCTATGAGGCGGTGTTCCATTATCTGCGCAGTGGACTGGCGGATCTGACATGGGAAGAAACGGACCGGCTGGAGAATTATTGTCTGCAGACGGGAATCAGGGGGTATCGCGCCTACAGCCGTCTTTTCACAAGGAAGACTCCGGATATGGAGGGAGAAGAAGCCCTGGAAGAGATAAATGCTCTGCGGGAGCGTCTGATGGCACAGGTAGAAATGCTCCACTTCAGGGAAGAAGAGCAGACGAAGGTCTATGTGAACAGTCTGTATGATTTCCTGGTACAGAACCAGGTGCAGCAGAAGCTGGCAGCTTTTCAGGCTGCGTTTGAAGAGGCGGGAGAGCTGACCAGAGCAAAAGAGTATGCTCAAATTTACCGTCTGGTGATGGAGCTTTTGGACCAGATTTATGTACTTTTAGGGGAAGAGAATATCCCTTTGAAAGAGTTTGCGGAAATACTGGAGGCTGGATTCGGAGAGATTCAGGTGGGGACTATTCCGCAGAATGTGGACAGAGTTCTTGTGGGAGATATGGAGAGAACCAGACTGAATCAGGTCCGCGTGCTCTTCTTTCTGGGGGTAAACGACGGTAATATTCCCCAGGCGGCTTCCAGAGGCGGGATCATCTCGGATATGGACAGAGAATTTCTGCGGGAATCAGAGCTGGAGCTGGCGCCCAGCCCCAGGCAACAGATGTATATTCAGCGCTTTTACCTGTATCTGAATATGACAAAGCCCTCTGAGCGGCTTTATCTTTCCTGGTCAAAGGTGAACAGTGCAGGTAAATCTATCCGACCTGCATATCTGGTGGAAACAATCAGAAAGCTTTACCCTGGCATAAAGGTACAGTACCCGCAGCTGCGGAGTGTTATAGAGCGGATTGTCACCAGACAGGAGGGGACAGCATATCTTGCGGAAGAGCTCAGGGAATATGCGGAGGGGACCCTGCGGAAGGAAAAGGAGACAGAATTTTTTACCATTTACCGGGTATACGGGGAGGAGGGACTGCGAGAGAAAAGGGATTTCCTCAAGGAGGCTGCTTTTCGTAGATATGAGGATACCGGACTATCCGCCGCTGTGGCCAGGGCTTTGTATGGGGTGCAGCTGGAGAACAGTGTCACTCGTCTGGAGACTTATGCGGCCTGTGCTTACAGGCATTTCCTGCAGTATGGGCTGGCACTCAGAGAGCGGGGTGAGTTCTCTTTCGAGATGGTGGATATGGGAAATGTGTATCATGCCATACTGGAACGCTTCGGACAGAAACTGGTGGAAAACAAGTATACCTGGTTCGATTTTCCGGAAGAGTTTGCCGCGGGATGCGTGAGGGAGGTTCTGGAAAATTATGCGGCAACATACTGCAATACGGTTTTGTACAGCAGCGCCAGAAACGAATATGCCGTCACGAGAATGGGCCGGATTCTGACCAGAACCGTGCTGACACTGCAGAAGCAGCTGCAGAAAGGAAGCTTTGTCCCGGAGTCCTTCGAGCTTTCCTTCCAATACGCAGACAACCTGGAAAGCGTAAATGTGGCACTGACGGAACATGAGAAGATGCGCCTTCAGGGGCGGATTGACAGAATCGACGTGGCGGAAGATGATGAAAAGGTATATGTGAAAGTCATTGATTATAAATCGGGAAATAAAAAGTTCGACTTAGCGGCATTGTACTATGGACTGCAGTTGCAGCTGGTGGTATATATGAATGCAGCTGTGGAGATGGAGGCCAGACGCCATAAGGGCAAAGAAATCGTACCTGCGGCACTGCTGTATTATCATATTGACGACCCTTCGGTGGAGACAACGGCGGAACTGAGTCCTGAGGAAATCAATGAGGAAATTATGAAGCAGCTGCGCATGAACGGTGTGGTGAACAGCGCGCCGGAAATCGTGGAACTGCTGGACCATGTCATGGAAGATAAATCTGATGTGATTCCTGTGGAACGGAAAAAGGATGGAAGTCTGTCTGCCCGCTCTTCTGTGCTGAACGGCCGGGAACTGAAGATGGTGTCCGATTATGTGAGCCGTAAGATTGCCGGGATTGGACGGGAAATTTTGGACGGACAGATTTCGTTGAAGCCCTATGAGAAAGGAAGCGAGGAGGCATGCACGTACTGCTCCTATAAAAGAGTATGCGGCTTTGAACCGGCTCTGCCCGGCTGTGAGAAGCGCAAACTGGAAGAACTGGACCGGGAGGAGGTTCTGAGGAGGATGGAGGAAGAGGAGAAGCAGTAGGTTACGGGGGCTGCCTTTCACCCGGATTGTCGCTTTGCTGATTGGTATTGTTTTGCATAGCGTTTTTCAGTCGGAATGCCCGACTCTGCTCCAGCCGTTCTTTGAAGACAGCCTCGGCACCTTCCTCCGTGGGAAGGTAGTACCGTCTGTCTTTCAGACTTTCCGGCAGACAGGTCATGTGGGCTATTTTTTCTTCCGTATCATGGGCGTATATATAACCTTTTCCATAATGCAGATCATCCATCAGCTGTGTGGGGGCATTGCGGATAACCAGAGGGACCGGCTTCGAAAGCTGTGTCAGAGCGTCCTTTTTGGCAGTTTCATAAGCCCGGTACAATGCGTTGGAACGGGGCGCCAGAGACAGGTAGACCACCGCCTGTGTCAGGTTCAGATTACACTCAGGCATGCCGTTGAAATGACATGCCTGATAGGCGGCCACGGCAATCTGCAGGGCCTGTGAATCTGCAAGTCCGATATCTTCACTGGCAAAGCGGATAAGACGACGGGCGATAAAAAGAGGATCCTCTCCGGCTTCCAGCATTCTGGCAAGCCAGTATACCGCGGCATCAGGATCGGAATTGCGCATGGATTTGTGAAGAGCGGAGATCAGATTGTAATGCTCCTCTCCCTTTTTGTCATATAATAAAGTTTTCTTGCCAAGACATTGTTCCAGAGTCCCTTTCCGCACAGTAATAGAGCCGTCGGAAGAAATTTCTCCGTTTAGAACAGCCATTTCCAGAATATTCAATGCCATGCGGGCGTCTCCGTTGGCAAAAGCAACGATGGCGGACTGATTTTAGCATGGAAGGCATGGATAAGCAAGTCCTATTTGCAGGAATCTCTGCAATGCATATTTTATATCTGCAGGGCTATTCGGCCTGGTCTGATTTTGGATGCAGAGTTCAGACATGGCATAACTTTGCATTTAATACATAAGGACAGTCCCCTGCAAGGACCTTTAGGGTCCTGAGGCCCGGGTCAAATTCCTAACAAAGTCCGACAAGGGCCTGTCGCTGAGACCTGAGCTTTTGATCCCCGAATCTTAACTGCCAACAGTGCCGTCAGGATAATGGATCGGCTTGCAGAAGCTGGTATTGTTGGAGAGGAGGAAGGAACAAAACCAAGGGCGGTTCATTGCTGCCCTTTAGCCACTAAACGCGAATTTCTTTTCAAAGCATTGATATAACTTCCAGAATGGATTATACCGGTAAAGGAACAAATTCACAAACACCAGAGGCAGACAGAGGGGACGAGCGGATAAGAAACAGCTTCTGGTCAGACCCGCAGAACTAAAAGGCGGACATATAAAAAGAAGGCGAATATTATAGATGCGTTTCGGGATGATTTGAGCTGAACTGTTACGCGAAATCAAAAATGGCATTTCGTAGCGGCTCCGCCATATTGACTTCCCCAGTGGAAACGGGTATACTGAGGAAATGGATCGGCTTTTGACGCAACGGTTCAGGCAGGGTACTGAACCGTTGCTTTTGTCTGAGCCGTCACCCGCAAAGGGGACCGATAACGAGTGCAAAGGAGACTTACATATGGAAAAGAAGATGCTTTTTCCGCAGACAGGTGCTTTGATTCACGGAGGTGATTATAATCCGGAGCAATGGCTGGACAGACCGGACATTCTGGAGGAGGATGTGCGCCTGATGAAAAAGGCGGGTATGAACAGTGCCACATTGGGGGTATTCTCCTGGTCTGTTCTGGAACCCGAAGAGGGAGAATTCCATTTTGAATGGCTGGAAGAAATTGTAGACAGGTTGTATGACAATGGTATTTATACCGTATTATCCACGCCTTCCGGAGCGCGGCCGGCCTGGCTGGATGAAGCATATCCGGAGGCCATGCGCGTGAACAGGCAGGGGATGCGTGCCCATCACGGCGGCAGGCATAATCATTGTATGACTTCTCCCAAATACCGGGAGAAAGTGGCGATGATTGACCGGAAGCTGGCGGAGCGGCTGGGCTCTCATCCAGGTGTGATTCTGTATCATATTTCCAATGAATTCGGAGGAGAGTGTTTCTGCCCTCTCTGTATACAGAAATTCCGGCAATATCTGGCGGAAAAATATGATCATGATATTGAAAAGCTGAATGCTGCATGGTGGACTGCGTTCTGGAGTCATCGCTACAACAGCTTTGACCAGATTGAGCCGCCCTTTGCCAACGGTGAGAACAGTGTCATGGGGCTGAATCTGGACTGGAAGCGTTTTACCACCTGGAATACCAATGACTTTATGAAACATGAGATCAGCGTGCTGCGGAGTGTGACGCCGGATGTTCCTGTGACGGCGAATTTCATGCGTCTGTTCGGCGGGCTGGATTATCGGAAGATGGCACCGGAGCTGGATGTGGTCTCCTGGGACAATTATCCGCTTTTTCACAACGACTGGGAATCTTTGACGGAGACCATGTATGAGACGGCTTTCCAGCATGCGGTGATGCGTTCTATGAAACCCGGAACTCCGTTTATGATGATGGAAAGTGCGCCGGGACTGGTAAACTGGCAGCCTGTCAATAAAGTGAAAAGGCCTGGTGTGCACAGACTTGCCTGTCTGCAGGCGGTGGCCGGCGGGTCCGATACCGTGCAGTATTTTCAGTGGAGAAAGGGACGTGGGTCCTTTGAGCAGTTCCACGGCGCGGTGGTAGATCATCTGGGCACCGACGATACCAGAGTGTTTCGGGAGGTGGCGGAGGTAGGCGGGCTTCTGAAAAGAATTGCGCCTGTGGCAGGTACACTGGTGCGGCCTCGGGCGGCGCTTTTGTTTGACTGGGATAACCGCTGGGCCATCGAGGATGCAAAGGCACTGGCCCACGCCACCAAAAAGTATGAAGAAACCTGTATAGATATCTGGAAAGCTTTCTTTCGGCTGGGTGTGGATATGGATGTAGTGGGTTCTGATGAAGATTTGAGCGCTTACGATGTGGTGGCGGCTCCCATGCTGTATCTGCTGCAGCCGGGGACATCCGCCAATCTGAGGGCATTTGTGGAGAGAGGCGGACAGCTTTTGGCTACTTATTTTACGGGATATGTGAATTCCGATCAGCTCTGCTTCCTGGGCGGATTTCCGGGAGACGGACTGAAAAGTTTATTCGGCATCATCAGCGAGGAGATTGATTCCCTGTATCCTTCGGACAGAAACGGAATTGAGATGACGGACGGGACGAAGTGGGAAGTAAAGGAGTATGCGGAGATTCTCCGAGTACAGGATGCACAGGTACTGGGAAGCTATACGGATGATTTCTATCAGGGAAGTGCCGCTGTGACCTGTAAAAATTATGGCAAAGGCAATGCTTACTATGTGGCGGCCAGAACCACCGGGGAACAGATGATGCCGCTTTTTGAGAAGATGCTGGCGGATGCGGGAATTCCTGTGAGAAAACTTCCCCAGGGTGTGGAATATCATGTGAGAAGCGGGGAAGAAGGGCGCTATGAATTCTATCTCAACTGTACCACGGAGGAACAGACAGTTTCCGATGTGAATGGGAAGGATCTGGTGACAGACACGCAGATAACAGGTACTCTGGCTTTGCAGGGGTATGGTGTTGCGGTGGTAAAAATTGTGTGATGCATTGACATTAGACTATTGACAGAATGAAATCCCTCTCTTTCATGCATGGCCATGCTATACGGGCTTGTGCATGGGAGGGGGATTTTTACGTTCCGAACTTTTAGATATCGTTCATGGACCACTCAAAGCAATTACCTTTATTAGCGTATTTTCCATATATAGTGGGGCAGACGGATGCATGGGGAGATCCGGCCTTCGGAAAAGTGTGGTCAAAATGAGTCCGGCATGCAGGACAGTGTCTGAAATTGCGCGGTCACGTTATCCAGAACCTCGAAATAATCTTCGAAAGTCTTGCGGCAGCAGCCGGGATTGTCAATGACGATTCCGGGGCTGCGCAGTCCAATCAGGGAAAAGCCCATGGCCATGCGGTGGTCGTCATAGGTTTCCACCCTGGAAGCTTGGGGGCTGCCGGGGTAAATGGTAATGCTGTTTCCGGTTTCCCGGCAGGAGATTCCCATTTTGGTCAGTTCTGTGACGATTGCCTGGATGCGGTCGCTTTCCTGAAAGCGGATGTGCCCAATTCCCGTGATAACGGTGGGACTGTCCGCGAAGGGGGCGATGGCGGCCAGGGTAATGGCCTGATCGGAACAGGCGGACATATCCGCGGTAATGCCGTGGAAGATACCGTCCGCAGGAGGTGTCACAAGAATCCCCTGAAGGGTATCTTTGGCAGAACAGCCCGTTTTTTTCAATATTTCGATAAAAGCCACATCTCCCTGAAGGGAATCAGAATGTACATGATTTACCAGAACCGGGAGATGCAGCAGCGGACTCATGGCATAAAAATAGCAGGCGGCGGACACATCCGGCTCGATTTGGTAATCCATTGCTCTGTAATGCTGGCCGGCTTTGGTCAAAAAGGTGCGATCCTCCGTTTCCCGGGCATGGACGCCGAACTGCCCCATCATTTTCCGGGTCATTTCGATGTAGGCCATGCCGTGGGTGCCTTTGATTTGAATGGTGAAATCCTTTTCGCACAGACAGGAGACAATGAGCAGCGCACTAAGAAACTGGCTGCTGCTGTCGATGTTGACGGAAATGCTGTCCTTTCGGAAGCCATGACTTTGCAGAGTGAAGGGGAAATGACCTTCGGCCCTTTCGTCTTCATACAGAATCTCACAGCCCAGTTCCTTCAGGGCATTCAGCAGAGGTGCCATGGGACGCCTGCGCATCTGCTCCGAGGCATCCATATGATAGATGCCGTGGGAAAGGCCGAGACAGGCAGTGAGAAAGCGGGCGGCGGTCCCTGCGCTGCCCACGTACTGTTTTGCTTCCGGGCGGGGAATCCTTCCCCCCAGTCCCTTGACGGTAATCTGACAGTTTTCTTCATCTGCTTCCGCTTCAAATCCCAAATCCTGAATACACTGCAGAAAATGTCTGGAATCGTCGGAGAAGAGAGCGCCGCGCAGGCAGGAAGTTCCTTTGGCCAGGGTGGCCAGCAGAAGCGCGCGATTGGTGATGCTTTTGGAACCGGGAACGTTTACTGTAAGCGGACCGGCGAAAGGGACAGTTTTGGCCTGTATGGAAGGGTAAATGCAGGGCACAGAATAGGTAGTGTCAGTACTCATTTTGTTTCTCCTCTTTGCTTTCTGATTTTCAGAGTCTGATTTTCCGTAATAGTTTCTTGCTCCGTCTCAATCGTTATCCTTTTTCATTCTGAGTTTCATCCGGATCATTCAGGGACAGACGATACCCAGTCCATACCCACTTGAGGATACAGAGATAGGCAACTGTGACACCAAGGAAAACAGAAATCCATGTGTCACGCCACCAGGAGGGCCGTATGCTGAGCATATGCATCAGCCATCCAATGACGAACACCGGTGCGCCTGCGGTGAGGCCCCAGTAGACACCGCAGCTGAGCATGGCAAGTTTGGGACGGAAATTCCTGGAAAACTTGTACCAGAACCAGCTTCGTTTATAGTTTTCTCCATAAAAAAGCTTCATGTAATAGTCAAAGGGGCTGCGGGAGGGGATTCTCTCATATTCGTATCGGTTGAAATGCCATGCCGCCAGCACAATGAGGAGAAAGCTGATGAGATTTACCATGAACAGAGCTTCCCACCCGAACCCAAATCTGCGGACCAGAATATTGCCCTCCATGTCCAGAGTAGGTGTGTTTACAAATGTGATTAGCCCGTCCATGAGATGAATCAGCAGATTGCCCAGGGACAACCTGACAAAACGGTATTTTGTCCGCTGTCCCGGTTTCAGAAAGACAAGCAGGGCGGCCAGAAGCAGCACGGCGATTATGAAAAGGATGGTGGCCGCCCTGTACTCATATTTTAATTTCCCGGCCAGGGAAATCAGATTTGCTTTTAAGGTTTCCATATTGAACATGTGTCGAAACTCCTCCTGAACAAAAACATTATACAAATTAACCGGAAAGCCTGTCAATCTCTTTTGGTTTATTGTATAATAACCTTATGCTTTCGTTGATGAAAGGAAAAGAGAGGTGCCAGGATGAAGAGAGACTTTGATTTGCTTTCCATGGGAGAAATCATGCTGCGGCTGTCGCCGCCGGACAATGAGCGCATTACCAGAGGGGACAGCTTCAGCAAACAGGCCGGAGGGGCAGAGCTGAATTCCGCCACTGGCGCTGCCATGCTGGGGTTGCGCTGTGGCATTATTTCCAAGCTTCCCGCCAACGATCTGGGAATGTATATCAAAAACAGAGTCCGTCTCTGCGGTGTCAGCGATGATTACCTGGTCTATGATGAAGACAGGGATGCCAGGCTGGGAGTGTACTACTATGAAAATGGTGCATATCCCAGAAAACCGCGGATTGTCTATGACAGGAATTATACTTCCGTGAACAAGATTTCCGTGGACGACTATGATGACAGCTTGTATTCTGCGGCCCGCTGCTTCCACACCAGTGGAATTACGCTGGCGCTGAGTTCCCAGGTGAGAGAGACTGCAGTGGAGATGATCAGACGCTTTAAGGACCAGGGGACTATTATTTCCTTTGACGTGAATTTCCGCGGGAACCTGTGGACCGGAGCCGAGGCGAAAGCCTGTATCGAATCAATTCTGCCCTATGTGGATATTTTTTTCTGCTCTGAGGACACAGCCAGACTGACCTTTCTGAAAGAGGGGGATGTCAGAACCATCATGAAGAGCTTTACGCAGGAATATCCCATTTCCATTGTGGCTTCCACCCAGCGGGTGGTGCACAGCCCGAAGCGTCATTCTTTTGGATCTGTGATTTACAGTGCCAAAGAGGATGTGTTCTATGAGGAGGCGCCCTATAAAGATATCGAGGTAGTGGATCGTATCGGAAGTGGAGATGCCTATATATCCGGTGTGCTTTACGGACTGCTGTCCTGGGAGGGAGAGTATCAGCGTGCCCTGGAGTACGGGAATGCGGTCAGTGCTCTGAAGAATACGGTTCCCGGAGACCTGCTTTATACTGATTTGAACGAGATAGAGGGAATCATCAGAGAACATAAGTCCACAGGACGTATTGCGGAGATGGAGAGGTAGAATGGCAACAGTTCAGGACCTGGCGGCCAGCTGCTCACAAAAATAAAAGAAATGGAGAGGTTTCATATGTATACTGCAAAAGAAACACGTTACGATACAATGAAATATAACCGATGCGGGGCAAGCGGGCTGCTGCTGCCGGCGGTTTCATTGGGAATGTGGCATAATTTCGGTTCCAACGGCAATTTCGACAATATGCTGGACATGTGCGAGACTGCCTTTGACAACGGAATCACACATTTTGATCTGGCCAATAATTATGGGCCGGTTCCCGGGGCGGCGGAGGAAAATTTCGGGCGTGTCCTGAAAAAAAGTCTCGGCATATACAGAGACGAGATGATTATTTCCACAAAGGCTGGGTATGATATGTGGCCGGGACCATATGGTAACTGGGGCAGCAGGAAATACCTGGTGGCCAGTCTGGATCAGAGCCTTCGGAGAATGGGGCTGGAGTATGTGGACATTTTCTATCATCACAGGGTGGACCCCAACACACCTCTGGAGGAGACGGCAGGAGCGCTGGACGGGATTGTCAGGAGCGGGAAGGCACTGTACGTGGGAATTTCAAATTATAATAAGGAACAGACCATTGCCATAGCAGAGCTTTTCCGGAAAATGGGAACGCCGTTTATCATTAACCAGAGATGTTATTCCATGTTTGACCGCTCCATTGAAAGGGATGGGTTGAAGGACTATGCGGCGGCAAACGGCATCGGTATCATTACCTTCTCTCCCCTGGCCCAGGGACTTCTGACAGACCGATATCTGAAGGGGATTCCGGAGAACAGCCGTGTCAGGACGGACGGGCGTTTCCTGAAGGAAGACGCCGTCAGTGAAGAGAAGTTAAGCAAAGTACATGCTCTGAACGAACTGGCGCAGAAACGGGGACAGAGTCTGGCACAGATGGCGCTGGCATGGATTCTCCGGGATGGGGATATCACCAGTGTCTTAATCGGCGCTTCCAGGCCCGCTCAGATATTGGATAATGTGAGAATGATTGAGAATCTGGAATTCAATGAGGGGGAACGTGTGCAGATTGAGGAGATTCTGGCATGAGACTGGTATGGTTGAATGTATTCGAAAATACAAGTATTGACCTGCAGTGCCATATGGTTAATGTGCTATAAAAAGCTGCAATATCGAGATGTGCCTACATACACATTGCGATTTTTGAATTTATCACAAGGCAGTTTTCTGCCGCTTTTGGAAAGAAATACTGCTGAAAATCATTAGTTTTGTTCTTGACGTCCGCACACTTCGGGACTATAATAAGCGCTTGGTATAAGAAAAAGGAAAGAAGTGTGGTTATTATGACAAAGGATATGACGAACGGGCAGCCCATGAAGCTGATTCTGGGCTTTTCCGTTCCGTTGCTTTTTGGATTTTTATTTCAACAGTTTTACAGCCTGGTGGATACTCTGATTGTGGGGCGGTACCTGGGTGTGGATACGCTGGCGGCTGTGGGGGCTACTGGGTCCGTCAATTTTCTGGTGATTGGATTCTGCATGGGGATCTGCACCGGCTTTTCCATTCCTGTCTCCCATAAATTCGGAGCCGGAGATTATGCGGGAATGAGAAAGTATGTGGCGAATGCCCTGTGGCTGTCCACTGCTTTTGCGGCGGTGATGACAGCTGTCACAGTAGCTTTCTGCCGCCAGATCCTGACAGCAATGCGGACGCCGGAGAATATCATTGATAACTCCTATGCATATATTGTGGTGATATTCATCGGTATTCCGGTGGTATTTCTGTACAATATGTTATCGGGAATTATCCGGGCACTGGGGGACAGCAGAACGCCGGTTATCTTCCTGGTGTGTTCTTCTGTAATCAACGTGGGGCTGGATTTGCTCTTCATTGTGGGATTTCAGTTCGGGGTGGCGGGAGCAGCCTGGGCCACCGTGATTTCTCAGGCAGTGTCCGGCGTGCTTTGCCTGCTGTATATCATCAGGAAATTCGAGATTTTGCATATTACCGGGGAAGAATGGAAAGCAAATGGCCATATGATGGCAAGTCTGTGCAATATGGGGATTCCCATGGGACTGCAGTATTCCATTACGGCCATTGGAAGCGTGATTCTGCAGTCTGCTGTGAACACGTTGGGTTCTAATGCGGTTGCGGCGGTGACTGCCGCCGGGAAAATTGGCGGATTCCTGGCCTGTCCTTTTGATGCAATGGGCGCTACCATGGCCACGTACGGAGGACAGAATGTGGGGGCCGGTAAGCTGGAGAGAATCTGGCTGGGAATGCGTTCCTGCATTCTGCTGGGAGCTGGCTATTCGGTGATTGCCTTTTTTGGGGCGTTTTTCTGGGGAGAATCTTTGGCGAGACTTTTTGTCAGCGAAGGTGCTTCGCAGATAACCGGGGATGTGAGAATGTATCTGATGATCAATACGCTGTTCTATTTTGCACTGGCACTTGTGAATATTATCCGGTTTATGATACAGGGAATCGGTTTTCCCAGATTTGCCATTCTGGCGGGGGTATTTGAGATGCTGGCCAGAGGGCTGGTGGGCTTTGTGCTGGTGCCGATATTCGGATTCCGGGCAGCCTGTCTGGGCAGCCCCATTGCGTGGGTTTTCGCTGATGCGTTCTTGATTCCGGCCTTTCTTCATGTGTACAGGAAATTGCAGGAGCAGTTGAAATATGAGGAAAGTGCCGCCGCTCCTGTCATCGGGAAAAAGTTGGGGCTGTCCCATCAGAAGCATTAGTCTGGCGGTTTCGATGCGGCACCCCTGATGGCAGAAAGCGGCTTCCGGATGTTCATTAATCAAAAATGTGGTCGTCAATGTGAACAGTGCGGGTTATTTTCTCCCCGGCATAGGGCTTGCGGATTTCTGCCAGGTTGAGGACCGTGCAGCCATGACGGCGGAGAAACTCTATCATACCGTTATTATTGGGATGGACATAATGGTATAAGGTGTCTTCGCCGTAACCGGCAGCAATTTCTTCCGCTTTGGCCAGCAGAGGGGAAGCGACGCCCTGCCGCCTCCAGCCGGGGCTGGTGTAGAGAGATTCCACCCACACACAGGGGGCATTCACTCTGCACACCATATAGTCGGTATAGCTTCCATCACATACCGAGGCGAACACGGGGAAACCGGCTGTCAGGTATTCTTCTATTTCTTCTGTTCCCTCCCAGTCGTCAGGTCTGGATGAAATGCCTTTATAGGATTTCAAGGTGACTCTGAAATCGGCCACAAGGGAGCCCAGCTGTTTATAATTTCTCCAGCCAATTTTTATGATATCCATAGTGAAGTACTTCTTTTCGTTGAACCGTGGCGCCGAGAGTTTATTTTTGAAACTGTCTCTGCTTCGTCCGGGGCAGAAGTTTTTTCTGAAAAATCTCTTCCAGAGTGTACTGCTGGGATTTCACCACCGGAATATCGTATTCTGCTGTCCCGCCGGGCGTCACCATCCTGATTTTCATGGTATCGGGTGTCGATGGATGATGCCGTAAGAATAGTACGGCAGAATGGGGAAGCGTCACCGTCAGGATATTTCCTTTGATTTCTCCTTCATCAAGGGCAATCTGGGTATCATATTCAAAGAACCGGATCAACATGCTATTATCGGTACTGCTCTGACATTCCAGATATTATAGTTTACCATATTGGATAAAGTTACTCAATCAGAAAACGTATTATTCAGGGATTTAGCTATTAGCGCTCCCACCGGATTTATAATTATACATTCTGGAATAGAGGATGGGAATGTATTTGAAATCGTATGCCGACAGGCAGCGGATATAGTAAAATGTCTTCAAGTAGCACGTGAAGCTGGAAAAGGAAAAATTCCGCCTGAGTGGTTAGGAATGTATTTTGAAGATAGTCCCTCAATATGGTATAAAGCATATAAAGAGGATTTGGTATATTCGTCAATAGACTTATGGAAAGGCTGTATATCTATAGTACCAGACAACTTTGCTGGTGCAATAGTTACAAAAGAATTCCCAATCTATAAGATGAAGTCAGATGCTATTCTTCCAGTCTTCTTAGCGTTATTGCTCAGAATCAGATATTATCAAAAGGCATTTAGAGCAATTTTCAAAATAAAGACTACGGTAATACTACGAATGGAGAAAGGAAAACTACGGATATTACAGTTATCGTTAAGATAGTAGGGGCAATCGTTACAAAGTAGGAATTTTCAGAGGCTATCGTTATGAAGCAGGATTATTGTTAAATTGTGTAATAATCGTTAAAGGGTCAGTGTGAAAGGTACTGGCCATTTTTAAGTTGGTTTAAATTTTGTTTGTATATATTTTTGGATATTGAAATCGCCTAATTCCTAAAAATTCGCATAATTCGAGAATGAATTAGGTGAATTCCGGGCAAAATATTGATTATTGCCTAAAGGAGTGGTAAAATTAGGCGAAAAGAAAGGGGTTAGGCGAATGCGGATTTTTAACTATGCTAATTTGAAAGATTACAGATGGGATTCGGAAATTCTTGGATTGGTAGCACAGATTCATGAGTTTAAAGGAAAACAGGAATTATATCTTAAGCAGAAACCAGCCGCATTGGAAAAATTGGTTGAGATAGCAAAAATACAAAGTACTGAGTCTTCCAATAAAATTGAAGGCATTGTTACGACAAGCACCAGACTTCAGCAGCTTGTTATGGAAAAGACGACACCAAGGAATAGAGATGAAGAAGAAATTATGGGATATCGGGATGTTTTAAATACGATCCATGAGAGCTATGAATATATCTCGATTCGTTCTTCTTATATTTTGCAGCTCCACCGGAATTTATATCAATATTCACAGAAGGATATAAGGGGGAGGTTTAAGAATACGCAGAATGTGATAGCCGAAAATCACCCGGATGGATCGCAGACAGTGCGATTTACTCCTTTGGCGCCTTATGAGACACCGGGGGCAATCGATTCCATCTGTGATAATTTCAATCAGGCAATAGATGCCTGCATAGTGGATCCGCTGGTATTGATTCCGATTTTCATCAATGATTTTCTATGCATCCATCCATTCAATGACGGAAATGGCCGGATGTCTCGCCTGCTCACCACGCTCCTTCTATATCGGTGCGGGTATGTTGTAGGGAGATATATCAGCTTGGAGAGTAAAATAGAAAAGACTAAGGAAAATTATTACGATGTATTGGAACAGTGCGGGAATGGCTGGCACGAGAATGAAAATGATCCGGCACCATTTATAAAATATATGCTTGGAATTGTGCTGGCAGCTTATAGAGATTTTGAGACCCGGATCAATCTTGTGGATGATAAGCTGCCCGCAATAGAAATGGTCAGAAAAGCAGTTTGTGAAAAAATTGGTAAATTTACGAAGAGTGAGATCATGGAACTTGTGCCGTCCCTGTCTAAGGCTTCTGTAGAAAATTCGTTGACACAACTGATGAAGGATGGGGTTGTTGACAGGCATGGAAAAGGAAAAGCGACATTCTATACAAGGGCAGATGTGTAGAAAAATAACGAGTCCGTTTT
>CAJUQT010000020.1:0-12028 GCA_910588225.1 uncultured Acetatifactor sp.
TTTTCATAACGTTTTGTGCCTGAGCGAAGCGAAAGGAATGGATATAACTATGAAAGTATTAGTGATTAATTGCGGGAGCTCTTCCCTGAAATTTCAGTTGATTGATTCCGAGTCAGAGCAATGTCTTGCCAAAGGACTTTGCGAGAGAATCGGGATAGAAGGAAGCATGATTACCTATACACCGGAAGGGGGAGAGAAGGAGAAAACGATTACCCCCATGCCAGACCATACCGAGGCTATCCGTCTGGTGCTGGAGGCGCTGACCAATCCGAAGACCGGCGTGGTCAGGAGTCTGGAGGAAATCGGTGCCGTGGGACATCGTGTGGTACATGGTGGAGAAAAGTTTGCAGAGTCTGTGATAATCGATGAAAAAGTCATGGCTGCGGTGGAAGAATGCAATGAGCTTGCGCCTTTGCACAATCCGGCCAATCTGATTGGTATCAATGCCTGCAGGAAGCTGATGCCAGCCACGCCCATGGTAGGCGTATTTGATACTGCTTTTCATCAGACCATGCCGGAAGAAGCTTATATGTACGGACTTCCCTATGAGTATTATCAGAGATATAAAATCAGAAGATATGGTTTCCACGGGACAAGCCATTCCTATGTCTCGGCAAGAGCGGCAGAGGTGTTGGGAAAACCTTATGAAGATTTGAAGATTATTGTGTGTCATCTGGGCAATGGAGCCAGCGTTTCCGCTGTAAAGAATGGAAAATGTGCGGATACATCCATGGGTCTGACCCCTCTGGAAGGCTTGATTATGGGAACCCGTTCCGGTGATATTGATCCTGCAATCATTGAATTTCTTGCCCATAAGGAAGGAAAAAGTATAGATGAGATTATGACAGTGCTGAATAAAAAATCAGGTGTGTTGGGACTTTCCGACAATCTTTCTTCTGATTTCCGTGATCTTGAAGATGGATATCACAAAGGAGACGAAAATGCAGTCCGTACCATGAAAACCTTCAGCTATCATGTGGCAAAATATATCGGTGCGTATACGGCGGCGATGAACGGCGTGGATGTCATCTGTTTTACTGCGGGAGTGGGAGAAAATGCGCCTCTGGTGCGGAATTTTGTGTGCGAATATCTGGGATATCTGGGTGTGGAGCTTGACCAGGAGGCCAACCGGAAGAGAGGAGAAGACATTGTAATTACCGTTCCCGGCTGCAGAACCACAGTTATGGTGATTCCCACAAATGAGGAACTGGCCATTGCAAGGGAAACAGTGCGTCTTGTGGGATAGAGAGCACAGGAAATTGTTGAAAGCGGAATTGCTGCAGACAAAGAGATTCTGCATAACATAGAGTTTGTGTAATGACAATAGAAAGTTCGCAATGCGTTCTTTCTATTGTTTTTCAGTTTTTTACAGAATGATACAGTTTTGATGTAGCTTTGAAACAATTTTGGAGTAAAGTCGTCAGAAGAAGAGAGAAAGAAGAAGCAGGGACGGCCGGGATGACAGTCTTCTGCGGAAGTAAGGAACAAAAAGCGGAAAGGTAAAGGACGACAGGAGAATGGAGAGAAGAGACAACAGAAACGGTGTACCATACAGGGGAAACAGGCCGGGGGGGAAGAAAAAAGATACTTCCCTGACGATCATAGGTGTGCTTCTGTTATTAAATATGATATTTATGCTGATGCTGGAGATGCAGGTTAAGAATATCAACAGCGCTTTAAAGCAGGTGCTGAACAGGCTGGCGGTGAGCCAGATGGCGGGAAACGAAGGAGAAATCCAGAAAGAGGCAGGAAATACGGTTTCCAATTCCGAATACTTTTCTCAGCCGGAAGAATCTGCTCAGAAACCGGCGGTAGATTACGTAAGTCTGTGCGGTCTGCCGGAGGTGGAGAAGCCCATGAAAAGAACTGAAAAACAGGTGCTGGAACGGCTGAATGCACTGGCGGCGGATGACGAGACCATTGCGGGCATCTATGAGAACAGGTATTCCTATCCGGAAGATATGCTGGAGGCGCTGGCCAACAATCCGGAAATGGCTGATTTTGTGAGCAATTATCTGACGGAAGATGGAGGAATACAGAGAGGTGTTCAGCAGCCTCAGCTGACAGAGCTGGAAAAGGGGCAGGACTATCCGCTCTTTCTGCAGTGGGATCCCAGATGGGGATATGCGGAATATGGCGACAACAGCAATGTGGGGTTGTCAGGCTGCGGTCCCACCTGCCTGTCTATGGTTCTTTATTATCTCCTGGGAAACGAAGAACTCACCCCGGATAAAATAGCAGAGTACAGTATGGAGAATGGGTTCTATATGGCAGGAACCGGGACGGCATGGGCCCTGCTGGAAGATGTGGCGATACAGTATGGCGTCAATGTGACGCAGCCGTCTGCTTCCGAAAAGAATATGAAAGCAGCTCTGGACAGAGGTGATATCATCATCTGTTCCATGGGCCCGGGGGATTTTACGGCAGGAGGGCATTTCATTGTGATATATGGATATGATTCTGAGGGCTTTTGCGTCAACGACTCTAATTGTGTGGCCAGAAGCCGGGAAAAGTGGACCTATGACAGGATTAAGAAGCAGATAAAGCATATCTGGGTTTATGAGAAAGAAGGAGCTGTTTGAGCTGTTATAAGCAGTGCGCCATGATATGACGACAGTACATTTGAGACTTGACGAATATATTCGTTTTTGCTACAATGGAACAGATGTTTGGAACATAAATGCGGGAACAGCAAGTCAGAAGAAGGGCGCCGGGGATCATGTCAGGGAGCACGGGAAATCAATACGATAAGGAGTATGAGGCGTTTCAGCTTTTTGAACAGATACAGGATGAGAAGAAAGAGGTTTTGTTGTCTGCGGAGTATGCTGCTGCGCCGGAAAAAGCGATTCTGAGTGAAGATATTTACTGTGAGATAGAATATGATTTCACTCCTGTCCGGGGAGAGAATGCCGGCATGCAGCCGCAGGTATCTTACCCGATACCGGGACCGGAGAGGATGGAAGAGCGGCCGAAGGACGAGATTCGGGAGCTGTTTAATCGTATGCGCCATATTGCGTGGGAGAACCGGTATCTGAATTTCGGCAGCCGCAGATTTTTTGACAGGAAAATGCAGCAGGAAAATGCAGGAATCTTCTATCGGCAGGGAATGATGATGAAGGATTTTGCGGATGAATATGAGAAGAAGGTCCCATATTCTTCTTATTTTTCCGATTATCAGATGATGGGATATGAGCAGCTCAGGACCTATTTTACCTGGAGAACTCAGATTCGAAAGGGAAATATCACGCATCTGTCCTTGTCTTATGCGTTTGTATATCTGTATGAATTGCTCAATAATATTGGTGTGGACAATCCGCAGGAAGGTCTGGAGAGACTGATGCTGTTTTGGGATGCGTACAGGGTCTATGATGAGTCAGTGGACAAGTATGTGGTAAAGTGGCTGAAGGATTATCACATCTACTACAGCCTGGAACAGTCATTTCAGGATTTTGTGAAAGAGAACGGCCTTGCTGCGTATTATCCGAATCTGTCGGATTCTGATGATCAGTTTGCTCTGTTTTGTTCTGTCTCAAAGTATGACATAAAGAATTCAGCTTTTTATTTTCATAGGGAGGATTTGATTCAGAGATGTTTTTGCTCTGTGCTGGAGTATCTGCGGGAAGCTTTTTCGGAAAAAGGGAAATCTTTTGATGACCTTGTGTTCTGCCCGGTTAGAAAAATGGCTGTGTGGACACCGTTTCAGGACGCGTTGTTTTACCCGTCCCGGAAGCAGGCTGACAGAAAGGTGGTGCTGTCACGGCGGGAAATTTATATATGCAGCGAGAATCAATGGAGATTCAGCGCGGTGATTACGGCCGAGAGCGGAAAGCGGCTGGTGGGCTATGTGATGAAGGAGATGGAAGTTCTGCTGCGTAACCTGACGAAGTACAGACATAAGCTTTCGGCAAAGCGCAATATGCTCAGCGATGTGATGGCGGACGAGCTGGAGAAAGCAGGAATTTTTACGGAAAAGCTGGTTGAGGATGCGGTGAAGACATTTTACAGGGAGGAGACCAGGACTGTTGTCAGGGTGAATCCCGGCCGCCTGGAGCAGATCCGTCAGGAAGCGCTGGTAATCCAGGAGAAGCTGATTGTGCCGGATGACACAGATCGGACTGCGTCAGGGAGGGAAGACAGAGAGGGAGAAGCGGCAGGGAGCGCAGATAAAGAGGGAGAAAAAGCGGCAATTCCGGTTGTGTCGGAAAGTGGAACGGAGGAAGAACGGCAAGATAAAGCTGAAGTTTCCGATATTTGGGCGGAGCTGAGAGAGAAGATGACAGATATTGAGCTGGAAGCTCTGACTCTGACAGTGACAGGAGAGGGAGAAATAAAGAAACTGGCCGATGAACACGGAATCATGCTTGAGGTTTTGATAGACGGAATCAATGAAAAGGCAATGGACTGCACAGGGGACAGTATTCTGGACGACGAAGCGGCAGTTTATGATGACTATGCGGAGCAAGTGAAGGAAATGGTGGGATTGAGATGACCGGAAAGGTACCTGCAAGAATTGCGAATATTCTGATAAACGCTCTGAAGGGCGGTGTGGTGCCCCGCGCAGGGCTGGAATATATCACGGTGGGACGAACACAGGAGATTTCGGCGATACTTAGAGACATTGAGATGATCGAGGAGGGTGGCGCTTCCTTCCGGTTTATTGTGGGCAAATATGGCAGCGGGAAAAGCTTTCTGCTTCAGACAATCCGGAATTATGCCACGGCGAAGGGATTTGCAGTGGTGGATGCGGATTTATCTCCGGAACGTCGTTTTGCCGGCACAAAGGGGCAGGGGCTTGCCACATACAAGGAACTGATGAAGAACCTTTCCACCAAATCAAAACCGGACGGAGGTGCGCTGCCGCTGGTATTGGAGAAATGGATTTCCGGCATTCAGACTTCCGTGCGGACGCGGGGATTTGAAGAAGGAGAAGTTTTTGACGAGCAGGTGGAAAAGGAAATCTATGAAGTGGCATCTTCTCTGGAAGGGATGGTAAATGGATTCGAATTTGCCAAAGCGGTGGTGCTCTACTGGAAGGCATACAGAGCGGATGACGCCGCGTTGAAATCCAACGTACTCCGGTGGTTCCGGGGAGAATATCCTACCCGGAGAGAGGCAAAGGAAGACCTGGGAATTCATTTCATTGTGACGGACGAGACCTGGTATGATTTTCTGAAGCTGTTTGCGGCATTTCTGGTGGGAGCGGGATATAAAGGAATGCTGGTTATTATTGACGAGCTTGTGAACATTTTCAAGATTCCCAATTCCATTACCAGGGCCAATAATTATGAGAAAATACTGACTATGTATAATGATGTTCTGCAGGGGAAGGCCAGGCATATCGGCTTCCTCATGGGAGGAACTCCCCAGTGCATTGAGGATAAATATAAAGGCGTATTCAGCTATGAGGCGCTGCGTTCCAGGCTGGCGGAGGGACATTTTGCCGGGGAAGGGCTTCGGGATTTATCGGCTCCTATTATCCGCCTGCAGATGCTCACACAGGAGGAGATGTACATTCTTGTGGAGAAATTGCTGAATATTCATGCGGGATTATACCACTATACTCCGGCTATGACCCAGGAAGAGCTTGTTTATTTCCTGACGGTGGAGTACAATCGGGTGGGTGCGGAGAGCCATATAACCCCCCGGGAAATTATTCGTGACTTTATAGAACTGATTAACATTCTGCAGCAGAACCCTGAGAAAAAAGCAGCGGAGGTTTTGGGAGACAACAGCTTCGAGATGGCCCGGGGAGGGATTTCGGAAGAGGAAATCCATGATGAATTCCGGGAATTTGAGATATAGAAAAATAAGGAGTGTTTTACCAAATGGGAAATACAGGCAATTATGATGCTTCCAGCATAACGGTGCTGGAGGGACTTGAGGCAGTGCGGAAACGTCCTGGTATGTATATCGGAAGTGTTTCCACGAAAGGACTCAACCATCTGATCTATGAGATAGTGGATAATTCCGTGGATGAACATCTGGCGGGATTTTGCGATACCATCCGCGTCATTCTGGAGGCGGACGGGTCCGCCACTGTTGTCGACAATGGAAGAGGCATTCCCGTGGGAATGCATGAAAAGGGAATCAGCGCGGAGAGACTGGTATTTACCACCCTCCATGCGGGGGGGAAATTTGACAATTCTGTTTACAAGACCAGCGGGGGACTTCACGGAGTAGGTTCTTCGGTGGTCAACGCGTTATCTACCCGGCTGACTGTAACAGTCAAAACCGGCGGATTTATTTATGAGGACAAATATGAGAGGGGAAATCCGGTGATTGCCCTTGAGGGCGGTCTGCTTCCGGTCATCGGCAAGACCAGAGAGACAGGAACCACCATTAATTTTCTTCCGGATGATACCATTTTTGACAAGACAAGATTCAAGGAGGACGATGTGAAAAGCCGCCTTCATGAAACGGCCTATCTGAATCCTGATTTGACCATTATTTTCGAAGACAGACGCCGGGAAGTGCCGGAGACAGTTACTTTCCATGAACCGGACGGTATTACAGGGTTTGTGAAGGATATGAATAAGTCTCAGGATCCGGTACATGATGTGATATACTTCAAAGGGGAGAGCGAAGGCATTTCCGTAGAAGTTGCATTGCAGTACATTAACGAATTTCATGAAAATGTATTGGGCTTCTGTAATAATATCTATAATTCGGAGGGCGGAACCCACCTGACCGGTTTCAAGACCATGTTCACCAATGTCATCAATACCTATGCCAGACAGCTGGGCGTTTTAAAGGAAAAGGATGCTAATTTTACCGGGGCGGATGTGCGCAACGGCATGACTGCAGTGGTGTCCATCAAGCATCCGGATCCCAGATTTGAGGGACAGACGAAGACAAAGCTGGACAATCAGGATGCGGCGAAAGTGGTGTCAAAGGTGACAGGGGAGGAGATTGTTCATTTCTTTGACCGGAATCTTGAGACGCTGAAAAATGTGATTTCCTGTGCGGAAAAGGCGGCAAAAATCCGGAAAACGGAAGAACGGGCCCGCACCAATATGCTGACAAAGCAGAAGTTTTCCTTTGATTCCAATGGAAAGCTTGCCAACTGTGAGTCGAAAGACCCTTCCAAATGTGAGATTTTTATCGTGGAGGGAGATTCCGCAGGCGGCAGTGCGAAGACGGCGAGGAACAGGATGTTCCAGGCTATCCTTCCCATTCGGGGCAAGATTCTGAATGTGGAGAAGGCCAGTATCGACAAGGTGCTGGCCAACGCGGAGATTAAGACCATGATCAATGCCTTTGGCTGCGGATTCTCGGAAGGCTATGGCAATGATTTTGACATATCAAAGCTGCGCTATGATAAGATTATCATCATGGCAGATGCGGATGTGGATGGAGCACATATTTCCACCTTGCTGTTGACTTTGTTTTACCGTTTTATGCCGGAGCTGATTTTTGAAGGACATGTCTACATTGCCATGCCGCCTCTTTACAAGGCTTTTGGGGCAAAGGGAGCGGAGCAGTACCTTTATGATGACAAGGCGCTGGAGCGATACCGCAAGACTCATAAAGGACCGTTTACTTTGCAGAGATACAAAGGGTTGGGTGAAATGGATGCGGAGCAGCTCTGGGAGACCACTTTAAATCCGGAGACGAGACGGATGAAGCTGGTGGAAATCGAGGATGCGAGAATGGCTTCTGAAGTGACGGAGCTGCTTATGGGCACAGAGGTTCCGCCCAGAAAGACCTTCATTTACAATCACGCCGCGGACGCGGAGCTGGATGTGTGACAGCTCAGTGGTTTGGCTGGCTGTTGTTTACGGCAAGCAACAGTCAGTACCCTGTCTGAACTGTTACTACGGCAAAGCTGCGGATAGCAAGTTGAAAAAGTTTTTCTTGACATTTCCGGAGAAACTCAGTATGATTAATTATCAGCAGAAGGTAAAGGCATTGATGGTGCACAGTAGAAATTCATTTTCTTGCAGAGAGAGGAAGTCATCGGCTGAAAGCTTCCTTAAGTTCGGATGAATATCGAATTTCCCACCGGAGCCGCCGTATGGAACGTGTAGACTGCCTGTCTCCGGGAGGAGAAGTGCATCCTGCACAAGTAAATCGGCCGGGAGCGCCCGTTACACGCAAAGGAAGCGCCTGTTCGTCCGAAGATCGGAAGGATGGCAGGAAGCAGGGTGGTACCGCGGAATGAACATTTCGTCCCTTGCAGTTTTGGATACGGAACTGCAGGGGACTTTTTTCATTATAAGAAAGTCCGCCGTCAGATGGACTTTCCCCTGCTTGATTGCGGTTGGCGCTGCGCTGCAGGCAAAGGGTTCCGTTTAAGGATATATGCAGTATGGGCAGCGTAGAAACGAGGGAGAACATGAAAAACAGACTTGAACAAATCAAAGTAAAGGTGCTGTCACAGATTACGAGCTGTGATACCACGGACAAACTGAATGAGATCAGAGTAAGTATTCTCGGGAAAAAGGGAGAACTCACTGATCTGCTGAAATCTATGAAGGATGTGCAGCCTGAGGACAGACCGAAGGTGGGCCAGATGGTGAATGAGGCCCGGACAGAGATTGAGAAGCTGCTGGAAGATCGGAAGGCGAAGCTTGAGAAAGCTTTGAGAGAGGCCAGAATGAAGGCCGAGGTGATTGACGTAACTTTGCCCGCCAGTAAAAATGATCTGGGTCACAGACATCCTGACAGCATCGCGCTGGAGGAAGTGGAAAGAATTTTCGTGGGCATGGGATATGAAGTGGTGGAAGGTCCGGAAGTGGAGAAGGACTACTACAACTTTGAGGCATTGAACATTCCGGCAGACCATCCGGCAAAGGATGAACAGGATACCTTTTATATTACGGGAGACATTCTTCTGCGGACCCAGACCTCAGGGGTCCAGGTGCATGAGATGGAAAAGGGGAAGCTGCCTGTCAGAATGATTGCTCCCGGCAGAGTATTCCGTTCAGATGAGGTGGACGCAACCCATTCACCCTGCTTCCACCAGATAGAGGGACTGGTAATCGACAGACATATTACGTTTGCGGATTTGAAGGGGACGTTGGCGGAATTTGCCAGAGCATTGTTTGGAGAAGAGACGAAGGTGAAATTCAGGCCTCACCATTTTCCTTTTACAGAACCCAGTGCGGAGATGGATGTAACCTGCTTTAAATGCGGCGGGAAAGGCTGCCGTTTCTGTAAGGGCAGCGGATGGATCGAGATTCTGGGCTGCGGCATGGTTCATCCTCATGTACTGGAAATGAGCGGTATTGATCCGGAGGAATACACAGGCTTCGCCTTTGGAGTGGGATTGGAGCGCATTGCCCTCTTAAAATATGAAATCGACGATATGCGCCTGCTTTACGAGAATGACATCCGCTTCCTGAGACAATTTTAATGGAGGGGAGAGGCACTGTCCGAAGGGCGGCGGAACTATAATAACAGCAGATGTTCGGACAGTGCCCGGAAGGATTGCCGGACGAAGAAGCGGCCGGGAATTCTTCCAGGAGAGACGGGGCACTTGTCCGAAGGGCGGCGGAACTATAATTAAGAAAGGAATAAAGATACATGAATACAGCATTGTCATGGATTAAAGTATATGTACCTGAGCTGGAATGTACGGACCAGGAATATTGCGATGCAATGACCCTGTCCGGCACAAAGGTCGAGGGGTTCGAGAGAAGAGACCGTAATCTGGAGAAAATTGTGGTGGGTGAGATTCTTTCCATAGAAGCGCATCCCGACGCGGATAAGTTGATTGTATGTCAGGTAAATATCGGCCGGGAGACGGTTCAGATTGTAACCGGAGCGCACAATGTAAAGGCAGGTGATAAAGTGCCTGTGGTTCTGGACGGCGGAAAAGTGGCGGGAGGTCATGACGGGGGACCGCTTCCGGAGAAAGGTATCGTTATTAAGGCCGGAAAGCTGAGAGGAGTGCCTTCAAACGGCATGATGTGTTCCATTGAAGAGCTGGGATCGGACAGGAACATGTATCCGGAAGCGCCGGAAGAAGGAATTTATATTTTTGAAGATGACGTGGAACCGGGAGCGGATGCTGTAGAACTGCTGGGGCTGCATGATACGGTATTCGAATATGAGATTACCAGTAACCGTGTGGACTGCTATAGTGTGCTGGGGGTGGCCAGAGAGGCAGCGGCCACTTTTAAGAAGCCCTTCGTTCCTCCTGCGGTGAAGAAGACAGGCAATGATGAGAAGGTGAATGATTATATCAGTGTGGAGGTACAGGATCCGGATCTGTGCCCCAGGTACTGTGCCAGAGTCTGCAAGAATATCAAGATAGGCCCTTCGCCAAAGTGGATGCAGCGCAGACTGGCGGCCAGCGGTATCAGACCTATCAACAATCTGGTGGATATCACCAATTATGTGATGGAAGAATACGGCCAGCCCATGCATGCTTTTGACCTGGATACCATTGCAGGCCATAAGATCATTGTGCGCCGGGCGAAGGACGGGGATGAATTCCAGACATTGGATGGCCAGATGCGTAAGCTGGACAGTGAAGTGCTTATGATCTGCGATGGAGAAAAGGAAGTTGCAATCGGCGGTATCATGGGCGGAGAGAACAGCAAAATTACCGATAATGTGCGGACAGTATTGTTTGAGGCGGCCATTTTCAATGGTCCTAATATCAGAAAATCAGCTAAAAGAATCGGTCTTCGCACGGAGTCTTCCGGAAAATTTGAGAAGGGACTGGAGGTACACAATGCGGAGGACGCTATCAACCGTGCCTGCCAGCTCATTGAAGAGCTGGGATGCGGTGAAGTGGTAGGCGGCATGGTGGATGTGGCACAACCTGCACTGGCGTCTGCGGACGGCAGAAAGAGACTTCCCTTTCAGCCTGAGAAATACAATAAGCTTTTGGGGACAGAGGTCAGTCCGGAGGAAATGTTGGAAATGTTTACACGGTTGGAGATAGAAGCCGTGAAGGATGAAGATGGGAATACGAGTCTTGCAATTCCATATTTCCGTCAGGATTTGAACTGTGACGCAGACATTGCAGAGGAAGTGGCAAGATTTTACGGGTATGACAAGATTCCCACCACCTTGCCTACGGGAGAAGCCACAGCAGGCAGACTTTCCTATAAGCTCCGCATCGAACAGAAAGCGGAAGACATTGCGGAATACTGCGGTTTCTCTCAGGGAATGAGTTATTCCTTCGAAAGCCCGAAGGTGTTTGACAGGTTACTGCTGCCTGAGGACAGTGAGATGCGCCGGGCTATTACCATATCCAATCCGCTGGGAGAAGATTTCTCTATTATGAGAACCA
Organism: uncultured Acetatifactor sp.; assembly: GCA_910588225.1. Taxonomy (GTDB): domain Bacteria; phylum Bacillota; class Clostridia; order Lachnospirales; family Lachnospiraceae; genus Acetatifactor. Next base: position 11,246 of record CAJUQT010000020.1, read on the forward strand.
TTACGCTGAACGGAATGCTGAGCAGCCTTGCCACCAATTATAATAGAAGGAATAAAAATGTCAGACTGTATGAGCTGGGGAATATCTATCTGCCGAAGGAACTGCCGCTGAAGGAACTGCCCGATGAGAGAATGCAGTTTACGTTGGGCTTTTACGGAGAAGGCGATTTCTTCACAATGAAAGGTGTGATAGAAGAGTTCTTCACCAGTGTTGGCATGTGCAGGAAACCAGTCTATGACCCCAAAGCGGAAAAGTCATTTCTGCATCCTGGCCGCCAGGCCCTGATTCGCTATGAGAATGTGGTTGTGGGATATCTTGGAGAGGTACATCCGGAAGTGCTGGACAACTATGGAATCGGCGTCAAGGCCTATGTGGCCGTGCTGGATATGCCAAATGTGATTCCGTTCACCACATTTGACCGCAAATATGAGGGCATTGCAAAATATCCTGCCGTGAGCCGTGATATCAGCATGGTGGTGCCGAAGACAATTCTGGCGGGGGATATTGAACAGCTGATCGCCCAGAGGGGCGGCAAAATTCTGGAGTCCTATCAGTTGTTTGACATTTATGAAGGGGCGCAGATCAGGGAAGGATTCAAATCAATGGCCTATTCCATTACATTCCGTGCAAAAGACAGAACTCTGGAGGAGAGCGATGTCAGCGCCTCCATGAAGAAGATTCTGCACGGACTGGAACAGATGGGAATTGAGCTGAGACAGTAAAATATCGGAAGCTCTCCATGGGTAAAGGGCACCAGAGAGACTGTGGCGGAACTATAAAACA
>CAJUQT010000020.1:12128-61369 GCA_910588225.1 uncultured Acetatifactor sp.
GAGGGAAGCTCTCCATGGGTAAAGGGCACCAGAGAGACTGTGGCGGAACTATAAAACAGCAACAGACTCACTGGTGCCCCGGAGAACTTACATCCGCGGCCTGTGCGGAGGGAAGCTCTCCATGGGTAAAGGGCACCAGAGAGACTGTGGCGGAACTATAAATAAGAAAGGAAAGTTAAAATGGAAAGAAAAATTACCTGGGAAAATTATGATGCGGACCAACTGAAGAAAATGGAAGAAATCAACAGGGAATATCGGGATTTCCTGGATCATGGCAAGACGGAGCGGGAGTGTATCGACACCATTGTGAACATCATCGAGGCGGAAGGCTATCGGGAGCTGGAGAAGCTGATAGAAGAAGGAGCCAGGATCCGGAAGGGAGACAAGGTTTACAGCGTATGCATGAACAAGTCTATCGTGATGTTCCAGATGGGCGACAAGCCGCTGACGGAAGGCATGAATATACTGGGAGCTCATATCGACAGTCCCAGGCTGGATGTGAAGCAGAATCCTTTTTACGAGGACAGCGGCTTTGCCTATCTGGATACCCATTATTACGGCGGTGTGAAGAAGTATCAGTGGGTTGCTCTGCCGCTGGCCATTCATGGTGTGGTGGTGAAAAAGGACGGAACTACGGTGGAATTGAATGTGGGTGAAAATGAAGACGACCCCGTCTTCTTTGTGTCTGATCTGCTGATTCATCTGGCGGGCGAGCAGCTGGAGAAGAAGGCCTCGAAAGTAATCGAGGGAGAGGCTCTGGATTTGATAGTGGGGAGCAGACCTATTGTGATAAAGGCTGACGAGAAGGAAAAAGAGGGAGACGAGCAGAAGGATAAGGCAAAAGAAGCCGTAAAGGCAGGTGTTCTGGACATTTTGAAGGAGACCTACGATATCGAGGAAGAAGATTTTCTCTCCGCGGAACTGGAGATTGTCCCTGCCGGAAAGGCAAGAGAGGCAGGATTCGACCGCAGCATGATTCTGGCCTATGGACAGGATGACAGAGTATGTGCCTATACCTCTATGCGTGCCATGCTGGATATAAAGGAGACTGACAGGACCGTCTGCTGCATTCTGGTAGACAAGGAAGAAATCGGCTCCGTGGGCGCCACAGGCATGCAGTCCCGCTTTTTTGAAAATGCGGTGGCAGAACTGATGAATTTGAGCGGCGAATACAGCGAACTGAATGTGAGAAGGTGTCTTGCCCACAGCTGCATGCTGTCTTCCGACGTCAGCGCAGGATATGATCCCTCTTATGCTTCCTGCTTTGAGAAGAAAAATGCCGCATACCTTGGAAAGGGTATGGTGTTCAATAAGTTCACCGGCTCCAGGGGAAAATCCGGTTCCAACGATGCGAACGCAGAGTACATTGCGCATCTCCGCAAGGTTCTGGAAGACAGAGGGATTATGTACCAGACCGCTGAACTGGGTAAGGTAGATGTGGGCGGCGGCGGAACCATTGCCTATATTCTGGCTCTGTACGGCATGAATGTGATTGACAGCGGTGTGGCTGTTCTGAATATGCACGCCCCCTGGGAAGCCACAAGTAAGGCTGATGTATACGAGACCTATCGCGGCTATATGGCGTTTGCGGAAGGAGCATCAATGTAATGGACGGCGTAATGCCAAAATCAGACTATTATTTTGACCTGCCCCAGGAGCTGATTGCTCAGGACCCTCTGGAGGACCGCTCGTCCTCCAGACTTCTGGTGCTGGATAAACATACCGGTGAGGTGTCTCATCATGTGTTCCGGGATATTGGGGAATTTCTGCAGCCCGGGGACTGCCTGGTGCTGAACAATACCAAAGTCATTCCCGCAAGGCTTCTGGGTGTGCGGGAAGATACAGGTGCCCGCGTGGAAGTACTTCTGCTGAAACGGCAGGAAGGTGATGTCTGGGAGACATTGGTAAAGCCCGGGAAAAAATGCCGTCCCGGGGCCAGGCTTTCCTTTGGGGAGGGGCTGCTCAGGGCGGAAGTCCTGGAAGTGACAGAAGTGGGAAATCGCCTGATTCGATTTGCATATGAAGGGATTTTCGAAGAAGTGCTGGACCGTTTGGGTGAAATGCCGCTTCCCCCCTATATCACCCACAAGCTTCAGGATAAGAACCGTTATCAGACAGTATATGCCAGAGAGGAAGGGTCTGCGGCGGCGCCCACGGCGGGACTTCATTTTACACAGGAACTGCTGGCACAGCTTGAGGAGAAAGGAATCAAAATAGCCTTTGTCACCCTCCATGTGGGACTGGGGACATTTCGGCCGGTAAAAGAGGAGAATGTGCTGAACCATCACATGCATTCGGAGTATTATCAGGTGGCGGAGGAAAACGCCTCGCTTATAAACCGTACCAAAGCCGAAGGAGGACGCATTGTCTGCGTGGGAACCACCAGCTGCCGTACTTTGGAGAGTGCCGCCGACGAGAACGGAGTCGTACAGGCCGGAGGCGGTGACACAGATATTTTTATCTATCCGGGATACCGCTTTCGGGTGCTTGACGCATTGATTACGAATTTTCATCTGCCGGAGTCTACCCTGGTGATGCTGGTATCTGCTCTGGCAGGCCGGGAGAATGTACTGAACGCTTATGCGGAGGCGGTCAGAGAGAGGTATCGCTTTTTCAGCTTTGGGGATGCCATGTATATTGGATGAGCCAAAATTTTAAGCGGAAAAACTGCTAAAAGAGATGCTTTTGTGTCTGTAATGGAATAAGGTGCTAAAATGCGGAATACCATAACTGTAAAGGAAGCAGCAAAGCGTTGGGGAATCACGGAACGTCGGGTAACTGTCCTGTGCAAAGAAGACCGGATAGAGGGAGCGTATAAAAAGAGCCGCTGCTGGGTGATTCCGGCGGAGGCTGAAAAACCTGTGGACAGCCGGGTTAAAACCGGTGCATACAGAAGCGGTCTGAAAAATAACCGGCACCTTTCCTATGGCTTTTTAACGGGTATTCTTCTTGTGGCCAAAGAAAGCATTTTCAGCGGCCTGAACAATTTAAAAGTGAATTTTATATTGGACAACCAATATAGTGAATATTTTGGCTTTACTCCGGAAGAAGTAAAAGCGATTGCCTGCTATTATCATGCGGAGGAGAAGTATGAGAAAATCTGCGCCTGGTACGACGGGTATCGGTTTGGAGATTCGGAAATTTTTAACCCATGGTCTGTCATTAACTACTTTAGTAATAGAGGAAGACTTTCATTGAATTACTTTAGGAAAAAGAGGTCTTGAGATATGTGCGGAGAAATGATATAATAACTTTATTCAGGGCAGGAAGGATCCGAGTGGAATTGACTTCGCCGATAAAGAGAGGAAGAATTATGGAACAGGATAGAAGAAAAACGAAAAGAACAGATATGCCGTCCAAGCTTGTAATCAAAAGACTTGACGGAAATAAGGGAAATGAAGTAACGATCAATATTATGGATGTGTCCAAGAACGGCATTGGCTTTGACTGTGCGGAACCCCTGCAGATCGGGGAAGTGTATGAAGCGTATCTGACCATCTGGACAAAGGAAGTTATTCATGCGTTTTTGCAGATTGTGAGAATCGAGCTGAAGGGGGGAACATACGGATACGGAGCTATCTTTATTGGTATGCCCGAAATGGATTCTGCAAGAATTGAGGTTTATCAGACAGTAAATGACAATTAAGAAAAAGGAGGGACTTCTGCGGAAGTCCCTTTTGACAGGGATTATTTCTATTCTTTTGGGAATATTGTATTTTATTATTTTTCGTTTTTCAGCACAGGACAGCGAACAGTCGGGTTCCTTAAGCAGAATGGTCACGGAAAAATGTGTCGAATTCATGAACATACTCTCGGGAGCGCATTGGAGTGACGTCAAAATGGCAGGGCTTGCAGAATATTTTGAGCATCCTGTCAGAAAGCTGGCGCATTTTTCGGAATATGCCTGTATGGGAGTGCTGGTGTATTGTCTGTGGAGTCAGTGGATGAGACGCGGAAAAGCTTTGGTGGTGCTGACGGTGGGGTGGGTCTTCGTTTCTGCCGCTGCCGATGAGTTTCACCAGTACTTTGTGCCGGGTAGATATGCAAGTATAGCTGATGTGCTGCTGGATACCTGCGGAGGTGCCTTTGGCGTATTGTTCTGTATCTGCGTGACGGCTTTGTGTCAGAGATGGCAGAGGAGAAGGGCGGAAAAGAAGCGTTTGAAACACCGGAAGAAAGATCCTAAGCCAACGCGGAAGTGAAACCGGGACGGCAGCGAAAACGGGACTATAATCAGATAAGGACTGTGACAGCGAGAATCACAGTCCTTTGTTCAGATACATACGGTTACAGTATAAGCTTCCTCTTTCAGGAGCGTCACCGCCTCTGCCATGGAATTTTCTTCATAGAACTCCATTTTCAGCACACCGTCTTCAGATTCTCTGTTATGAGTGATACCGATATTCTTGATGCTGAGTTCATGCTCGGCCAGAAGCGTTACAATATGGGCCAGGGCGCCGGTCTTGTCGGCAATGTCCACGCTGATGCTGTGAGAGCGTTTGATGGGGCCGCTGGAGACATTGATAAAAGAATCCCGGTAGAGACGTGCGTCTTCGAAACGGTCGTAAAGGGCCGTTTCTTTTTTCGTGTCCAAATCTTCTTTAAAGGCGCTCAGAACCCTGATATAGTCGGCAAGCAGAGCAGAAATATTCGAAGTGTTGGATAGACAGATCTGCTGCCACATGACGGCCTGGGAGGAGGCGATTCTGGTGATATCCTTAAAGCCGCCGGCTGCCACCATCTTCATGATACCGTCCTCGGAGTCGCTGTCATGTACCAGATTTACCAGCGAGGAAGCAATGATGTGGGGCAGATGGCTGACAGCGGCCGTCACATAGTCGTGCTTTTTATAATCCAGAATCAGAGGAATCGCCCGCATTTTGAGGACAAGCGCTCTGTAGTCTTCCACCTGCTTTTCGGAGACAGCAGCGGTGGGGGTCAGAATATAGTAGGCGTTTTCCAGGAGCGATGCTTTGGAATTGACAAAGCCCACACGTTCGCTTCCGGCCATGGGATGGCCTCCGATAAAGCGTCCGTCCAGGCCGGCTTCATGAACAGCCTCATGGATGCCGGCTTTTACACTGCCTACGTCGGTCAGCAGACATTCCGGCTTCATAATCTCTTTCACAGCGGCAAGATTCCCGTCGTTCCTTTTCACGGGCGCACAAAGAAAAATGTAGTCACAGTCGGAGAAGCTTTCGTCTATGGCAGGGGCGGCGCTGTCAACGATGCCGTCGCTCAGAGCCAGCCGAAGTGTTTCGGCATTGATGTCATACGCAGTGATTCTGACGCCGGGAATATTTTCTTTCAGGGCTCTGGCAATGGAACCGCCAATCAGGCCCAATCCGATGAAACCGCAGGATAAACAGTACATATGAGCTACCTCTTCTTATTGGCTTGTAGGCATAATCGGCACCAGAATAGCCGAAATGCCGACTTTTTTGTGTACTGCTACACCATAACACTTTACTGCCTGAAAAGCAATAGAAAAGTGAGTGGAACAACTTATTTCAATAATTGATAAGAATAGCTTGTAAAAAGAAGCACATTCTAGTAAAATAAACACATGGGAATTGAATCTTTTGTCATTATCATGTCAAAACACCCAAATTACATAAAAACTGGAGGAAAGTCAAATGAAAGTTTACACAACTGACAAGATTCGCAATGTGGTGCTGCTGGGACACGGCGGGAGCGGGAAGACCAGCCTGGCGGAAGCATTTGCGTATCTGTCCGGAATTACATCCCGAATGGGGAAGGTGCCTGACGGCAATACCCTGAGTGACTATGGCAAAGAGGAACAAAAGCGTAAATTTTCCATCAGCGCATCCGTAATTCCCATCGAGTGGGAGGGATACAAGATTAACTTAATCGATACTCCCGGTTATTTTGATTTTGTGGGCGAGGCGGAGGAAGCTGTCAGCGCGGCCGGTGCGGCGATTATCGTGGTGAACGGCAAATCCGGTATTGAAGTGGGCACCCAGAAGGCCTGGGAGCTCTGCGAGAAATACAAGCTGCCCAGATTTATTTATGTCTCCAATATGGACGTGGACAATGCTTCCTTCCGTCAGGTGGTGGAGGATATGACCAATCTGTACGGCAAGAAGATGGCACCCTTTAACCTGCCGATTCGGGAGGACGAGAAATTTGTGGGTTATGTAAATGTAGTTTCTGAGACCGGACATCGCTGGCAGGGGAAGGATGTGGTGGACGCTGAGATTCCTGAATACAATAAGGCCAATCTGGAGCTGTGCCGCGATACGCTGATGGAAGCTGTGGCAGAGACCAGCGAAGAGATGATGGAGCGCTATTTCGGGGGAGAGACCTTCTCTGACGCGGAAATCAGAGCTGCTCTGCGCACCAATATATGTGACTGCAGCATCGTGCCTATGACCATGGGTTCCAATGTGCTGTGCCAGGGTGTCTATACCTTGCTGGATGACATCGTAAAATATATGCCCAGCCCTGAGAACCGGAAGCTGGCGGGCATCAATATGAAGACAAATGAGATTTACAATGCGGATTATGATTTCTCGAAGGCGAAATCAGCCGTCATCTGGAAGACCATTGTAGATCCCTTTATCGGTAAATATTCTCTGATTAAAGTGAATTCCGGCGTGCTGAAGACAGACGATCTGCTGTACAATGTGGATTCCGAGGTGGAGGAGAAGATCGGCAAGCTCTATGTGCTTCAGGGTAACAAGCCCATGGAAGTGCCTGAGCTTCATGCAGGAGATATCGGCGCGCTGGCGAAGCTGAGCGACGCGAAGACAGGCAACAGTCTTGCCACAAAAGCTACCCCGATTAAATACGGGAAGGTGGAGGTCTCCACCCCTTATACCTGTATGCGTTATAAGCCGAAGAATAAGGGAGATGTGGATAAGATTTCCCAGGCGCTGCAGAAGATGACCAACGAGGATCTGACACTGAAGGCGGTAAACGATTCCGAGAACAGACAGACTTTGCTTTACGGCATGGGTGATCAGCATCTTGATATCGTAGTCAGCCGTCTGCTGAATGAGTATAAGGTGGAGGTAGAGCTGGATAAGCCGAAGGTGGCTTACAAAGAGACCATCCGTAAGCAGTCCGATGTGGAATATAAATACAGAAAGCAGTCCGGCGGCCATGGTCAGTATGGACATGTGAAGATGCGCTTCAGCCCTTCTGAGAATCTGGACGAAGCTTATGAGTTTTCACAGGAAGTTGTGGGAGGTACCGTTCCGAAGAACTATTATCCCGCAGTTGACAAGGGACTGCAGGAATCTGTTCTCAAGGGACCTATGGCGGCTTATCCTGTGGTGGGTGTGAAGGCTGTGTTGTACGACGGCTCCTATCACCCGGTGGATTCTTCCGAGCAGGCTTTTAAGATGGCTACCATTCAGGCCTTCAAGAAAGGCTTTATGGAAGCTCATCCCGTTCTGTTAGAGCCTATTGCATCCCTGAAAGTTACCGTTCCGGATGCCTATACCGGCGATGTCATGGGTGATCTGAACAAGAGACGTGGCCGCGTGCTGGGCATGAATCCCATGGCAGGCGGAAAGCAGGTCATTGAGGCGGAAATTCCTCAGAGCTCACTGCATGGCTACTGCACCGATCTTCGCTCCATGACCGGCGGCAGAGGAGAGTACAGCTATGAATTCATCCGCTATGAGCAGGCACCCTCCGATGTACAGGAGAAGGAGATTGCCGCAAGAGCTGCGAAAGTGGCGGAAAATTCGTCGGAGGATTAACAGAATTCCCATTACAGGGTTGATTGTAACAGTTCAGTACTCTGTCTGAACTGTTACGGTTGATTAAAATTAACGCAATTCTTGATGAATTTTATTCTTGACAGTTCGATAAAGAAACGCTACAATAAATTGCATAGCTGTTCGGATAATTAAATGAACAGCTGCTGCAATGAAAATGATATAAATGTCATTGACGTAGAAGAGGAATATTAAGGATATGGAGCTTTCAGAGAGCCGCCGGAAGGTGTGAGGCGGCAGCGAGATTTCCCCAACTGGCCTCGGAGTCCTTGCCTGAAGCGCATAAGAGCGTGAGTAGGGTGGAGCGGCTAATCCCGTTATCGATTAAAAGTGCACAGCCTTGGTACTGCCAGGCTGTGAATTAGAGTGGTACCACGGAATCAGGCCCTTTCGTCTCTAAAGCGAAAGGGCTTTTTTGCTGCACGATGCCCGGCAGAATTTACGGACGCCAAAGCGGCCGGGAATTCTTCCTATGAGGGGTATTGTTCGGGAGGCAACGGAACCGTAATGTCACAAAGGTGCACGAGAGGAGTTTTCATGAGTGAACTTTCGAATGAGAATTTCTCTAATGAGAGGTGCACCGAAGAGACTTTACGCTTTAGAGCCGTCGCGCAGCGACTATATTCAGGAGGTAGATTATGGCAAAACCGTACAACCATCATGAGGTGGAACAAAAGTGGCAGTCTGTCTGGGATGAAGAACATGCTTTCCGGACATCCGACGATTATTCCAGGCCCAAGTACTATGCGCTGGTAGAATTCCCCTATCCCTCCGGGCAGGGGCTGCATGTGGGACATCCCAGGCCTTATACGGCGCTGGATATTGTGGCCCGCAAGCGCAGAATGCAGGGATACAACGTGCTCTATCCCATGGGGTGGGATGCATTTGGACTTCCCACGGAGAACTATGCGATTAAGAATCACATTCATCCTAAAATTGTGACGAAAAACAATGTGGAGCGTTTCAAGGGACAGCTCCATGCGCTGGGCTATTCCTTTGACTGGGAGAGAGAGATCAATACCACGGATCCGGAATACTATAAATGGACACAGTGGATTTTCCTGAAGCTGTTTAAGGCAGGTCTTGCATACAAGACGGAAATGCCCATTAACTGGTGTACCTCCTGCAAGGTAGGACTTGCAAATGAAGAGGTTGTGAACGGCGTCTGTGAGAGATGCGGCGCGGAAGTGGTCCGCAGGGTCAAGAGTCAGTGGATGCTGAAGATTACGGAATATGCGGATAAGCTTCTGCAGGGTCTCGACACAGTGGACTATATTGAAAGGGTCAAGGTTTCCCAGAAGAACTGGATCGGCAAGTCCCAGGGGGCGGAGGTTGACTTTACCATAACGGGAAAGGAAGAGAAGCTCCGCATTTACACCACAAGGCCGGACACGCTTTTCGGAGCCACCTATATGGTAGTGTCCCCGGAGCACCCTCTGATTGAGAAGTACCGGGATGAGATTCAGAATTACGATGCTCTGGCAGCATACAGAGAACAGGCAGCGAAGAAATCCGATTTTGAGCGCACAGAGCTGGCAAAGGATAAGACAGGTGTGCAGATTGACGGTCTCACGGCCACCAACCCTGTAAACGGCAGAGAGATCCCCATCTGGATATCCGATTATGTGCTTATGACCTATGGAACGGGAGCCATCATGGCGGTTCCTGCCCATGACGACAGAGACTGGGATTTCGCGAAGAAATTCGGTCTTCCCATTATCGAGGTAGTGGCGGGGAGCTCTGTGAGTGTGCAGGAGGCGGTCTATACCGATGTGGAGACGGGAACCCTTGTGAATTCCGATTTCCTGGACGGATTGTCCGTGGCGGATGCCAAGAAGAAAATCATTGCCTGGCTGGAGGAAAAAGGTCTGGGAACCAGCAAGACCAATTTCAAGCTTCGGGACTGGGTATTTTCCAGACAGCGCTACTGGGGTGAGCCCATTCCCATTGTGAAGTGTGAGAAATGCGGCTTTGTCCCTCTGGACGAAAGTGAGCTTCCGCTGATGCTTCCCGAGGTGGAGTCTTACGAACCCACAGATAACGGCGATTCGCCGCTGGCTTCCATGACCCAATGGGTGAACACAACCTGTCCCTGCTGTGGAGGTCCCGGGAAGCGGGAGACGGATACTATGCCGCAGTGGGCAGGTTCCTCCTGGTATTTCCTTCGCTACACGGACCCGAAAAATGAGAAGGCGCTGGCAAGTAAAGAGGCGCTGGAATATTGGATGCCTGTGGACTGGTACAACGGCGGCATGGAACATACCACGCTGCATCTGCTGTATTCCAGATTCTGGCACAGATTTCTCTATGATCAGAAGGCTGTGCCCTGTCCGGAGCCTTATCAGAAGAGAACCAGTCATGGCATGATTCTGGGCTCCAACGGAGAGAAAATGTCCAAATCCAGAGGAAACGTGGTGAATCCGGACGATATCGTCAGAGAGTACGGAGCCGACACACTGCGCACCTATGAGATGTTTATCGGTGCTTTTGACCTGAGCGCCGCCTGGAGTGAGGACGGGGTGAAGGGCTGCCGACGGTTCCTGGAGAGAGTCTGGAAGCTGCAGGATATGCTGGTGGAAGGGGATGAATACAGCGATGACCTGGAGACGAAGATGCATCAGACGATTAAGAAAGTATCCGGTGATTTCGAGAATCTGAAATTCAATACCGCAATTGCCTCAATGATGTCTTTGATTAATGAATTTTATCGGAAAAATGCCGTTACCAGAGGAGAGTACAGAACGCTTCTGACACTGCTGAACCCGGTGGCGCCTCATATTACCGAGGAATTGTGGCAGACGGCAGGCTTTGACGGCAGAATTTACCAGACGACATGGCCTTCCTATGTGGAAGAAAAAACTGTGGAGAACATGGTGGAAATTGGTGTGCAGGTGAACGGTAAAATCAGAGTAACCATATCTGTGCCGAAAGATTCAGAGAAGGATGCGGTCCTTGCGGCGGCCAAAGAAGCGCTGGGAGATAAGCTGACGGGAAATATCGTGAAAGAAATCTATGTCCCGGGCAGAATTGTGAATATTGTAGCGAAGTAATCTGCGGTAATTGCTGACAGGAATTCAGGCAGGTTATTTTAAAGGAACCCGACCGCTTTTCATGGATGGTGCTGCCAGATGCAAGAGAGGAGAGGGGAAGGACAGGGGACCGGCTTATGGATCCCTTGTCCTTTGTAAGCAAAGTGCGGCACAGCCGAAAAGGTTACTGATCTTTCTTAGAGGGCTCAGAGCCAGCGCCGGCGCTGCGGCTTTTTTCGAGAATTTTGTCAATCTGTTTTAACTCGTCACTGCTGCTGTGCTTTCGTATGGCCGCAATGGCAGCGTTCATTTCCTGGGGTGTAAAGGTCAGGTTTTCCTGTTTGGCTTTTTTCAGCATTGGCAGAGCAAAGGCCATCATTTCCTTCTGACTTTTTCCGTGTCCTTTTGCAAAAAGGTCTTCCACAAATTTCAGCTTTTTCTCCGGAATGTCTTTTACAAGCGGATCTGTCATCCACACAGGTCTGGTTTCGTTTTCCATAATAACATGCTCCTTTTTTGATTTACAATAGTATCTGAGTATCATTTAAGAAGAAAAGGATATGTCACTCCTCTTTGCCGAACATCTGGAACAGAGAGGATAAACCGGAATCAGACATTCCGGAGAACATATCCATTGGATTATCCATGTTCATTCCTTCAGGGAAAAGTTCCTGCATCATTTTTATCATATCCATCATTTCCTGCATTCTTTTGAAATTTGCCATCATATTCTTCATGTTTTCTATTTTCGTGCGGTCTTCCTGACTGCTGAAAGGAATCAGCTCGTCAAGCAGCTTTAAGGTATCGTCATTGTCTCCCTGAAAAAAATCGGCGGATAACTGTTTTCCGTTTCCCAGAAGGCGGGTGTCCGAATGTCGGCGCAGGAACGTAAGCGTATACTGTAATTCCAGAAGCTTTATGTAGACTGCAAAGCCGCCCTGCTGTCCGGGAGCGAGCCAGGGGAGAAGTATTTTCAGCATTTGAATCCGGTTTGTGGTAAAGAGGGAATCAAACGCGGTTATTGTTTTGGACGCCTGTTCATCCATGACACACACTCCTTTCCGGGGCGGGAATTGTTTCCCTTTCCATTCTATGTAGACAAGTCGGCAGTTATGTGCGCGGAGAACCGGATATATTTAATTGGTTAACAGTAGTGCAGGCCCCCGTGGGAAGAGGTCCCACAAGAGCCTGCCGGGCTAATGCTTAATTGCAGCCACAGCCGCAGCCACAGTTGTTGTTGCCGCATCCGCAGTTGTTGTTGCCGCATCCGCATCCGCTGCCGAACATGCTGCCGCTGCCGCAGAAGCAGGAGAGCAGCAGGATCCAGATGAGCCATTCGCATCCGCCGCCGTTGCTGCCGCCGAACAATCCGCCGTTGCCGCATCCGCAGCCACAGCTGTTGTTGTTACCGCCGCAGCAGAACAGCAACAGGATAATCCAGATCCAGCTGCCGCATCCGTTATTGTTCTGGGGGGTTGCACATCCGCAGGAATCATTGCAGCCACAATTTGTAGCAGTTAAGTCACTCATTTTTTTGCCTCCAAAGGTTTATTTATGGTTTATTGTATGCGGGGCTGCCTGTCAATGTTTCCTGGGGGACAGATGGAATTTTCACGGCAGGTATTTTTAACGCTGCGGATAACCGACATGTCGTTATGTACTGTACTGCAGCAGTTCGGTGCCCTGTCTGAACTGTTGCATTGCCACTGTGTTACAGATTTTGGCTTTGAAAAAGTCTTGAAATAATCTTAGGATATAGTAAAATAAGAAAAGAAGTCGAAATTTTACAGGGAATGAATATGGAAAAGAAGATTTACACACTGGAGGGCAGGCAGTTTCGTACGGAAAGCGATTATGCCAATGCTCGAAGAGATAAGGAAATCATAGATAAGCTGCGGAAAGAAACAGATTTCGGAGACAGAGGAGAGCTGACAGTTCTGCGGAAGAAGCTGAATGACGGCAAGTATAAGTTTCGGACACTTTTGGGACGGGACTTTCTGGACGAAGTGGAAGAACAGCTGAAGAAGATAGACATTGCGGAGGGCCGCAGGCGGCCGGTGCGGACAAGGCAGGAGACAGCGGGAGAAGAGGTACGGACAAAGGGAGAAGTAAAGGCTGACAGGAGTAATACGGATAGCCGGAGAATGCATGTAAATCCCGGCAGAGCAGGGAGACCGGAAGGGCAGACGGGCCGGGATACAGAGAAAAAGAAGAGCAGTCAGGCCGAAGAGAATGGGATTGCGGATGCCATTGTACAGGAGGAGCTGGAAAAGCTGGAAAAGCGCAGAAAACTGATTCTGGCACTGTGCAGTGTTGCGGCGGTCTGCTGTCTGGGGTATTTTGGCATTTATTCTTATTATATATACCGGACGGAGAGTGCGTATCAGAAACTCAGCGAAATGAAGGAAATGGCGGCATCTTCGGCAGAGGCCGTTACCCCCTCTTCGGAGGGACCTCTGTATACTCTGGACGGGGAAGCGAAAGAGAAAGAAGTGCTGGAAGAATATAAAAACCTGCTGTTGAAGAACAGAAAGCTGATTGGCTGGGTGAAAATCGACGGTACGTCCATAGATTATCCCGTGATGCAGACTGTGGATAATGAGTACTATCTGGACCATAACATGAATCAGGAATATGATAAAAACGGTACTATTTTTATGGATAAAGACTGCGATGTACTGAAACCCAGCACGAATTACATTCTGTATGGGCATCATATGCGCAGCGGGAAGATGTTCGGACAGCTGGATAAATATAAGGATGAAGCCTTCTGTGAAGAGCATCCCTACATCAGCTTTGACACAATCTATGAGAAAGGAACCTATGAGGTGATGTATGTATTCCGCTCCAAAGTGTACAAGGAGACGGAGATTGCGTTCAAATATTATCAGTTCATTGATGCAAACGGAGAACAGGAGTTTGACTCCTACATGCAGGAGATGGCGGCACTGTCCCTGTATGATACCGGTGTGACGGCTGCCTACGGAGATCAGCTTCTGACGCTTTCCACCTGTGATTATCAGGAGACGGACGGGCGTTTTGTGGTGGTGGCGAAAAAGGTGGAGTAGTATCTTCTGTATGGTATCTGAAGTGGAAATTAATTTAGGGGGGCTATACACAGAAAATAATTTAGAATAAGAGCGTAATCCGGATGATATTCCAGAAAGGAGGCGCCATGAACACAACAGCCAGAATGCCCATTGGCATTGAGAACTTTGAAGACATCCGTAGAAGAGGCTTTTACTATGTAGATAAAACAGCCCTGATAAAAGATCTCCTGGAGGGCTGGGGAGGCATAAACCTGTTTACACGTCCCAGAAGGTTCGGCAAATCCCTTAACATGAATATGCTGAAGTGTTTTTTCGAATACGGCTGTGATCCTCAGCTCTTTGCGGGGCTTGCCATTAGTGGGGAGACGCAGCTTTGTGCAGAACACATGGGAAAGTATCCGGTGATTTCCATTACTCTGAAGGATGTGAATGGCAATGATTACCAAACCGCTCTTGGAATGCTCCGTACCACCATTGGAAAGGAAACCATGCGATTTCAGTTCCTATTGGACAGCGATGCACTTACCGCTCGTGAAAAGTCATCCTATGAGAAGTTGGTCAGCATTGATACCACCAATGACCAATTCTTTAGTATGTCCAGGGAAGTGCTTGCTTCCAGCCTTCTGACCCTTTGTGAGCTCCTTTATAAGCATTATGGGCAGAAAGTAATTCTTTTGATTGACGAATATGATGTGCCGTTGGACAAGGCGCAGCATTTTGGTTATTATGACGAGATGGCAGGCTTGATTCGCAGCCTTTTCAGCCAGGCGCTGAAGAGCAACAACAGCCTGGCATTCGCCGTACTGACAGGCTGCCTGCGGGTTTCCAAAGAAAGTATCTTCACCGGACTGAATAACCTGAAGGTATATTCAATTACGGATACACAGTCCGATGAAAGATTTGGCTTTACTCACAGCGAAATTCAGGGCATTGCAGAGAGATTCGAGTGTACCGACAAGCTTTATCTGATCAGGGAATGGTACGACGGATACCGTTTTGGCAATGCGGAGGTCTATTGCCCCTGGGATGTGATCAATTATATCTGCCTGCTGCGCTGGGAACCGGATGCGCTTCCCAGGCCCTTCTGGATCAATACCAGCGGGAATGACATCATCCGGAATTTCGTCCAGATGGCAAAAGCTGGCACAAGGAAGGAGCTGGAACGGCTGATTGACGGAGAGACGATTTCGAAGAAAATCAACCAGGAGCTGACCTACCGGGATCTTTATACCTCCATTGATAACCTGTGGAGCATTTTTTTAGCCACCGGCTATCTGACACAGCGAGGCAGCGAGGATGGGGAGACTTACCAGCTGGCGATACCGAATCGTGAGATACGGAAGATTTTCATTGATCAGATTTTGGAGTGGTTCCAGCAGGAAGCACGAAAGGATGCGACCACTCTGGATGCATTCTGTGATGCATTTGCCAATGGAGATGCGGAAGCGGTGGAGCGCCTGTTCAATGCATATCTCTCCAGAACAATCAGCATCCGGGATACAAATGTGCGTAAAAACAGGAAGGAAAATTTCTATCACGGTATCCTCCTGGGGCTGCTGAGCCACCGGGAAGACTGGTACATCCGATCCAATGTGGAATCAGGCGACGGCTATAGCGATATTCTTGTGGAAATCGAGGAAAAGAGTATCGGTATCGTGATAGAAGTGAAATACCCGGACAGCAGTATAAAATCTCAAGGAAATTTATCTCAAGGAGATTTATCTCCTTATGATACCCTGGAAAAAGGCTGTAAAGATGCCCTGGGGCAGATAGACACAAAAAGTTATGAGGAAAAGCTGCGCCGGGATGGTCTGGAAATCATCTTGAAATATGGTATTGCCTGTAACAGGAAAAAATGTAGAGTTATGTTAAAAAAATGAAGGAAAACGTATTGATAGAAGGTTCTTATTACGAAAGGCATCTTATCAGGGAGGTGAGGTGCCTACAGGGAACAGATGGATGCTGTGGTGCTGACGATATATCACATGAGAAATCTGAAGCGGAAACCAGAGTTATGATGAATTTAGCATATCTTGTAAAAAGACTTGCAATTAATTCAATATGTAGTAAAATAAAAGAAAGTGACAGGAAATAAAAACAGGAATCAAAAGCTAATATAAGGCAGGAAAGATGACGATACATATATAGAGTATTCTCTGATTAAGTGACAACAGAGAAGGCTGTGTGAATATTTTATAGAAGAATTTAAGGGGCAGACAGCAGGCAGAAGCGTGGAGACGACTTCTGATATTTTCGTCTGCGATTATCCGAATATCAGTATCAGAGCGAAAAGACCGCAAAGGAGTAACAGAGATGAGTAAAGCAGTTAAGAAAAAGGCGAGAAGACTGAAGAGAACCATACGCAGGACATTGGGAACGCTGTTCCTGATATCCGCTCTTGTGGTGGCGGCGATTCCTGTGGATAATCTGCAGGCTTTCGGGGGAACAGGGGAGATTGCGGCTCCACGTGCAAGAACAGATACTGTTCGACCTCAAAGTGATGCTATTCCAACATTAGAAACAGATAAGAATGGCAGCTACCCTAAAATATATACAACAGAGGATACAAATCTGCAGTTTGCATATATACAGGAGAAGGCTACTACTGGTCAGGATGCACCGTGGGCTGTAGTTCTGGTAGGGTATAATAAAGGCTATGTCCAAAACGGGGTATTAAATATTCCTGATACAGTGGATGCCTACAGGCAGTATACTTCAAATCAAGGACAAAGTTCAGGATATGTAGCAGTAGGCAGAAATGGGAACTTTTTGTTTTACCGGAATGCAGTCGAAAAAAGAGTTCCAAAAAATGATCCGAATAAACCGACACAGTATATTGAAAAACTTGAAGATATTACCGAAGAAAATATTGTATACGAAAGATATTTAGTTGAGGATGGGGATTATCTTCCTTGTTATTTAAATGATAAAGCAGCATGGGAGGGGCTTAAGACAAGCAGAATTTATTATGACACCGGTCACCCAACAGGAGATGATGTCGCGGCAGAAAGCGGCCCGAATAGTAGGATATATCAAACGGTAGATGGACGCATAAATTTTCAGCGAATAACTAATGTAGCAGTAAATTATATTTGTAATCAATGGTATAATGAGAGTACAGGAACATGGGAAAAAGTAACTGACCAAAATAAAGATAAAGGTCTTTTTGCAAAAACTTCTAATATTGTCACTTTGAGTCTGGGAAAATCGTTTAAGGGAATTGGCGATTATGCTTTTTATGGTTCAGGTATTACTAGTGTAGAGTTTCGTGGTTCGGAGGGCGGAAATGATGGCGGCAATGGTTTGAGTGTCATAGGGGAAGGGGCCTTTGAAGAGTGCATTCAGTTACAGTCTATTCCACTAAACGCTAACTGTCCGCTGAGCGCACTGGGAGCATTTGCTTTTAAAAAATGCAGATCTTTGACAGAGTTTTCTATGCCCTGGAGCGTGACCCAGATAGGTGATTCCGCATTTGAAGGCTGTGACGCGCTTCAGACGATTGACCTGTGCAGTGAGGGAAGCGACGGTACCGGCAGCGGCGTCAATAGACTGAGCAAAGTAGGATATGATGTATTCAAAGGCTGCAGTGCTCTGCAGTCGGTAACTTTTCCGGATGGATGCAATGATGATGTTCCCATTTCCATATTTGAGGGCTGTTCCTCTCTGAGATATGTGTGCGCGAGAAGCAGCGATATGTCTTTTGTGGAAGAGCCGGGTGTCTATACCTATGAGCAGTTTAAAACTATGCTGGGTGAAGGAACCACGGTAAACGGCGAATTTTATTTTGAAGGCCAGGAAGGGTCTGATCTTCACCAAATGTGTAAAGACAACTGCTTTGCATTTAGTTACATCTATGACCGGGGCGGAAATTATGCCCAAAAGGACCGTTACGAACTTACCATGGAGGATCCGGAAAGTACAGCAACGAATACTTTTGTGGTGACGTCAGCATATAACCTGTTTAGCTATACCCCCAATGGAAGCGTAAAATCTCTTACCATTCCGACGAAGATAGGTCCTTATGCCATCAAAACTATTGATCCGGGAGTATTCCAGAATCGCTGTACATTGGAGACAGTTCTCGTTTCCACCACAGTTGAGGGAATAGGAGAGAGAGCTTTCCAGGGGTGTCATAATCTGACGAATGTTATCTTTACAGATTTTACGCTGGATTCCGGCGATAATATTACGATTGGTGCAAATGCGTTCTGGACTCAGAATTTTACAGGAAGCAGCCATGACTGCGGGGGACAGGTCGCGGATACAGACGGAGTTCCTGCAAAGGAACTGCATTTTACCGGTCCGATTTCATCCACGTTCGGCCCCTTCCAGTATGCCATGAGCAGTGGGGGAACTTACAACAGCGGCGAACAGAAGGACAGCTATATTACCTATTACAGCGGATGGCCGTCGAACCTTGAGATAAAATATAATCCGGACACCGGGCTGAGTGAGCTGGTGAACTTCCCAGCACTGAGTGAGTTGAGTTCCTATAAGTCAGATACGTATAAATATCTGCATCTGCCGGGGGCGGAAGTAAATGCTGGTAAGACTGTATATGAAGCGGCAATGGAAAATGCTGCTGCTAATTACCCTGGTAGTATGACTCCAAATGAGAAGGAAGTTGCGGATGCAACAGTTAATCTGGTCATTCCCGAGGGAGTACAGTCGGTAAAAGAAGGGCTGATCAGAGAGAAGGGAGAAAAAGATCCCACTATAAGTAAGACAGTCACAGCCTACAGTCTGCTGGAAATCAAAGGCGGCGAGATTGATGATACTGATCCTGACAGAGGAATTAAGAAAGGTACCGGAACGTTTGCAGGCTCCACCACTTTAACGGCAATTAAACTGCTACAGGGAACTACCGGTACGCCTGCGAAGATAGGCGACTATGCATTTCAGGATTGTACGTCCCTTACGGAGGTAACCATTTCGGCAGATTACACCACCATGGGGAAGGTGCCATTTTACGGGTGTGAAAAGCTTAGCTTTGTGAACTTTGACAACCATCCAAAGTTTGTCTGTGATGAGAAGTCCTTCATATATGAACTGGATGCCAATGGGAATCCTTACAGTCTGATAGAGTGTCTGGAAGGCAAGAGTGCAAAAGATGTCAGCACATTGGATCTGGGAGAGGGAATCACGGAGATCAAGGAAGAGGCGTTCAGAGGCAGCAAGGTAAGAACAATTGATTTATCTGCCACTAATATTACTACAATTCCAAAGGGAGCTTTTGCCGAGACAGAGTCTCTGACTACTGTGACGTTTCCTGAAAGCCTCGCAATGATTGAAGATTTTGCCTTTGTCGGAAGTGCGGTAGATACATTTAATGTAAGATGTAAGAATCTGATGTGTGCGCCTAACGCCTTCTATGGGGACAATAATGCCGGTGAATCTCAAAAGCACTTCGGAAAAGTAGATATGAGTAATCCACCTGAAGAAGTATGGTGGTATTATGCAGAAGGCGGAGAGGGTGCATATCGGGTCGGTAATGCACAGGGTTTTATTACCGAGGAGACAAAGTTCCCTTCCACTTACAATGTTTACTTTACCTATCGGGATGAAGAGGGGAATCAGCAGGAAGTATATGCCGAGAACAGAGTTTCGGGAATGAATGAAGTGGTTTATCCTGAGATTCCACAGAATATAGTAGTGAACGGCCTTCCCCAGCGCTTTACAGAATGGAAGCTGGAAGTGGAGAAGGATACCTGGCATTTTACCGCACAGTATGGTTATATTACACATACTGTTACCTTCTGGGACAGCAAGGACGGCATGAAGGAAGTGTACCGCATGGAGATAGCGGATACGGGCAATGCCCTGGTGCTGGCGGCGGATATTGAAGAATTGTCTGCGATCATGAATGACAGTCGGTTCGTGGAGTGGGATTGCGAAGGGGATCTGACGAAAGTTACAGGTGATTACACTGCCGTCGCAAAGTATCGCCAGGAAGGTCAGTATATAGTAAAATATATGGCACGAAAAGGCAGTATCAGAGGAGAATGGCAGGTCTTCCAGACCATGACGGTAATGGGCGGCGAGAGTGCTCCTAATATTACCGGACCTTCGGGAAGTGAGTGGGCGGTAGAAGGATATACCTTTACCGGGTGGCTGGATCTTCCGACAAATATAAGCAGTGACGAGGTGGTTTACGCGTCTTATTTGCCGGGTTCCGGGGGGGATAATCCGGACAATCCGGACAATCCGGATAAGCCTGACAATCCGGATAAGCCTGACAATCCGGATAAGCCGGATAATCCGAACAATCCAGACGACGGTAATAATAACAATAATAATGGCAATAACAACAATAATGGCAGCAATAATAATGGCAACAACAATAATAATAACGGAACGGGAAGCAGCAATACCGGAAGCAGCAACACTGCAACCCATACGCTGACTGTACAGGGAGGAAGCGGTTCCGGCAGTTATGCGCCCGGCACACAGATTATCATTACAGCCAACCCTCCGGCGAAGGGACAGGAGTTCAGCAGCTGGACGGTAAGCCCTGCGAATACAGTGGTCACGGATAAGACCATGTCTTCGGCAATTATTACAATGCCGAATAATGATGTGGCAGTCATCGCCAACTATAAGGCGAAAACCAGTACCGGCACAGGTACAGGTACCGGCAACAGTTCCAATACCAACCGCCCAGGCAGCGGCACCGGTACTGTAAATAAGGGAAATACCGTTGTAATTGACAAGAACGGATTATCCAATACGGGAGTAGTGTCCGCAACGGTGAATGGCTCTTCTGACAACTTTACAATAAAGGTGACAGAGAGCAGTGCGGCTACGGAGGCGATTCTGCGGGCTTTGCTGGCAGAGTATGGAAGTGTTGACAACATTAAGTATTTCCCCATGGATATTTCCCTGTATGATTCCACGGGAACAAAGCTGATCACAGATACCACAGGGTTGTCCGTGAGCATTACATTGCCTTTGCCGGATTCGCTGATTACTTATGCGGGGAATAACAAGGTGGCAGGGGTGGTAAATGATAAACTGGATAAACTGACCCCCCGATTTACGACGATTAACGGTGTGTCCTGTGTTACCTTTACGGCGGAACATTTCTCGCCTTATGTGATTTATGTGGATATTACCAATCTGTCTGACGGGACGATTTCCGACAATACACCCACTACCGGTGACGGCATTCATCCCAAATGGTTCCTGTCCATTGGATTGGCCTGTCTGTCCTTTGCAATGTTCATGGTGAAGGATAACAGGAAGAGTCCTAAAAAGAAGCAGAAGGCTGCGGTCAGAGCATAATTAATTTCTTTTTGAAGGAAAAGGGGCAGCCGCTCAGCCGTTGGCCGGACTGCTGCGAAAGCCGAAAGGAAAGGCATATGAAGAGGAAAAAACGTATTACAGGTGTCCTGATAATGGTGCTGACACTGATAATCATGTTGCTTCCTGTGTCGGAGGCAGATGCGGAAACATCTGCCTCCGATTTTAAAATGGAAGGCAGTACTCTGATAAAATATCGGGGTACGGAAAAAAATGTGACCATTCCCAATACTGTGGAAGTGATTGGGAAAAGCGCTTTTGAGGAGAATAAAAATATAGAGCTTGTGGTGGTGCCGAATTCCGTTAAAAGAATAGAATCCTATGCTTTCTGGGGCTGTGATAATCTGGATACTGTTGTTCTGGGCAAGGGCCTGAGCGAGGTGGGAGATTATTCGTTTACAGGATGTAAGGGACTGGTACAGATGAGTGTGCCGTCTACAGTGTCTTCCATAGGGATTGAGGCTTTTGCAGATTGTGTGAATCTGAAGGATATCACGATTCCGCCGGAGACTCAGTATATTCATGAAACCTCTTTTGAGGGCTGCACAAAATTGATAATTCACGCGGAGACCGGCAGTGTGGCGGAACAATATGCAAAGGATTTCTATGAGCGGCAGAAGGAGATGCCGGGATACGAAGAGACTCCGGACGCTCAGCCCTCTGACCCTGGACAGGGGACGGAAACGCCGGCCCCGGATGTCTCGACGCCTGCGCCCGGCACGGAGGACCCTGCTCCCACGCAGCCTCCCGCACAGGAAGAGGGAAATGTACTGGGTTCTACACATATAGTGGGGAACAGAGCGGTCCTTTTTATGAATAATACGATTCCTACCGTATATGGAAACGACAAACCTCAGAACTCTGCGGCAGGTTTCACGGAAAGTCCGCCTGCAAACACGGCTTGGGGGGATTCCATTCCCAAATTCAGAATTGTGGACGGGAGAATCATTGCAGATGAGGCATATTATCGCTGCGGAGATTTAGGAGAGATATCACTGCCTGAAGGAATAGAGGAGGTGGGGCAGTTTTCTTTTGCGAGGAGTTCTGCCGTTTCTGTCGTGCTGCCGGAGGGGGTGAAGGAAATCGGATATGGTGCGTTTTACCATTGTGATGCTCTGGAAAAGGTTACCCTTCCTGATACGGTGATGTGTGTGGAGCCCAGAGCTTTTGAACACACGCTGTGGGTGGAGAATTTCCTGAAGGGAAGCAGTGCGGACACGGCCGGGCATGGAGCCGCGGAAGATGACTTTCTGACAGAGGGAGGTGTGCTGATTGCCTATCGAGGGAATGCGGCGGAGGTGACAGTGCCGGCAGATGTGCGTGTTATTGCAGCAGAAGTATTTAAGGATCACACAGAGATAGAGAGTGTGTCACTTCCGGACAGCCTGCGGGTAGTGGGAGAAGGAGCCTTTGAGGGCTGCGGTAATCTGGCCGGTCTGGACCTGGGAAACCATGTGGAGGAGATTAAGGACAGAGCTTTTCTGGGAAATGTCCTGGGAGAAGTAGTTCTGCCGGCATCGTTGAAAAAGATCGGCCTTCAGGCTTTTGGCAATGCCATTCTTACCTATGGGGCCAAAGAAGTAGAACGTACCTATGAGAGCTCTGCCACGAGGCTTTCCAATGTGGAATATCGGATTTTTAACAGAACAGATCCGCAGACACCCGGTGTGACCGTAAATGGACTGGAGGAGGCCTTCGGTTCCGGAGCAGATCTGTGGGAGGCAGCTTCCCTGGAAGGTGCTGACAGAAATTACACGCTGACTGTAAATAAGGCGGAGGATATCAGTGCCATGGAGAAGGCGTTTCAACGCGCTTTCAGCGCCGGCCTTCCGGAAAATATAAGTATCTATGATTTGACAATGACAGATGAGAGCGGAATACCCTTGTCAAAGCTGGGCAGTCAGGCGCTTACGGTAACGCTTCCTGTACCGGAGAATCTGAAAGGGCAAAATCTGAAATTGGTTACCCTGGACAGAAACGGGCAGCTGGAGATGCTTTCAGTGGAGCGCGTTTCCATAAACGGTGTGGAGGCATTTCAGTTTCGGATGAATAATGTATCCATGATCGGAGTGTGCGGGGTAGAGGATACGGATTTACGATAAACATCGATAGCCCGGCTGCCGGCACTATTATGAAAGCGAGGACAGGAAAATGGAACTGGGAATCAGTACGGACTTTGACAGAGAATTTGTGATGATTGAAGACAGAAAACGGAGTCTGGAGCAGATTGCCGCCGCAGGATTTTCTCATATACACTGGTGCTATGAGTGGGACGGTGAGTACATATACGCCGTTTCGGAGATGAAGCAGATACGTGAATGGATGGATGAGTATGGCTTGAAGGCGAAATCACTTCATGCAAGCAAGGGAAGCTCCGGGGCAGGGGGTGCACGGATAAAAGGGCATTACCGGAAGGACTATACCTCATCATTGGAGCCCAACCGCATTGCGGGAGTAGAATTGATACAGAACCGGGTCGAGCTGGCACATATTATCGGCGCAGCGGAAATTGTGCTGCATATGTATCTTCCTTATGAAGAATTTGAGAGAAACCCGGATTATAAGGAAATATTTTACGGGCAGGTATATCGTTCTCTGGATGAGCTGATGCCGTTCTGTGCGGAAAGAAATGTGCGGATTTGTATCGAGAATCTGTTTGAGGCGCCGGGGGAGCTGCAGATAGAACAGTTTAACCGGTTATGCAGGCGTTATCCGGAATCGTTCCTGGGACTGTGCCTGGACACAGGACACGCCTATCTGGTATGGGGCAGGGAATTTGTGGAGAAACTGGCAGTTCCCTTTCAGGACAGAATCTACTCTGTCCATCTGCATGACAATCGCGGCTGGGGAGACCGGCCGGGCTGCGGTGATGCCCATCGGATACCGGAGGATGCCGATTTTCCGTGGAAAGAATTGATGCCTGTATTATCCCGTTCGGCCTATGAAAATCCACTGGTGCTTGAGGTGAGCATGCAGGCGGGGGATGAGCCGGAAGAGTATCTGAAACGGGCATATGAAGCAGGGCAGCGGCTTTATCAGCTGTAATGAGAGAGCGCAGAACTCTGATTATGCATTATGAACATCAGAACAATCCCGGCATACAATAAATTAATGTATATGCCGGGATTTTTTGATTATGCAGAGAGTGAGAAATATGACAGGGGCAAATCTGCCGGACGGGACAGATGGCCGGGGCGTGACAGCTGCCGTGCTGGATACGGGAATGAGCATGCACCCGGACTTGCTGGGCAGACCGGTGTGTTTTCGAGATTTTGTGGGACATAGAAATCTGATATATGATAATAACGGACATGGTACTCATGTGTGCGGAATTTTGTGCGGAAACGGGAGAATGTCGTCGGGAAGGTATCGTGGAATAGCACCGGGAGCCAGACTGGTGGTGGGGAAAGTCCTGGACGAAAAAGGGGACGGATCCACGGAAATTATGATAGAAGGAATGGATTGGATTCTGGAGGTTAAGCAGAAATATGAGATCAGGATTCTGAATATATCTGTGGGTATTGGAAGTCTGGAGGAACCGAAAAAGGAGAATGCGTTACATGAAAAAATCGAAGAATTATGGAGAAACGGGATTCTGGTAGTATGCGCCGCAGGGAATAAGGGTCCCGGGGAGGGGACAATTTCGGCTGTAGGGGGAGCGAAGGTATTGACGGTGGGATGTTATGACGGAAACTATGCGGCGGATAATCCTTCGAGATGCTCCCTGTACTCAGGAAGAGGAATTGCCGGAAGTTCTGTTCGTAAGCCGGATCTGGTGGCACCCGGCACGGACATTATTTCCTGTAATCTGAATGGGGCAGGAGGGTATGGCAGAGGCAGAAATCGGAACGCATATGTTGCGAAAAGTGGTACTTCCATGGCTACGCCTGTGGTGTCCGGGGCGGCGGCTCTGGCATTTCAGAAATATCCTGATATGAGCAACGAAGAATGCAGACAGAAACTGCTGTACACGGCGACGGACCTGGGACTTCCGTGGAATCAGCAGGGCTGGGGAATGGTGAATGTGGAGCGATTGCTGAACTGATTTTCAGCAGCTTCTTTTTGCAAAAAATATTGACATAGCCCGTATTATTGTATACAATAATACGGGCGCAGTGCTGTATTGATTGCCTGGTTGAAGGGATCATTTGAAGCGGCGCCTTAAAATACGCATGGATAGTTGCGGGCTACAGAAAGGCATGGGTATTCCTATGAAAGCTAACGAGACATTTCAGTATCGGCCGGTCACAATGAACGAGAATAATCATCTCCTGCAGATAGAGGAGCATATGTACATATTGGACGATGTACAGAAACCCAATGTGTTTCGGAATATGTTTCCCTATTCTGAGATTCCGAAGATTCCTTTCAATGACAGAATTGTACCTCATAATATGCCGGAGGAGGTTTGGATTACCGATACTACATTTCGGGATGGTCAGCAGTCAAGGGCACCGTATACTACGGAACAGATTGTGACAATTTATGATTACCTTCACAGACTTGGCGGACCTGGCGGTATGATTCGTGCCAGCGAATTTTTTCTGTACAGCAAAAAAGATCGGGATGCCGTCTATAAATGTATGGAGAGAGGATATGCATTTCCGGAGGTGACCAGCTGGATTCGAGCCAGTAAGGAAGATTTCAGACTGGTAAAGGAAATAGGCATGAAGGAGACAGGTATACTGGTCAGCTGTTCCGATTATCATATCTTTCTGAAGCTGAAGATGACCAGGCGTCAGGCCATGGAACATTATCTGAGTGTCATCAGAGAATGTCTGGAGGAGGGGATCAGTCCCAGATGTCATCTGGAGGATATCACCAGGGCGGATATATACGGTTATGTAGTACCGTTTTGTCTGGAACTGATGAAGCTGATGGAGGAATACGGAATTCCTGTGAAGATTCGGGCCTGCGACACTATGGGATATGGTGTAAACTATCCCGGAGCTGTGATTCCCAGAAGTGTGCCGGGAATTATCTATGCCATTCATACACATGCGGGGGTTCCTCATGAGCTGATTGAATGGCACGGACATAATGACTTTTATAAAGCGGTGACAAATTCTACCACAGCATGGCTGTATGGCTGTTCCGGCGTCAACACGTCTCTTTTCGGAATCGGAGAGCGGACAGGCAATACGCCTCTGGAAGCCATGGTATTTGAGTATGCGCAGCTGAAAGGGCATCTGAACGGAATGGATACCACAGTGATTACCGAGCTGGCTGAATATTATGAGAAGGAGATCGGGTATTCCATACCGCCCAGAACGCCTTTTGTGGGCAGGAATTTCAATGTGACAAGAGCCGGTATTCATGCGGATGGATTGTTGAAGAACGAAGAAATCTATAATATATTTGATACGGAGAAGTTCCTGAACAGACCTGTTCTCTGTGCGGTGTCCAACACCTCCGGCCTGGCAGGGATTGCCCATTGGATCAACACTTATTACAAGCTGCGGGGAGAGAATCAGGTGGAGAAGAATTCCGAGCTGGTTGCCAGGGTAAAGGAATGGGTGGACCGGGAATATGCAGGAGGCCGCGTCACGGTGATGACAGATGAGGAAATCGTTTCCTGTGTAAATGATGTCTGTGAGGAACTGGGAATATCTTTGATTTCCTGAACGGGAATATGCGGCAGTCCGGTTGCCTGTCTGAACTGTCAGGAGGATGCGGCATGGAGGTTGAAAAGGGAAGATGAACAGTTATGATGTAAAAAGTGAGGTAAGTGACAAATACTCACTGAGGGGCCGGGTATTCAGCCGACTCAGGGAAGATATTCTCAGCGGCAGATACGAAGAATATGAAGAGCTGCGGGAAGTGGCAATCGGGGAGGAGATGGGAGTCAGCCGTACGCCGGTGAGAGAGGCGTTCCGCCAGCTGGAGCTGGAGGGACTGATTCAGATTGTACCTAATAAAGGCGCTTATGTCACAGGGATAACGGAAAAGGATGTAAAGGACATTTACATGATTCGCTCTCTGTTGGAAGGACTTTGTGCCCGGTGGGCCACGGAGCATATCACCGAAGAGCAGATGGAGGAGATGGAGGAAAATGTATATCTGGCGGAATTTCATGCCAGAAAGGGCCATCTGGAGCAGCTGGCGGAGCTGGACAACCGGTTTCATGACATTATGTATGAAGCCTGTGACAGCAAAATTCTGGAACATCAGCTGAAGGACTTCCATCAATATGTATTGCGGGTTCGAAAGAAAACGCTGTCAAATGTGAACAGAGGGCCGAAATCCAACGAGGAGCATAAGGGAATCATGGAGGCGATTAAGGCAAAGGACGGGGAGCTGGCAGAGAAGCTGGCACATCAGCACATGATAAATGCCTATGACAACATGGTCAAAAATGGTCTGAGAGAGGCTTATGTCAGAGAAGGATTGAAGTGAAGGAAAGTGAGGAGAACACATGGATAAAATTAAAATGACGACTCCGCTGGTGGAGATGGACGGGGATGAAATGACCAGAATTCTCTGGCAGATGATCAAGGAGGAACTGCTGTGCCCCTACATAGACCTGAAGACAGAATATTATGATCTGGGACTGGAGAACCGCAATGCCACCAACGATCAGGTGACGGTGGATTCCGCCAATGCGACGCTGAAGTATGGGGTGGCTGTGAAATGTGCCACCATTACGCCCAACGGGGCCAGAATGAAGGAATATCAGCTGAAGGAGATGTGGAAAAGCCCCAACGGAACCATTCGGGCTATTCTTGATGGTACGGTATTTCGGTCCCCTATTCTGATCAAAGGAATTGTTCCCTATGTGGGCAACTGGACAAAACCCATTACCATAGCCCGTCATGCTTATGGAGATGTGTACAAAAATGCGGAGATTAAGGTACCGGGAGCGGGCCGGGCGGAACTGGTGTTCACTGCGGAGGATGGTACCGAGACAAGGGAACTGATTCATGAATTCAAGGGCCCGGGCATCCTGCAGGGAATTCATAATACGGAAAAGTCTATTTCCAGCTTTGCCAGAGCCTGCTTTTCCTATGCGGCAGATACCAGACAGGATCTGTGGTTTTCCACGAAAGATACCATTTCCAAAAAATATGACCATACTTTTAAAGACATTTTCCAGGAGATTTATGATGCCGAGTATAAGGCAAAATTTGAGGATCTTGGCATAGAATATTTCTATACTCTGATTGACGACGCGGTCGCGAGAGTTATCCGGTCAGAGGGCGGCTTTATCTGGGCCTGCAAGAATTATGACGGGGATGTGATGTCAGATATGGTGGCCACCGCCTACGGGGATTTGTCCATGATGACATCTGTTCTGGTATCTCCCGATGGTGTGTACGAATATGAAGCCGCTCACGGGACTGTTCAGCGCCACTATTACAAGCATCTGAAAGGGGAAGAGACTTCCACCAATTCCATTGCGACGATTTTCGCATGGACGGGCGCCCTCAGAAAGCGGGGAGAGCTGGATGGCAACGGGGAACTGACCGCATTTGCGGAGAAGCTGGAGCGGGCATGTATTCAAACTGTGGAGGATGGTAAAATGACCAGAAGCCTGTCTTTGATTTCCACCTGTGAAAATCCGGTAATCCTGAACAGTCTTGACTTTATCCGGGCTATTCGGGAGACATTGGATAATTTGTATCTTCTAAAATGATTGACATGAATTTGACATTTTGCTATGATGAAAAAGGAAATATTTGCGAAATGTTATCGGAGGACATGATCTTGGAGGAAAAGGAAATTTCACAGGCTGTCATCGGACGCCTGCCCCGGTATTTTCGGTATCTGGGAGAATTAAAGGACGAGGGAGTGGAGCGGATTTCCTCTCAGGACCTGAGTGAACTGATGAAGGTGACCGCATCCCAGATTCGCCAGGATCTGAACAATTTCGGCGGCTTCGGACAGCAGGGGTACGGTTATAATGTCGAATATCTGTATCATGAAATAGGGAAAATTCTGGGGTTGGACAGACAGCATAACTTTATTATTATAGGTGCAGGCAATCTGGGACGCGCGTTGGGCAATTACATAAATTTCGAAAAGAGAGGGTTTATATTCCGCGGAGTGTTTGATGAGAATCCGGCTCTGATCGGCAGTCGGATACGGGATGTCAAAGTTATGCCCATGAATGAAATGGAGAATTTTATCCAGGAGAATGACATTGATATTGCCGTGCTGGCCATTCCGAAATCCGGTGCGGTTTCTGTGGCCGAGAAGCTGGTGCGCACGGGAATTCATGCAATCTGGAATTTTGCACATGTGGATTTGAATGTTCCAGAGGGGATTCAGGTAGAAAATGTCCATCTCTCCGACAGCCTTATGAAATTATCCTACAATATCCGCAAGGCGGCTCCCAACGGCGAGTGAGCGGGGGCATTTGAATGGAAAGGGAGAAAGCAGGGGAGGGCAGGGAGAATGGAAAGCAGAGGAGAAGGAAAGCAGCGGGAAATGTTCATCCGGGCGCTGGAGGGAAAGAAGATCCCGATTCTTACTCTGGATAATAAGTGGTACCGCCTTCTGACCGAGGAGGCCAGAAGGGAAGTATCCGGTCTGGAAGAACAGCTGAATTCGCTGTTAAAGCAGCAGGGAAAGCTGAATAACGAAGTAAAGGATATTAAGCGGCTGAAGAAGAAACTCATGAATGAAATTGTGTCTCTGATGGATGAAGCGGGACAGGATGAGAATTCGGAGAATGCCAGAAAAATCGAGCAGAACAAGAAGCTGGTGGAGGAGTGCAATGAACGCTTGGAAGCGCGTCAGGACCAGCTGCTGGAGATCCCGCGGCAGATTGACCAGGCGAATTTTCAGCTGATGCTGGCGACCATGGATTGCTGTTATGACACCATGCAGGAGAATAAGGAAGGGATTCGGGAGATCGCGGAGTGGGTTTCGGAAGTCCGTGTGGAACTGAAGAAACGGCTGGTCAGAAAGCAGGAAATGGAGCAGCGCAACAGTGACATTTATGCCTATATGCATGATGTATTCGGTGCGGAAGTGATAGAAATATTTGATATGCAGTATGATTCCGGAGAAAAAGCGGACTGATTGCGGGAAAACGGCGATGGGTCCGTTTTTTGCGTGGCCCAGTGTAAGAGCGGTGCCGCAGACTGGAAAGGCGTATCTGTCGGGACAGATACGGAGGCGGGAAACAGAATATGAGGTATCTTGTGACAGCGTCCGAGATGAGACGATTTGATGAAAATACGATAGAGAAAATCGGAATTCCGGCATGTGTTCTGATGGAACGGGCGGCTTTGGCGGCGGCGGAGCTGACGGAAGCGCGGCGTGACGTCCGGGGCGGATATGTGCTTGTTATGTGCGGTATGGGAAATAACGGCGGGGATGGGCTTGCCGTGGCCAGACTTCTGGCAGAGAGAAACTTCCGGGTAGAAGTCTGGTGCGTGGGGAACAGGGAAAAGGCATCCTCCCAGTGGAAGCAGCAGAGAAGCATTCTGGAAAAATACCCGGTGGAATTTACGGACAGGCCTCGAAGGGGAGACTATGAGGCGATGATAGACGCATTGTTTGGCGTTGGACTTTCCAGAGAAGTGGAGCATGAATTTGCGGAGGCAGTTACGCTTTTTAACAGCCTGGAAGGCTGGAAACTGGCTCTTGACATACCCAGCGGCATTCATTCCGACACAGGCAGGGTTCTGGGTTGTGCGGTGCGGGCGGATATGACGGTTACGTTTGGATTCTGCAAGCGAGGGCTGATATTTTATCCCGGCTGCGAATATGCCGGGGAAGTGAAAACGGCAGATATAGGGATATCGGAGAGAAGCTTTTATGGCAGGGAACCGGAGATGTATGCCTATGACGAAGAGGCTGTGTCTCTTCTTCCAAAGCGTCACAAAGAAGGAAATAAGGGGACTTTCGGCAAGGTATTGCTGATTGCCGGGAGCCTGAATATGGCAGGGGCGGCCATACTGGCGGCGAGAGCGGCTTATCGGGCAGGGGCAGGCATGGTGAAGGTGATTACCTGTGCCGGGAACCGGGTGATTCTGCAGCAGGCGGTTCCGGAAGCACTTCTGGGGACGCCGGAAGAGCTGGAGGGGAGTATGGAATGGGCGGATGTCATTGCTGTGGGGCCGGGACTGGGAAAATCGGCGGAAGCATTATCCTGTCTGGAAGAGGTGATATATGGAAGTAAACTTCCTCTGTTGGCGGATGCGGACGCCCTGAATCTGCTGGCGGAGCAGCCGGAGCTGCGAAAGGCTCTGGCAAAGCAGGGAGCGGCGGGAAGGAAGATTATTTTAACTCCACATGTGGGTGAGCTTGCCCGTCTTGCAGGGCAATCGGTGTCTGTCTGCGCCGAAGAACTGCTTTCCTATGGCATTGGGCTGGCATCAGAGCTTCA
Source organism: uncultured Acetatifactor sp. (assembly GCA_910588225.1). Taxonomy (GTDB): domain Bacteria; phylum Bacillota; class Clostridia; order Lachnospirales; family Lachnospiraceae; genus Acetatifactor. The sequence goes on from CAJUQT010000020.1 coordinate 43,591, forward strand.
TGGGGTGGTTACGGCCAAAGATGCCAGAACCCTGATCTGTGGGGAAGGGCACAGCGTCTGTGTAAACTTAAGCGGCAGCAATGGTATGGCTACGGCAGGAAGCGGAGATGTGCTGGCGGGCATTACGGCGGCCCTTCTGGGGCAGGGAATGGATGCTTTTGAAGCTGCCGCCGTGGGCGCTTATATTCACGGCAGGGCAGGGGAGAAGGCAGTGGAGAAGCGAGGTGAGTATGGCTGTATGGCAGGAGATCTGACGTCGCAGATGCGGTACTAAATTCGACCTCCCTTTTCATATGATAGAGAGGGGGATATCAGTTACCATTTATGGTTCCTGTTCCGGTAGTTTCATGGGGATGTATAAACATTCGAAAAACTGGTAAAACTATCCTACAAATACACAGAGAAGGCTGAAAGCTACAGCGTTCTCCGGGAGAATGGATTTGGAGGGAAAATGAGACGAGGAGATGTATATTATGCGGATCTTAGGCCGGTAATCGGTTCGGAACAGGGAGGAATCAGGCCAGTGCTGATTGTCCAGAATGATGTGGGCAACAGGCACAGCCCTACGGTGATCTGCGCAGCTATCACTTCTAAGATGAACAAGGCCAAACTGCCTACCCATATTGAGCTTAATTCCACATTGTATGATATGGATAAGGATTCGGTGGTTCTGCTGGAACAGCTTCGAACCATAGACAAGAAGCGTCTGAAGGATAAAGTATGTCATCTGGACGGAGAAATCATGAACAGAGTGAACAGAGCCCTGATGGTCAGCCTGGAGCTGGATACATAGTGCGTGTTCCGGTTCTTGACGAACGGCTTAAGAGATGGTATATTATGATATGCAAAACAGTTTCTTAATACACAAAGTATTAAGAAAAGTAAATTACGAAATATATTTTGACGGAGGAAAGGATTAAAATGGACGATGGTGGGCCTACTGCCAGTATTTTCTTTTTTGTAGTGTTGCTTTTTATTGATATGTTTTTCTATGGATTCGGAGCGGCCATTGACTCCCTGAATGACAAAGAGATTGAAAGGAGGGCCGAAGAAGATAAGGATAAGAAGTCAGTTCGACTGAAAGCAATCATCAGCAATCCTACAGACTATATTAATACGGCACAGCTGATTACTACTTTAATCAACATAGTGATCGGAGCGGTTCACCTGAGTCTGCTGCTTCATTCTTTGTCAAATGGTCTTCAGCTTATTACCCAGAAGCGGCTGAAGATGGAAGAAGTGCCGGCAAATCTGATTTTGATTCTGGCGGCAATCCTTTCCACTTTTGTGCTTCTGTACATAACACTTACGCTGGGGGTTCTGCTTCCGAAAAAGATTGCGGCCAGATCTCCGGAGAAATGGGCGTATGCCTGCATTACGCCCGTATTTTTTGTCACGAAGCTTCTGGCCTTTTTTACCGGATTTGTCACATTGACCACCAACGGGATTCTGAGAATATTCGGCGCAAGCGGGAAGGCGGATGAGACCGATGTGACAGAAGAAATCATCAATATGGTCAACGAGGGACATGAACAGGGACTGATTCAGGCCAGTGAGGCGGAGATGATTTCCAATATCTTCGAATTCGGAGACAAGGAAGCGCAGGATATTATGACGCACAGGAAAAATATTGTGGCAATCGATGCGGAAACATCTCTGCAAAATGCAATTACCTTCATGATGGAAGGTAAGAATAGTCGTTATCCTGTCTATGAAGAAACCATAGACCATATTATCGGTATTCTGCATCTGAAGGATGCATTGCGTTTCCATGCGGATGCGGCAAATCTGACCTGTCCGCTGAAGGAGCTGGAGGAACTGATGCGGGATCCGGTATTCATTCCTCAGACAAAGCATATTGACGAATTGTTCCGGGAGATGCAGGCAGAGAAGCAGCAGATGGTCATTGTGGTGGATGAGTACGGACAGACAGACGGGCTTGTGGCAATGGAAGATATCCTGGAGGAGATTGTGGGCAATATCCTTGACGAATATGATGAGATAAGCGAATATATTGAAGAGAGAGGCGGGAATGAATATATTGTGGCAGGGAAAACGCCTCTGGAAGAACTGGAGAAGACCTTTGGGATTTCTTTTGAGGAGGAAGAATTTGACACTTTAAACGGCTTCCTGATTTCCAGGCTGGACAAGATACCGGAGCCGGATGAGAAATTCGATGTGGATTTCGGAGGATACAACTTTAAAATTCAATCCGTTGAACATAAGATGATTCAAAGTGTGCTGGTCACCAAAGCAAAAGTGCCGCTGCCGGGGGAGACCTGAGAGACGGTAAGGGGCAGGAGCCGGAGTGAAACATAGTAACAGATCAGACAGAGTGATGAACTGCTGCGAAACATAATCATAAGAGAAATAAGAAGGAGAAAAAGTATGTCAGGACATTCAAAATTTGCAAATATAAAGCATAAAAAGGAAAAAAATGATGCGGCAAAGGGTAAGATTTTCACCATTATCGGCAGGGAGATTGCCGTTGCGGTAAAGGAAGGCGGCCCGGATCCCAATAATAATTTCAAGCTTGCTACTGTGATTGCCAAGGCGAAAGCCAATAATATGCCCAATGACACTATTGAGAGGGGCATCAAGAAAGCAGCGGGAGATGTGGGCAATGTAAATTACGAATATATCACCTATGAGGGGTACGGCCCTAATGGAATTGCAATTATTGTGGACACGCTTACAGATAATAAAAACCGTACGGCTGCTAATGTCAGAAGTGCTTTCACAAAAGGGCAGGGAAATATCGGGACCCCCGGCTGCGTCTCTTTTATGTTCGACAAAAAAGGGCAGATTATTATTGACAAAGAGGAATGTGAGCTGGAGGCGGACGATCTGATGATGACGGCTCTGGATGCGGGAGCGGAAGACTTTAACGAAGAGGAAGACAGTTATGAAGTGCTGACGGATCCTGATAATTTCGACGCGGTGCGTGAGGCTCTGGAGGGGGCAAAAATTCCCATGATGAGTGCGGAAGTTACAATGATTCCCCAGAATTATGTGGCTCTGACAGAGGAGACCGCAGTGAAATCTCTTCAGAGAATTTTGGATTTGCTTGACGAGGATGACGATGTTCAGGCGGTATATCATAACTGGGATGAGTAAAAGATCTATTTTCCTTCCGTGGTGAAGAAAGGAATATTTTATGGATAAGCTGGCAATCGTGGTGCCATGTTATAATGAGGAGGAGGTACTAAAGCTTGCCTCCGAAGCTTTGCGGGGGGTTCTTGCGGACTTAATTGGAAAAGGGAAAATTGCCCGGGACAGCTTCATTTTGTTTGTAAATGACGGCAGCAAAGACCGTACGTGGGAGCTGATAGAGGAAGAGCACGCGGCATATCCGACACAGGTAAGCGGCGTGAAGCTGGCGGGCAATGTGGGACATCAGTTTGCGCTGACGGCAGGACTGGTTACGGCAAAGGATATGTGTGACATAACGATATCCATTGATGCGGACCTGCAGGATGACGTGGCGGTCATTGAAGAGATGATAGATAAGTTCCATGGGGGAAATGATATTGTCTACGGCGTCAGAAGAGAGCGGAAAACAGATACCTTTTTCAAAAGGACCACGGCCCAGGCCTTTTATAAGCTGATGGGGCTGATGGGAGTGAAGACAGTATACAATCATGCTGATTTCAGACTGATGTCCAGACGGGCTGTGGAGGAATTTTCAAAATATAAGGAAACGAATCTCTTTCTGCGCGGAATGATGCCGCTGATTGGCTATCAGACAGCCAATGTCTATTACGACCGGAAGGAAAGGGCGGCGGGAGAGTCCAAATATCCTCTGAAAAAAATGCTGGCGCTGGCGTTTAACGGGATTTCTTCCTTCAGTGTAAAACCTATCAGTCTGATTCTGGGACTGGGCCTGCTGATTATTTTCTTTTCCGTACTGGCACTGATTTATGCACTGTTTTCCTACTTTACCGGTCATGTGGTACCGGGGTGGACCTCGCTGATTTTGTCCATCTGGTTTCTGGGCGGGCTGCAGCTTCTTGCCATCGGCCTGGTGGGACAGTATATCGGGAAGATTTATATTGAGGTAAAGCAGCGTCCCCGTTATAATATTGAAAAGGTACTGTATGGTGCGGCAGATGGAGACAGGGAAAGTTCTGATATGGCAAACGATAAGGAATGAAAATACCAGGTGAACCGGAAGGGCTGAAATGAGCTGGAATAAAAATGCATTTAGTTATCTGACATGGTTACTGTATAGTTTTATGGCAGGCGTTATCCTTATCGCCGTTGGTGCTGAGCTTTGTGCTGAGGCAGGGCTGGCGGCGTACTGGGGGATAGCGCTTGCTGTGTTGTATGGAATAATTGTCTGTGCAGCTGTTTTTAAGCTTCGCGGGCTGGCGCTTAAGCCATTTTCAGCAGAGAAACGTGGGATTGCGGTTCTGTTCGAAGCCATACTGGTGACTGCACTTTTGTCTGCGGGCCTTTTTTTCCGGGTTCAGGGAATGGGAAATGCAGAACTGTCATCCGAATATTACGAAGCCGCGAAAGTGGTGACCGGACAGCGGATTCCACAGGTGGTACACGGTGCGTCCTATCTCTACATAAAATTACTGCATGAGGTTTTTGTGCTTTTGGGAAACCATATAGTCAACGGAATCTGGGTTCAGATTATTCTGCAGATGACAGCATTTCTTCTGCTGTTTTTCGTGATGCGGAAGCTGGCGGGAGAGATAACTGCAGTTGTGACTTTCGGCTTTTTCATGTGTGCTCCGTATATGATTCGGAATTCGCTTGTACTTTCTCCGGGAATGCTGTATTTTCTGATTTTTATGATTGGCGTTTTTCTGATTACCGGGAGATTCGAGAGGAAACCGGAGCCGGCATTGTTTTTTCTGGCGGGAATTCTGGCGGCATTCTGCTGTTATCTGGATATAACGGGGGCGCTTCTTCTGGTCTTTGCCGTGGGGACAATTTTCTGCAGACGGAAAGAAGAGGTGGAAAAGGGAAGGAAACTTGCGTCGCTTTTTCTATGCCTGACGGGAGCAGGCGTGGGATTTCCGGTTTTTCTGTTTCTGGATGCGATGCTGAGCGGAAAAGCATTCCATGGCGTGGCGGGAGCGTGGTTTGCGCTGTATGCTCCCGAAGGATTTCGGCTGCCGGTGACATTTGGCCCCGCAGGTATGAGCCCGGAAGTATGGGTGCTGGCGGGCGCTCTGACTTTCGGCATTTTCAGCTTCTGGTGTCACAGGCAGGAAGAGAGAATCTCATCAGGTGTGACGGCGCTGTATTTCGTTATGGCGGCGGGATGCTTTGGAATATTCGCGGAAGAGCAGCAGAGCTTTTTTTTCACATATGTTTTGCTGGTCCTTTTGGCGGGAGTGGGAGTCGCTCAGTGTCTCCGGCCGGAAAATGCGTCGGAAGCTTTGGAGGGAGCCGCCGTACAAAACGGGCTGGAGGATAATCTGGTTATCGAGGAATTGGGGGACAGCGAGACTGAAATCAGCCCGACTGAAGAGACAGAATTAAGACAGGATTTACCTGTGGAAACAGAGGATGCTGTATTTCAGCGGGAAAAGGCATTGAAAGAGGAACTGAAAAGAGAAAATGAAAATACGGTGCACAAAGTACATTTTCTGGAAAATCCTCTTCCGGTACCCAAAAAGCATGTAAAGCGTGTTATGGATTATCCGTTGCGGTCTGCCCCGGAGGATGATTTTGATTTTACGGTGGCGGAAGAGGACGATTTTGATATCTGATAGGGAGAATCTGTGCTTCGAGAATTACGATTACAGGGATATTTCATATAAAAACGGCAATGCTATCAGGGAGTGTATCAGATACGCTCCCTGATTATGTAATAGGAACAGAAGTGTTCAAAAGACAGATCCAGAACAGAAAAGTTCCTGAGAAAAGGAGAATGGCATGGCCGAGCATAAAGAAGACAGAAAAATAGAGAGAGAAGAGCATCGGGACAAAAGAATCGAAGAGACTGGACAGGCGACGCTGGATGAAAGCGGTAAGCTTGGAAATATCCATCTGATATCTATTATCGGAGAGATAGAAGGACACGAAAATCTGTCAAATAATTCCAAGACCACAAAATATGAACATATTCTGCCAAGTCTTGCCGCAATCGAAGACAGTAAGGATATACAGGGGGTGCTGGTCCTTCTGAATACCATGGGCGGAGATGTGGAGGCCGGACTGGCCATTGCGGAGATGATTGCGTCACTGAGCAAGCCTACCGTATCTCTGGTCCTGGGGGGAAGTCATTCGATTGGTGTACCCATAGCGGTCAGCACGGACTATTCTTATATTGTGCCCACGGGAACCATGGTGATTCACCCGGTGCGGATGAGCGGCATGGTCATTGGAGTAGCACAGACATTTGACTACTTTAAGCAGATTCAGGACAGAATTACGGGCTTTGTGTGCAATCACTGCAGCATTAACAAGGATACGCTGGAGAGTCTGATGACAGAGACCGGCATTCTGACAAAGGATGTGGGAACCATTCTGGTAGGGGAAGAAGCAGTTAAGTACGGGATTATAGATGAGGTGGGCGGTATTGACAGAGCAATCGCAAAGCTGCATGAAATGATTCCGGAATCGTAAAATGTCGGAAGGCAGTAACAGTTCAGACAGGGCACTGAACTGTTACGAGGATGCACACAAAACGCAAAGGAAATGCGTTTTGGCGCCAGAAAGTCTCGCAAAATTGCATAGGAACGCAATTTTGACTTCGCGGCAGGGGTATCTGAACTGTTACGGAAGGCAGTCTTCGAAACAAAATAGATAATGACAAGCAGGACTAAAAATGATATAATTGAAAACGTTGACAAAAGTAACCTCTCCCATCCTGCGGAGACTGTGCGGCGGAGATTCGGTTACACAATCATATCAGAAACAAGAGAGGTTGATTATAGATGGCTGCTTCCGGCGGAAGAAAATCATCATCTTCAAATAAAAGAACGACAAAAAGTGCTTCCGGGGCAAAAAAGACCGGACAGCGGAAGAAAAGCGCCGCACAGGCGGCACAGGAAAGTGCCCTTTTTCATGAAATAGGGCTGATTGTGCTGTTTGCTGCCATGGTGTTTTTGTTTTGCTGCAATTTTGGGATCATAGGACCTGCAGGCGAGGCAGTAAGCGGAATTTTGTTTGGATTATTCGGATTGACGGCCTATGTGATGCCTGTTTTTTTGTTTCTGGCCGCGGCATTCTGGTTTGCAAATGAAGGAAATCCCAGTGCGGCCCGGAAGCTGAGTGCAGGGATTGTGCTTTTTGTCATGGCAGGCGTAGTCTGCGATCTGGCGGTAAAGGCGGCAGCCGGTATGGAAAAGTATGATGTGAAAGCGCTGTATGAGAACTGCCGCATGCAGAAAAACGGCGGCGGCATTCTGGCCGGAAGCTTAAGCTTTCTGCTGCAGAATTATCTGGGTACTTTGGGAACGGTGCTGTTAGTGATTCTCTGCTGCGTGGTGAGCTTGATTCTGTTGACAGAGAAATCTCTGCTGAGTACAATGAAGCGTGGCGGCAGCCGTGTTCGTGAACTTTCCAGAGAGGATGCCCAGAGGCGGAGAGAGCTGGCGGAGGTCCGCAGACAGGAACAGGCGGAAAATGCATTGAGACGAAGGGAACAGACCAGGGCAAGGCGTCAGGCACAGGAGGAACAGCGCGCCAGAAAAGCAGAAGAACGCAGGCTGAAGGCGGAAGAAAAGGAAAATGAAAAAATATTGCGGATGGAGAGAAAGGTGTCCGGCGTCATGCTGGATACTGCCTTGTCCAGACCTGAGGATGCGGTACAGCGCCGGGATGATATACATGAGATTATGCTGTCCGGGGTGGAACTGACGGAAGCGGAAACCGGTACCCTGAAGGTTACAGATGTGCGGGAAGCGGAACCGATATCCGAAGAGGCATCTGACCAGCCGGAATTTACTTTTGAAAAAATACGGATACGGGGAGTACATCAGGTAATGGTAAATGCGGAGGATTATCCGGAGGAAGCTGCTGTTTCCGGACCGAAGCCTGTGGCAAAAGTGCCGGAATTTTCAGCGCCGGAACCTTCCATGCCGGAGCCGGCTATACGGATACATAAGGAACGGATAATAGATGCGGTGCCTGAGACGGCAGGGGAGGAAGAAGCCGGAGGGCCGCAGATGGAAGAGGCCGGCAGGCCGAAGGCGGAAGAGGTCTGCAGTCCGAAGGCAGAAGAAGCCGGAGGGTCGCAGATGCAGGAAACCGGCAGGTTGAAGGCGGAAGAACACAGACAGCCGGAGATGGCACAGGGTGTTGAAAGTGCTGTGCCGGCGCCACGGGAGCCAAAGCCTTACGCGTTCCCGCCCATTACCCTGCTCCAAAAAGGAAAGGCGGCTACAGGAGATTCCGAGCGTGAACTGAAGGAGACGGCCATGCGGCTTCAGCAGACGCTGAACACGTTCGGAGTGAAGGTGACAATTACGGATATCAGTCAGGGGCCCAGCGTAACCCGCTATGAGCTGCAGCCGGAACAGGGAGTAAAGGTTTCAAAAATAGTGGGGCTGGCGGATGACATCAAGTTGAACCTGGCGGCGATTGATGTGAGAATCGAAGCGCCTATTCCCGGGAAGGCGGCAGTGGGAATCGAAGTACCCAACAAGGAAAATGCTACGGTGTCTCTGCGCGATCTGCTGGAGACAAGAGAGTTCCGAGACTTTCAATCCAGTATTGCCTTTGCCGTGGGGAAGGACATTGCGGGAAAAGTGGTGGTATCCGATATTGCCAAAATGCCGCATATGCTCATTGCGGGAGCCACAGGTTCCGGCAAATCTGTCTGTATCAACACATTGATTATGAGTATTCTGTATAAAGCACATCCGGATGATGTCAAGCTGATTATGGTGGATCCGAAGGTGGTGGAGCTGAGCATCTATAACGGTATCCCCCATTTATTGATTCCGGTTGTGACAGACCCCAAAAAAGCATCTGCAGCACTGCACTGGGGCGTGTCCGAGATGGAGGACAGGTATCGGAAATTTGCGGACTTTAATGTGAGAGATTTGAAAGGATACAATAAAAAAGTGCAGGCCATGCGGGAGAAGGGAGATGAAAATGCTCCCGGGAAGCTTCCGCAGATTATCATTATTGTGGACGAGCTTGCGGATCTGATGATGGTATGCCCAGGGGAAGTGGAGGAATCCATCTGTCGTTTGGCTCAGCTGGCCAGAGCCTGCGGGATTCATCTGATCATTGCCACACAGCGCCCCAGCGTGGATGTAATCACCGGTCTGATTAAGGCCAACATGCCCAGCCGTGTTGCATTTTCTGTATCCAGCGGTGTGGATTCCCGGACAATTCTGGATATGGTTGGTGCCGAGAAGCTTCTGGGAAAAGGAGATATGCTTTTCTATCCCCAGGGTTATTCCAAACCGGCCCGGGTTCAGGGAGCCTTTGTATCTGATCAGGAGGTGTCAGATGTGGTTGACTTCCTGAAGAATCAGGTTTTGGGAAATACATATGTGGAGGAGATTGAAGAAAAAATCGCCAGTATGGGGAATTCGGCGGCAGGCGGCAAGGCTTCCGGGGGAAGTGATGTGGATGAGTTCTTTGAAAAGGCGGCGCGTCTGATCATTGATAAGGACAAAGCTTCCATAGGCATGCTGCAGAGAGCTCTTCAGGTTGGATTTAACAGAGCCGCAAGAATTATGGATCAGCTCTGTCAGTATGGTGTGGTAGGGGAGGAAGAAGGGACGAAGCCCAGGAAAATCCTTATGAGTCCCGAACAGTTTGAGCAGTTGCGGGAGGAGATGATGTAAGGCGGACAGCTGCAACAACCAGGAACTATTAAGACAGGCCGTTTGGCTGTCGCAGGAGCAGTTATGCCAGGTAATGAGTTTGAATGGCTGCGGATTGGACAGAAATAAATGTGAAAAAGGAGAATGCATGAAGACAGATATCGAAATCGCACAGGAAGCAGTGATGGAGCCGGTTGGCAAGGTGGCGGAAAAGCTTGGAATTCCGGAGGATGCGCTGGAATTTTACGGTAAGTACAAAGCAAAGCTTTCGGATGAATTCCTGGACAGTATCAAGGACAGGCCCGAAGGGAAGCTGATTCTGGTGACCGCCATCAATCCGACTCCGGCGGGAGAGGGGAAGACCACTACCAGTGTCGGGCTGGGACAGGCTTTCGGCAGACTGGGGAAAAAAGCGGTAATTGCTTTGCGGGAGCCTTCTCTGGGGCCCTGCTTTGGCATTAAGGGCGGTGCCGCAGGCGGAGGATATGCACAGGTCGTGCCGATGGAAGAGCTGAATCTTCATTTTACCGGAGATTTTCATGCCATTACCTCCGCCAATAACCTTCTGGCCGCGCTGCTGGACAATCATATTCAGCAGGGAAATGAGCTGCAGATTGATACAAGGCAGATTGTGTGGAAGCGCTGTCTGGACATGAATGACAGAGTACTGCGGAATATTGTGGTAGGTCTTGGGAATAAGACGGACGGATTCGTCAGGGAGGATCACTTTGTCATTACGGTGGCCAGCGAAATCATGGCAGTATTGTGTCTGGCTGAGGATATGCAGGATCTGAAGAAACGTCTGGCCAGGATTATTGTGGCCTATAATTGTGCCGGGGAACCGGTGACGGCCGGAGACCTGCAGGCCACAGGCGCCATGGCCGCTCTTTTGAAGGATGCCCTGAAGCCGAATCTGATTCAGACGCTGGAGCATACGCCGGCGCTTGTTCACGGGGGACCTTTTGCAAATATTGCTCACGGATGTAATTCTGTCAGAGCTACCAGGACAGCTCTGAAAATGGCGGATTTCTGTATCACAGAGGCAGGATTCGGCGCTGATTTGGGTGCGGAAAAGTTTTTTGATATCAAATGCCGAATGGCTGGCTTGAAGCCGGATGTGGCAGTACTTGTTGCAACAATCCGTGCTTTGAAGTATAATGGAGGAGCAGCGAAAGCGGATCTGGGCCGGGAGAATCTGGAGGCCCTGAAAAAAGGAATTGAGAATCTGGAAAAGCATATTGAAAATCTGCAGAAATACGGAGTGCCTGTAGTAGTGGCGCTGAATGCTTTCGCCACTGATACGGAGGCGGAGACAGCGTATGTGCGTGGTTTCTGCCAGGAGAGACAATGTGAGTTCGCTTTGTCCGAAGTGTGGGAAAAAGGCGGCGAAGGCGGTATTGCATTGGCAGAGAAAGTATTGGAGACGCTGGAACGCAGGGAAAGTCATTTTCAGGTACTGTATGAGGATACCTTATCTTTGGCGGATAAAATACGCAGGGTGGCAATGGAAATCTATGGGGCGGAGAGTGTGAATTTTTCCGCGGCAGCAAGGACACAGCTGAAGAAACTGACAGAGTTGGGATTCGGCCAGCTTCCTGTCTGTATGGCAAAAAATCAGTATTCTCTTTCTGACAATCCGAAACTTCTGGGGAGACCCAGGAACTTTGAACTGACAGTCAGAGAAGTATATGTATCTGCAGGAGCGGGATTTGTGGTGGTGCTGACCGGAGATGTGGTGACGATGCCCGGCTTGTCCCGGAGACCTGCTGCTTATGGAATTGATGTAAGCGACGATGGGGTGATAATCGGATTATTTTGATGTCCGCTGAAAGCGGACGGACGGGAGCAAATATGAAATGTCCCAATTGCGGAGAGAAAATGGCCGAAGGGGCTTTGTACTGTGAACATTGCGGTGAAGATATTCATATCGTGCCCGATTTTGAACCGGAGCTGGAGCGAAATATAGAGCAGTCTATCAATACTATTCTGGAAGAACTGCATACGGACGGAGAACAGGATGCTTTTGAGGAATTTCCGGAAGAACCGGAGGAAATAAAAGATTCCGGCCGAAGGAAAAAAAGGATTTGGCCAAGGGTGCTGTTGGTATTTGTTCTGTTGATTCTGGCGGCAGGGGGCGGTGCTGCGTGGTATATGTATGGCTATTATTCCGAAGAATATCAGGTGGATAAAGCTGTGCAATATGTTTTGCTTGGAAGATTGGACGACGCGATTGCCTGTTATAATCGTGCGCTGGAACTGGACAGCGATAATATAGAGCTTGTTTTCAGTCTTGCAGATGTCTATCTTATGAAAAATAATAAAGTAGAGTATGAATATCTTCTCCGGGAAATTGTGAAAAGCGAGAATGCCACCGCGGAGCAATTGGACGGTGCGTACGGAAAATTGATAGCAATTTATCGCGACAGGAAAGATTATCAGACGATTAACGAACTGCTGGTGGCAAGTGAAAACGAGTCGCTGATTTCCGCTTATCAGGGATACATTGCAAGGATACCGGAATTCAGCATCAATGAAGGATATTATGCCAGCATTCAACCTCTGAAGCTGACTACCGACAGCGAAGGGAAAATTTATTATACCATGGACGGAACAGAGCCTACGGAAGAGAGTACCCCGTATACGGCTCCTATTATTCTGGAAAACGGCGATTACACTATAAAGGCCTTTGTGGTCAATGAGAAGGGAATTGCCAGCGATGTGGTGACAAAGGAATATCATATTGAAAATAACGAAATATTACCGCCGGAAATAAGTGCTCTCAGCGGAGAATATAATCTTCCAATGTATATCGAGATTACCAGTGACGACATCGAGGATATTTATTATACCACGGATGGAACGGATCCTACATATTCTTCCAATGCATACACCGGGCCGATTCCAATGCCTCTTGGCAGATCGAACTATAAATTTGCCAGAATCGTGGACGGTGTCACAGGGACAATTGAGGAGAGAACCTATTACCTGATTCTGAATACAGATTACACGCCTGAGCAGGCGGTGGCGTCAGTGGTGGAATATTCCATGAATACCGGTAAAATCTTCGATGAAGCAGGACATTTTGATGAATCCGGAGATACCTATCAGTATGAATATCTGTATGTGAGAAATATCAATAAGATAAATGATTTTTATGTGATAGCGGAAAGCTACAGAACGGCGGACGGCAGTGTCACCAGAACGGGAAACAATTTTGCCGTAAATGTTTACTCAGGGGAAAGATTTAAACTTCAGCGGGAGAATAACGGCCGCCTGAGTTTGATTGAGATAGAAATAAAAGAAGATTCCCAGGAAGAGGAATAGAGAGGTGGATTATGTACAGAATTGTTAAGAAAGCAGAGCTTACCACAAATATTTATCTCATGGATGTGGAGGCGGAGAGAGTGGCGCGGAAATGTCTGCCGGGGCAGTTTGTCATTGTCCGTACAGATGCGGAAAGCGAGAGAATTCCACTTACTATTTGTGATTATGATCGGGAGAAGGGAACGGTAACCATTGTATTTCAATGTGTGGGTGCCGCCACACAGTGGATGGCAAAGCTTCAGGAGGGAGATTCGTTTCATGATTTTGTGGGACCTCTGGGATGTCCTTCCGAACTGGTGAAGGAAAGCCCGGAGACTTTGAAGAAGAGGAAAATCCTTTTCGTGGCCGGCGGTGTGGGTACGGCTCCTGTATATCCCCAGGTGAAATGGCTCCATGAAAATGGCGTGAACGCAGATGTAATTGTAGGAAGTAAGACAAAGGATCTGCTGATTCTGGAGAAAGAAATGGAAGCTGTGGCCGGAAGTCTCTATATAACAACAGACGACGGGTCTTATGGCAGAAGCGGAATGGTGACCCAGACCATTAAGGATCTGGTGGCGGAAGGAAAGAAATATGATGTCTGTATTGCCATCGGTCCCATGATTATGATGAAATTCGTCTGCCTGCTGACCAAAGAGTTGGGTATTCCCACGGTTGTCAGTCTGAATCCTATCATGGTAGACGGCACGGGAATGTGTGGGGCTTGCCGTGTGACTGTAGACGGAAAAGTGAAGTTTGCCTGTGTGGACGGCCCGGAATTTGACGGACATTTGGTGAATTTTGACGAAGCAATGAGAAGACAGACCCTTTATAAGACTGAGGAAGGGAGAGCGGTGCTGAAGTTGGAGGAAGGGGAGACTCATCACGGCGGATGTGGGAACTGCGGCTGAGTAGAGGCCGGTTTAACGATAGGCCGGTGTCTGAGCAATTTTATCAGATAACAGAAAAGATGGAGGTTTGAGAATAAATGGACGTTTTGAAAAAGGTTCCTGTGCGGGAACAGGACGCAAAGGAGCGTGCCGCTAATTTTGAGGAAGTATGTCTGGGATATAATATGGAAGAGGCGCAGGCGGAGGCTGTAAGATGCATTAACTGTAAGAATGCACAGTGCATGAAAGGCTGCCCTGTGGCGATTGATATCCCGGGCTTTATTGAGAAAGTAAAGGAAGGGAATATAGAAGAGGCCTACCAGATTATCAGCGAGTCCAGCGCGCTTCCTGCAGTCTGCGGCCGTGTCTGTCCTCAGGAGACGCAGTGTGAAGGAAAATGTATCCGCGGTATCAAGGGAGATCCCATTTCCATCGGAAAACTGGAGCGTTTTGTAGCTGACTGGGCCAGAGAAAATGGCATTAAACCCAATGCTCCCACAGAGAAGAAGGGAAAGAAAGTAGCTGTTATCGGTTCCGGTCCCGCAGGCTTGACCTGTGCCGGAGATTTGGCTAAAATGGGATATGAAGTAACCATTTTCGAAGCACTTCATGAGCCTGGAGGTGTACTGGTATATGGGATTCCGGAATTCCGTCTTCCGAAACAGGATGTGGTGGCAAAAGAAATCGAAAATGTGAAGGCCCTTGGTGTGAAGATAGAGACCAATGTTGTGGTGGGAAAATCGGTGACCATTGACGAGCTGATTCAGGAGGAAGGGTTTGAAGCCGTGTTCATCGGCTCCGGAGCAGGACTTCCGAAGTTTATGGGAATTCCGGGAGAGAATTCCAACGGCGTATTTTCTGCAAATGAGTACCTGACCAGAAGCAATCTGATGAAAGCTTTTGATGAGAAGTCCAGCACTCCCATTATGTACAGCAGAAAAGTGGCTGTAGTGGGCGGCGGCAACGTGGCAATGGACGCGGCCAGAACAGCTCTGCGTCTGGGGGCGGAGGTACATATTGTCTACCGAAGAAGTGAGGAAGAGCTGCCTGCCAGGGTGGAAGAGGTCCATCACGCCAAAGAAGAAGGAATTATTTTTGACCTGTTGACCAATCCAACAGAAATTCTGGCAGATGAAAAGGGCTGGGTTACCGGTATGAAATGCATTCGGATGGAGCTGGGAGAGCCGGACGCTTCCGGACGCAGACGCCCAGTGGAGATTCCGGATTCCGAATTTACCATGGAATTGGATACTGTGATTATGTCTCTGGGTACATCCCCGAATCCTTTGATTTCTTCTACCACGGAAGGTCTGGAGACCAATAAGTGGAAATGTATCGTGGCCGAGGAGTCAAACGGACAGACCAGTAAGGAAGGGGTCTACGCGGGAGGAGATGCCGTGACAGGAGCAGCTACGGTAATCTTAGCCATGGGCGCTGGCAAGGCAGCTGCAAGGGGAATCGACGAGTACCTGAATGGCAAATAGCTCGTCCATGGCTTGCCATGGGCAGCCCCCGATGCGGGAGGTTGGCAAGGCGGCTGCAAAGGGGATAGACGAATATCTAAGTGGAAAGTAAAAAGGAGATTATATGGTAAAACATATTGTGTTATGGAATTTCGCAGAAGAGCTTTCTGAAAGAGAGAGGAAGGAAGCCGGAGAGAGGATGAAAGCGCTATTGGAGCCAATAAAAGAACTGGTGCCCGGCGCGATGGAGATTCAGGTTGTCAGGAATGAGCTTTCTTCCAGTAACCGTGATATTGCATTGATTTCTGCGTTTGAAACTTTGGATGCGCTGACAACATATCAAAACCATCCAGCTCATGTGGAGGCAGGAAAATATGTGAGAAGTGTTACCTGCAACAGAGCCTGCATGGATTATGAGTTTACGTAACGGTTCAGACATGTGCTTTGTTCTGTGTTCATTCTAAAGAGGAAAGTAGGTATAGATATGCCGTGGTGTCCGAAATGCAGAAGTGAGTATAGAGAAGGATTTTCCATATGTGCTGATTGTGGCAGCGAACTGGTGGATGACGGGCAGTATGCCAGTCTGGCGGCCGGGAAGTCCGCTGTTGACGGGACAGCTTGTGAAGGCGGAAGTGAAGCGAAATTTGAGGCTGTGGAGGATAAAGGCGATGCGGCTGGCCTGGCGGAGAATCAGCCGGAAAGGGATACCGTGTCCGAAAGAAATTACGGATTATCCCAATATGGTTCTCTGTATCGGGATAATTCCGAACGGGCTAATGAGAATCGTTCCTCCGCATGGATTTTGCTGAGCATTGGGGGACTGGGCATCATTGTTCTGAGCCTTGGAATCACAGGGGTGATTCCGCTGCATTTCAGTAATGCATATCTGTTCTACGGTGTGATGGCCGCCGTATTTATTCTGTTTCTGGTGGCCGGCATCGTTTCTATGAAAAACGCCCTTAGATTTGAAAAAAGCGCGGAATCGGAGAATTCTCTCAAATCCACTTTGTTGGAATGGTGTCGGCAGAATCTTCGTGGAGAAGAACTGGAGCTGCAGATCAAAACAGACGAAAATGAGCAGGACGAGATTCTTTATTTCAAACGTTTTGAAGTTATAAAAGCCAGGATGAATCATCAGTTCATGAATCTGGATCAGGGTTTTCTGGAAAAGCTGATTGATGATACCGTATATGAGATGGTTTTTGGGGGGGATACGGACATAGAATAACAGAACCCTTTAAATAGGGGGTCGAATTATTACCATTATCAGATTTCCAAAGAAGAGAGTAAAAAGATAATGAAGATTTCCATTGCATGTGTGGGTAAAATAAAGGAAAAATTCTACAGAGACGCTGTGTCGGAATATGAAAAGCGGCTGAGCAGATACTGTAAGCTGGAATTTATCGAAGTGACAGATGAAAAGACACCTGAGGGGGCCGGTGCGGCCCTGGAGGAGCAGATTAGGGAAAAAGAGGGAAGGCGCCTTCTGGAGAAAATCCGGGAGGACGCCTTTGTCTGTACTTTGGAGATTGAAGGGAAGCGTCTGACTTCCGAAGGATTTGCCGATTGGATGGAGGAACTGACAATAAGGGGAAAAAGTCACATTGTGTTCGTCATTGGAGGTTCCCTGGGGCTGCATGAGTCCGTGTGCAGGCGGGCGGACATTTCTTTAAGTTTTTCAGACATGACGTTTCCACATCAACTGATGCGGGTGATACTTGTGGAGCAGATTTACCGGGCTTTTCGGATTATACAGGGGGCGCCGTATCATAAGTAAGTGCGAAAGGGAACGGGAGTTCTTGGGAATAAAAGAGAATAAGAGTTGTATTTTACCCCATAGGAGTGTGCGGCTTCCATGGGGTTTTGAAGTTTTATGACAATGTATCTTTATAGTGTATGGATTGGTCATCCTAAAAGATTAAGAGCGAAAAATTCCGGGAGACAGGTTCTCCGCTTCTTGTAATTTGCCGGAAGACTGTATATAATTAAGAATAGATAGCAAAGCTTTTGAAACATACAGAGTTTTCCGGCAGTGTTTTATATGAAAGAAAGCAGGTAGATAAATGGGAGACATGGAAACAAAGCAGACAAAATGGGAAGACCAAGGAACTTGCTAAGAGAAGCCGGTATTATCAGAGTATGATAGACTTGCAGCTTATCGACAAAGGGCAGCTTTATGATGAGTTAAAGAGAAGCTATGTTATATTTATCTGTCCATTTGATTTATATGGGAAAGGGCGGCATATTTATACCTTTGAAAATATCTGTAAAGAAGACGGCAGCATTTCTATGGGTGATGAGGCGGTAAAGATATTTCTCAATGCAAAAGGAACTCTGGATGATGTGAGTGATGAATTAGAGGCGTTCCTTGATTATG
>CAJUQT010000021.1:0-50171 GCA_910588225.1 uncultured Acetatifactor sp.
CTCTTTCTGCAGTTCCTTCTGTTTCTTTTCTGTCTGCAATTCTGAATCATTGCCGGTTGTTCACCGTTTACCGGTTCTTCTATTTTAATCCCCTTTTGCGGAAACCGCAATATTAAAATCACGCATATCCCGCTTTAAACCCTCCAGATCCAGATAATCTTCTATAAACTGCTTCCGAAGAAGGGAAAACGGAATAAATTCGTTATATTTTCCGTTAATCTGCACTTTGTCGGGCAGCGGCAGCTCGTTCAGATCCAGATCCGAATGGAGGATATCCTCAATGACAGCCTCCAGCTCTTCCGGTGTGCCCTGGAAGAAAATCTCCAGGTAAATGCAGGTATTCCATGGAATTTTGCTCTTAATCTTACGCTGCAGCAGGGCAAAATGAAGCGTCACAAGCTGTCTGGTGCCCACCCAGGGAAATACCGCATACTTTTTATCGGACAAGGGGGTAACCAGATGCTCCAGAATCCCGCTGTTCCTTGCGATATACTGGATTTCCGTCAGCCTTTCTGCGCATCTGTCACTCAGGTAGGGGTAAGCTTCGTCCAGCTTCATCACACTGCGGATTTTCCGGACCAGCACGGTATGAAACTCAGCATCGAAATCCCTGTCCCAGTCCACCACGGAAATGCCGGGAATGCGCTTTACGAAAATCACCTTCGACTTTACGTTGATATCCACCGTCTCCCAGGACAGGCCTGCCAGCGCAAAGCGCATCCCCACAGGATAGGGCTTGTCCACCGTACCGATGGTGCGGTTTTCATCCTTTACCAGAAAATATTCCGGCGCCAGGAATACCGTGAGAAACTTGTGGCTGTTAATTTCCTTCTCTCCTCTGCGGCCTATGATAATCCCGCCGCGCTCCGTGCGTTCCAGCTGTTCTATCTCAATCAGATGCCGGAGCAGTTTCCGGTAATCTTCCAGGGGAATCCGGCGAAAGCACCCCAGCTTCAACACCATCTGGGCCAGACCGGCAGGAGACATCTCTCCGTTGCTCTTCAGACAGCACATGGTCTGGTGATAGAGAAGATTATATGCATGATTTCTCGGCGGTATGGGTTCCAGCCAGTGCTCCCTGAGATAAAGCTCTATGATGGCAATGGTCCTGATAAATTCCCAGTTAATGGGTCCCAGGATATCCGAGGAATTGATCTTGATACTTTCCACAAAAGTGAAAAGCAGCTGGGGCACCTGTCCTCTCCTTCCGCAGCGTCCCAGACGCTGGGCAAAAGCAGAGACATTTAAGGGCGCTCCGATCTGCACGGCCTGGTCCAGAGAGCCGATATCAATTCCAAGCTCCAGCGTGACAGTGGCACCAGTGACAATTTTCTCATCACCGGATTTCATTTCGTCTTCCGTATTCTCCCGAAGAAGTGCAGACACGTTTCCATGATGGACTCTGTACACATCCGGAGCTTTCTTTTTCAGGGCAAGTTCCCGCAGATTTGCCATAACAAATTCTATTTCTTCCCGGCTGTTGGCAAAAACGATCGTCTTCTTATCCAGCGTCTGCTGAAAGAGATATTCGTAATGTTCACGGTCCCCGATATCGCCGCCAGTATCTGCATGTACCATATTCTGACTGCCGTTTCGCTCTACAAAATCCCGCTTGTCCGCATAATTGACAAATCGCTCAATATGAAGCCGAACACGTTTTTTCCCCTCATTTACCACGGGAGCGGCGCAATCCCGCCCTGTGCCGGTGTTCAGCCAGGTTTTGGCCGCAGATACATCACCCAGAGTGGCAGACAGCCCGATTCTCCGGGGAATCACTCCTGTCAGAGTCTGCAGACGTTCCAGAACGCACAGAAGCTGTAAGCCCCTTTCATCCCTCATAAAGTGATGTACCTCGTCAATAATGACAAAACGCAGATCGGAAAACAGCGAGAGACAGGCACCCCGTTTGTTGGTCAGCAGACTTTCCAGAGATTCAGGCGTAATCTGAATCAGTCCTTCCGGATTCTTAAGCAGCTTTTCCTTACTGTTCACGGATGCATCTCCATGCCATTTCGTCACAGGAATATGAGAATCCAGAAGCAACAGCTCCAGCCTTTTGAACTGATCGTTTATCAGTGCTTTCAGAGGCGAAATATACATGACCCCCACAGAACGGGAAGGGTGATTATATAGCTCCGTGAGAACCGGCAGAAAAGCCGCCTCTGTCTTGCCGGAGGCGGTGCCGGAAGAAAGCAGCAGGTTATCGTCGCTGTCGAAAATCACCTCGCAGGCAGCCACCTGATTCCCATGCAGCTCTTCCCACTTATTCTGATAGATAAAATCCTGGATAAAGGGTGCAAGTCTGCCGAATACATCCATACTCAACCCTCGATTTTCCTGCAGCAGGCAAATGCCAGCGCGCCGGGTCCGATGTGGCAGGCCACGCTCAGTGAAAGCGCGTCAATGTGTATGTCATATCCGGGGAAAACCGCTTCTATTTCCCGACGATACTCCTGAGCCGCCTCCAGATTTGCCGTATGGGCAATCTGAAGCCAGATATGCTTATCTTCGGTCATTCCGCCAAAGCGGCTCTCAATATCGCTCTTGATTGCATTCATCATAATGGACTTTCCCTGATTGGTGGTTCTGGCCTTTGCAAACGCATCCAGCTTATCTCCCTGAATCTGCAGTACGGGCTTCAGACGCAGCATGGTGCCTATAGCAGCGGCTGCAGGCGTGATTCTGCCGCCCTTTTTCAGATAATACAAAGTATCCAGCATAATGTAAATGCTGCTGTTGAACTTATCTGCTTCCAGAAACTCTCTGATTTGCTTTGCATTCATTCCTTTTTCGGCCAGAAGCTTCGCATCCAGACAGGACTGTCTTTGGGTAACGGAAATACGCTGATTATTTACCACCTGAACCTTACCCTTATACTCCTCCGCCAGAATCATTGCGCTCTGACAGGAACCGGACAGACCGCTGCTCATGGGAATATGCACAACTTCATCATACTCCTTCAACAGCGTATCCCAGAGATTCATGACAGATTCCGGGCTTGGCTGGCTTGTTCCGATATTCGCCCCTGAGGCCAGCTTTTCATAGAATTCCTCCTGGGTCAGATCAATGTCCTCATAGAAGGTATCCTCGTTAATCATAAAAGGCATGGGCAGTACATGAATTCCCAGTTTTCTTCCCGCTTCCTGGGTAATACCGCTGTTGCTGTCCGTAACAATTGCTATCTCCGGCATAACTTCCTCCTGCATAAATATAATATATAAAAATACTGCTACTATTCTACCGTTACAGCGTACGAAAGTCAACACTGTCTGCGGCAGTTTCCGTCAGGTGAACACGCAGAAGTGCGTTTTCCGGCTGTTCAAGTTCCGGATCTTTCCGCAAAAGCTCGTCCACCGTATCCGAAGCCTGCTTTAATATGGATGCATCCGAATAAATGTCTCCGATTCGGAAGGAGAATTCTCCGCTCTGTCTAATCCCAAACAAATCCCCGGGCCCCCGCAGCTTCAGATCTTGTGAGGCAATAAAAAAACCGTCATTTGATTTGTTCAAGATTTCCAGCCGCTCCATAGTCTCCTTTTTCTCACTGCTGCTGACAAAAATGCAATAACTCTGATGTTTTCCTCTTCCAACACGTCCCCGCAGCTGATGGAGCTGAGCCAATCCAAATCGTTCTGCATTTTCCACCATCATCACCGTGGCATTTGGCACATTGATTCCCACTTCTATGACTGTGGTGGACACCAGCACATCAATGGATCTGGCGGCAAATTCCTCCATAATCTGATTTTTGTCCGACGGCCTCATTTTCCCATGGAGAAATGCAACCTGAATGCCTGACGGAAGTGCACTTTTCAGCTTTTCCGTATAATCCACCACATTTTCCAGAGCAGGACTTCCCTCCGTATCTTCTTCCTCGCCCTCTATCTGAGGACAAATGACGTAAACCTGTCGGCCTTTGCCCACTTCTCCTGCAATAAATTTATAGGCCGTCGGCCGATAGGCGGTTCCCACCACACAGTTTTTAACGGGCAGGCGGTTGGCAGGCATTTCGTCAATGACAGAAATGTGCAGGTCTCCATATAAAATGATGGCAAGGGTTCTGGGAATGGGCGTGGCGCTCATCACCAGAATATGAGGCGTATCTCCTTTCCCGGCCAGATGTTCCCGCTGTCTCACGCCGAAGCGGTGCTGTTCGTCCGTGACAACCAGCGCCAGAGAAGCATATTGCACTTTTTCCTGAATCAGCGCATGGGTGCCTATAATCAGATTGGCCTCTCCCGAGGCAATCTGTCCATAAGCTTCTTTTTTTTCTTTACTGCTCATGGAACCCACCAGAAGCACGGGACGGAAAATCAGACCGCATTTCCTCACATATTCCATTATGGTTTCATAATGCTGCATTGCAAGCACCTCGGTAGGCGCCATCAACGCTCCCTGGTATCCGTTTGCCGCTGTCATCAAAAGTGCCAGAACAGCCAGAATCGTCTTACCTGATCCCACATCTCCCTGAATCAGACGATTCATGCAGCAGGGAGAGCTTAAATCTGCCTTTATCTCGCTCCACACCTTTTCCTGGGCTTTTGTCAGGGGAAACGGCAGCTTCTCCAGAAAGCGGACTGTGTCGGCCGTCTCCATCATAGGATGAGAATTGCTCAGCTGCTCGCAGAATTCTCTGTTTTTCCGCATAAGAAATAAAAAAGAGAAGAACTCGTCAAACACAATCCGCCTTCTTGCCTGTATCAGAGAGTCATAATCTGCCGGAAAATGGATGGTTTCCAGAGCTTCGCGCTCCGATATTAAATCATTTTTTTTAAGAATAGTCTGGTTATAATATTCCGTTCCAAAATCATACAGAGACAGCACCTGCTTCACGCATTTCTGCACCGCCTGATTGGTGAGACCTTTTGTCAGGGAATAGCGGGGAATGAGCCGACTGGTCAGCTTCCGGTAGTCTTCCGGAGAATAAATTTTTGGCTGTTCCATAATACCTGTATTTCCACGGCGGCGAACCGTACCTCTGAAAATGTAAAAGCCGCCCCGCTTTAAAGTTTTTTTCAGGAATGGCATATTATAAAAAGTCAGAGTCAGACTGCCGGAATTATCCGCCGCATTCATATTCAGAATATGAAGTCTCCCCGCTCTTTTTTCACTGAGAATTCCCGTCACTGCAGCATAGACAGCCGCAGGTTCCTCCAGCCGCGCCTGGGCAATATCAACCGGTTCGGCAAAGGTTTCATAATCTCTGGGATAATCGGCAAGCAGATCGCCCACTGTTTTGATATTCAGCTTGGCATATAGTTTCTGTGTCTTCTCACCCACACCTTTCAGTTCCGTTATCAGTGCACTTTTCTTCACAGGGAGAACTCCTTTCCGACAGATAAGACTGTCCGCAGTCAGATATCGCATTCTCTCCGAACTTACAAAGTCCATATATCGAAGATTCGGAAATTCCGGCAAACGTACAATAAGAGAGACAGCTTCAGCCTGTCTCCCTTATTATTCATGACAATAGAATTCTCCCGGAACATGGATTCTATTGCTGCTCTCTGCCTTTTCTCAGACAAAGTCTTCTCATTCTACTGATATAACATAATAGTAGATAGGCTGTCCGCCGTACTGCAATTCTATATCACAGTCAGGATAGCTTTCCGCCACCAGCGCGCTGAAAGCTTCAGCCTCCTCTCCGTTCACATCGCTTCCATAGTATATACTGATCAGTTCGGCCTCTTCCGTCATCATACCGGCAATGGTGTCTTTTGCCACACCTCTGATATCAGTGCCCACGGCAAGGATTCCGTCATCTCCGATTCCCATATAATCACCTTTTCGAATCTCCTTGTCGTCAATGACGGTATCACGTACCGCATAAGTGACCTCACCGGAGCAGACATTTTTGATTTCTCTGATCATATTGGCTTCGTTTTCATCGGCACTTAACTCCGGCACAAAATTAATTACCGCCGTAATTCCCTGTGGAATGGTTTTGGTGGGAATGACAAACAAATCCTTGTCCGCAGTCAGCTCCGCCGCCTGGTTGGCGGCCAGGATAATATTTTTATTATTAGGCAGAACAAACACCGTTTTGGCATTGACTTTATCCACAGCTTCCAGGATATCCGCAGTACTGGGATTCATAGTCTGTCCGCCTTCTATGATATAATCCACCCCCAGGCTTCTGAAAATTTCATTCATTCCCTCTCCCACAGATACGGCAATAAAGCCGAATTCTTTGGGAGGCAGCTCAGCTGCTGTCCCCGATGCTTTATCTATATCCGCTTTTTTCATATCCGCAGCTTCTGTTCCCGCAGCCGCAGTGCCTTTTCCGGCGGACATCCTGAACAGCTTTTCCTGATGCTCCAGCCGCATATTGTCAATCTTCATATTGGAGAGTGCGCCATACTTCAATGCCTTCTGGATAGCCAAGCCCGGGTCATTGGTATGTACGTGCACCTTCACAATATCTTCATCCGCCACACATACAATGGAATCGCCAATGGATTCAAGATATGCCTTGAAATCCATTTCTGCTTTAATGTTAAATGTTTTGCTGAGCATAATAATAAATTCGGTGCAGTAGCCAAATTTAATATCAACCGGCTCATCCGCATTCTGCCGCCTTGAGGAAATCGTACCTGCCCCGGCATCTGCACTGACAGTAAAATCAACCTCCTTGCCCAGAAATGCATCCAGTGCTCCGGTCATCACTTCTATCAGTCCCTGTCCTCCGGAATCCACCACACCGGCCTGCTTCAGCACGGGCAGCATCTCCGGAGTCTGGCTCAGCACATATTTTGCATGTTCCAGAACATCAGCCAGAAAACTTTCCATATCCGTCACGCCGTTCTCGTAAAGTTCCTTTGCCTTATCTGCGGCTCCTCTGGCAACGGTGAGTATGGTTCCCTCTTTTGGCTTCATGACTGCTTTGTAAGCAGTCTCCACAGCTTTTTCAAAACTTTCGACCATAACAGATATGGTCAGCTGCTCTTCCTCCTGGATTCTTTTTGTAAATCCACGGAGCAGCTGTGACAGAATTACGCCGGAATTCCCTCTCGCGCCGCGCAGAGAACCGCCGGAGACCGCCTTGCTCAGGCTTCGCATATCAATGCCATCACCCAGGGCAGATATTTCTTTTGCAGCAGACATAATCGTCATGGTCATGTTGGTGCCCGTATCGCCGTCGGGAACGGGAAAAACGTTCAGTTCATTAATCCACTCTTTTTTGCGCTCCAGGTTCTTCGCACCGGCCAGGAACATTCTGGAAAGCAGCTTAGCATCGATTTGTTGTAAACTCACGATACAGTCCTCCTTAATCAATCACTCTGACACCATCTACATAGATGTTGATTTTTTCGATTTCAATACCGGTAAATTCTTCTACTTTGTACTTTACATTGCTAATAAGATTATCCGTAACAGCCAGAATACTGACACCATATGCAACAATCACATGAAAATCCAATATCAGCTTATTCCTGTCCAGCGTCACGCTGATGCCTCTGGTAATGCTTTCCCGATTGAGAAGTTTTACCAGACCATCCTTTACGCTGACGCCGGCCATTCCCACAATGCCGAAACATTCTACCGCGACGCTCCCGGCGTATTGGGCAATTACATCATTATGAACGACTATCTTTCCCATATGGGTATTCATAGAAGAACCTTTCATCTCAACCCTTCCTTTCGCTTTTCAAATCAGGCGGGAGAATACCCTTCTACGCCGCCCGCCGCGCTCTCCGTGCGCAGACATATATTATTTATTGTAACAGCTTTCCCTGAAAAAGGGAATATTAAATATTAAAATTAAAAAAAGATTTTTTCACTTGCTTTTTCCATATATTTCTGTTATTATACTACTGTTATGAATAAAATTCATGCGTAAGAACACGCAGATGTCGAGGAGGTGTCAAAATGGCTAAGTGTGATGTTTGTGGCAAAGGCGTTCTTTTTGGAAATAATGTCAGCCATTCTAATAGAAAAACCAATGCAATGTGGAAAGCAAATGTCAAAAGAGTAAAATGCAAGGTTAACGGCGGTTCTAAGAGAATGCATGTCTGCACCAGCTGCCTGAGATCCGGCAAGGTTGAGAGAGCTTAATCAGTTAAAAAGAGCAGGAACTGACCTGCTCTTTTTTTGCCCTTTTTAAGTGTTTATCAATCGCTGCAAAAGCAGTTGTATCCCAGAAACAAAAGCAGGGCGATTATAACCAGACCCACCAGGCGGTTATGAGTTAACAACATAAGCAGCATTCCGATTGCAATGAAAAATGCAATAAGTCCAATCATTTTTTTCATAGGATTCCTGTGGCCAGCCTCAGGTCATTTCATCAGTTTATTATATGCATTTTTCCCGGGGAAATGTCAATTTTCAGGACATTTCCCTCTAAACTGCTTTCTGTCTTATTCGTTCTCTTCCGGAAATGCAATATCAACTACTTCCGCATCGGAGATTTCGTCGGAAGTTTTTGGCGCCTTCTCTTTCGGCTTTGTGAATTTATCGACAATATCCGGAATCATATCCAGCACCTTCGTAACCGCATCCTGATTTTTGATATTTACCAGCTTGACGGCACCATCCTTAATGACAAGCACTGCGCTGGGAGTCATTTTTCCGCCCATACCGCCGGCACCGGATGACGAATTCTTTGCACCGTTTGAAGAATCCGATTTGTTACCTGCCCCGGCACCGACACCGAAAGAGACATCCACAAGCGGAAGAATGATGGTATCTCCGATTTTCGTTGCCTCTCCCACCACTGTTTTGGTGGATAATACGGTATCCATCCCTCTCAGCAGAGATTCCACCACCCCCTGAAACTGGTTTTCTCTGTTTTCCTTATCTGCCATATTCCCTCCATTCCCAAGCTTTTCCTTTAAGCTTTCTTTATTTTCGCTTTTTTCAGCTTACTGATAAATGCTTTCAGCCGTTTATCCAGGAACAGCTTCAGCGCATTCACCGACAATACCCATAATGTAATATGACCGGACACTTCAAATTCGGCCTGAAATATTGCACGCTCAAAATCCGGCGTCACCACAAATCCTTTTCCCAGTGCCGAAGAACCCATACAGTATGCACCATAAACATAACCTGTGGTATCAGGTGAACCGGTGCCGAACAGAATTTCCGCCTTCAAATGTCTGGGACGGATATTTCGCAATATTTTATCCAGCCTGCGCCATATATGCGAAAAAAGCTGCCGTGTATCTTCTTCCCGTAAAAGCTCTGTATAATATGATATATTATCCCAAACTTCTCTTATTTTATCATATATACTTTGGATTGTGTACTTTATCTTCTTAAATTTTTCAAAAATGCTTTTGGATGCATCAGAAGTCTTCTCATCGGCGGAATCCGGCTCTGCTCCCACAGAAAACGCCACTCCCCCGGAGTCCATGCCCTCTTCTGTGTCCTGTGCCGTTTCAATACTGGTATTTCCGCTGTCCTTTTCTATCCTTCCACCGGCATGAGAGGCCTCTTTCCTTTTTCCACGTTTCTCTTTGGACTCCGATTTTTCCCCGGACTTCTTTTCTTTCACAGTACTTCCGGAATCATACAGAGTAAACCACAGCGCTCTCACAATGACCCGTCCAGGCTCCGGATATTGATACTTTATTCGAAGCAGTCCGAAGAGCCATTTTGCTCTGGCAGTGACTTTCAGTTCTGTCTCACTCTTACTTCCACGCACATAATAAGTAACGGGAAAAAACAGAACCAGCAGGATTACGGCGAGGAGCGCAGCAACTGACACCAGAAGGATAATGCCGATTACAGACAGAATTCGCAGGCCTATAGCTAACATTGCAGATACTCCTTTAACGCGCAGTCACCTCTTACAGTCAGACATTCTTTTACGATTTTCTCCACCAAAGCCAAAGCTTCCTGCCGATTCCCGGCGATTCCCACAATATAGGGCGGATACTTTTGGTAATAGCTCTGCGACAGCTGCTTTGCATCATATATCTCCAGCTGATCGGAAGGGTTGCGGGAAAATGCAATCAGAAAAACACCGGAAAAAAGAGGCCGATTTTCCAGCTTTTTCTTTATTTTATCCAGTTTTTTCCTGTTAATGCTTTCACCCAGGTATAATTCAGGGCGATATGCAATTCCAAGAGCCATATACGGATTCCTCTGCTTTATTCTAACACAGCCGAAAATACTAATAGTACTTTCAGCTGCCCCATAAATTACTTCTTTTCAGTTCCAGGTATTCATCATAGCCCTTTTCCAGAATTTGCTTTTCATTCGAAAATTTTAACAGATGATAAGCCTCATGATATTTATAAAATCCCGAATCCAAAAAAAATTCTTCTTTTTGTGGTTTGCTGTAATAACTGTCAGCCATCATCAGATACCAGTGCACTTCCTTTGCCACAGTATCATCGGGAACAGAAAAAGAATATTCGCTTTTCCCGATATACTTGATAATGGTCGCCTTCGCTCCTGATTCCTCAAGCACCTCCCGCAGAGCTGTTTCCTTGTATTCTTCTCCCTGCTCCACAGTGCCCTTAGGTAAAACCCATCCTTCATACTTGTTCTTATAATTCTTATACAGGAGAAGGATTTTTCCACGAAAAATTACCACACCACCACAGCTTGTTGCCTCCAGCATCGCAGTTCCTCCTGATTGGTGTGCTTTTGTTTTTGACTGCCGATATTGTTATTAGTATAGTCCAATCTTTGGGGAAGTGCAATACTTATTTTTTCCCGTTAAAATATGCGTCAAAAATCCGTCTGGCAATGGGGACCGCATAATCGCCTCCGCTGCCGGCGCCTTCCACAATAATGGTCACACAGATTTCCGGATTTTCCACCGGTGCAAATCCGGTGAACCAGGCATGGCTGTCTTCCTTGACATCACTATACTCCGCCGACCCGGTCTTCCCTGCGGCGGTATATTCCCGTCCTGAAAGCTTCCTTGCAGTACCGTCCTCCACCACGGCCGTCATCAGACTTTTCAGAATTTCCGCCTCTTCTTCGCTTATCAGCTGACCGCAGCTTTCCGGCCGGAAGGACTTTACAACCTTGCCGGCGTCATTTTCCACACGGTCAATCACATAGGGCTTCATCAGATTGCCTCCGTTTGCAATGGCGCAGGTAATCATATTTAAATGAATCGGCGAAATCTGCGTTTTGCCCTGACCGATAGAAGTCTGCATCATCTCATTCACCGACAGCTCTTCCGACATCTGAAGACTGCTTTTCAGATAGGGCAGTTCCAGGGGAAGCGGCTCGTTAAACAGCAAATCTTCCAGAGTCTCCGAAAATAGTTCCTTATCCAGGCTCATTCCAATTTTGGCAAAGGACGAATTGCAGGATTTGGCAAAGGAGCGTTCAAAATCCACCTGTCCGTGATTTGTGCCGTGGTAACAGTTGATTCGGCTGTTACCCGATTGAAAATATCCCGGACAGTCAAAGGAATACTGCGTATAGGTATCCGGGTTCTCTCGGATATATTCCAGTGCAGTCACTATTTTAAAGGTAGAACCGGGTGGATACTTCCCCTGTGTCCCACGATTCAGCAGGACAGAACTGTCCTCATCTTCCAGAAGAGACTCCCAGATATCCTCTATTTCATTGGGATCGAAATTGGGATGCGACACCAGCGCAAGGATTTTTCCGGTAGAAACCTCCGTCACCACCACAGCGCCCCTGTAAATATTAAGTTCATTGTCGGCAGCCTGCTGAATCGCCACATCCAGTGTGGTATAAACATTGTCGCCGGGATTCTTCACACCTGCGATATCATTGGCGGCCTTATTGGCAAGAGAAGTGCTGGTATTGATCAGATAATAGTTGGCCAGAGCCTCCACTCCCATTCTCCCTCTGGTAGAATATCCTACAATATGCGAAAACAGATTTCCGTAAGGATACTTCCGGATCTCATTCTGCTCTCCATCTACTGTGGTTTCCGCCAGAATTTCTCCGCTGCCGGCATAAATGGTTCCGCGGTAATTTCGGGACAGCAGAATTTCCTGTCTGGTATTGTAGCTGTTATTGATGATATCCTGTCCGTTGGTAACCGTGACATATCCCAGATACACAATCAGCACGGCAAAAACCGCCGCGAAAAAACTGCCCGTCACCAGAAGCTCACGTTTGTTTTTTGCTCTTTTGCTTTGTTTTTCCGCCACTGTGCCTTGCTCCTTCCTGCTGTAACCTGATATAAATGCCCTGAATCAGGAAAAACATAATCATTGTAGTCATCACCGAGCTGCCGCCATAGCTGATGAAGGGCAGGGTGACTCCGGTCAGCGGAATCAGCTTGATTCCTCCGCCGATGGTCAGGAAAATCTGAAAAATGTACATGATTCCGATTCCGCAGACAATGAGCTGATAGAACCGATCTCTGATCAGAATCGCCATTTTCAACATTTCCAGAAAGCATACAAAATACAAAAGTATAACGCAGATACCGAAAATTACTCCCAATTCCTCACAGATTGCCGAAAATACAAAATCCATCTCCACATAGGGAATCGCTTTCGGATCTCCCTGTGAAAGGCCCATGCCAAACCAGTTGTCACTGCCGATGGCAAACAGAGACTGTGTAACCGCATATCCCTGATCATCAATGTAGGTCCACGGGTCCTTCCATGCAAGCACTCGGGTGCGCACATGGCCGAAAAGCCTGTATGCGGCCCATGCGGCCCCGCTCCCTCCCAAAGCTCCGGCCAGAAGATACAGATAATTTCCCGTGGCCAGAAACACCACAAAAACATAACCGATAAAGAAAATCAGCGCGCTTCCCAGGTCTTTCGACACCACCAGCAAAATCACATGCACGCCGGCAATGACAGCGGTCAGTGCCACCCGCAGGAAATCTGCCTTTTCCCAGAGGGCACCTGCCAGGAAAAATACAAAAAGAATCTTGACAAACTCTGAAGGCTGAAATGTGATCCCTCCCACTGTCAGGGAAATTTTAGAGCCATGGGTAATTTCTCCCAGAATGAAAACCATAGCCAGCAGAGCCACACCCCCAAGGCCGTATCCCCAGGTCAGCTTCTTCAGAAAGCGGATTCTTGTCAGCAGCCAGGGAAGAAATATTGACACCGCCAGAGATACCAGCACAATAATATACTGCTTGACAGCAGATTTGAAAGAAAGTCTGGAAACGATGCATAATCCAATTCCCAGAAGCATGCACATTTGATTCATCAGCACCCTGTTTGCCTCTTCGTAAATCATGGGTATCATCAGCACCACGGCAAACAAAAAGATTTGTACAAACACATAGAAAAAGATATATTCCATATTCTTGTTCACCAGGGCCATGTCCATAAACATGAGCAATTGTACCGCAAACATCAGAAGATTCTGAATCAAATAGACAGCTTTGTAATTTTTGCCTCTGCAGGTCAGTGTGACAAAGCTGCCCAGTGTATAGAGAACCATCAGGGCCGCTATGATATATTTTGATAATTCTGTAATATATTGCTGCATTTTGTCATTCCTTTAAATCTCTATTCTACTCCACGCTTTTCATGACCAGTGGTATACTCAGCCTCAGGGAAAGGCATATTGTTTCTCAGGGAAGTAATCAGACGCCTTACCTCCTTTGGCGATTCCAGCGTAAAGTCCATACGCAGATCCACCCATTCCCGCCATCCGGAAAGCTCACGGTACAAGGACAAAGGAACACTGTTGTATATGATATTCATACAATGGCGACAATTGACCAGTACCGGAAAATCTTTGTTCCGGCGATCCTTCAAAACCAGCTGTTCAGAGGTCTGCGGCCGCTGCCTTTCCAATGTGGCTTCGTTTTGCCCTGCTCTGTGGTTTCTGCATCTGTCTGTAGTTTTCAGCAGGCAGTTTGCCGTAATCATCATGGGAATCCTGCCGTAAATTATTTTTTCACAGGGCAACCTATCGGACAGCCCATTCAGAAGAGTCTTCTGCTCCGAAGCTCTCAGTTCGTATGGAAGGCAGAAACCTTCCAGCATATTTCCTATCTCCTGCAAAGCAGACCGATTCCACACATACAGTCCGGCATCTCCTCTGCATGGTAAGGCCTTCTCTGTCTGCATGGCAAATCCCAGTCCATCCATGGAACGGATCAGAAATCCGCAAAAAAGCCTGCTCTTCTGTACCTTTTCATAAAGCTCCGTCAGATAGTTTCTGTCCGATTCCCGTATGACATAAGGAAGAGCCGCATAGATTCCGCCGCTGAAAGAAACGCTCCCACACAGGCGGCATACTTTCTCCCATTCCTGCACAAGCAGATCACTGTCCACATATAATCGTACCGGAAGGTTCGCCATCCCCTTCCCTGTCTCCTCTGCCACCGTTTCCAGCTGGGGAATGGTACGAACTGCAAATACAAATCCTTTTTCATGGGAGTCTTTTTCCGGGTGCCGGACGCTTTTCCGATTCCTGAAAACTTCGTTCTCCGAAAGATCCTCTTTTCTGCAGACGTCAGCTTTTCCATAACCGTTCTCAAGTAGAATCCGTTCCTCCAGTTCTGCCACAGCCCTTCTGCGCAGCGCATTGATTTCCTTCAACGGGTAAAAGCAGTCCTGGCTTATGTCCATTTCCAGGGTCTCCGCATGAAAGACACTGTCCCCAAGCCTGATCAGCTGCTTTCGGATATTCTCTTCCGTGACAGGATGATGCTGGGCTCTCTGCACCACATCCGATCTGACAGTGACACTGACTTCCTTCCACAGCATTGTCAGCTCAGCCGGCCGGCCCGTCTGAAACACTGCCTTCATCCTGACCGGCAGCTTCAGCGGTTCCGCAAGATGCCGGTCCCGGATCTCAGAAAGCACCGCTTCATCATTTCCGCTGTAGGCAGGGGAATCCAGCGTAATCATATCCCGGCCATTGTGTTTAAAATAATAGCCGTCCTGGACACTGCTCCTGATATAGAGCGAGGTCAGACACTTCCAGTCAGTTTTCTCTACTCTGTAAACTTCTGCCGCCTCCGGTCCCCTCTTCTCCCGCAGTTCATAATATCTGTCTATATATTTCCGGTAAAGCGCGGTGGCGCCTGCCGCATATTCCGGTCTCTTCATCCGGCCTTCGATTTTAAAGGAGTCGATTCGCGCTTCTATCAGCCGTGGAATATGTTCGATGGTACACATATCCTTCAGGCTTAAAGGATAACAGTTTTTGCTTTTCACACCGTCTGCGATGACAGAATAAGGCAGCCGGCAAGGCTGTGCGCATCGGCCGCGGTTGCCGCTGCGGCCCCCCAGAATACTGCTGAACAGACATTGCCCGGAATAGCAATAACACATCGCGCCATGGATAAAAGCCTCTATCTCCAGACCGGTGTTCTGTTTCAGGACGATAAGCTCCTTCAGACTCAGCTCTCTTGCGGGAACAATCCTGCTTACGCCCATGGACTGTAAGAGAGAAGCCCCCCAGCTTCCGCACAGTGTCATCTGGGTGCTTGCATGAAGTTTACAATTCGGAAAATGCTCTCTTATAAACCTGAGCACACCCAGGTCCTGCACAATCACTGCATCCAGTCCGGCTTCACAGAATGGATACAGATATTCATCCAGTCCGGCAAACTCATCCTCTTTCAGAAGCGTATTCACAGTAAGATACACTTTCCGTCCCAGCAGATGGGCATACCGAATGCATCGTACAAGCTCCTGTGTTGTGAAATTTTCCGCATATGCTCTGGCACCGAATCGGCTTCCCGCCAGATATACCGCGTCCGCACCGGCATGCATGGCACCGTAAAATCCTTCCGCATTTCCAGCCGGCGCCAGCAGCTCGGTTTTTATGTGATGACTCATAAAATCTCCGCTTTCTTTTATAAGAAAAGGCTGTCCGGGGTTCGGACAGCCCATTTTACTTTTTCTTCAGCTCTGTTTCCAGACGCACAATTTCCTTCGCGTCTTCGTTCTGCGCTTTCTGAAGCGTCTTAATCTGCTCTTCTGCACTTTCCAGCTTAATCTGAGAGGATATCAGCTCGTGCTTCAGATCATAAAGATCTCTGTCCTTTGCCTGCAGCTCCTCTTCCAGTGCGGTAATCTGCCTTTTAGCTTTGAAATAATCATCCGCAATATTCAGCTGAAGCAAAACTCCCTGGGTTTCCGCAGGCTGTCTGCGGAAAGCATCCAATTTATTATATTCATTCACTTTGTTGTTAATATAAGAGGCGACCTTCTGCAGATACTCTTCACTCTCATAACCGCTCAGGGTAAATACTTTCCCTCCGATAATTACCTCTGTATCCGTTTTGGAAGACGAAGCCATAAGCCGCCACCTCCTTTGTAATCCCGGAATGTAAACCGGGCTAATCAGCAAGCTGAAAGATTTATTCCTATGATATCATGGGAATTGTATTTTCGCAATCAGAAATTATTCGTTTCTCCCAATGAATTCTTTCCCATAGCATTCGGCCGGCTTACCCTGCCACATTAATTCCTTCCATGCACACTGACACAGGACCTTCAAACGCTTCCTCTGTCTGCATCTCCCGGGAAAAGAGCAGGTTCTTCTGGGCTTCCAGAATGTTGCCGTTGACAGAACCTCCTGTAACCGGAATCTTCTTCTCTCCGTCATACCAGAAAGCAAGTCTGATTTCTCCGCCGAAATGTCCGGTGAAGCTGTCCATCTGAAAATCGGAAAAGTTCACAATCTCAAGATAAGGCGCCGCCTTCATTTCCTCCACAGATGTGTTCCCGGCATCCGCTTTGCAGCAACGATAATTGCCGGTGGGTTCCAGTCCCAGATAATAAGCATACCGGTTGTTTCCATGAATCAGCAGCAGCTTCCCGTCCCGAATCAGCTCTCTGTCTTTCATGGGAATTCCCTCGGAACTGTAAGGTTCCAATGCTTTCAGCGTCAGATTGATTCGGTCCTTTGCCACATTTTCTCCCTGTACTTCACAGCCTTTCTGAAAGGCAGAATATTTCGGATAAATCATATAGGAATCGGAACGTTCCACATAATAACTGAAAATCTGTTTTACATAAGGACCGGATATTATCACACGATATTCCCCTGCCGGAGGTGCGGATACCGCCTTCGCCCTGGCCCGTGTCATTTCCAGTGTATCTCTCACCTTTTTGCGGAGAGCTTCTGTGTTCATATCGTTATAGGCAAAATCCTGATAGGTCTCCACATCCTGACCGTCAATACACTGTACCACAAATTCCCCCTGTATCCGACTCTTCCGATACCCCACATCCATCCCCCGGGAATTAAGAATATGGCATGTGGTCTTCGTGGCGAACACTTCCGCGGAATTCAGGAACACATCTGTCCCGGTATCTTCCGCATACAAAGCTTCCGTAAACAGTCCTGTCATCTCCGTCAGAGAAGTATCCGGCAGATTATCATCTGCCGGCACCTCCTTTTGCCCGGCATACAGCTCATAATATTTGTTTCTGACAAAACCTGCCGCATAAAGAGCGTCCCGGAACATTTCTTCCATCTGTTCTTCGGTAAAGCTGTCCTGAATCTGTACCGAAGCCGAACCCAGCATATGATTTTCACCGTCTGTAAAGTCTTTGTAAACTACTACCTGCGCCTGGCGGATTTCCTTCCTTCTCTGCATATCAAGAGATTTGCGGATAAAAAACAGCTCTGCGGATTCTTCTCTGGTCTCGGTAATCTGATATAATTCCACTCCGCTCTTTTTCAGTGCGGATAATATTCTTTCTATCATACTTTCCTCATTTCTGCGCTGTGTCGTACAAATCGCTTCTCATATTCAAAATCAGTACTCATCCAAGGCGTATTCTGGCCTTGATATGCGGGCCGCCGTCAGATACCTTGACCCATTCTTTGTAGCCTTTGCCGCACATACCTCCGCCGCCCAGTTCAACCTTTTCTGACACCATGGTGATGGACTTCAGCAAATCCGGCACATACCCTGTGAGTACAACGGGAGAGAAGATTTTACCGGTAAGCTTTCCGTCTCTGATCTCCCGTGCAATGCTGACCATACACTGAATTCCCCAGTTTTTCGGATCTTCCATGCCGCTGGAAGGTTCTTCCAGAAGAAAGCCGTAATCAACAGAGGCAATCATATCTTCCACCTTGTCCGTACCGCCTTCAAAGAAGGTGTTGGTCATTCTGGTATACGCTTTCCTCTGATAGCTCTCTCTTCGGCCGTTTCCCGTAGGTGCCGTTCCCAGGTGCATGGCAGACTGGGCGTCGCTGATTCCCGCTTTCAGAATGCCATGATCGATTATCGTGGTGTCTTTTGCTAAAATCCCTTCGTCGTCAAAGAAATATGTGGCAACTTCTCCTGCGGCTGCAGCCCCGTCATGCATGGTAACCAGAGCGGAAGCGACTGGCTTTCCCACAAATTCTTCCGCCTGTGCTCTTTTTTTCACGAACATATCCATTTCCACACCATGACCGAAGGCTTCATGCACAATCATACCGGTAACTTCAGGCCTGCAGATACAGGTATATTCACCGGGCTTGATGGGTTCGCTGTCCAGCAGTTCCAGTGCCACCTGCGCCGCATTCTCCACGCCGCTTTGCATTTTCTCCAGGACCTCCGCGCCGCCCAGATTGGAAAAGCTTTTGTAACTGCTTTTGA
Organism: uncultured Acetatifactor sp.; assembly: GCA_910588225.1. Taxonomy (GTDB): domain Bacteria; phylum Bacillota; class Clostridia; order Lachnospirales; family Lachnospiraceae; genus Acetatifactor. The sequence continues at coordinate 18,476 of CAJUQT010000021.1, forward strand.
TTTCCTCTCCTCTGGAAGCCATCACATCGAAGCCGCCTGCCATCCAGAGCACATTCTGCTCCATATCACGATTTCTCGAGAGAAACAGCTTATGGCATTTCTGAAAATTGGCAAATGCCCGACAGTCCAGTATCTTATCACTGCAGTTCCTGCCCGTCTCGCTGATTTGTGTCAATTCCTGAAGAATAGCCTCGTCGCCGTACTCCAGAGGGTCAATTTCATATTCTGTGCTGTCTGCAAATACCATTGGCTCGTCCTCTACCATGGCATAGACACTTTTCTTCACTCCCTGGGGAAGTTTTCTCGACATGGGCCAGAGTTCTTCTCTGATCCTGCGGAGAATTTCCTCAATTCGTTCTTCGGAAATTTCGTTAAAGGAATACTCACCATAGCTTGCCCCATCATAGATTTTAATGACAAATCCTTGTCCGGACATCAACGGAATCATATTCACGGAGGTCACCGTTTTGGATATGGAATACTGTCTGGATACGGAATCCGTGGCCAGGATGGACACATACGGATATTCTTCCAGAAGCCTGTCCCGTAAATGGAGCAGCACGGGTTTTATCTCTTTCAGATAATTACTTGATTTTACTTTCATCGCGTTCTTTTGCTTCCTTCCTTTTTTGTTTTGTTCCATTCATTTATCATATGACATCTCATTGCATTTCTTTAAATCCTGCAGAAATTGTCTGTATCCGGCAAGTGCTTATATCAGGGTGAATTATACGGAACTATGCTTTTGCATATAAATTCCGCAGTCCAGATGACGATATGCCAGTTCTGTTGCCACCCTTCCTCTGGGAGTTCGGTTCAGAAAACCGTTTTTAATCAGATAGGGCTCATAAACATCCTCTATGGTTCCGGCGTCTTCTCCGATTGCGGCGGCAAGCGTATCCAGTCCCACAGGGCCGCCTTCAAATTTCTCAATCATAGTCAACAGGATATTCCGGTCGATATGGTCCAGTCCCAATTTATCCACATCCATCAAATCAAGGGCGGTTCTGGCCACTTCTTCTGTAATAATCCCATCATATTTCACCTGTGCGAAATCACGTACTCTTTTTAAGATACGGTTGGCAAGTCTGGGAGTTCCCCTGCTTCTGCGGGCCATTTCCAGTGCGCCGCCCGGCTCAATTTCCACAGCCAGCATTTTTGCCGAGTGCAGAATAATCATCTGCAGTTCCTGTATGGTGTAAAACTCCAGATGATAAATCATTCCGAACCGGTCTCTGAGCGGTGCTGTCAGAAGGCCCGCCCTGGTAGTTGCCCCCACCAAAGTGAACTTAGGCAGCTCCAGACGCACGGAACGGGCAGTGGAGCCCTTCCCAATCATAATATCAATGCAATAATCCTCCATGGCCGGATAGAGAACCTCTTCCACCTGGCGGTTTAAACGATGTATCTCATCTACAAAAAGCAGATCACCCTCCTCCAGATTGTTGAGAATTGCCGCCATCTCTCCCGGTTTTTCTATGGCCGGACCGCTGGTTACCTTCAGATGAACGCCCATCTCATTGGCGATAATCCCCGCAAGCGTTGTCTTACCCAGTCCCGGCGGACCGTAAAAAAGCACATGATCCAGCGCATCTTTCCGTAATTTTGCAGCTTCAATATATATTTTCAGGTTCTCCTTTACCTTGGATTGACCGATATAGTCATCCAGCTTCTGCGGACGAAGAGAGCCTTCTATCTTAATATCTTCTTCCGTTATATTCGTCTCAATCATTCTCTTCGGCATATTTACTTCCTTTCGTTGCCGGGTATATGATATCCTGTTCCAGGTAATACCTTCTCATACAAAAGTTCATATCTCAAAACATTTTCTTCAAAGCTGCCTTCAGCACTGCACCGGAATCCATAGATTCTATTCCCTCGATAGCATTCACCGCCTTTACCGCCTCTGCGCGACCATATCCCAAAGAGACCAGAGCCTCCACGGCTTCCTTTTTCTGTGGGTTGTCTTCCATTCCCCCAGCCGCAGCCCTTGTGGTCTCTATCTCACGGTCAATCATGGCATCATCGATTTTTATCTTGTCCTTCAGCTCCAGAATCAGCCGTTCCGCAGTCCTGGCACCGATTCCCGGAGCCTTACAGATAGTCTTCACATCCCCTGACATAATTGCAAACCGCAGAGAATCCGCATCCAGTACGGAGAGAATGGCCAGCGCCCCTTTCGGTCCTATGCCGTTTACCGTAATGCATTTCTTAAAAACTGCCAGATCATTTCCGGACAAAAAGCCAAACAACTGAATTGCGTCTTCCCGCACACTGGTATAAGTGTACAGCTTGACTGTCTCTCCAACTCCCGGCATTCTTGCCGCAGTATCTGCGGATATTCTTACATTGTAACCCATGCCGTTTACTTCTATCACAGCATTGTCTTCAGCAATATCAGCCACAATGCCCTTCACATATGCAATCATACTGTTCCTCTCTTTAGTCAATTCCCGGATCCTTTTTCAGTAATTTGCGAATCACAATCGCAAAACACACCATATGTACTGAAAAAGTCAGCCCCCAGCTGACCGGGTAGGAAATATACAAGCATTTCAAAGTATGAAATTTCTGGAATATAGTATAAATCCACACAATTCTGAGCAGACAGGCCCCTGTCAGGGATACCAGCATGGGCATAACGGCATAGCCCATTCCCCGCAGCGCCCCCACTGCCACATCCATCATGCCGCACAGAAAATAGGGGACACAGATAATGCCCATTCGCAGAATTCCATACTGAATCACCTGCGGATCCGTCGTATAAATTCGAAGAAGCGTCCCGGCAAACAGATACGCCAGGACACCCATCAGACCTCCCACCAACACTACCATCGTTTCACAGATCAGAAGGACTTTTTTAATCCTCTTATATTTCCTTGCGCCGTAATTCTGTCCGCTGAAACTGATAGCCGCCTGATGAAACGCATTCATGGCCGTATAAACGAATCCCTCTATATTGCTGCCCGCCGTATTTCCAGCCATGGCAACGGAACCGAAACTATTTACCGATGATTGAATCAGCACATTGGAAATGGAGAACAATGCTCCCTGCATTCCAGCCGGAACGCCGATCTGAATCATTCTCACCAGTTTGTCACGCACAATACGAATCCCCTTCAATTCCAGTCGGTAAGGGCTGTCGGTGAGAAGCAGACATCTTACCACCAATGCGGCAGAAATGACCTGCGAGACTACCGTTGCCGTTGCCACACCGGCAACTCCCATGGAAAAAATAATTACAAATATCAGATTTAAAATAACATTCACAACCCCTGCTATCAGCAGATAATAAAGCGGTCTTCTGGTATCTCCCACGGCCCGCAGTACGGCACTGCCGAAATTATAGACCATCATGAACGGCATCCCGGCAAAGTAAATCCGCATATAAAGGACAGAATGTGATATGACATCCTCCGGGGTCCCCATCCAGTTCAGTGCCAGCCCTGAAATAAAAAAACCCAGAAAAATCAAAATGATACCGCCTGCCACAGCAGTAGCCACCGCTGTCTGTACCGTTTCTTTTAACTCATTGTTCTGACCGGCTCCGTAGTACCTTGCTACCAGCACATTGGCGCCCACAGACAACCCGATAAACAGATTCACAATCAGATTTGTCAGCGAACTGGTGGAGCCTACCGCCGCCAGAGCCTCATTTCCTGCAAAACGTCCCACCACAACTATATCCGCCGCATTGAACAGAAGCTGCAGAATTCCGGACAACATAAGTGGAACATAAAAAATCATGATTTTTCCCAGCAAGGGACCATTACGCATATCAATTTCATATTTTTTCGATGATTGCTTTTCCATAATAACCCGCCCTGTTTTTTGTGCATATAACAGCGGAGCTTATTGCTCCGCTGTCGCTTTCTTTTATACAGTTCAGAAACTCTTCTGAGCAGCTGTGTTAATGTAATTAATCAGCCCTTCCGAGGCGATAATTTTCTGCATAAATTCCGGGAAGGCCTGCCCTTTATAGCTGGTCCCTTTCGTCACATCCGTAATCGTTCCGGAATCAAAATCCACTTCCACTTCATCCCCGGCGTCTATGCCTTTCGCCGCTTCCGGACACTCAATTATGGGCAGTCCGATATTAATGGCATTTCTATAGAAAATTCTTGCAAAGGTTTCCGCGATCACGCAGCTGACTCCGGCTGCCTTGATGGCGATGGGAGCATGTTCCCTGGAAGACCCGCAGCCGAAATTCTTCTCCGCCACAATAATATCTCCCTTCCGCACCTTTTTCATAAAATCCCTGTCAATATCCTCCATACAGTGCACTGCCAGCTCGGCAGGGTCGGAAGTATTCAGATATCTGGCCGGAATGATGACATCCGTATCCACATTATCACCGTATTTAAACACTGTTCCTTTTGCGTTCATATTTCTCCCAGTTTCGGTTTCAATCCCGAAATTCCTTTCTTTCATTTTTCATCCGGACATGATACCTTCAAGCCATAATCCGGACACAGATTATCAGCGAGAATCATCTGAATCCTGAATTCCACAGCCAAACATCATGGCAGATCCTCAGGGCTGGAGATCACACCTGTGACGGCACTGGCCGCCGCAACCGCGGGGCTTGCCAGATAGATTTCCGAGGAAATATGCCCCATGCGTCCCACAAAGTTGCGATTTGTGGTGGATACACATCTCTCTCCTTCAGCAAGAATACCCATATACCCTCCCAGACAGGGACCGCAGGTAGGCGTACTCACAACGGCTCCCGCTTCTATAAAGATCTTCAGCAGGCCTTCTTCCATGGCCTGCAGGTAAATAGCCTGTGTGGCAGGAATCACAATACAGCGCATTCCCTTCGCTACGTGTCTGCCCTGAAGCACTTCCGCCGCAATCCGCAGATCATCCAGACGACCGTTGGTGCAGGATCCGATCACTGTCTGGTCCACGGCAACAGGCTCCATCTGTCTGATTTCTTCGATGGTGTGCGTATTTTCCGGCAAATGAGGAAAAGCAATCGTAGACTGCAGAGTACTTAAGTCTATGGTATATTCTTCGTCATATACGGCGTCTTCGTCTGCCTGATAAATTTTATACGGTTTGGAGGAATGCTCTTTTATATAGCTTTCCGCCAGCGCGTCCACAGGGAAAATACCATTCTTTCCACCGGCTTCAATGGCCATATTGGCAATGGTAAAGCGGTCGTCCATCGTAAGGTTTGCAACACCGTCCCCCATGAATTCCATAGATTTGTAGAGAGCGCCGTCCACGCCGATCATACCGATAATATGTAAAATCACATCCTTGCCGCTGACCCATTTCCCGGGCTTGCCGGTCAAGTGAAATCTGATGGCACCAGGCACCTTAAACCAGGCTTTTCCAGTAGCCATTCCAGCCGCCATATCCGTACTTCCCACTCCCGTGGAAAATGCTCCCAGCGCCCCGTAAGTACAGGTATGCGAATCAGCGCCAATTATCACATCCCCCGCCACAGTAAGCCCCTTCTCCGGAAGAAGGGCATGCTCAATTCCCATCTCGCCTACTTCGAAGTAATTGGTAATTTCATTTCTGCGGGCGAACTCCCGGACACATTTACAGTGCTCGGCGGATTTGATATCCTTGTTGGGCACAAAATGATCGGGCACCAGTGCAATTTTATCCTTGTCAAAGACTCCGTCTGCCTGAATTTTCTCCATTTCCTTAATTGCCACAGGACTGGTAATATCATTCCCCAACACCAGGTCAAGATTTGCCTCTATCAGCTGTCCTGCTTCAACTCTGTCCAGACCTGCGGCCGCAGCCAGAATCTTCTGTGTCATTGTCATTCCCATCTTGCTAAACCATTCCTTTTCGATTATTTTTATTTCAAACGAACCCACCTGAAATCCTGTCATTCTGCCTTCTATATAACCAGAAAGCCAGTTCCGCATCCTGCCTGAACAGTTGCACTCGGCCAAAACGTTTAACGGCTTTTCACCCTTTCCGTCATACCGATTCAGCGGCACATACAGCAGAACACAGTTCTGTTGTCAAGAACAGTCGGCGCACACTTCCACCGTTGACAGAATCAGGCTCATATCACCGGTCATTTCCACACTTCCGTAATCTGCGGACAAAATGAAATGATCACCTTTTCGAATGACCTTTCCATCCACCTCTCCCGCTCCTTCCAGAACCGAAGCTGCCAGAAAGGGGTATTTCTGTTCAAATGACATGCCTTCCTTTACATCCAGCTTAAACACGTTATATTTCTCACAGGCATACATCAGATTCAATGTATTCTCCGGCAGATTATCGGTGGATTTCATACAGTCCTCTATCTCCTTTGCCGGCACTGTGATGACATCCAGACTTTTATCAATATGAAGCTCTCTTGCCTTACCGTTCTGAAGCCTGCCGTAATCGTATAGTCTGTAAGTGATGGCGCTGTTCTGCTGGGTCTCCAGAATCAAAGTATGTGCCTTAATCGCATGTACTGTTCCGGGGTCTATCTGAATGAAATCCCCTTTCCGAATAGGAAGTTCTCGAATCAGTTCCTTCCATTTTCCTTCCGCCACCATAGTCTTCAACGCTTCCGGCGTCCGGGCATTATGGCCGATTACCAGAGAAGCCCCTTCCGGACAATCCATAATATACCAGCATTCCGTCTTCCCCAGGCTGCCGTTCTCCTTTTCCATGGCGTAGGTATCGTCCGGATGAACCTGGATGCTCAGATCATCCTGTGCATCGATAATTTTAGTCAGCAGCGGATATCTGTCATAAGGCAGATTACCGAAAAACTCCGGATGCGACTGCCAGACTTCGGACAGCTTTTTTCCTTCATAAATGCCGCTTCGAACGGTTCCATCCCCTTCCGGATGTGCCGAGATTCCCCAGCATTCGCCCACATCGTTTCCTTCCACCGGATAACCGAATTCTTCCCGCAGCCTTGAGCCGCCCCAAATATTATGCATACATACGGGCGTTAAGAAAAGAATTTCTCTCATGCCAGCACCCCCAGTCTGATAGCGCCTTTAATTCCGGGGTCCTCACCCAGAGCAGGAGGCACGATATAGTCATCTATGGATTCCAGAATCATTTCATGCGATACATAACCGTTTAAAAGGCGTTTTACTTCCTTCCGCACCATGGCAAAAAGCTTTTCCTGATGCATGACGCCGCCCCACAGTATAATTTTCTGGGGTGAATATACCAGAATGTAGTTCATTATGGCCTGCGCGATATAATAGGCTTCCAGCTCCCACACTTCATTCCGGTCTGCCAGTTCCGCCCCTTTCTTTCCCCAGCGCGCCTCAATGGCAGGACCTGCTGCCAGGCCTTCCACACAGTTTTTATGAAAGGGACATTTCCCCTCATAAGAATCTTCCGGATGTCTGGACAGCATAATATGCCCGGCTTCCGGATGGACCAGTCCGTGCAGCAACGCTCCATTCAGATACACGCCCACACCCACACCGGTTCCTATGGTAATATAAATGGCATTTTCCAGTCCTTTTGCCGCTCCCCAGGTCACTTCTCCCAGCACAGCACCGTTCACATCCGTATCAAACCCTACCGGTATGCCGAAAGCATCTCTGAAAGTTCCGACAATATTACAGTTTTCCCAGCCTTTTTTGGGGGTCTTCGTAATATATCCGTAGGTTTTCGACTGTTTATTTAAGTCAAGGGGCCCAAAACATCCGATACCCAGCGCTCTGATGTCCCACTGCCTGAAATATCCAATCATATCCTCGAAGGTTTCTTTGGGCTGCCTGGTGGGAAAGGATACTCTGTCCTTAATATTCCCGTTTTCGTCTCCAACCGCACAGACCATCTTCGTTCCGCCTGCTTCAATTCCTCCAATTAACATGTTTCGTCCTCCTGAAAAAGATTTATTTCAAGTATATCATACGGCAAAATGATGTCAAGGATTATTGGGAGTGCCGGGGATAATTTCGTCTTTAGTCACGAAACGCAAACTTACCCTATCAAATAATACAGGAGAAAGTCAAAATAATCTGTAGTTTTTCCCGGCAAAAAGGAGTATATTAGATGACAGTGTTAAAGAAAGAAGGGTATTCTAATGCGCAGCAATCAGAAAATAGACATGACAAAAGGCCCCATCATGAAGCTGGTAATCCTGTTTGCTCTCCCTATCTGCATCGGCAATATACTGCAGCAGCTCTATACCACTGTTGACACTCTGGTAATCGGTAATTTCTGCAGTTCCGTTTCTCTGGCTGCAGTGGGAACCAGCGGCCAGCCTGTGGAAGTGGTGTTATGTATTTTTCTGGGAATCGGTACCGGCGTATCCATTCTGGTATCTCAGTATACCGGCAGCGGTGATACGGCAAGTATGAAGCGACTTGTAGCCACAGCCGGAACCTTTATATATGTATGTTCTGTCCCGCTGACCATACTTGGTATTCTCTGCGGACCGTTGATTCTGAGATTCATGCAGGCTCCTGCAGATGCCTGGGAATCAGCTGTTTCCTATCTGCGTATTATTTTTCTGGGAACATTGGGAAATATGGGCTATAATATGAATGCAGGGATTCTGAGAGGGCTGGGGGACAGCAAATCTTCCCTGTGGTTTCTGTTCCTGTCCTGCATGATCAATATTGTTCTGGATATTCTGTTTGTTGCCCTTCTGGGAATGGATGTGGCAGGTGCAGCGCTGGCCACTGTTCTGGCCATGTATGGTTCCTGGATTTTCAGCATCCTCTATATCCGGAAAAAATATCCTGAGCTGGAATATTCTGTTCTGCCCCGGCAAATGGACAGAGATATTCTGCACTCCATTGTTTTCGTGGGACTTCCTCTTGGATTGAACAATTCCATCTATTCCATCGGCCATGTTCTGATGCAGTCCCTTGTAAATGCCCAGGGCTCCACCTTTATGGCAGCCTGCTCCGTAGCATCAAAAGTTACCGGCATTGCCAATATTGCCATAGGCTCCTTTTCCTCTGCTGCAACTACCTACTCAGGTCAGAATCTGGGCTGCAGGGACTATATCCGTCTGAAAAAGGGCGGCATTATAATTCCTTTCTATTCCGGAATTTTCACCTGCGCACTGGGATTACTGGTTACTTTTTTCTGTCGTCCTATTCTTGGCCTTTTTACAAAAGATGCAGCTGTTCTGGAAATGGCAGCTGTCTATATCTGGGTGGTTCTTCCTTTTTCCTGGACCTTTGCCGTCTTTAACTGCATTATCTGTTTTGTGAATGGTATGGGAGAAGTAAAATATCCGACCATTATAAACATACTTATGCTATGGGTGGTACGTATTCCCAGTGCTTATCTCATCGGACGGTTTATCAACGGAAAATATATTATGGCCTGCTTTCCCATCAGCTTTGTCTTCGGCATGAGCTGTATGCTTGCCTACTTTGTAACGAAAAAATGGAAAAATATTCTGCGTCTGGCTGCAGAACAAACCTCCGGGCAGAATATCAAACCTGCTGATAAACAGCCTGCTGAAAGCGGTCAGCTCATAAAAGCTGTGACGGAAAAATAGGTAGACTGAAAATTGTATATCTGCATCTACATACCTGAAATGCCATCTCCTGTATTTGGCCATACCGCACAATAAGTGGCGTCTGTAATGAAAACAATAAGCAGCAATAAACACAGTACAAGACGCCATTTACCTGAAAGTCTGTGATACGCTTTCTCATAAAGCGGCAGAAACAGACAGACAAGCGCAGTTCCACCCAGGCCAAATACCACCGCACCAAGAAGACACACTCTGCCATTTAGATTCAGAAAATGTCCACTGTAGTCCCACCATCTGCTTCCCCAGCGAAGTTCCAGAAAGTAACTGGTCAGATACTCCAGCACAGAGCAGACAAACATTGAAAGAAGAAAGAGCCTGAATGGCTTCCTTCGATAAGACCGAAAAAGAAAGCAGAGCAGAAGTCCCCCCACGCCGTAAATGGGAAGATAAGGACCTTTGTATATACCTCTGTTGATAAATGCATGGTTCGTAAAAAAGAATAAAGCTACTTCCCAAAACCAGCCTATAAAGGCCAGGGAGAAAAATAAAAGTACATAATAATCAAATTTTCGAAAATTACTTTTTAGCGCTGACTTTTCTTCACTCATACTCGAAGTATGGTCAAATTTTGTCTTTTTATTCGCCGCCCTCACAAACATTTCATCAAATTTACATTTACAGCAGTCACTCTCCAGGATCATGCGGTTCATCACGTCATACAGACACCCGAGCCCTATGGAAGCCTGGGGCTTTGTTCTTTTCTGCTGGATGTCTCAAATGTTTCCAGGGTTCAATTTCATTTGCTGTTTCAGATAGCCCGGCTTTGATATTTCCATTCCTGGATGTACGGTTTTCATATAATTGCGTAATTTCAGACTCAACGTAATCCCCCTCCGGTTTATCATAGTAAACATAAGATCCGTTAACGGCATCTTCCAGTTATCTACTTTCATTGTTGCATAAAATACAGAAAAAAGGAACCTTTTACAATTCAAATGTAAAAGATTCCTCTTTCTGGGGCTACCCTAAATTGCCTTCACAGGATATTCGGGTGTGCCTCGGGATAAATCCTGTTCAGCTATCATATGCCATGTGGTAGTAACCTTAAACAAATCTCCGTCAACTTCCAGCGACAGTTCACCGCCCTGCAGTTCAGTAAAGCTTTTCGCTATGGCAAGTCCCAACCCACTGCCTTCGGTATTTCTGGAAGCATCTCCTCTCACAAAACGTTCCGTCAGTTCGGAAGAATCCACTGTAATTTCCTGAGCGGAGATGTTCTTCAGCGTGATAACCACTGTATTGCCAATGCGGAAACCATTTACGTAGACTCTGGTTCCAGTGAGCGCATACTTTGCAATGTTGCCAAACAGATTCTCATAAATACGATATGTTTTCTGGTTATCAAGCGGCAGGATAATCTTCTCTTCTGTCAAATTCATCCGTACATCCAATCCCGCTTCATTAATTTTATCCGACATTTCAAATGCCACCTGCTTCACCAGATTCATAATATCCACATCCATAATGTTCAATGTGATATTCTGGGAATTGGCCTTGCTGAATTCAAACAAATCTTCAATCAAGCTTTTCAACCGCAGGGACTTTCTCTCCAGTATGGCCAGATATTCTCTCCGCTGTGCTTCAGTGATGTCCTCTTTCAGAAGATTGACATAAGTGATTATAGCTGTGAGAGGTGTCTTCAGATCATGAGACATATTGGTCACCAGCTCCACTTTCATCCGCTGGCTCTTCACCTCCACATCCACAGCTTTCTGGAGACCATCCTGAATTTTGAAAATCTGTTCCCGAAAAGGTTCGAATACTCCCAGGTCTTCATTGATAGTTACATTCAAATTACCTTCCGCAATCTCATCCACCGCTTTGAGCAAAATGCCATATCTCTTCTGCAGCTGGCTGATATATTTTCGCAGAACCAGATACAATACCAGAGAATATATCAGAGTCACGGCAAATCCTCCGACCCACAGACTGCTGATAAAAAACAGTACTATACCATTTGCCAGCAGCAGCTTGATAATGCTTCTGTTTGCATTCCGAGTCAAATCCATGTGTGCGAATGAATTGTAGATATCCAGTGCCTTTCCTTTCATATATGGAAAGAAACTGTAAATCAGGCTTCTCTTTTTAATATATTCTCTCAATCCCAGCTCCTTCACCGCTCTGGTACATATGCCAATGTACCAGCAGCTGAAGAAAAACAGCATAAGCGCCGTCAGGTTAATGACTCCCACCAGAAGATGCGCAGCCTCAGGCGGAATTTCCAGATATTCCCCAAATGCCCCCCCTGCCTGGCCGCTGGCCACGTTGCCGATCAGAATCATTATTGGTGTCATGATAAGAAATAATGTAAAACCGATGCAGAAAAGCAGTTCAAAAGACAGAGCACACATTTTTTCACTTTTCCAGGGCTTTGCATGATGCGGTATGGGCAGTAACAGCCCCAGCAATGCCATGAACAGCATGCACAGGAGCAGAATCCCAGGCAATCCTATCTCATAGTAGGCATGTATATAATCATTATAATAAGATGAATAATATTGAATATCAAATTCATAGTTCGTATTGGAGGCAAATGTTCCCACATAAAAGCCGTCGTTTCTGGTATCCCATGCTTCTTTGGAAACCGCAAAGGTAATGGTGCAATCCACCGGCTGTCTGATTTTCACATATTTACTCAATAAAACAGTATCCCCTGCCAGACCGGCCAGAGAGCTTCCCCGAATTGCTTCATTGGCATATTTCCGGACATAACTCTCATTTTTTCCGCATATGGTGTCACCGATGCTTACATTGCCGAGACTGTCAAAAGTAAAGCTGAGCCTGAAATACTGTGCTTCTGCGCTTCGATTCCTGTCATCCACGGACATATTGGTAACATATTTGCCGGTAACCTGGTCCTCGATAATGTAATCATAGCTATTGTTGAGCGTTTTGAAGCCAGCCTCCAGGTTTGCAAAATATGTTTCCATATTTACAATTGTCTCATTCAGACCGGAATATGCTTCTCTGTTCAGATTGTATGTGCTGCTTCCGTCTCTGTATCTTTCCAGCCACCTGCTGTCCAGATTTCCTTCTGCAATATATTCATTTATCAGGTTTTCATCCAGAATCCCCTGACCTATGGCATCCTCCAGCCAGTTTTCATCCAGATTGCTCTGGGACAGGTATTCTTCAAAAGCCCTGGATTCTTCAACAAGGTTTAGCAAAATACCATATTCTGTCCTTTGCTTTTCATCCAGCATCCAGCTGTATGCCTCGTCCATTTCCAGGTAAATATCAGTATAATCCAGAATTTCTTCATGCTGAACATTGTACAAATCCCGGTAAAGCAGGTAGCAGCTCTGGTATAGCCAGGCAATATTTGCAGTGGTCTCCAGCGGACTTTCTTCATATTCTTTGGCTCTGGAGCGGAACACCCCGTAAAAGCAGCTGAAAAGCATTGCAAATACAAGGCTCATGGCAATTCCCTGATAAAGCCATGATTTGTTCCCGTGTGCCCTGCGGACAATTCCCTTTTTTGAACTGCTTCTCCGAATATCATTTTCTTCCGGCAGTTCCTTCGGCACTTTCAGCTGTTCTTTTTCCTGATTAAAATCCATACAAATCCCCATGCCTTTCCGTCCCAGAGCACAGACATATATGTCTGCTCTTTTATACATTACATTGTCTTCTCTGTCTTACTGTCTGTCTATTTTATATCCGACTCCCCAGACTACCTTCAGGTATTTCGGATTCTTGGGATCAATTTCGATTTTTTCTCTGATATTTCTCACATGAACCATGATGGTATCTGTGTTTACCGCTTTCTCATTCCAGATACGCTCATAGATTTCATCTGCGGAAAACACTCTGCCCGGGTTTTTTATCAGCAGCTGTACAATTTTGAATTCCATAGGGGTAAGCTTCACAGGTTCTCCGTCCACACTTACTTCCACGGTATCTTCGTTTAATTCCAGTCCGCCGATAGTATAAATATGATCCTGATTGCCGTCTTCCTTCACTGACAGATATTTGGAATATCTGCGCAGGTGCGAGTTTACCCTGGCCAGCAGTTCCAGAGGGGTAAATGGTTTTGTCACATAATCGTCCGCTCCCATATTCAGCCCCATTATTTTATCCACTTCCTCAGATTTGGCAGACAACATGATCACAGGGAATTCATATTCTTTTGATCTGAGCTTCATCAGCATGGTGACGCCGTCCATCACCGGCATCATAATGTCTACTATGGCCAGATGGACCTCCTCCTGCTCGATTATCCTCAGTCCCTCTGCTCCGTTTGCCGCCTGAAATACTTCATAGCCCTGATTCCTCAGATAGATTTCGACACCCTCTCTTATTTCTTTATCATCCTCTACCACCAGAACATGATATTTCTGTTCCATATACTGCCCTCCGTTTTGTCTGCGGTTTCGATAATAAAACAGCTATTCCGATAACTGCCGCCCTATCCAGCCGGCAGCAGCCGTATATCCCGCTTTTTCTGTATTGCTTTTTGTGCAATAACATCATTATAATAATGAACGGCTTTAATGGCAACTGCTTCTTCGCGATAAAGGCAGCTTTTTTGAAAGGCACTCTCTGATAATTTTTCATAGGACATACCATCTGTGCTCTCTCTCTGGAGCAGCTTCAGAAACGCTGTAACCTTTCCGGCATATTCGTCTGTATCTTCTCTGGTAAGAAAACCGTTTATTCCATCATCCACCACATCTTCCACTCCTGTGGCTTTCACTGCAATCACAGGTGTTCCGCCGGCAAAAGCCTCCAAAACTACGATTCCCTGAGTCTCTGTTCTGGAAGCAAAGAGAAATCCGTCCGCCGCCTTATAATAGGGTGCAATCTTTTCATTTGGAACTGTACCTGTAAAAATCACAGTATCTTCCAGGCCGAGTACTTCACTTCGTTTTTTCAACATGTCTCTGTCCGGCCCTTCTCCAATCATCAACATTCGAAAAGGCTTCCCGTAAAGTGACTTTACTTTTGCCAGGCTTTCCAGCAGAAACGCCACATTTTTCTCATGTGCCATTCTTGATACGGTAAGAAGAAGCGGAATTTGCTCCGCCTGGTAAAAAGCCCGGATTTCATTTCCCTGTTCCGCAGTTGCAGTAAATGTTTTCTCATCAATTCCGGTCGGAAGAACGCATGTTCTTCCCTGAGACATCCGGCATTTTTCTGTGAGATATTGCTGCATTCCGCCTGTAGGCGCAAACACAAGATCACAATGCCGCAAAAAAGTCCGCAGATAAAGGGGCATGATTTTATCCACTCTGCCAATGCCATGGGTATAGTATTTTACATATTGCTCATATCTGGTGTGGTAGGTAAATACCAGAGGAATCTTATATTTTTTCGATAAGTAAACAGCAGTTCTGCCAATAAGCATAGGGTGATGTACATGAATGATATCATAGGAATTTTTCCTGAATTCCCGCTCAATATTAATATCAAAAGGGTTTGGCAGTACAATACCTCCGATAAAATGCTTCAAAGCCGTGGCATACCGAAATACCTGCTCCTCAGAGATTTCTGATTCCGCAGAATTCGTCGATTCCACATCCTGCTGTTCTGTTTCCTGTGACTTTGCATAAGAAGGAGCAAAAATGGTCACTTCATGCCCCATTCTAACCAATCCGGCAGCCAATCGTTCGATGGAAATCGGAACTCCGCCTATAATCGGCTTATAATTATTGGTCATCAACGCTATTCTCATATCTGTTTCATCCTTTCCATATCTGCTTTCCCTCTGACACAGTCAGCTTTCAACGTTTATACTGCACCCAGCAGCTGAAAAATCTGATCCCCCATCACATAGCCCGCACCGACAAAAACAAAATTCCAGATTATAATACCGCAGGTGGAACTGACAATATATTTCAGCAAATCCATTCTGATTACGCCTGCAGGGATAGAAACAATTGTTCTGATCATGGGAATCAGCTTCCCAAGGAATACACCGATACAGCCCTTCTTCCGTATCCAGTCCAGATTTTTCTCCAGTACCTCTTTTTGTTTTGGAAACTTTCTGATATATGCCTTCAGAAAAAGGTCACCGCCTTTGCGGCCCAGCCCATACAGAATCAGACTTCCAAGCAGTCCGGCCGAAACGGAGATAACCATTACCCAAAAGAAATGAATATTCCCCTTTGCCGCCATTACTCCGGAGAGCGGCATGATAATTCCTGCCGGAAATCCCGGCAAATTCAAATATTCCAGAAGTACGATTACAAAAATGGCAACTGCTCCATATCTGGTAAAATAATAGGTCAAAGAAGATAAATCCATAAACACGTCCTCCCGTTTCTTCTGTGATGGTTATAGTATATGTGAGAAAAGTAAATGAATGCTGCTGAGATTTCCCAAGAAAATCTTAAGATATTTATAAAACATCAGAAAGGAAAAGACGACTGCCCGATGAAGCAGTCGCCGTGGATGTAAAATTAATTATTGATCAGTTTGTCATCTTCGTTATTCCAGCTGTAGAGCTTTCTGATTTCTTCGCCTACCTTCTCCGAAGGATGCTCGGAGGCCAGCTTTCTCATGGCCTTAAAATGAACCTGACGTCCTGCGGGAGACATGTCAAGCAGGAATTCCTTCGCAAAGGTTCCGTCCTGAATGTCACTGAGAATCTTTTTCATGGTCTTCTTGGTCTCTTCGGTAATCAGCTTCGGTCCGGTAATATAGTCGCCGTACTCCGCAGTGTTGGAAATGGAGTATCTCATGCCGGCAAAGCCGCTCTGATAGATCAGGTCTACAATCAGCTTCATCTCATGGATACATTCAAAATAAGCATTCCTCTCATCATACCCGGCTTCCACCAGCGTCTCAAAGCCTGCCTGCATCAAGGCACAGACACCACCGCATAACACCGCCTGCTCACCGAACAGATCCGTCTCAGTCTCCGTGCGGAAAGTGGTCTCCAAGACGCCTGCTCTGGCGCCGCCGATACCCAGCGCATAAGCAAGGGCAATATCCTGTGCCTTGCCTGTGGCATCCTGTTCCACTGCAATCAGACAGGGAACCCCTTTTCCTTCCTGGTATTCGCTTCTCACAGTATGTCCCGGTCCCTTGGGTGCGATCATGGTCACGTCCACATCCGCAGGCGGCACAATACAGCCGAAATGAATATTAAATCCGTGGGCAAACATCAGCATATTGCCTGCTTCCAGATTAGGCTCAATATCCTTCTTGTACAGATCGGCCTGTTTCTCGTCGTTAATCAGAATCATAATAATATCAGCTCTCTTAGCCGCTTCAGCAGCAGTAAATACCTCAAAGCCCTGCTTCACAGCCTTATCCCAGGATTTGGAACCCTCGTACAGACCGATAATGACATTACAGCCCGACTCCTTCAGGTTCAGTGCATGTGCATGTCCCTGACTGCCATAACCGATAATCGCGATGGTTTTCCCTTCCAAAAGAGATAAATTGCAATCCTCCTGATAAAAAATCTTTGCCATTTTACTTTCCTCCAATTCGTTGTTTTGGCTGAAGACTGCATGGTTACAATCCTGCAGCCGCATAAATAACACATGTTACCATGCTTATATAACTGACAGGTTACCCTGGAGCTAATCTAAATATACAATCTGTTCCGTGCCTCTTGCCAGACCGGCAATTCCTGTTCTCGCCTGTTCCAGAATCTCGTGTCCATCCAGCATGCTGATAAAAGCATCTATCTTCTGCTGATTCCCAGTCAGTTCAATCATCAGACTCTCCGGTGCCACATCCACAACTTTAGCCCGGAAAATATCGGTAACAGCAATCACATTTTGCCTCTGCTCGGCAGTGGCACGCACCTTAATCAAAAGCAATTCCCGGAACACACTTACCTCCGGTTTCAGTTCTCTGATATTGCGGACATCCTCAAGCTTTGCAAGCTGCTTCTCAATCTGCTCTAAAATTACATCATCACCGGAAGCCACAATTGTGATTCTGGTGATACGGGGATCGGCAGTGGCACCGGCGGTAATGCTCTCCACATTGTAGCCTCTCCTGGCAAAAAGCCCGGCGATACGGCTTAACACGCCGGAAGTATTGTTTACCAGCAATTGAAATACTTTTTTCTGCATCTCCATTTCACCTCTCTTTTCTTCGAAAAAGCTTTTTGTTATCATATCAAGTTCCGAAAGGAATGTCAATAATGTTCCCTGGCTTTTCTATTACTGCAGTTCCTGAAAGGTATAAAATTTCAGGTCCATCTCTTTTGCCTTTTGCAGAAGGAATTCAAGGTTTTCCTCCGTGACACACCAGTCCCCGTCTCCTATGGCGTGAGAATAGACAGGAACCACCGCACCTTCTTCTGCCTCGCTCATTACAGTGAGAATTTCCAGGATTCGGGCTTCATATTGTTCCCTGGATTCATAGTTTGCATTGTCCAGAGACATGGACTCCACAAAACCTCTTTTCATATAGTCCTTCACATGAGGCTCACATTTAAAAGCCCCACGCACCACATTATAATGCTGTAACAGCAGCTCATTGAGTTCATCCGTATAAGCACCATAAGGATAGGCAAACGTGGTAAACTCATATCCCGCTTCTCTGAAAACAGCTATCGGAGCAATTGCCTGTTCATATATCTCTTCTTCCGTAAGCTCTGTCAGGTTTGCATGACCTGTGGTATGACATCCGATCTCATGTCCCCGTTTTCTGGCAGCTTCACAGAATTCCGTAGGATACGCAGCATTCACAAAAAAAGTCACTTTGGCATCATATTCATCAAACAAATCAAAATACTGTTCCCAATTATCAGGCGAATAATCGTCAAATGCCAGCACAATACCGGATTGTTTTCTCTCCTGCTCCCTCAAATGGACCCGATATCGTTTGATTCCGCCAAATGCCGCACCTGCAATCAGAACAAGGGCTGCCATAGCTGCCAGCATACAGACAGTTTTTTTCTTCACTTTACTCATTTCATCAGCCTTCATCGTTTTCTCCGCATTTGGAAAGAGCCAATGTTCCTGTTCTGGCCACTTCCACAATACTAATGGTCTGAAGCATTTTAATCAAAAGCTTTATCTTCTCAGGTTCGTCACAAATCTGAATCATCATAAAATGCTTTGACATGTCCACAATCTGTGCTTTCATAATCTCACAGAGTTCCATAATCTCCCGACGATTGTTTTTATTATATTTTATTTTGATAAGCATCAGCTCTCTGGTGATACACTGCTGCTCCGTAAATGTCTTGACCTTTATGACATCCAGCTTCTTATTGAGCTGTTTTTCAATCTGTTCAATGGTTCTCTCGTCACCACTGCTGACAATGGTCATGCAGGATACGGTTCTGTCATCCGTCTCTCCCACAGCCAGGCTGTCTATGTTAAAACAACGTCTGGAAAACAGTCCCGCCACCTTACACAATACACCGGAACGGTTCTCCACCAATACGGAATATATTCTTTTCTTCATTTTGCCTCCTATTCCAGTTCTGTAAGTACAAATCAGGATCCAAAACCGTGATCTATACCAGATCCATGGGATCTATGATACATTCCAGGATCATGGATTTATCTTCCCGCAGGAAGGCGTCGATAGTTTCTTCACATTTATCCATATCCTTCAATCGCAGGAAAGGAATATTATATGCGGCGGAAAGCTTTTCCAGATCAGGACTTCCTGATAAATCAATTACAGAATAATGATCCATATAGGTAAAGTGCTGATACTGACGCACCATTCCCAGGCAATTATTTTTTAATACCACAATTTTCACAGGAATATCATGCTGACACATTGTGGCCAGTTCCATCATGGACATCTGGAAGGAACCGTCCCCGCATACGGCAACCACCTGCCTTTGAGGCTCTACTGCTTTGACGCCTACAGCCGCAGGAATAGAATACCCCATAGTACCCATTCCGCCGGTGGTCAGGAATTTACCTTTTCTCACCTTTGCATAAGTACAGGACCAGATCTGATTCTGTCCCACATCTGCCACATAGACGGCATCTTCCGCCATTTTGACCGTAAGCTTTTCGATAAATGCCGCAGGGTCCACATAAGCAGGATTCGGCCTGCGCGTTTTGGCCAGGGTATTGCGATATTCGTTCAGCACGGCAATCCATTCCTCAAAACTGCAGGAAAACTCTTCCATTTCAAAATCCTGAAAAACATGTTTGGCGTCTCCTACCAGCGGAATGGTCGGACCTGCATTTTTACCGATTTCCGCAGGGTCCACATCAATGTGCACAAGCACTTTATTCCTGGTAATCATATCCGGCTGGTTCACCGCTCGATCCGCTACCCGGGCGCCTACCATAATCAGAAGATCCGAGTCGTTCATGGCACGGTTGGCATAAGGCTGTCCGTTATTTCCCACCATCCCATAGTAAAGCGGGTGATCTGTCGGCATGACACCGATTCCCATCATAGTAGATACCACTGGAACGCCATGATCTTCTGCAAATTTGCGCAGCTCGTCCTGTGCGTCGCTCAGCAGAACACCGCCGCCTGCACAGATAATAGGTCTTTTAGCTTTTTTCAGCTCCGCTATTACTTTTTTAATCTGTACCGCATGTCCCTTTACGGTAGGCTTGTACGTACGCAGAGAAACTTCCTCAGGATATTTGAATTTACTGATTGCCGCATTTTGAATGTCAATGGGCACATCTATCAGCACAGGGCCTCTTCTGCCTGTGTTTGCTATGTGAAAAGCTTCCTTGAAAATCCTGGGAATATCGTTTACATTCCTGATCAGATAGCTGTATTTTACGAAAGACTCCACCGCTCCCGTAATATCGGCTTCCTGGAATACGTCGCTGCCCAGAAGTTCGCTGTTCACCTGACCCGTAATGCAGATTAAGGGAATACTGTCTGCAAAGGCTGTTGCAATTCCGGTGATCACATTGGTGGCGCCGGGGCCGGAGGTAACAGCACAGACTCCGGGGCTCCCTGTAATTCTGGACACTCCGCTGGCAGCATGAGCCGCATTCTGCTCCGTCCGAATGAGAATCGTTCTGATATCTGACTCCAATATACTGTTGTAAAAAGGACAAATTGCTACACCAGGGTATCCGAATACCGTGGTTACGCCTTCTGCCTCCAGACATTTAATGATGGCATCTGCACCTGTCATATGAATCCTCCTGATTATGTTTGTCATACATGCTTTCTTCATGCTGTATATGTTTTATGCCCCTGTGGGCTCATTTTTGCCTGTCAGTCTCCAAGCCAGCTTTACCGCCTCGGCTGCATCTGCGGAATAACCGTCCGCTCCGATTTCATCCGCATAGTCCTGCGTGATAACCGCACCGCCTATCATTACTTTTGCAGTCAGCCCCTCTTCTCTGGCATATGCGATAACTTCCCTCATTCGCCGCATTGTGGTGGTCATCAACGCGGAGAGCGCTATAATCTGTGCGTGATTTTCCTTTGCCGCTCTGATAATATCTTCTTTCGGCACATCCTTACCCAGATCGATCACCTGAAATCCATAATTTTTCAACATCAGTGCCACAAGATTTTTACCGATATCATGAATATCTCCTTCTACTGTGGCAATAATCACTACTGGCCTGTCCCCGGAATCCGTTTCTCGAAGCAGAAGCGGCTCCAGAATTTCTATGGCATTTTTCATTGCCTCCGCACTGGCAATCAGCTGTGGAAGAAAGTATTTTCCTTTATCAAATAATTCTCCTACCTCATTGATAGCCGGCAGCAGTACTTCCTGCAGTAAAGCTGAAGGCTCTTCGCCCTCTGCAAGAGCTTCACGAACCTGAGCGGCGATTCCCTTTCGATTCCCTTTCAGAACTGAATTTCGGATTGTTATTCTAAGTCCGTTTTCCGGCTTCACAGATAAACATTCACAGGCTTTATCAGACAGCTGTCTGCTTTCAGCCTCCTGCGTCACTCCCTTTCGGTCTTCTGCGCCTTCTACCGCCATTTTCTCCGACGGCTTTTGTAAGGCGGTCTCCTTCGGCGGTCTCTGCGGCGCGGCCTCTTTCCGAATCCGGTCTTCTGCTATGGTCCCTGCATATTCTATATAACGGATATCTGCCTCCTCCCTGTTCAGCAGCATGTCCGTTGCCAGAGCACAGCTGACCAGAAGTTCCTGCGAAGGATTGGCAATTGCCATGGTCAGTCCCTCTCGGATGGCAAGCGTCAAAAATGCCGTATTGACATAACTTCTCTCCGGCATTCCAAAGGAAATATTAGATAGGCCGCAGATAGAAGCAAGTCCTTTCTCTCTGCAGTATCGAATGGTTTCCAGTGTCTCCAGCGCTGCTTTTTTATTGGCGCCTACAGTGGACACAAGCCCGTCCACAACGATGTCCTCATCCTGCAAACCCAGAGAGTATGCTCTTTCCAGCACGGTCTCAATAATCTGCTTTTTCTCCTGGATGTTCTCCGGCAGACCTCTGTCGGAAAGCGGAAGCAAAATGAACATGGCCCCATACTTTTTGACCAGAGGCAGCAGCATGTCCATTTTCTCCTTTTCCATAGATACGGAATTTACCAGCGCTCTGCCCGGATAATGACGAAGCGCCGCTTCCAGTACATCCACATGGCTGGAATCCAGAGAAAGAGGCAGATTTGTCACCATACTGATTTCGTCAAGCGCCTGAAGCATAACTCCCTTTTCATCAATGCCGCTCATTCCCATATTGACATCCAGAATCCGGGCGCCGCTTTTTTCCTGTTCTTCGGCAAATTGCAGCACTTTATCAAAATTGCCTTCCCGCAGCTGTGACTGCAAAATCTTTTTTCCTGTGGGATTAATCCTTTCCCCTACAATGAAAAATCCATCGTCCAGGCCGAACTCCACAGTCTGTCGCTCTGAAGAAAGCATTCTGATTCCGTCCGCTTTTCGTTTCAGGCCAGGAACAGGACCGGTTCCAAAAATATCACGAAGTCTTCTGATATATTCCGGTGTAGTTCCGCAGCAGCCGCCCAACAGGGAAGCACCGGCCTCCACCAGCAATTTCATCTCATCTGCAAATTCATCTGCGTTCATATTATAAAAGGTATTCCCCGCTTCATCCAGACAGGGAAGGCCCGCATTGGGCTTTGCAATGATGGGAACCCCTTTTGTACTTGACACCATGTCGGCTACAATCTGCCGCATGTGAGCCGGCCCGGTGGAACAGTTCACTCCTATGGCAGAGGCGCCCAGACTTTCCAGAACCACAGCGGCCGTCTTCGCATCTGTGCCGTACAGTGTCCTTCCGTCCGCCTCAAAAGTCAATGTCACCATCACGGGCAGCTCACTGACTTCTTTCGCCGCAATGAGTGCCGCCCTGGTTTCAGCCAGACTCATCATCGTCTCTATTACCAGTAAATCCACACCTGCCTGTTCCAAAGCGGTAATCTGTTCTTTATAGATGGTAATCAGCTTCTCCAGCTTCATATTGCCAAGTGGTTTCAGCAGTTCGCCCGTCATCGTCAGATCTCCGGCAATATATACCGGCTGCGAGGCTTCCGAGACAGCAGCTTTCGAGATTGCAACGAGCTTTCGAATGACAGAATCCATCTGTTCTTCCAATCCGTACTCGGCCAGTTTAATTCGGTTGGCGGTAAAAGTTGGAGCATAGAGAATATTGGTACCGGCCGCAACATATTGTTTCTGCAGCTCCAGCATTACATCCGGATGCTCCAGTATCCACCGCTCCGGACACACTCCGGAAGGCATACCGGCCCTGACCAGATTAGAACCGGTGGCTCCGTCAAGATACAGGTAATATTTTGCTATATCATTAAATTCACTTCTTGTCATATCAGTAAAGGGGTCCTTTCTCTCATCCCTGAAAAATTCATTTATTATCATACCACAGACATGAATTATTCGTAAAGGGGCGTATTTATCCAATTTAATGGTAAAAACAGTTGCAAAAATATCCGTGATGTGGTAGATTTTAATAGAATTTTGTTGACAG
Source organism: uncultured Acetatifactor sp. (assembly GCA_910588225.1). Taxonomy (GTDB): domain Bacteria; phylum Bacillota; class Clostridia; order Lachnospirales; family Lachnospiraceae; genus Acetatifactor. The sequence continues at coordinate 41,813 of CAJUQT010000021.1, forward strand.
GAATGAAAATGGAGGTTCAGGAATGGGTAAAAAAGCAAAGGTAATTTTCGCGGCATTTATTGTAATAGTGGCACTCACAGCCTGCGGCGAGGATCCTGCATTGACCCGCTTCCGGAAAAGTATGGATGAGTTCTGTACCAAAATCTCGGAGATAGATACTTCCATTAACGGTATAGATGCCCAGTCAGATTCCGCAGCCACAGAGCTTTTAGGGTATCTGGACGATCTGGACACTGCATTTCAGACCTTTGCCGATTTGGATTTCCCGGATGAGTTTGATTATCTGGAAGATCTTGCAAAGGAATCCAGCGAATATATGACGGAAGCGGTAAAAAGCTATCACGATGCCTATGGTAATGGTTCCTATAATGAATATACCGCAGAATATGCCAGACAAAACTATTCCAGAGCATACAAACGTGTCCAGATTATTATCTCGTTTCTGCATGGAGAAGAACCCACGGACACAGATTTAACCATCGAATATGAAAATGAATAAATTTTTCTACTCCATTGGCGAAGAAGCACGGCTGCCGGTTTCATAGCGGCAGCATACATATTTCAGGATTGAAGAAAGCATTTCAACACAATACTGATTTCGGCGGAGCTGAAAAAGAAACGGGGAGGGAGCCTGGGAGGCCCCTCCTGTTTTTGTGCTTTTTGTCGTTCAGGAAAATTTCTGACCGCTTAGGAAATTTTGCGCAACAAAGGCATCCGTTGTGGTATGCTTCTGCTTTTTAGAAAAAGAGCTGCGCACTAATTTCTTAGTGCGACAGCCCCGTAATCAGATACTCCACAAAGTGTGAAATTTTCTGTAGCTGACTCATTTTAAAAGTTTGATTCCTCCCAGAATAGGAACCTCACTCTCCTGCTCTCTGACCGCGTACAGAATTCCCATTATCCAGAACATAACTGCCGCAAATTCCAGCACATATGCCACAATCCTGATCAAGGGAACCCGTGTCAGCATTGTAAGGATAATCAAAGTAAGATTTATCACCAGCCCCTGGTTCAGGTGAAAACGGGATGCTTCTCTGTCTCCGGCCGCATATGCCGCAACCCATCCGAAAATCGTAAAATATGCCACTATATCCGTTGTTTTTTTATCCATTTTGTTACCTTTTCCTTTCTTCTGCCAGGTTTATATTATAAGCTCGCAGTGCTTTATCCAAACATTTACCTTATTTTGTATTTATACTCAAACATTTGTACTCAAACCAATGCTTCACTTCTGCCGCCATAGCTTTCGCTATAAAGTAATACCCCATACAAATCGAAGTATATTTTTCAGAAAAAAATGAATAACAAGAATCGCAATAGCCAAATACAGGTACCATTTGTGAAACTTCCAGCCCTTTATCACTTTGACACCGGCTCTGTGTAATCCCTGTGACAGCATAAAACCTCCTCCGACAATTACCATATACAGAATCAGCGGATGATACCAGGCGGACAGGAGAATGCGTCCCTGCAGCAAAGCTTTTACCGCCCTTGTGCCACCGCAGCCGGGACAATAAATTCCCAATACCATATCAAACATACAGGGAATATGCGGCAATACGTCATGGAGCCAGCATCGATAAACCATCCATACTCCAATTCCGATTATCCCGAAAATCAGGCCTATCTGAAAAAGTTCTGTTTCCAAATCCTTTTGCTTTTTCATTTAATAGTACATCATTTCATCCATCATCTCCGCAATGATCTCTCCTATGATCATTCCCCAAAAAGCAGACATGATAATACCGAAGATCAGACCGACAATGGAGCAGACCAATCCTGCCGTTCCCACACCGTTTTTGCTCTGTCTATTACCCATAATTGCACATATAAGTCCGGCAATTCCCAGAATCAATCCCGGAACACCATAACAGCAGCTGGAGCAGATTGCAAGAATACCGCAGACAAGTCCGGCAATCTGGAGACCATTTGTCGCATTATCCGCCGCGGAACCTGGCGGAACCTGATAGGGAATATTTGCCGTATAATCCTGATAATTGCTGTATTGACCATTTTGGTTCTGATTGTACTGATCATTTTGACTGTATTGCCCGCTATACTGATTATTCGAGGTGTACTGGCCGTTCTGCCCATATTGATTGTTCTGGCTGTACTGACCATCCTGACCATATTGATCAGGATTATTGTTGTACTGATTATTCCCGTCCATAATTTCTCCTTCTATCCTATCATTTGGGTAATCCGATTTCATTACTCTGAAATAATATAAAATGCCTCCCATCTGAACGTCGTCATAGAAAGCACACAATAAACATTTTATAAATGAATTCGAATACTAAAAATGTGAAGTAATTTTTATTATATTCTCTTTTTCGGCTTCCGTCAACGTTTATGCCAATAAAGATTCAATAAAGATCTGTCTTGCCTTTTTTATAGAAAAATACCGCAATCCTTAAAGATTGCGGTACCTTCAAGCCTTTCGGCGTTTTTAATTTACAAGGTATATTTAGAACCTGGAATATTTCTTAGAAACGATTTTCCTTCGCAGCTTCCTCGATGCTTACAGCCACGGCCACGGTAGCTCCTACCATGGGGTTATTGCCCATACCGATCAGTCCCATCATCTCAACGTGTGCGGGAACAGAGGAAGAGCCTGCGAACTGTGCGTCAGAGTGCATACGTCCCAGGGTATCTGTAAAGCCATAGGAAGCAGGGCCTGCCGCCATATTATCCGGATGCAGTGTACGTCCTGTGCCGCCGCCGGAAGCAACGGAGAAGTACTTCTTGCCGGCTTCGGTTCTCTCCTTCTTATAGGTACCTGCCACAGGATGCTGGAATCTGGTTGGATTGGTGGAGTTACCCGTGATGGATACATCCACATTCTCCTTCCACATAATAGCAACACCTTCGGGAACGCTGTTGGATCCATAGCAGTTCACCTTTGCACGAAGGCCTTCAGAATAAGCAATTCTCTCGATTTCCTTCACTTCGTTGGTGTAAGGGTCATATTCTGTCTCTACAAAAGTAAATCCGTTAATACGGGAAATAATCTTCGCGGCGTCTTTTCCAAGACCATTCAGGATAACACGCAGAGGTTTCTGACGAACCTTGTTGGCCTTCTCAGCGATACCGATCGCGCCTTCCGCGGCTGCAAAAGACTCATGTCCTGCCAGGAAGCAGAAGCAGTCGGTATCTTCCTCCAGAAGCATTTTGCCCAGATTTCCATGTCCCAGCCCCACCTTGCGGGTATCGGCCACAGAACCGGGAATACAGAATGCCTGCAGTCCTTCTCCGATAGCTGCTGCAGCGTCCGCGGCCTTGCGGCAGCCCTTTTTGATGGCGATTGCAGCGCCTACCGTGTAAGCCCAGCATGCATTTTCAAAGCAGATGGGCTGAATCTTCTTCACCTGCTCATATACGTCCAGACCGGCATCTTTGGTAATCTTCTCCGCTTCTTCGATAGAGGAGATACCATAGCTGTTCAGTACATCCGTAATTTTGTCAATACGTCTTTCATATGATTCAAATAAAGCCATTTTTTCCTGTCCTCCTTTATACCTTACTCTTTTCTGGGATCAATGATCTTCACGGCATCAGCGACACGGCCATACTGGCCTTTTGCCTTCTCGTATGCAGTATTCGGGTCATCGCCCTTCTTGATGAAGTCGGTCATCTTTCCAAGGCTTACAAATTCGTAACCGATAATCTGGTCATCCTTGTCCAGAGCAATACCAGTCACATAACCTTCGGCCATCTCCAGATAACGGGGACCTTTCTTCAAAGTACCGTACATGGTTCCAACCTGGCTTCTCAGGCCCTTGCCCAGATCCTCAAGTCCGGCGCCGATAGGCAGGCCTTCCTCGGAAAAAGCACTCTGGGTACGCCCGTAAACGATCTGCAGGAAAAGCTCTCTCATGGCAGTATTAATCGCATCGCACACAAGGTCAGTATTCAACGCTTCCATAACGGTCAGGCCAGGAAGGATCTCGGATGCCATAGCTGCGGAATGGGTCATACCGGAACAGCCGATGGTCTCAACCAGTGCCTCCTGAATAATACCTTCCTTGACATTCAGGGTCAGCTTACAGGCACCCTGCTGAGGTGCACACCAGCCCACACCATGTGTCAGACCGGAAATGTCTTCCACCTTTTTCGCCTGAACCCATTTTGCTTCTTCGGGGATAGGCGCACAACCATGGTGCACACCCTGAGCGACTGTGCACATTTCTTCAACTTCCTTTGAATAAATCATGTGAAATCTCCTTTCAACTATGTATGTTTTATGAATCAATTGGGAAATTGACCTAAAATTTTGTCCTCATTCATTCTCTCACATTTATGACAAAAAATCCAGAGTTTCTAATATTTTTTTACGATCTCTCCACTTTTTTTGAAAATGCTGCCCGCCGGAACCACGCCGCGCACCATGGAGGTGGGATAGATATTGGCGTTCCTGCCTATGACAGTACCCGGATTCAGCACGCTGTTGCAGCCTACTTCCACCCGGTCTCCCAGCATGGCTCCCATTTTTTTCAGACCGGTCTCTATGGAGATTCCGTCTCCCTTTACCACAACCAGAGTCTTGTCGCTTTTCACATTAGATGTAATGGAACCGGCGCCCATATGTGCTTTAAATCCCAGAATACTGTCCCCCACATAATTGTAATGAGGTACCTGCACTTTATTGAACAGGATCACATTTTTCAGCTCCGTGGAATTTCCCACTACAGCACCCTTTCCCACAATGGCGTTGCCCCTCACAAAAGCACAATGCCGGATTTCCGCTTCTTCATCTATAATCAGCGGCCCGTTCAGGCAGGCGGTAGGCGCTACCTTTGCGCTTTTTGCCACCCAGATATGATCTCCTCTTTCTTCGAAGATGTCTTTGGACAGTTTCTCTCCCAGGCTGATAATGAAATCATGAATCTTCGGAAGCACCTCCCAGGGGTAAGTGATTCCTTCCAATAAGTCCGCCGCTATTGTCTCCTGCAAATCATACAACTCTGAAACACTGATGCTGTTACTCATAATAAAACGCCTTTCTGCTCTCTATTTAAAACTCTTGCCTCTATTTTCTGTAGTTCTCAGCCGCCGCCTGAAACTGTGTATATAAGGACCTCTGGTTATTCAGCCTTTTGACATACTCTGTACGTCGCCCCACGAAACCATTCAGCTTGTCCATATATTCCTTTGAAGTAATATTCCCGTCCGCCACCATGGTCAGCCCCTTCTCCCAACTGGCTGTCAGAGCCGGATCCAGGAGTGCCCTGATAGAGCTTTCCACCACATCATAAATCATCTCGCCCATCAAAGTGGGCGTCAACACCTGTGTCTTTTTATTCAATGCCAGATATTCGATGTTCACCAGCTTTTTCAGAATCTCGGCTCTTGTGGCGCTGGTGCCGATGCCGCTTCCCTTAATCTGAGCACGCAGCTCCTCATCCTCAATAAACTGCCCGGCATTTTCCATGGTGAGAATAATGCTCCCTGATGTATAGCGCTTGGGCGGAGAAGTCTCTCCCTCTTTGATTTCATAGGAATCTACTGCCAGCTTCTCGCCCTTTTTTAAGGTTTCCAGCAACTTCATAAATTCTTTGTCACCTTTGATTTCCATCTCCTCGTTCTCTCCGCTGTCTTTGCGGCTTTCTTCACGGGGACCGGTTTTGGCCGGAGCATTTGTCTTATCGTCGGAATCATCGGTCTTTTTCGCCATTACTTTCAGATATCCTTCCTCTGCAAGTACCTTAAAGCTGGCAAAAAAGCGCTCTTCCTTCACTTTGATACACAGTAAAAACTTTCGATATACGGCAGGCGGATAAAAAATGCCAAGAAATCTGCGCACAATTACTTCATACACCCTGGCTGAAAGGGGAGCAAGTCCGTTCAAACCATTTAGCCCCTGTCCTGTGGGGATTATGGCGTAATGGTCTGTGATTTGTTTATCATTCACATATCTCGTTTTGGCAATTTGCTTGTAACTTCCCTTACTCAGGATTTCCGTGGCATAAGCGGACGCGGTCTGATAGCCACGCAGTCCCCCCAAGTTCTTATGAATTTCTTTCGCCACCGCTGTGGACAGCACTCTTGCATCTGTTCTGGGATAGGTGACCATTTTTTTCTCATATAGTTCCTGCACAATCCGCAATGTCTCATCTGGACTGATTTTGAACAATCTGGAACACTCATTCTGCAGTTCTGCCAAATTATAGAGAAGGGGCGGATTTTTATTCTCTTTCTTTCTGGTAATGCTGTCCAGCAAAATGTCGCCCACCGGCTCCTGCTGCAGATGGGCGGTCAGCTTTTCCGCATCTTCTTTCGCCTTAAATCCATTATCCTTGTAAAGCTTGGGAGAAGCATACCAGGCCGAACCTTCCACTGCCTTCCACTCACCTGGAAGCGCCTTATCATGCAGCCTGAAATTTCCCAGCACCCTGTAAAAAGGTGTCTTGACAAAAGAACGGATCTCCCGCTCCCGGTTCACAATAATTCCCAGAACACAGGTCATGACACGACCCACGGAAATCACTGCCTTGTCACGTTTTAGGTAATCTTTTACCGTTGTACCATATTTCAGAGTGAGGACCCGGGAAAAATTGATTCCCATCAGGTAATCCTCCTTTGCCCGCAGATATGCGGCATCGCTCAGATTATCATATTCTTTCAGATCTCTGGCTTCCCGGATTCCCCTTAAAATTTCTTCCTCTGTCTGGGAATCAATCCACACACGTCTGCGGTCTTTCCCCCTGACACCAGACATCTGCTCCACCAGCCGGTATATGTATTCTCCTTCTCTTCCGGAGTCCGTACACACATAAATAGTGGTCACATCCGGCCGCTTCATCAGAGAGCTTACAATAGTATATTGCTTTTTGGAGCTGTCGATAACCTCATATTTATATTCTTCCGGCAAAAAGGGAATTGTGTCAAAGCTCCAGCGCCTGTACCTTTCATCATAGGCATCCGGATAACTCATGGTTACCAGATGTCCCACACACCAGGTGATGATGACCTGCTCTGATTCCAGATAACCATCTCTGGAGGCGGTATTCACTTTTAATGCATTTGCAAATTCTCTGGCCACACTTGGCTTTTCCGCTATAAATAAACTTTTCTCCACACTGACTCCCAAAATCGGATTTTCCCAAAATCTGAACAACTGTTTTCCGGTTCTCAATTTTCTGAGATACCACCTCAAAGATTTCGCTTTTGCCGAACTGTTTTCTAAATTATTTTTTAGTAATATACCCCTGTGCCTTCAGGAGTTCCGCACACAGAACAGCTCCCCCTGCGGCGCCCCGCACAGTATTATGTGACAGGCCCACAAATTTATAATCGTAAACTGTGTCCTCCCGCAGACGGCCCACACTGATGCCCATTCCGTTTTCAAAATTTACATCCAGAGCCACCTGAGGCCTGTTGTCATCCTCCAGATACTGAATGAACTGCTTCGGCGCGCTGGGCAGATTCAGACGCTGCGGCTCTCCGCTGAAAGCTCTGAGCTTCTCAATCAGCTGCTCTTTCGCGGGCTTTTTCTTAAATCTGACGAACACAGCCGCCGTATGGCCGTTCAGAACAGGCACTCTGATACACTGACAGGTAATCACAGGGCCGGCAGCCGGAACAATGACGCCGTTCTCAATTTTTCCCCAGATGCGCAGAGGTTCCTTCTCGCTTTTCTCTTCCTCCCCGCCGATATAGGGGATAATATTTCCCACCATCTCCGGCCAGTCCTGGAAAGTCTTTCCCGCACCGGAAATGGCCTGATAGGTAGTGGCGATCACTTCCTCCGGCTCGAACTCCATCCAGGCCGTGAGCACAGGCGCATAGCTCTGAATGGAACAGTTGGGCTTTACCGCCACAAATCCCCTTGTCGTGCCGAGACGTTTCCTCTGGAATGCAATCACATCCATATGCCCCGGATTGATCTCCGGCACCATCATGGGAACATCCGGTGTCCATCTGTGGGCGCTGTTGTTGGAAACCACAGGAGTCTCCGCTTTCGCATAATCCTCCTCAATTTTTTTGATTTCCTCCTTCGTCATGTCCACTGCACTGAATACAAAATCGACCTGAGACGCAACCGCCTCCACCTCGTTGACATTCATCACTTTCAGATTCTTTACCGCCTCCGGCATGGGAGTATCCATTTTCCACCTGCCGCCTACAGCCTCTTCATAAGTCTTTCCTGCAGAACGGGGGCTGGCCGCAATTGTGGTTACTTCAAACCACGGGTGATTCTCCAGCAGAGAGATAAATCTCTGCCCTACCATACCTGTTCCGCCTAACACACCAACCTTTAATCTTTCGCTCATTTTGTTTCTCCTTATTTAAGTTCCGCATATGCTCATACAGGCCCACACACTTAGATAAATTCCCAGCCGCATATGCATGCGTCTGT
>CAJUQT010000021.1:50271-61345 GCA_910588225.1 uncultured Acetatifactor sp.
CACACACTTAGATAAATTCCCAGCCGCATATGCATGCGTCTGTAAATTTATCCGGGCCTCTATGAGCATACGCTGTTTTAAGTTCCGCGTATGCTCATACAGGCCCACACACTTAGATAAATTCCCAGCTGCATATGCATGCGTCTGTAAATTTATCCGGACCTCTATGAGCATACGCTGTTTTAAGTTCCGCAAAAATCCTCACAATGTTTTTACGCTGTTATAGATCTGCATTCATAAGATATTTATTATGTTCTTTAATTACCTTTTCCATAGCTTCCCGGCCAGGGGCTCCCAGGGTCAGTCTCTTTTCCACGCAGGTTTTCAAGGCCACTGCATCATAGATATCTTCCTCAAATTTATCGCTGACTGTCCGTAGTTCCTCCAGAGAAAGTCTGTCAATAGAAGTATCTTTTTCCACACAGTACAGCACCAGCCGGCCGATAATTCCATGGGCATCCCGAAAGGGAACACCCTTTCCCACCAGATAATCCGCCGCGTCGGTTGCATTGGTGAAGCCATTCATAGCACTGGCTGCCATGCGTTCCTTCCTGAACTTCATGGTTCGCAGCATGCCTGTGAACAAAATCAGACAATCCCTGACCGTATCCATGGCATCGAAAGACAGTTCCTTATCCTCCTGCATATCCTTATTATATGCCAGAGGGATTCCTTTCATAGTTGTAAGCAATGCAGTCAGCGCGCCGTACACCCGTCCTGTCTTCCCACGCACCAGCTCCGCAATGTCCGGATTCTTCTTCTGCGGCATGATGCTGCTTCCTGTGGAATAGGCGTCGTCTATCTCTACAAATTGATATTCATTGGAATTCCAGATGATGATTTCTTCGCAAAATCGGCTCAGATGCATCATAATAGTGGACAATGCCGCCAGATATTCAATCAGATAATCTCTGTCAGAGACGGAATCCATGCTGTTCAGCGTAGGTCCTGCAAATTCCATAAGAGAAGCCGTATACTCTCTGTCCAGCGGATAGGTCGTACCCGCCAGCGCGCCTGCCCCCAGGGGACAGTAATTCATTCGCTTATAAATATCCGCCATCCGCTGTCTGTCACGTTTAAACATCTCAAAATAGGCGCCGTAATGATGAGCCAGAGTGGTAGGCTGTGCCTTTTGCAGATGGGTGAAGCCCGGCATATAAGTCTCCACATTCTCTTCCATGACTGCCAGAATGACACGGAGAAGCTCCTTTAACAGGGCATCCGTTTCTTTCACATGTTCTCTCGTGTAGAGCCTCATATCCAGAGCCACCTGATCATTGCGGCTTCTCCCGGTATGCATTTTCTTCCCGGCCTCTCCGATTCGACGAATCAGAGCCGCCTCCACAAAGCTGTGAATATCTTCACATGTCTCATCGATTTCCATGTCGCCCGCATCCACTGCCTCACGGATATCCGTAAGCCCCCGCACAATGCTGTCCTTTTCTTCCTCTGTGAGAATTCCCTGCCTGGCCAGCATGGTCACATGCGCTATGCTGCCCTGGATATCCTGATGAAAAAGACGTCGGTCAAAGCGTATAGATGCGTTAAACTCATAGGCCATCCGGTCTGTTTCCCCGGTAAATCTTCCTCCCCATAATTGTGCCATATGTTCCTTCCTTTCAGAAAAATCTCCGCGTCGCAGGTACTTTTCCGCTTCTTTCCTTTGGTCACATTGATAAGATACAGCAGTTCAGCCACCTGTCTTGAACTGTTACGATATTACCATAAAAGAATTCAGAATGCAACCCGGGGAAATCATCCGCACAAATCTTTTATTACTTCTCCGGCAATGAGCAGTCCCGCCACCGAAGGGACAAAAGCCACGCTGCCCGGGATACTCCTGCGGCCTGCATCTCTGTCTGCGTATTCCTGCAGCTTTCCTTCGCTTCCGTAGGTTTCCTTGTTCTCCTGCACTCCTGTCTCTGCCAGGCAGACAGGCACTTCCTCCGAGTAAACTACTTTCAGCTTCTCTATGCCCCGCTTTTTCAATTCTCTTCTCATGACTCTGGCCAGAGGACATACCTTCGTCTCATAGATATCCGCAACCCGAAACAGGCTTCCATCCAGCTTATTGCCGGCCCCCATGCTGCTGATCACAGGAATTCCTTCCTCCGTCGCCTTCCGCACCAGCTCAGTCTTTGCAGTCACAGTGTCCACCGCATCCACAATATAATCATAGCTCTGAAATGGAAAGGATTCGGAAGTCTCCGGCAGGAAAAAGCATTTATATTCCCGCACATCGCATTCCGGATTGATCTCCAGAATCCTTTCCCGCATTGCGTCCACCTTATAGGCTCCGATGGTTTTCCTGGTGGCTATAATCTGACGATTTAAATTGGACAGGCTCACCCTGTCGCTGTCAATCAGATCAAGGGCTCCAACACCGCTTCTCACAAGGGCTTCGCATACATATCCGCCCACGCCGCCTATTCCGAATACCGCCACTCGGGATGCCCGCAGCTTATCCATAGCCTGCCTTCCCAGGAGCAGTTCTGTCCTGGAAAATACTGCTCCATTCTCTTTCTTTTGACCTGTTTCCATATTTGAATTCCTCAAAATGATTTTCTTCCATCCCCCGGGTTCTGCTTCTCAAGAACTTCATACAGCAGTCTCGGAAGAACCCACCGGATGTCCGATATAGTAAAAACCGTGACACTCATCCAGCGACACAGACACCAGCTTTCCTATCATGGATGCATCTCCGGGAATATGTACAATAATATTATTGGAGAGTCTTCCTGTGACCATGGAGACATCGTTTTCATTGACCTCTTCAATCAATGCCTCCATCACCTTCCCCTGGTATTTTGCCACCTGACTGCGGGCTGTATCCTGCACCACTTTCAAAAGCTTATCAAAGCCCAGACGCACTTCCTCCGGGGGAACCTGGTCTTCCATAGCCGCCGCGGGAGTCCCGGTACGTTTGGAATAGATAAAAGTAAAGGCATTATCGTATTGCACAGTACGTACCATATCGATGGTCTCTTCCAGATCTTCCTGGGTCTCTCCAGGAAACCCTACAATAATATCCGTTGTGATGGCAATATCCGGTATCTCATTTCGAAGATGCCGGATCAGATCAAGATACTGCTCCCTTGTATAGCGCCTGTTCATCCGTTCCAGAATTCTGGTGGAACCGGACTGCAGGGGCAGATGCAGATGACGGCAGATTTTGGAGGACTCCTTCATCACCTGAATCAGTTCTTCCGACAAATCTTTCGGGTGAGAAGTCATAAAACGAATGCGCCGCAGACCTTCGATTTTCTCCACACGTCGGAGCAGTTCCGCAAAGCTTACAGGCCTGTCCAGCGTTTTCCCATAGGAATTCACATTCTGTCCCAGTAACATGACCTCCACCACCCCGTCGGCCACCAGAGATTCAATCTCCCTGAGAATCTCCTCCGGCTCCCTGCTGCGCTCCCGTCCCCGCACATAGGGCACGATACAGTAGCTGCAGAAATTATTGCATCCGAACATAATATTGATTCCTGACTTGAACGAGAATTTACGTTCTACCGGCAGGTTCTCCACAATTTTATCCGTATCCTTCCAGATGTCAATAATCATTCCCTCCGCTTCCTGAGAAGCGTACAGAAGCTCAGCAAATTTATAGATATTATGTGTGCCGAAAATCAGGTCTACAAAGGAATAGCTTTTTTTCAGCTTCTCAATCACAGACTGCTCCTGCATCATACAGCCGCAGAGCGCAATCTTCATCTGCGGATTCTGTTTCTTATACCGGTTCAGTTCACCCAGCCGTCCATACACCCTCTGATTGGCATTGTCCCGGACAGTACAGGTATTATAAATGACAAAATCCGCTTTTTCACTGTCCGTATTCTCATATCCGGCGCTCTCTAAAATGCCTGCCAGCTTCTCGGAGTCCCGGGCGTTCATCTGGCAGCCAAAGGTCGTCACGCAGGCAGCAGGCAGACGGCCGTTTTTCCGTTTAAACGCCTCCACCCACTGCCGGCATTTTGCCATAAAGTAATATTGACGGGCGGGTTCCTCTGTGGGCGGCCCTGCAGCTAAATCTATTTTATCTAAATCAATTTCGTTATACATTTCTCTTGACTTTTCTCTCTTTCTGTTATAGTCAAATAAGAAATGAGTTTTTAACCATACAGCCTTATGGCTCAAGCGTGGTACTCGTTTCTTTTTATGTTTATGATGTCATATAGGTACAATTTTCTATATTCCATTTAATTAATTCCATATATCCCCATACCTCCCCGCAAGCCGGATCAGGAGCTCCGTCGTCTTCTCTATCTCCTGCACACAGGCATATTCAAAACGGCTGTGGCCATTGGCGCCGCCGGTACAGAGGTTCGGACAGGGCAAGCCCATATAGGACAGCCTTGCGCCGTCCGTGCCACCTCTGATGGGAGTGATGACCGGTTCACCGCCCAATTCACGAATGATCTGCGCGGCATTATCAATCAAATGCATGTGCGGCTCCAGCGCTTCTTTCATATTGTAATAGGAATCTTTTATCTCGGCAACAACGGTTCCTTCCCCGTACTTTTGATTCAAAAAATCCGCACACTGAAGGAATACTTGCTTTTTCTCCTGGAACAGCTTTTTATCATGGTCGCGGATAATATATTCCGCCGTAGTTTCTTCCACATTTCCGGAAATCTGATCCAGATGGAAAAAACCTTCATAACCTTCCGTGTACATGGGATTCTGAAATACGGGGAGCAGACTCTGAAATTCAAAAGCCACCAGCATGGAATTCACCATCCTGCCTTTTGCCGAGCCGGGATGCACACTTCTCCCATACACTGTCAGCCTGGCTCCTGCGGCATTGAAGGTTTCATCCTGCATACCGCCGAACTCACCGCCATCTACCGTGTAAGCAAAGTCCGCTCCAAACAGCCGTACGTCAAAGTGATCGGTCCCTTCTCCGATTTCCTCATCCGGCGTAAAGCCAATGCGAATCTTTCCGTGTCTTATTTCCGGCGTTTTCAGCAGATATTCGCAGGCGGCCATAATCTCCGCAATGCCGGCCTTATCATCTGCGCCCAGCAATGTGGTTCCATCTGTCACAATCAGGTCCTGTCCTTTATAACCTGTCAGTTCCGGGAAATCCGCTGTTCGAAATACAATATTCTCTTTTTCATTCAGTACGATATCGCCGCCGTCATAGTTTTCCACAATCCGCGGCTTCACATCTGCGCCGGACACGGCAGGAGAAGTATCCATGTGAGCTATAAATCCGAGAACAGGGGCCTCTTCGCATCCCTTAGAAGCAGGAACAGATGCGTACACATAGCAATGCTCCCTGTCATATGTAATTTCCGATGCCCCCATCTCCTCCAGCTGCCTGACCAGAAGTTCTGCCAGCCCATGCTGCTTTCGGGTACTGGGGGATGTTCCTGTGCTTTCGTCAGATTGTGTGTCCAGTTTCACATATTGCAGAAAATAATCAATAGTCCGTGACATTTGGGTATTCTTCCTCTCTCATTTATATTTTAAATACTTGACAGTTCAAGCCCGGGCCACATAAAGAGCCTCCCCTTCTTGTCTGCAGCTGCCAAATACCATCATATCACGAACACCCATTTATCTCAATTCCTTTTTCCTGTGCTCATATGTCTTTATTTCCCGGCAGGCTTTCCCGGACAGGACCAGAACACAAATCAGATTGGGAATTGCCATCAGCGCATTACAGATATCTGAGAAATTCCAGACCACTTCAAGGGAACACATACACCCCGCAAAAGCAGCCAGCCCGTAGGCAAATCGATACCAGAGGTTATACTTTGATTTTCCGCCCATGAGAAATTCAAAAGCCCTTTCTCCCTGGTAAGCCCATCCGATTATCGTGGCGAAAGCGAAAAGTACAATGCATACGCTGACAAAACTGCCGCCCCATTTTCCCAGCGTTGTGCGGAAAGCGGCCAGCGTCAGAGCCGTGCCGGTGAGAAGATTTCCGTCCCCGTCCATATTCCCCAACACGCCGGAAGTCGCAAAGGCTAATCCCGTAATGGTACAGACTACCACGGTGTCCAGGAATACCCCTGTCATACTGATATAGCCCTGCCGCACAAAATCTTCCGTATCCGCAGCCGCCGTGGTTATCCCCGAGGCCCCCAGACCTGCTTCATTGGAAAAAATCCCTCTGGACACGCCCCAGCGAAGCGACTGGAATGCTGTCACTGTAATACTGCCGAAGATTCCTCCTGATACCGCCTGGGGATAAAAAGCTGCTGCCAAAATTCCTGTTATGGCCTCAGGAAGCCGATTAATATGAGTCAGAATCACAGCCAGCGCCCCCAACAGATAAAAGACACCCATAAAAGGAACCAGAATCTGTGTCACTTTTCCGATGACACCGATTCCACCCAGAACTACCAGAATCGTCATTATCGTCAGAAACAGTCCTGTATTCTCCTTCGGAATGCCAAAAGACACCCACACGGCATCTGCAATGGAATTGGACTGGGTCATATTTCCCATACCGAAGGAGGCTGTGACGGCAAAGAGGGCAAACACAATCCCCAGCGCTTTTCCCGCCTTTCTGTTCGGGAATCCATACAGGCAGGTATACATGGGCCCGCCTGCTGTCTCGCCTCTGTCGTTTTTTCCTCTGTATTTTACCGCAAGCATGCTTTCCACCAGCTTGGTTGCCATTCCGATAAAGCTTGTGATTACCATCCAGAACAGCGCCCCGGGGCCCCCCAGAACCATTGCCGTAGCCACGCCTACAATATTTCCGATCCCCAGTGTGATGGCAAGTTCCGTGGTAAGAGAAGCCAGAGAAGAGACTTTGCCGGACTCTCTCCCCTCGCGTTTCTTACTGCCCTTTTTCTCCGGTTCACTCCCGAAAGCACAGCGAAACGCATATTTCAGATTTTTAAGAGGAAGAAGGTCAAGCCGCAGCATCAGATAACAGCCGGTCCCCAGCAAAAGTGCCAGCATCCACGGCCCCCAGACCAGATCGTCAAGGTATTGAATCACTTTCTCCATATTTAGAAAACCTCTGCCGTTTTTCTAAATATATTGGTACAAGAGGAGCTTTATGCAAATTCCGGAATCATTTCGTAAATCTGGCGGACTCCTATTGTCAGATCCGGATAACGGTATCCGTAAATGGATTGGACTTCAGGATCCTCCACTTCAATCAGGATCTCCAGCCAGGTATTGTTGTAGGGCATCCGAAAGCGAACTCTGTTCTTCGCATCCATTTCATATCCCCCATTCTCCAGAGATATTCCGAACTTTTCCGCCCAGCTCTCTTCTTCCGCCCGAACTTCCGCATCCAGAAAATGATTGATGTCCAGCCAGCCGCCTTCCATCATCCATTCATACAGAATATTCAGCAAATCTTCACTCAGCACTTCGTAATATGTGGCAAAAAAGCTCCATAGCTGCGTCATAACATAACCATGCCTGAAAAGAGTCCGCAGATAATCCTGTTGGTTCTCTGTCAACAGCCTGTGATTGTTTTCCGTCCGCAATCCATAAACAGTGCCATCCTCCGCATCTGTAAGCAGCTTAAACACGGAACCGTCAGGATCCTGCATTTCAATATACCACAGGATATAATTCACCCCTTTGGCATAATCGTCGCTGTAGATCACATAACGCTTCCACTGCGTTACCTCATAGATGTCCTTCCAAAGCTCATAGGGCAGCAATCCGCCCTCCGCAAAAGCAGTCAGCATTTCCTGATTGAACCCGGATTCCGAATGCAGAAGTTCCGTCACCTCTCCGGTGATCTCCAGTTCCTGGGAAGTCACATAAAAGCTGTCGTTTCCCGCCAGTCCTTCCGCGAAATCGGTCATCCGCACTGCCAGCGATTTCTCATAGGAAGTACTTAAGGCTTCCACATCCATACTTTCCCGCTTGCCCAGGGTAATGTCTCTGCATAAAATGCGATCCTGTATCCGAAAAATGACCTGCGGCAGAAGAAATGCCCCCATAAGCAGAGAAATCATCACAAGATATAACATTATTTTTTTCTCTCTTTTTTTACTATACCTCAAAATTCCGGAATCCTCTCATATATGTCCATAATACCTATTGTCACATTAGGCATAGAATACCCATATTCCGGATTCTCCATCTCCAGAACCACATCCAGCGAACTTACTCCGCAGGGTATCATCAGCAGCAGTTCGTTTTCTCCTTTCATAGCATACCACTCTTCCAAATTTCCCCCTTCTTCCTTCTCCTTTTCTTCCCCCTGTTCCTTCCCTGCTTCCGTTTTTCCCTCTTGTATATCGGTGAGCTCTTCTTCATCTGTCAACACATCTGTGATACCTGCCGACAAAAGTTCCGTCTTAACCGTTTTTATACTTTCTTTTTCGATCTCTTCCAGCCAGAAATGATACTTTTCGGTCACTTCCTCTGTCATCAACTCATAATACTCTGTAAAATATCCCCATAACTCAAAGAACATATACTCACCCAGATAGCTCTTCATCTGGGCCCAGTAATCATAATTCCCCTTTCTAAAATCATCCGCAGGCAGACCGACCTCCGTCTTCAAGGCATATATGGTTCCATCTTCTCCGTCTACCAGTAATTTCAACACTTCTTCCGAATCCTGCAATTCAATAAACCACAGGATAAAATTAACTCCTTTTGCATAATTATCGCTG
Source organism: uncultured Acetatifactor sp. (assembly GCA_910588225.1). GTDB lineage: Bacteria > Bacillota > Clostridia > Lachnospirales > Lachnospiraceae > Acetatifactor. The sequence goes on from CAJUQT010000021.1 coordinate 58,881, forward strand.
TAAAGCACATATCTTTTCCACTGGTTTATTGTAAAGTCTCTTCCCCAGATATCAATAAGCCCGATTGCACTTAAACTATTTATAATCCCCTGATACAAGCCCATATCCGAGTACAGATATTCCTGAATTTCCTGGTCTATCTCCATATCCTGAGATGTCACATAGAAAACATCTCCCGCCATCAAGCCATTGACAAAATTTTCCAGCCGTACGGGAAGCTCTTTCTCATAGTCGGTTCTCATGGCTTCCACATCCAGATGCATTCTCTGACCCAGTACAGTATCTCCGCACAAAATGTCATCCTGTACCCTGAAAATAAACTGTGGAATCAAAAAAGCGGCAGCAATCAGCAAAACCAGCCCTGACAGACCTGCCATATATTGAACTATTCTCTTTCTCCGCAATCCGGCATTCCTTTTCACGCCGATTCTTATCTGCCTCTTTTTCGCTCTGCTCATCTTCCTGTTGCTGTTTATACTTTCTTCCTTTTTGTTCTGGATTCCTTTCTGGGAAAAAGGACTTTTATCACTGTGCCCTCCCCCAGTCTGCTCTCCACATTCATAGTTCCATTATGCAGCTGTATAATCTTCTGACACAATGCCATCCCAATGCCTGCGCCGCCTTCTTTCCGGGAACGGGACTTATCCACCATATAGAATGCTTCCGTAATCCTGCTGATCTCCTCCGCCGGAATACCTCGTCCATTATCCACCACTTTGAATTCATAGAAGCCTTCCACACAGGTACCTTTCATGAGAATAAAACTTTTTTCCCCTTTATCCAACGCTTTTACCGCATTATCCAGCAGATTATAGAACAGAGACAATAGCAGCTCTCCGTCTCCCTGGAGGTTGGCTTTCTCCAGATCCACCTTTCCCCTGATTCCCCGATTCTTCCATATAGGGCGCATGGTAATTCGTATATTCTGCTCCAGTTCCTTGGTGGAAATCGGCTTGCTTGTAAGAGGACTTTTATCCATACTGACCAGATCCAGCAGCTTATGGGACAGGCTTTCCAGACGCTTTCCCTGACTGTAGATATAAAAATAGGCTTCACTGCATTCCTCCTCGGTCAGCTTCAGCGAATTGAGCATATCCGCGTATCCGATAATGGAAGTCAGAGGTGTCTTCAGCTCATGGGCGAAAGCGGCCGTAAAATCTTCTTTCTGCTTTGCTTCCAATACTTTTTTCTGCATCTGCTCCACGAGACGGTCCGCCATCCGGTTAAAATTCCTTGCAAGTTCTCCGATCTCATCTCTGGCTTCGTTGTGAGAACGCAACGCGAAATCCCCATCCGCAATCTTTCCCGCAAGCTTGTCCAGACTGCGTATGGGTCTCGTAATGTATTGTGCCATAATATAAATGCAGACGCCTCCGGCCAGCAGCAGACATACAAGCGCAATACGATATCTGGAAAGCAGATTTTGTCTGTCATTGTAGATTGCAGTCAGATCTCTGCACATTCCCAGATAGATATTCCCGGACGCAATGTCGGCCATGGCCACAGTAAACATATAATAACCATCGTGAATCCGGCGGACACAATACCCATAGGTACTTGCATCATCCAAAGAAGAAGTGAGCACGGACACCTCCTGTTCAAATCCCATATCTCTGAGATAATCGCTTCCATAAAAACAGGTCCCGTCTTCTCCTACCACAAACATACGGCTTCCGCCCCGCTCCACACTGCCGGAAATGCTGTTCAGCGTTCGGCTGACGGCGTATTCCTCTCCAAATTCCGCCGTGGACTGATATCCCATTTCAAACAGAAACTGGAACATGTTATTTTCCTGATTCCCCTGTTCGATTTCCTTGTTCAGCAGTTGGGAAAAGTCAGAGGAAAGCATCCAAATGCCAAAGAGAGCAAACATAATGGTCAGTAAAGCTGTCATGGCAAGGAACAGTTTGTTCGCAAATTTCATGATCAGAAATCCTTTCGTTTCTCCTCTCCTTCCAGACGATAGCCAACCTTATAGACTGCCGTAATTTCATTATCCCAGTTCAATTTCTTTTTCAGCCGCTGGATATGCAGATCTACTGTCCTGCTCTGTCCCATGTATTCTCCGCCCCACACTGTCTCATAAATCGTCTCTCTGTACAATGCAATATTGCGGTTCCGTGCCAGCAAAAGCAGCAAGTCGAATTCCTTCATGGTCAGGGAGATAGGCTCGCCGTCCCTTGTCACGCAGCGGGAAGCAGTATCGATCACCACATCAAACACCGTGAGCATGGTCTCTGTCTTGTTATACCGTCTGAGAACCGCCTCCACTCTGGCCAGCAGCTCCACAATCTCAAAAGGCTTGGTCAGATAGTCATCAGCTCCCATTTTCAGCCCTTTTACTTTATTCTCCGTACTTCCAAGCGCAGTCAGAAAGATGACCGGAAGCTCCAGAGCCCTTGCAAAGTCCATCAAATTAGCAACCCCCATTTCAAATGGGGGTCTAACTTTAACCCCTCCGGGGT
>CAJUQT010000022.1 GCA_910588225.1 uncultured Acetatifactor sp.
AATGGCCAAAGCGCAGATGCAGGAGCTGAAAGAAGCCAGCGAGACCGCGAATCAGGAGCGGAGAGCGGCAGAGGAAGCCCGGCGTGTGGCAGAAAAATCCCAGAGAGAAGCCGAGCACGCCAACAGGGCGAAAAGCGAATTCCTTTCCAATATGAGCCATGACATTCGTACGCCCATGAATGCCATTGTGGGTATGACCACCATTGCCATTGCCAATATGAATAATATGGATCAGGTGCAGAACTGCCTGAAGAAGATTGCGCTTTCCAGTAAACATTTACTGGGATTGATTAATGATGTTCTGGACATGTCCAAAATTGAGAGCGGCAAGATGACATTGAATATTGATCGGGTTTCACTGCGCGAAGTGATGGACAATATTGTGAATATTGTTCAGCCGCAGGTAAAGGCGAAACGTCAGCACTTTAATGTCTTTATACAGGATATTTCGGTGGAAAATGTATGCTGTGACAATGTCCGACTGAATCAGGTCATGATTAACCTGCTGGGGAATGCGGTAAAGTTTACGCCGGAAGAAGGGGCTATCAATGTGTCTCTGTTTGAAGAGGAGTCTCCCCGGGGAGAGGATTATATCCGTACTCATCTGTATGTCAAGGACACAGGTATCGGAATGTCAAAGGAATACATGACGAAAATATTTGATTCTTTCAGCAGAGAAGATACCGCGCGGGTTCAGAAGACGGAAGGCACGGGGCTGGGAATGGCCATCACAAAGTATATTGTGGATGCCATGGACGGCTCCATTGAAGTGGAGAGTGAACTGGGCAGGGGCAGTGAATTTCATGTGATTTTGGATCTGCTGAAAGCCAGGGTACAGGAAGCAGACATGGTTCTGCCCAACTGGAGTATGCTGGTGGTGGATGACGACGAGCAGCTGTGCGCAAGTGCAGTGGCCTCTCTGAAAGCCATCGGGGTGATACCGGACTGGTGTCTGAATGCGGAAGAGGCAATCAGAAAGGTAGACGAGAAGCACCGGAATCATGACGATTATCGTGTGATTATGTTAGACTGGAAGCTGCCGGGGATGGATGGCATTACGGCTGCCAGAGAGATCCGAAGACTGTACGGAGATGATATACCGATTCTGCTGATATCTGCCTATGACTGGAGCGATATCGAGGATGAAGCCAGGGCGGCAGGCGTGACGGGATTTATCGGGAAACCGCTTTTTAAGTCCACACTGTATTATGGTCTGCAGCCTTATGTTACTCAGGATTTCGGCGAACTCAATGCCGCCTCCGGCAGAATGGAAGGAATGAAGCTGGTCGGAAAACGGATTCTGCTGGCAGAGGACAATGATATTAACTGGGAGATTGCCAATGAGCTTCTCTCAGCTGTCGGACTGGAGCTGGACTGGGCGGAAAACGGGCAGATTTGTCTGGAAAAATTCCGCGAATCTCCTCTGCATTATTATGAGGCAGTTCTGATGGATGTGAGAATGCCGGTGATGAACGGTTATGAGGCCACCAGAGCCATCCGGGCTCTGGAGAGGGAAGACAGCAATCTTCCCATTATCGCCATGACGGCGGATGCCTTTTCGGAGGATGTGAAGAAATGTCTGGATTCCGGTATGAATGCCCATGTGGCGAAACCCATTGACGTAAAGGAAGTATGCAGGCAGCTGGAAAAATTTATATTTGGATAAAAAGTGGATGGTTTTGACATTTTTTTATTTTTTGCAATATCCTCTTGCATTTTTTGCCAACTGTGTTACAATAGAGGAGATGGAAGCATAGCTCAGCTGGGATGAGCGTTCGCCTCACACGCGAAAGGCCAGGGGTTCGAGCCCCCTTGCTTCCATTTTGTATGTATTATATATGCCAGTATTCAGCAGTTAAATTTTTTTGAATTTACTCTTGACTTTTGTCGGAGAATGGTGTATGATACATCTTGTTCGCAGGAATGGCGGAATTGGCAGACGCGCACGGTTCAGGTCCGTGTGGTAGCAATACCATGAGAGTTCAAGTCTCTTTTCCTGCATATAACAGGAGAGTGTTAAGTAATTTACTTAGCACTCTTTTTTTCTCTATAGCGATGGTACTGACAGCCGGGGAGAGGAGAAACGCATGGCGAATGAAAGAACGGATAAAGGCCGGAGCGCAGGAAAGGGCAGTTCTGCGGAAAAGAAAAAGAAAGTGCAGCGCAGGGACTGGTATCAGCTGGACCTGTCCGCAATTGTGTATCCCACTCTCCAGAGAAGGGATTTTTCTTCCGTATACAGATTGTCGGTGGTGTTGAAGGAAGAAATCAGACCGGAGATCCTTCAGCTGGCTCTTGACAGAACATTGCCCAGGTTTCCCACGTATAAGGCGGCCATCCGCAAGGGATTGTTCTGGCGCTATCTGGAGCCGAATGACCGTCCGGGGCCCTTTGTGCAGGAGGACGTGAGAAATCCCTGTCAGCCTATGTACTTTAAGGCCAACAATCGATACCTGGTGCGGGTATACTATTTCCGGAACAGAATTGCACTGGAAGCCCATCACAGTCTGGGGGATGGTACCGGAGGCATGTGTGTGCTGCTGACTCTGACAGCCACATATCTGAGACTGCTGGGGCATGAAGAGATTCAAAATGGAGGATTTGTGCTGAACATTGCGGATACGCCGGAGGAAGAAGAGCTGGAAGACGCCTATATGCGCTATGCCAACGCGAAGGTATGCCCGCCCAGACTGGAAGAAAAAGCCTACCGTGTGCGGGGAACGGCGGAAGAATTCTATACACTGAATATTATAGACGGCATTATGTCTGTCTCGGAGGTGATGGCGGCTGCGAAGCGTTACAATGCCACCATCACAGAATATCTGAATGCGGTGCTTCTGCATGCGCTGCTGACCAAGCAGCAGGAAGACAGACAGGTGCATCTGCGGCCGGTGAAGATTGCCATGCCTGTAAATCTGCGGCGTTTTTTCCCGTCTGTCACGCTGCGGAATTTTATTACCATGATTTATCCGGGAGTCGACCCCAGACTTGGGGAATACAGTTTTGAAGAGATTGTGCTGCAGGTTCACAATTACATGCGCTATCATCTCAATGAAAAGCTGCTGCGGGGGGATATTACCACCAATGCGGCCACCCAGCGCAATCCTTTTATCAGGGTGGTGCCGCTGTTCATCAAGGATTTTGTGGTGAGACTTTTTTACACAAAGGTACAGGACAGGAACTCTTCCGCAGGCCTGACCAATATGGGGGCCATGAAGGTGCCCCAGGGGATGGAACCTTATATCGAGAGATTTGATATATATATGGGACAGCCTTTTTCACGCAGAACAAACTGTGCCATAATCAGTTTCGGGGATACGCTGACAGTGAATTTTGCCAGCAGCATTATAGAAGCGGATGTGGAACGATATTTTTTTCGAAAACTGGTGCGTGACGGGATTCATGTCAAAATTGAGAGTAACCGCAGCCAGGACGAGGCCGGGACTTCATAGGTTTAGGGGCCGGAGGTGTGTACCGAAGGCGCTTACCCAAATTGCCGGATGCGGCGGAACTGAAATCAGGAGGAAACATTATGTCGTATTGTGTCAATTGCGGCGTGGAACTGGACAAGTCTTCGAGAGAGTGTCCTTTGTGCAACACGCCGGTGCTGAATCCAAAAGAGCTGAACAGTCAGGTATGGCAGGGGATGGCCGGACTCAATACCGGGGAGGTGCGTACACCTTTTCCGGAAGAAAAGGGGCAGGTAGAGACAGTGAAAAGAAAGGACTTAGGAATCCTGCTTTCTATTGTCATACTGGCCACAGTCATTACCTGCGGAGGGCTCAATTTTCTTGTGTTTGCCGATTCGGCCTGGTCACTGGCGGTGATAGGTGCCTGTGTGCTTCTGTGGGTGCTCATGATTCCTGTTGTAATCTATACAAAGCTTTCCGCATATCTTGCATTGCTGCTTGACGGCGGTGCCGCCGCTGTCTATCTGTATATGCTGACATTTCTCACCGGCGGCAGCAGGTGGTTTTGGGGGCTGGGATTTCCCATTGCCGTTCTGGTAACGGCTCTGGCAGAAGCGATGACGCTGTGCATCCGTATGCTGCCCAGATCCTTTCTGACGGTGGCGCTGTATCTGTTTACTGCTGTGGGACTGCTCTGTGTGGGACTGGAGCTTATGATAGGCTATTATCTGGAGGAGAGGATTGCTCTGCGCTGGTCCGCCGTAGTGCTGACAGTCTGCGTGATTCTGGACATAGCATTGATAACGATGCTTTCGCGGAGAAGACTGAGAAATGAAGTGCGCAGAAGGCTGCATTTCTGATTTTATATCAAGCTGAATAAAAAGGCGTATTCAGGAATTGATTTGAGTGCGCGCCGCAGCGCGCAGATAGGCAGAGGAATGAGACGATTAGCAATCAGAGAACTGAAGGAATGGGATGCGGAAAAGGCGAAGAACAATAAAATTGAAACAGAAAAAGTGGAAATGGAAAAAGCGGAGACAGGTGTGGCGGATAAGAAAAACCAAAATCTGATGAATCTGGTGAAACGTGTCCACGGACTGGTGGAAAACGCAGACATAGAGAAGCACAGGCAGTCTCAGGACCATATCGGAGCGATTTTGAGCAATACCAGGAATATTAAATACCAGGAAGTGGATATTAATGGTATGTACGGGGAATGGGTCAGCGTCAACCGCGCTCACATGAAAAAATATGTTCTGCTGCATTGTCACGGAGGAGGATATTCCACGGGCAGCAGTCTGTACGCCAGGACCCTGACCTCCAAACTTGCAGAGTCCACTTCCATGGATGTACTATGCTTTGATTATCGACTGGCCCCGGAGAACCCTTATCCGGCTGCCGTGGAGGATGCGGTGAAAGCATGGGATTATCTGATGCTTCTGGGATATGGCGCAAGGGATGTGATTCTGACGGGGGACTCTGCGGGAGGCAATCTGGTGCTGGCGCTGACTCTGAAGCTGAAGCAGGAGGAAAGACTGCTTCCCAGGGGAATTGTGCTGATGTCTCCCTGGGCGGATCTGACTTCTTCCGGCAGATCATTTCAGACAAAAGCCGATGTGGACCCGGTGCTGACCCGGGAATACATCGACAGAATGGTGAAGGCTTACGCAGATGGGCAGGAACTGTGCAATCCCATGATTTCTCCGCTTTTCGGGGAATTTGCAGGTTTTCCTCCTGTCTATATTCAGGTGGGAGAAAATGAAATTCTGCTCAGTGACTCTGTGCGGCTGCATCAGGCTTTGGTGGATGCAAATGTGGCTGTAAAAGCCGATATTTACTCAGGAATGTGGCATGTATTTCAGATGTCGCCTGTGAAGGCCGCCAGAGCCGCCATGGATAAGAATGCGGAATTTATTTATGATATTTGCCGGTAGAAACGGAAGAGAGAGCAACAGGGTTTCGGAAGCCTGAATAATAATAAAAAAGAGAAGAAAATCTTCAGAAAAAAAGGAATTTGACGCTGGACGCAGAATATTAAAAACAGGAGGAATTTTTTCATAAGCAAAGTTTATATGCGCAGGCAGCGCAGACGGGAGCGGATATGACAATCAGAGAAAACCTGGAACAATGGGAAAGAAATTATCTGAGTATCTATGCGTCCCACAGCGCCGAGTCCAAAGGCAGGCAGAGATTTGAGAAGCAATGCGATATCAGGCCTGTTTTTCAGCGTGACAGGGACAGAATCATTCACTGCAAGGCGTTCAGGAGGCTGAAGGACAAGACACAGGTGTTCCTGACGCCGGAAGGGGACCACTATCGGACCAGACTGACCCATACCCTGGAGGTTTCTCAGAACGCACGTACGATTGCAAAGGCGCTGCGGCTCAATGAGGAACTGGTGGAAGCCATTGCCCTGGGGCATGATCTGGGACATACGCCTTTTGGGCATGCCGGCGAACGGGCGCTGAATAAAATATGTCCGCTGGGATTTGAACACAATCTGCAAAGTGTGCGGACTGTGGAGAGACTGGAGAAGAACGGAAGAGGATTGAATCTGACTTATGAGGTGCGGGACGGCATTCTGAACCACCAGACTATCGGAAAGCCGCATACTCTGGAGGGAAAGGTAGTCAGATTGTCGGATAAAATCGCATATATTCATCATGATATGGATGACGCGGTCCGGGCAGGGATTCTGAAAGAAAGCGATGTGCCTGCGGAAATCCGCGAAGTCATCGGCAGTTCTCCGGGAGACCGCCTCGATCACTTTATTCATGATATTGTGACAACAAGTATGGACAAAAACGATGTTGTGATGTCGGAACCGGTGGAAAAGGCCATGATGCAGATGCGAAACTTCATGTCTGTAAATGTATATCACAATCCCCTGGCAAAAAGCGAGGAGAGCAAGGCAGAGAAGCTGATGGAGACTCTGTATGAGCATTTTATGAAGCATATTGACAGTCTGCCGGAGGAATTCCTGAATCTGTTGTCTGAAGGGGAAGCAAAAGAACAGGTGGTCTGTGATTACGTGGGTGCTATGACGGATCGGTTTGCGATAGCGACATATAATGAAATATACATACCGAAATCCTGGTCGCTGTAGAGATTTTCCAAGGCTGAAAAATGTGAGAAGGGTCAGAAGAGAGAAAAGAGATTCTTCCCGGAATCATAAGATTCCGTTGGATTGGCTTGCGCCGGCAAGCGGGGAAGCGAAAAGGAATGGAATCTGTGTGGAGGAGTGAATGTACTATCCGGAAGAGCTTGTGGAAGAAATAAGACTGAGAAACGATATTATAGAGGTGATTTCTGGGTATGTGAAGCTGCAGAAAAAGGGGGGCCGCCACTGGGGGCTATGTCCTTTTCACAACGAGAAATCTCCTTCGTTTTCTGTCAGTGGAGACAGACAGGTATATCATTGCTTCGGCTGCGGCGCCGGAGGCAATGTCTATACCTTTATGATGAATTATGAGAATTATTCTTTTCCGGAAGCCATCAGGGCATTGGCGGACCGGGCAGGTATTCCGCTTCCGGAGCCGGAGGAGTCGGAGGATGTCCGGAGGCAGGAGAACCGGAGGGCCAGAATTCTGGCGGTGAATAAAGAGGCGGCGAAATTTTTCTATTATCAGCTTCGCATCCCTGCCGGAGAAATCGGATGCAGATATTTAAAGAAGAGGGAACTGTCGGAGGAGACCATGCATAAATTCGGCCTTGGCTTTGCCGGGAAAAATGGTATGGTGTTGATTCAGTATCTGCGGGGAAAGGGATTTGCGGACGAAGAAATTCAGGGTGCGGGACTGGCCAGCCATTCCGAGAAGTACGGACTGATCAGTCAGTTCTGGAACAGGGTGATGTATCCCATTCAGGATATTCACAATCGGGTCATTGGTTTCGGCGGAAGGGTGATGGGAGACGGAGAACCGAAATATCTGAATTCTCCGGAGACGCCTGTCTTTGATAAACGGAGGAATCTATATGGCCTGAATTATGCAAGAAGGGCCAGAAGCTCCAACATTATTCTCTGCGAAGGCTATATGGATGTGATTGCCATGCACCAGGCCGGTTTTACCCAGGCGGTGGCCTCTCTGGGAACGGCATTCACGGAGGAACAGGCGGCATTGCTTCGCCGCTATACGGAGACTGTGCTGCTGGCCTATGACAGCGACGGAGCCGGTGTGAAAGCGGCGCTTCGCGCCATTGGAATCCTGCGGAATGCCGGGCTTACAGGCAGAGTGATTAATATGCAGCCTTATAAGGATCCGGATGAATTTATGAAGGCTCTGGGACGGGAGGCTTTTGAGGAGCGTATCCGTCAGGCGGAGAACAGTTTCTTTTTTGAGATCAGGATACTGGAAGGACAGTTTAATATGGCGGACCCGGAGGAGAAGACGAAATTTCACCGGGAAATTGCCGGAAAGCTTTGTGAATTTTCGGAGGAAGTAGAGCGGGAGAATTATCTGCAGGCGGCGGCGGACAAATATTTTATTGGCGTCGATAATCTGAGGAAGCTGGTGACTTCTCAGGCGGTGCGTACAGGACTGGCGAAGCCGGCAGAGCGGCCGAAATCGGGGGTGCGTTCAAAAGCCGATCCGGAGAAGAAAGCAAGGCGTGCCCAGGGTATGCTGCTGGGCTGGCTGTCCGAGGAACCGGAGCTGTACCGGCAGGTGAAAAAATATGTCTCCGCCCGGGACTTTACGGTGGAACTTTACCGGAAAGTCGCGGAGAAAATGTTTCAGGATCTGGAAGAGGGAACCGTGAATCCGGCAGGAATTATCAGTATGTTTGAAAGTGAAGAGGAACAGCGGGAGATTGCGGCGCTTTTTTCTGCCGGGCTGCCTTCCGTGGAGACGGAAGCGGAGAAGGAAAAGGCTTTTCGGGATATTCTGCTGTGGGTGAAGCAGAACAGTTATGAGTATGATGTGGCTCATATGGGAGCAGATATGAGTGCCCTGACAAGGGCGCTGGAGGGCAGAAAAGCGCTGGAAGAGCTGGCAAAAGCGCATATTTCCCTGGATTAGGGTTAAGATATTGATAACTGTTACGGATAAATGGAATGAGTCAACCATATAGTACCTCAAAGTAAAATTTGCAATGCTTCCATAGGAATGCATTTGTACAAAATTTTGCCAGAAATAGATCATAAAGGGGATATGGCTGCCCAAGGAAGGATGGAACTACTACGATGGATGAAAATATGCAGACAAGGTTTGACGAGAAGGTAAAAGAACTCCTAAGTACTGCCAAGAAGAAGAAAAATGTACTGGAGTATCAGGAAATCAGTGATATGTTCTCGGACATGCCTCTGGAAGAAGAACAGTTCGAGAAGATACTGGAAGTACTGGAGCAGAATAATGTGGATGTGCTCCGGATTACCGAGGACGACGTGGATGAAGAAATCATTCTCTCAGAAGAGGATGAGGTGGACGTGGAAAATCTCGATCTGACAATCCCGGACGGCATCAGTCTGGAAGATCCGGTTCGAATGTATCTGAAAGAAATCGGCAAGGTGCCTCTTCTCTCAGCTGAGGAGGAAATTGAGCTGGCGAAGAAGATGGAGTTGGGGGATCAGGAGGCGAAAAAGCGTCTGGCAGAGGCGAATCTGCGTCTGGTGGTCAGTATTGCCAAGAGATATGTAGGCCGGGGCATGCTTTTTCTGGATTTGATTCAGGAAGGAAATCTGGGACTGATCAAGGCTGTGGAAAAATTCGATTATCGCAAAGGATATAAATTTTCCACATATGCCACATGGTGGATTCGTCAGGCCATTACCAGAGCGATTGCAGACCAGGCCAGGACCATCCGCATTCCCGTTCATATGGTGGAGACTATCAACAAGCTGATTCGGGTGAGCAGACAGCTGCTGCAGGAGCTTGGCCGGGAACCAACCCCTGAGGAGATTGCGGAGGAAATGAAAATGCCTGCGGACCGCGTGCGGGAAATTCTCAAGATCAGCCAGGAACCTGTATCTATGGAGACACCTATCGGCGAGGAAGAAGACAGCCACCTGGGAGACTTTATCGAAGATGACAATGTTCCGGCTCCTGCAGACGCGGCGGCATTTACTCTGTTGAAGGAGCAGCTGGTGGAGGTGCTGGGGACGCTGACGGAGAGGGAGCAGAAGGTCCTGCGTCTGCGTTTCGGACTGGACGACGGACGGGCTCGCACATTGGAAGAGGTGGGCAAGGAATTCAATGTGACTCGTGAGCGTATCCGCCAGATTGAGGCGAAGGCATTACGCAAGCTGCGTCATCCCAGCAGGAGCAGGAAGCTGAAGGACTATCTGGACTGAGCATATGGGGAGAAGGAGAGGAAACGGGCCCGGGAACAGAGTATGCCTGTCCGGGCGGCTTCAGATGCTTGCGGATATGGTGACAATTGGGAATCGACTTGTGGATGTGGGATGTGATCATGGTTTTCTGTCCATTTGGCTGGTGAGCGGAGGAGTGTGTCCAAAAGCGCTTGCCATGGATGTGAGGCAGGGGCCGCTGGCATCTGCCCGGGCACATATTGAAGCATTCGGACTGGAGAATTACATAGAGACCAGGATGTCTGACGGGTTAGAAAAATATAACGCAGGAGAGGCGGATACGCTGGTATGTGCAGGTATGGGGGGCAGACTGACAGAGCGAATTCTTAGAGCGGGCATGGAGAAAGCGGCACAGATGAAGGAGATGATTCTGCAGCCCCAGTCCGAGCTGTCGGATGTCCGAAGATTCTTGAGAGAAAATGGATTTGCCATAATTCAGGAAGATGCGGTTCTGGAAGAGGGAAAGTATTATTTTGCCATGAAGGCGGTTCCTGCTTGGAAGGGGGAGAAGTATACGAAAGAAGCGGGGAGACAGTCGCTGTATGATTTATATGGAGAACAGCTCCTTACAGGGAGACATCCTGTGCTGCGGCAGTATCTGCAGCAGAGACAGTGCTCTGTCAGACAGCTGGAAGAAGTTCTGGCAGCAGCCGGTTCACAGAAAGCGGAGGTTCGTCTGCAGGAAGTGCGGAATGAACTGACGCAGATTGAGGCGGCACTGGATTTCTTCGGCCGGCGGCCCGGGGGAATTACGAACGAATGTACTAAGCGGGCGGAAAGCCTCTGCGGGAATTGAGAACGGCCGGACAGTTACGGAACTGAAATAGAAAGGCAAAGTCAGAAAATAGTGTGTCGAGTGACTTTACACTTTAGAGCCGTCGTGCAGCGACTTAATTTAGAAAGGAGAACAGCTATGGTAACGGTTACAATACACGGAGAGCAGAGACAGGTGCAGCAGGGAACTACATACGAAGAGATTGCGGCTGATTTCCAGAGGGAATATGGCGGCATGATCGCCTTGGTGGCGGCGGACGGAAGGATACGGGAACTGTTCAAGAGAGTGACCAGGGACTGCAGGGTGGACTTTTTTACTCTGAAGGATGATGTGGGTCATAAAACTTATGAGCGGACAGCTACCATGCTGCTGTTAAAGGCAATCTATGATGTGTTTGGCGCCGGAATTGCCCGGGAAAGTTGTGTGGAATTTACCATAGGGCGGGGGATTTATGTGAACACCTTTGGAAAAGTTCACGTAACGCCGGACAGTGCCGAAAGGCTGAAGGACAGAATGGGCGAGCTGTCGGAGAAAAAGGCTCCTTTTATGAAGAGATCCTACCCTCTGGACGAGGCTATGGCGCTTTTTGAGGAAAAGGGAATGAAGGATAAGACAAATCTGTTTCATTACCGTATGAGCTCTTCCGTAAATGTGTATGAAATAGACGGCTACTATGATTATTATTATGGCTATATGCTTCCCAATGCGGGATATGTGAAATGGTACGATGTGATTCCCTACGAAAACGGTTTTATGCTTGTATTGCCGGATAAGAGCAATCCCACGGTGGTGGAGCCTTTTTCGGAGAGAAGAAAGCTGTTTGAGACCATGGAAGATGCCAAAGAATGGGGAAGAACGGCAGGAATCAGAACGGTGGGAGATCTGAATGATCAGATCTGTAACGGTTCCATGAGCGATCTCATCCTGGTACAGGAAGCGCAGCAGGAGAGGGAAATCGGCGAGATTGCAAAGGAGATTGCCGGCCGCAGCCATGTGAAATTTGTCATGATTGCCGGGCCTTCTTCCTCTGGAAAGACCAGCTTTTCTCACAGGCTGTCTATTCAGCTGAGGACGCTGGGAAAGGTTCCCCGTCCCATTGCCCTGGACAATTACTTTGTGGACAGGGAGTTGACGCCCAGGGATGAGAACGGGGATTATAATTTTGAATGTCTGGAGGCCATAGATGTAAAGCGCTTTAATGAAGATATGGTGAGCCTGCTGGCAGGGGAACGGGTGGAAATGCCCGAATTCAACTTTAAAATCGGAAAGCGGGAATATAAGGGCAATTATATGCAGCTGAGTGAGAACGATATTCTGGTTATTGAGGGAATTCACGGGCTCAATGAAAAAATGTCCTATGCGCTGCCGGAGGAAAGCAAATATAAGATCTATATCAGTGCCCTGACCACCTTAAATGTAGACGGCCATAACAGAATCCCTACCACAGATGGAAGGCTGTTGAGAAGAATGGTCAGAGATGCCCGCACAAGGGGATCCAGTGCCCGGAGAACCATTCAGATGTGGGCTTCCGTGCGCAGAGGCGAAGAAGAGAATATCTTTCCCTTTCAGGAGGGAGCGGACGCAATGTTTAATTCCGCATTGATTTATGAACTGTCTGTGCTGAAAACCTTTGCAGAGCCGCTTTTGTTCCAGATTCCGAAGGAGGCGCCCGAGTATTACGAGGCCAAGAGGCTGCTGAAGTTTCTGAGCTATTTCCTGGGGGTGGCCAGCGAGAGTGTGCCGAATAATTCCCTGTGCCGGGAGTTTGTGGGGGGAAGCTGCTTTAACGTATAGGATAGGCTTGCAATTTTTCCATGTACCCTTTATAATGGGGGCGGTGAGTAAGATAAATAATCGCGGCCGTCTCCGCCGCATTTGTCGGCGGGACGGGTGAGGAAAGTCCGGGCTTCACAGGGCAGGATGCCGGATAACGTCCGGTGGAGGCGACTCCAAGGCCAGTGCAACAGAGATATACAGCAGGATTGCGTGACGGTGTCATGCAGTTCTGCAATGGTGGAAAGGCAGTGTAAGAGACTACCGTCCGCCCGGTAACGGGCGGAGCCATGTAAACCCCATCCGAAGCAAGACCAGAACGAAAGCCACAGGCCGGCCCGGTCTGCTTTCAGGTAGGTCGCTGGACGCGGCTGGCAACAGCCGTGCTAGACAGATGATTATTCAAGACATAACCCGGCTTATCGTCTTGCTCACCTTTTCTTTGACAGTTCTGTGGCGGTTTCCGGGTCATATCTCCGTTGTGACAGCTCTGACAGGGTACGGAACCGTCACTCTTCATGCCCTCCCTGATGAGGAGAGACATGTAAAAACGGTTGAATATCCTGTAAAAATATGGTAAGATTTAAAAAATACAGAAAGTATTTTTCGCAATTTTGTGGAGAGAAGCGCAGATATTTTTGTATAAACTGAAGGAGAAGACAACGGATGGATAGCTACAAGCAGAAATTTATCGAATTTATGGTGGACAGTCAGGCACTTAAGTTCGGCGAGTTTACCTTAAAGAGCGGGAGAAAGTCTCCCTTTTTCATGAATGCAGGTTCCTATGTGACCGGTGCACAGCTGAAAAAACTGGGAGAATATTATGCCAGAGCCATCCATGAGAATTATGGGGATGAGTTTGATGTGCTGTTTGGTCCGGCATACAAGGGAATTCCTCTGAGCGTGACCACGGCTATCGCCTACAGCGAGCTGTATGGTCGCGAGGTGCGCTACTGCTCTAACCGCAAGGAAGAGAAGGATCACGGAGATGCGGGAATTTTGCTGGGCAGCCCTCTGAAGGACGGTGACAGAGTAATTATGATAGAAGATGTGACCACTTCCGGGAAATCTATCGAGGAAACCTTTCCTGTTATCACAGCCCAGGCAGATGTGGAGATTAAGGGGCTGATGGTGTCTCTGAACCGTATGGAGAAAGGACGGGACGGGAAGCTCAGCGCCCTGGACGAGATTCGGGAGAAATACGGATTTGAAGCCCGTGCTATTGTGACCATGGGAGAAGTGACAGAATATCTGTACAACAGACCTTACAAAGGACAGATTTATATCAATGATACGATAAAAGCGGCGCTTGATGAATATTACAAAAGTTATGGTGTATGATAGCATCATACGGCCTGATGTCCGGAGAGAAAACAGGAAGGGAGTAAAGATATGGATCAGAAGATATATAAGGTAATGAAGGGAGCGGGGGCAACTAATATCGCGCTGGGGGTAATTACTCTTATCACGGGCATGGTAACGGGAATCCTGCTGATTATCGCAGGGGCGAAGCTGACCGCGGGAAAGTCAAGAATCTTATTTTGAGTGAGGAGCAGTTAGAGGGCATTTCCTGTGGGAAGTGCCCCTTTTAGAATTTATATGAAAAAAAGAAAAGGATATGTCTTTACAGACAAAAAGAATTCAAACCGAGCTGTGATGGCGACAATTCTGGGCATTATCAGTCTGGTGTCTCTGGGAGTGGTAGTATTTTTTTCCTATCGAAGCGGAGGAGAGGCGAAGGCGGGATATGGAGTGACGGCTCTGCTGGCCGCCGCTTATTCTCTGACAGGATTTGTGCTGGGTTTTATAACCATACAGGATAAAAATTATTTCAGGCTATTCCCGGTGCTGGGGCTTGTACTGAACGGAGCAGCGCTGGCCGGAATCGGGCTGATCTTATATATGGGAGGAAATCTGGGGTGAGTGACAGAGAAGTGCTGAAGGAACGATATGAACTGGTGGTGGACAGAATCAGAATGATTCTACATGAAAAGCTCAGCGATGATAAACTGAAAGCTTATTTTGATTTTTGTGCAGATTTTCTGATGATGATTGATGATACGGTGGCTTTTCTGGCCCGGGATGGTCTGCGGAAAGCGGATTTGGAGGAACTGGAGCGCAGGAATCATGCGCTGTATGCCGATATTCTGCCGGAGAATTATGAGAAAAGTTACGGCAATCCGGCCGTGGCGGTCCGGGAACTGGGGATGGAGCGGGGGAATCTGCTGTCCGTTCTGTATGCGGAACTGCGCAGCCTTATAGGTTTCGTCTATGAGGGAAGGACAGAGGAGATAGTCATCCGTATGGAGTTGTTTGTGGAGGTGTATGCCGCCTTTGTCTACGCAGAGGATTGTGGAGAAGATCCGCCTTCCGGGAAGGATATCCGGGATATTTTTTACTGGTTTGCCTGTGATTATGCGGAGATGGCTGCCAGGCGCAGAACCAGGGAGCAATTGTGTCCGGACGCGTGCTTTGCACTGCCGTTGATCATGAAAAGTGACTTGCAGGATATCCGCTATCTGTACGGATACGGCGAATATGTGGGTGAAAACGAGAAAGAGACGGCAGTGTTTTTGGCCGGACTCCCTGAGGAAACCATTGCGGCCATGGCCGATACT
The DNA here is from genome assembly GCA_910588225.1 of uncultured Acetatifactor sp. Classification (GTDB taxonomy): domain Bacteria; phylum Bacillota; class Clostridia; order Lachnospirales; family Lachnospiraceae; genus Acetatifactor. The sequence continues at coordinate 14,884 of CAJUQT010000022.1, forward strand.
TACACCGAAGGATATCGAATTGGATTTGAGATCACAGGCAGAGATCTGAGTAAAAAGAAGGCAGTGGCAGTATATTATCGGCTGGGATTTGAAAGGATGATGCGCCGGGCTGTGGAAAATTTTGCCGGGATGGGGTTAAAGCCGGTGGCTGTCCGTTCTGCTTACAGCGTACTGGATATCAGGGGAGCCAGCAGGGGCAGAAGCGGCTTCTGCGGCGGGATACCCAATATGCAGTATGACTATGACCACAAAGATGACAGGGCAGTCTTTTTTGACAGAAACTATGTAAACCGCAGGCTGGAAGCCGGCAGAGCGGCTTATGAGGAGAACAGAAGAGCGGCGGCGGAGTATGCGGGACCGGCGGTGGTGGAGACCTTTGGAGAAAAGGATTTTCATCCGATAACCAAAAAGGAGGCATTTCAGCTTTCCGGGGAACAGAACCGCCTGTGGGTGGAATATCGTGCCAAAGCAGGTCAGCTGCAGCGGGAGTATATTCCGGAGGAGGAGACAAGCTTTACTATAATTGCATTTCCGATACCGGAAATCGGACCTGTATTCAAGGAGCTGTTTCATGCGATTATCCGGATTAACACACTGGATTATATGCTGTACCGAAATGTGCAGCAGACTTTGATCGATGCTCTGGATACGGCGGACTATTGTGAAGTCAGAGGGATGAACGGCAATCGGACGGATTTGAAGATTAATCTGTACAAATTGTCCGATCCGGCCAGAGAGACGATTTTCGAGAACTGTGTGGCGGATGTGAATATACCGGTGGGAGAGGTATTTACTTCTCCTGTGCTGAAAGGCACCAATGGAGTCCTGCAGGTGAGCCGGGTTTACCTGAGAGGGCTGGAGTACAGGAATCTGGCGATTACTTTTGAGGACGGCATGATCAGAGACTATTCCTGTGACAATTTTTCGTCGGAGGAAGAGAACCGCCGGTTTATTCAGGAGAATATTCTGGCCCGCCATGACACTCTTCCCATGGGGGAATTCGCCATCGGTACCAACACGGCGGCGTATGTGGCGGCCAGACGTCTGGGAGTGGAGGGGAAGCTTCCCATACTGATCGCAGAGAAAATGGGCCCCCATTTCGCGGTGGGGGATACCTGCTATTCACATGCCGAGGAGGTAAGAGTATATAATCCGGACGGGAAGGAAATTGTGGCAAAGGCCAATGAAGTGTCGGCGCTCCGGGACAGCAGCCCCATGGAGGCTTATTATAACTGCCACACAGACATCACCATTCCCTATGATGAACTGGGAGAACTGACTGCGGTGAGAAAGGACGGTACCCGTATCACGTTGATCAGAGAGGGAAGATTTGTCCTGCCGGGCTGTGAGGAACTGAATAATGCTTTTAAGAGTTGAAAAAATGGTTGCATAGAAGCGCGTATTCTAGTAAACTGAAAAGGAAAAATAACGCGAAGAGACAGAACTGTAAAGAGCTTTGAAGCGGTGTTTAATGACGGAACGAAGATCAGGAGGAACACATGACAGATATGATTAAGGATGAGAAGAATATGCCGCGGGTCGGCATCGTGATGGGCAGTGATTCTGATATGCCCGTTATGGCCAGGGCGGCGGACATTCTGGAAGAACTGGGAATTTCCTATGAAATGGCAATCATCAGCGCACACAGGGAGCCGGATGTATTTTTTTCCTATGCGAAGAGTGCGGAGGAAAAGGGATTTAAGGTCATCATTGCAGGTGCGGGAATGGCAGCCCATCTGCCGGGGATGTGTGCGGCAATTTTTCCCATGCCGGTAATTGGGATTCCCATGCATACTTCATCTCTGGGGGGCCGGGATTCCCTGTATTCCATCGTGCAGATGCCCTCGGGAATTCCGGTGGCGACAGTGGCCATTAACGGCGGAGCCAACGCAGGTCTTCTGGCAGCCAGGATTCTGGCAACTTCGGATCCTGAATTGCTGAAGAGGCTGAAGGAATACAGTGTGAAATTGAAAGAGCAGGTGGAGGCGAAGGATGCCCGGCTGCAGACGGAAGGATACAGGTCTTATCTGGAAGGAATGAAATAGCCGCCTTACCATAGAGGGCAGTGTTATGGAATGAAAAATAAGAAAGGCATGGGAGAAAGGCATGGATTACAGGAAAGCTGGAGTGGATATTGAGGCCGGTTATCAGTCGGTGGAATTGATGAAAGAATATGTAAAGGGAACTGCAAGGCCTGAAGTGTTGGGCGGAATCGGCGGCTTTTCGGGAGCGTTCTCCGCGGCGGCTTTAAAGGGGATGGAAAATCCGGTTCTGTTGTCGGGAACGGACGGCGTGGGTACGAAGCTGAAGCTGGCATTTTTGATGGACAGGCATGATACTATCGGAATCGACTGTGTGGCCATGTGTGTGAACGATGTGGCCTGTGCCGGTGGAGAACCGTTGTTTTTCCTGGACTATATTGCATGCGGCAAGAATTATCCGGAGAAGATTGCGGAGATTGTGAAAGGTGTGGCAGAGGGCTGCAGGCAGGCCGGAGCGGCTTTGGTAGGCGGCGAGACTGCGGAGCACCCGGGACTGATGCCGGAGGAGGAGTACGATCTGGCAGGATTTGCAGTAGGCATTGCGGATGAGAAGGAGCTGATTACGGGTGCGGATATCAGCGAAGGGGATGTCCTGGTGGGCATTGCTTCTTCCGGGCTGCATTCCAATGGCTTTTCCCTGGTGCGCAGTGTGTTTGAGATGACCAGAGAAAGTCTGGATACTTATTATGACGAGCTGAAGGGAACGTTGGGAGAGGTGCTGCTGACGCCTACCAGAATCTATGTGAAGGCATTGAAGTCAGTGAAGGAAGCCGGGGTTACCGTCAAAGGAGCAAGCCATATTACCGGCGGCGGTTTCTATGAGAATATCCCCCGGATGCTTCCGGAAGGTGTCCGGGCCGTGGTGGAGAAGGAAAGTTTTCCTGTGCCCGCCATTTTCCGGCTGCTGCAGGAGAAGGGGAACATTGAAGAAAAAGTGATGTATAACACATATAACTGCGGGCTTGGCATGGTGCTGGCTGTGAATGCCGCAGATGCGGAGAAGACCATGGAGGCTGTCAGAGCCGCAGGGGAAGTTCCTTATTTGGTGGGACATTGTACAGCCGGGGAAAAGGGAGTGGACATATGCTGAAAATCGTAGTGTGTGTGTCCGGCGGCGGCACTAATCTGCAGGCAATTCTGGATGCGATAGATGATGGGAAGCTCACTAATACAGAGGTAATTGCCGTCATCAGCAACAATGCCGGTGTGGGAGCATTGGACAGAGCCGGAGCCCGGAAGATTCCCGGAATTGTCATGTCGCCGAAAAAATATGCCGACAGGGAGGCCTACAATCAGGCCTTTACCGGGAAAATGCAGGAACTGGCACCGGATCTGGTGGTGCTGGCAGGCTTTCTGGTGAAGATCCCGCCTCAGATGGTATCTGCTTTCAGCGGCAGAATTGTGAATATTCATCCGTCCCTGATTCCCTCCTTCTGCGGAGTGGGTTATTATGGGCTGAAAGTACATGAGAAGGTGCTGGAACGGGGGGTAAAAATCACAGGAGCCACAGTGCATTTTGTGAATGAAGGGATGGACGAGGGACCGATTATATCTCAGAAGGCGGTACTCGTTGAGGAAAATGACACGCCTGAGATTCTGCAGCGCCGGGTGATGGAAGAGGCGGAGTGGATTCTGCTGCCGAAGGCTATTGATGATATAGCAAACGGAAGACTTCGGTTAGAGGGCAGCAAAGTGTACACTGTGCCATATTATGAGGAGATGAGGTGAGGGCATGAAAGTGTTAATTATTGGTGGGGGCGGGCGGGAGCACGCCATCGCGGTCAGTATGCGCAGGAGCGGAAGAGTAGACGAGCTTTACTGTGTGCCGGGAAATGCGGGAATTGCGCAGATTGCTCAGTGTGAGCCTTCCATCGGCGTGATGGAATTTGACAAAATAGCAGCCTATGCGAAGGAAAAAAAGGTGGATCTGGTGTTTGTAGCGCCGGATGATCCGCTGGCGGGGGGTTTGACAGATGTGCTGGAGGCAGAAGGCTTCCGGGTGTTCGGCCCCAGTAAGCGGGCGGCTGTGCTGGAGGGCAGCAAGGCATTTTCCAAAGATTTGATGAAAAAATATCATATTCCCACAGCAGCTTACGAAGTGTTCCATGATGCGGAAGCGGCGCTTGCCTGGCTGGAAGACGCCCCCATGCCAATTGTGCTGAAGGCGGACGGCCTGGCGCTGGGAAAAGGGGTGTTAATTTGTAATACACTGGAAGAAGCCAGAGACGGTGTCCGGGAAATCATGCAGGAGAAGCATTTCGGAGATGCGGGCAATGTGCTGGTGGCGGAGGAATTCCTGACCGGGCGCGAAGTATCCGTGCTTGCGTTTGTGGATGGGAAAACGGTAAAGCCCATGACCTCCGCTCAGGATCATAAGCGGGCCTGCGACGGAGATACAGGACCGAACACAGGCGGTATGGGCTGCTTTTCTCCCAGTCCTTTTTATACGAAGGAAATCGATGCATATTGCAGAGAGCACATTTACCAGCCTACAGTGGATGCCATGGCGGCAGAGGGAAGAACGTTCAAAGGGGTAATTTTCTTTGGGCTGATGCTGACAGCGGAAGGGCCGAAAGTACTGGAATATAATGCCAGATTCGGCGATCCGGAGACGCAGGTTGTGCTCTGCAGAATGAAGAATGATATTATGGATGTGATAGATGCCTGTATCGACGGCACTTTGGATAAAATTGAGCTGCAGTTTGAAGATGCGGCGGCGGTCTGCGTGGTACTTGCCTCCGAGGGATATCCGGTTTCTTACGAGAAGGGGTTTGAAATTACAGGACTGCAGAATTTTGAGGGAAAGGACAATTACTATTGTTTCCATGCGGGAAGCCGGTTTGACGCCCGTGGACATATTGTGACAAACGGAGGCCGTGTGCTGGGGGTAACGGCTAAGGGAAGTACCCTGAAGGAAGCCCGCGGGAATGCCTATGAGGCCGCGGAGTGGGTAACCTTTGCCAATAAATATATGCGGCATGACATTGGAAAAGCAATAGACGAAATATAGAAAAGCAAATAGAACAGACCCGATGGATGGAGGTGTTAAGTGTGGGTAATTTAGGCTCATTGGATATGTACAATATTCCCCGTGTATGTAAAGAGTGTGGCGGTGTAATGGTGTTTAAGGGAGTGGGTGAGTATCGGTGCGAGGACTGCGGTGCGGTGGACTATGATGACTATGGGAAAGTAAGAGGTTATATTGAGGAACATAAGGGCGCCACTGCGGCACAGATTGAAAATGCGGTAGGCGTGTCTCAGCGTACTGTCCGGCGTCTGCTGAAGGACGGCAGGCTGGAGATAGCAGAAGGATCCAATGTATATCTGCGCTGTGAACTGTGTGGGAAAGAAATTCGGTCGGGACAATACTGTCCGGAGTGTGAGATAAAGGTGCATCGTAATCTGGAAGCAAAGCAGAGAGAACTGATGAACAAGAATGCCCGTGGATTTGGATTTGAACAGAAGGGCGAAGAAGGACAGAAGCGATTCAGGCGTGAGGAATAACAGGGGAAGAAATTCTGTAATTACGGAAAGGTATGGTATTTTATGAGAAAGACAAAAGAGTGGAGAGGGCGGCTCCTGAGAGGAATATTTGCGCTGGTGGTGACAATGTGCATATTCAGCGCGGGCTTTCTGATGATGGGGGTGACCGGTCATGCTGAGACTCAGATAAAGGTAACCTCGCCCAAGGGGGCTAAGATACGACAGGAAGCCAGCACTTCCAGTACGCAGGTCGGAGGTGTGGAGAACGGAAAAGTTCTGACTGTTCTGAACCAGGTACAGGGTTCGGACGGATTTACCTGGTATCAGGTACAGGTAAATGACACAAATGGGTATATACGTTCTGATCTGGTGGAAGTCTCAGAAGGAGGGGGAGGAGATACGCCTTCTGCGGAAGGCGGAGAAGGCGGAACCGCTGCGCCTGCGGAGGTGATGGCGGTGAATCCTGTGAGTGCTGCAGTTTCCGGGGATGGAAGTATGATCCGTGACCAGGCTTCTTCAGAGGGGCAGATTCTGGCACAGGATATTCCTAAGGAGACAGCGCTGACAGTCACCGGGCAGGTAACGGCAGCTGACGGGAAAGTGTGGTATCAGGTGAGTGTCATCTTTGGGGAGACGCAGGTGGATGGGTTTATCCGTTCCGATTTCGTAACGCTGTCCGAAGATCTGACGCCCCTGACAGAGGAACCGCCGGTACCGGAAAAACCAACGGATCCCGAACCGGAAGCGCCGGACGAATCGGCGCCCTATGAGGTCAGGCTTCAGGACGGTGAGTGGCTGCTGGTTGTAAAAGAAGCAGGTGAAGATGAATATCCTCAAGTTGGAGGATACCCTATTGATGAGCTTTTTTCCAGCTCCAAAAACAATGCGGAACTGGTTGAAAAGAGTGAAAAGACCGTAAAAAATCAGAAGATTATCATTATCGTACTGGTGTTTTTGCTGGTGGCCGCCGCGGCCGGCATTGCATTTCTGGTATTTAAGATCAGAGATATGATGGATTCTGCATATTATAATGAGGTGGAAAATGAAACGCTGAGGAAGCGAAATGCTGCCGGAGGAAGAGGCGATCAGAGGCTCATGCACTCGGTGGGAGCAGAGAAGCAGCCCACGAGACCAGCGGGAGCAAGACCGGCAGGAGCAGGACAGGGGGCAAGAGGGGCAGGCGCTTCTCAGGGACAGAGGCCCGGTACCACGGGGCAGAGGCCGGCAGGCACTTCTCAGAGTCAGAGAGGACCGGGAGCCGGACAGAGTCCGAGAACGGCAGGAGCCTCTCAGGGACAGAGACCTACGGGAAGCAGCCAGGGGCAGAGAACTGCAGGAACTGGCCAGAATCCGAGAACTGTCGCGGGACAGGGCCAGAGGAGCGTGGGAACGAGTCAGAGTCCGAGACCTGCGGGGACAACTGCTTCGAGACCTGCAGGTACCTCTCAGAGCCGTACGACAGCGGGACAGGGACAGAGAGGGGGAGGCGCTCCACAGAGACCCATGGGGAATGGGAGACCTCAGCAGTCTGCCCAGAAGGTTCAGCCGAAGAATTTCCTGGAAGAGGATGATGAATTCGAATTTGAATTTCTGAACTACGACGGGGATGAAGAATAAGAGAGAACAGGACGACAGGGAATATTCCAGGGGAATACTCCCTGTTGTAGTTCGACGGTCTGTCTGAGAAAGGAAGATTTTCGTGATTATCGAGATTGATTTTAACAGTGACGAAGCATTGTATCTTCAGCTGTGTAACCAGATTATCATGGGGATAGCCGCCTCACGGTTCCGCGAGGGGGATTCTCTTCCCAGTGTACGTCAGCTGGCGGATTCCATCGGCATTAATATGCATACGGTGAACAAAGCCTATACCGTGCTGCGCCAGGAAGGATATGTGAGGGTTGACAGAAGAAAAGGTGCGGTGATTGCCCTGGATATAGACCGGATGCGGACGTTGAAAGAACTGAAAAAGGAACTGCAGGTCATACTGGCGAAGGGCAGCTGTAAAAATATTTCCAAAGAAGAAATTTACGAGTTGATTGAAGAGATTTACGAAGAGTATGAATAAAACAGGAATGACAGGTTATGTTTCACATGTGAGTGAATGCCGCTCGTGTGAAGCGGCAGATTGAGAGGAAAAGATATGCAGTCACAATTTACAGATAAGGCACAGGATGCTTTGAATTATGCGTCCAGATATGCCGGTCGTCTGAAGCAGGGATATGTGGGAACGGAGCATATCCTTGCCGGTTTGCTGAAAGAACAGGAAGGTGTGGCCCACAGAGTATTGACGGAAAACCATGTCGAACTATCCCGTGTGGTGGACATGATTCAGGAGCTGATCGCATTTGACGGCGGTGTGGGGATAAAGGAAAGGAACGGATACTCTCCAAGGGCTAAGAAAATTCTGGAGGAGGCTCACAGACAGGCAGAGAGATTTGGCCAGAAGGAGACAGGAACCGAGCATATTCTGCTGGCGATGATTAAAGAGGGGGAAAATGTGGCAGTCCGTCTGCTGAATACCATAGGAGTCAATCTGCAGAAGGTGTATGTGGATACGCTTGTGGCCATTGGACAGGACGGCAATCTGTATAAGGAAGATCTGGGAAGGAGAGGTTCCGGAAAAGGAAAAACCTCCGCACTGAATCAATACAGCAGAGATTTGACTGCCATGGCCAGAGACGGGATGCTGGATCCCGTTATTGGCCGGGAGGACGAAATCAGGCGGGTAATCCAGATTCTGAGTCGGCGGACGAAGAACAATCCCTGTCTGATAGGAGAACCGGGGGTAGGCAAGACTGCCGTAGTGGAAGGACTGGCTCAGCGCATCGTGGCAGGAGAGGTGCCTTTTACTGTGAAGGATAAGAGGGTGCTGACACTGGACTTGTCTGGAATGGTGGCCGGGAGTAAGTATAGAGGTGAATTTGAGGAGCGAATTAAGAAAGTAATCCGGGAGGTAATTGAGGACGGAAATGTCATTTTGTTTCTGGATGAGCTGCACACATTGATTGGGGCAGGCGGCGCTGAGGGAGCTATTGATGCATCCAACATTCTAAAGCCTTCTCTGGCCAGGGGTGAGCTGCAGCTGATCGGTGCCACGACTATAGTGGAATACCGCAAATATATCGAGAAAGATGCGGCTCTGGAGAGACGTTTTCAGCCGGTGAATGTGGAAGAGCCTGCCGAGGAAGAGGCCATCCGCATCCTGGAGGGAATTAAGGGGAAATACGAAGATCACCATAAAGTAAAGATTACCCGGGAAGCCATAGATGCGGCAGTGCGGCTGTCCAGCCGCTATATTAACGACAGGAATCTGCCCGACAAGGCTATTGATCTGATTGATGAAGCGGCTGCAAGCGCCAGACTTCGCACTGTGGATATGCCGGATAAGCAGAAAGAGCTGCTGGAACAGATTAAACAGATGGATTTGCAGATAGAACGTTCCATCCGAATGGAAGCATTTTCTCAGGCAGTGGAAATCAAGCATAATCAGGATGAACTGGTGAAAAAATACCAGCGGATGAAGAAACGTACGGAGAGCAGAGAAGCAGACAGGAAATTTACCATTGGAGAGGATGAGATTGCGGAAGTGGTGGCCATGTGGACCAAAATTCCTGTGGCAAAACTGGCGCAGAAGGAAAGTGAGAAACTGCTGAAGCTGGAGGGAATCCTGCATAAAAGGGTAATTGGCCAGGAGGAGGCGGTGGCTGCGGTGGCCAGGGCTATGAGACGAGGACGTGTAGGACTGAAGGATCCGAAAAGGCCTATTGGATCTTTTCTGTTTCTGGGCCCTACCGGCGTAGGGAAAACGGAGCTGTCCAAAGCTTTGGCGGAGGCTATGTTCGGATCGGAAGATGCGATTATTCGCGTGGATATGTCGGAATATATGGAAGGCCATTCCGTGTCCAAAATGATAGGGTCTCCGCCCGGATATGTGGGGTTTGACGAAGGCGGACAGCTCAGCGAAAAAGTCAGAAGAAATCCTTATTCGGTGGTGTTGTTTGACGAGATAGAGAAAGCCCACCCGGATGTGTTCAACATTCTGCTTCAGATACTGGATGACGGTCATATTACCGATTCAAAGGGGAGAAAAGTGAGCTTTAAGAACACGGTTCTGATTATGACTTCCAATGCGGGGGCGCAGCGGATTGTAGACCCGAAGAATCTGGGATTTGCGGCGGTCAGCGATGCGAAACGGGATTATGAGAAGATGAAGTCCGGGGTTATGGAGGAAGTAAAACGCAGCTTTAAGCCGGAGTTTATCAATCGAATCGATGATATTATAGTATTCCATCAGCTGAACAGGGAAAATATGAAGGCCATTGTCAGCCTTCTGGCTTCCAATCTGCGCACCAGATGCGAGGAACAGATGGATATTAAACTGACTCTGACGGCGGCGCTGAAAGATCACCTGGCAGAAAAATTTGCAGATGCCAGAATGGGTGCCAGGCCGCTGAAGAGAGCTATTCAGTCCCAGGTGGAGGATTCTCTTGCGGAGGAGATTCTTTTGAAAAGGGTACAGCCGGGAGACACTGTTGTTGCCGGAATCAAGAATGGGAAGATCTGTTTTACTGTTAAACAGTGAGTGAATGCACGGGAAATAAAGAAGAAAAAAAGATAGAAAAAAACCGGATTTTATATTATACTGTAAATAACGTTCGGCGGCAGCAGCGGAACTGGAATCAGTAACAGTCAGGTCCGGTGCCCGGAACGATTACCGGCCATGACTTTGGACGGGAATTGTTCCGCCAGGATATGGCACTGGCCTGACTGTTACGGAACTAAGATCAGGAGGAAAAGAGATGGCAGTGGTGGAAGAATTGCTTCGGAGTGAAGAAAACGGGGCAATCAGTTTTGGCAATCATAAGCTGGCAAAGAAAGCAAAAGTAGAGGATTACAAGCATGCGGGAGATTTGCTGAAGGTAAAGACCTGCAGCGAAATTACAAAGCTGGAGAAGAACGGCATGTTTCTCTATGAATCTGTGCCGGGTACCAGCGTTCTGGATTTTGCGGAGAAGGAAGACGGTGTGGAATTTGTGGTGGAGGGTGACGAGGACGCACAGATTACTATCGGTCTAAGAGACGATAAGGTCTATGAAGTATTTGTGGACGGCAAGAGCATTGGCGCCATGGAGACGGGGCTGGGAGGAAAGCTGTCTCTGAGTGTAGAATTGGGGGCAGCCGATGAGGTACCTGTGAAAGTAGTGCAGATTTAAGGGGAAGAAAAATGGCAAAAGGAAAGATTTCCACCATTTTTTACTGTCAGAACTGCGGGCATGAATCCTCCAAATGGATGGGACAATGTCCGGGGTGCAGAGAATGGAATACTTTTGTGGAGGAGACGGTCAGCAGGCAGTCGCGCGGAGGTGTCTCCTCTTCGCTGGGAGAGAGACGGGGGAGAGTAGTTCCTGCCGTATTGGCGGAAGTGAATGTCAGGGAGGAAGATAAACTTGTAACCGGTATCGGAGAGTTGGATCAGGTGCTGGGAGGCGGCATTGTACGAGGGTCGCTTACACTGGTGGGTGGCGACCCGGGAATCGGCAAATCCACGCTGCTTTTGCAGGTGTGTCATAACCTGGCGGACAGCGGACATACTGTGCTGTACATATCCGGGGAGGAGTCTCAGGCTCAGATTAAAATGCGGGCTGACAGAATCGGAGAATTTTCTTCCCGGATGCTTCTGTTGTGTGAGACAAATCTGGAGGCAATTTCGGATGTGATCCGCAATGGAAAGTCGGAGGTGGTAATCATTGACTCCATCCAGACCATGTACAATGAGACCGTATCCGCGGCGCCCGGCAGTGTATCTCAGGTGCGGGAATCCACAGGGATTCTGCTGCAGCTGGCAAAGGGACTTGGAGTGTCCGTGTTCATTGTAGGACATGTGACTAAGGATGGAACAGTGGCAGGTCCCAGAGTGTTGGAGCATATGGTGGATGCGGTATTGTACTTTGAAGGAGACAGACATGCTTCCTATCGGATTTTGAGGGGAGTGAAGAACCGTTTTGGCTCTACCAATGAGATAGGTGTCTTTGAAATGCAGGAGAAAGGTCTCGCAGAGGTGAAGAATGCTTCGGAGTATATGCTGAACGGCAGGCCCGAAAATGCCAGCGGGTCTGTGGTAGTATGTACCATAGAGGGAACCAGACCGCTGCTGGTGGAAATTCAGGCTCTGGTATGTCACAGCAGCTTTGGCATTCCACGCAGGCAGACCACAGGTACAGATTTTAACAGAGTGAATCTGTTGATGGCCGTACTGGAGAAACGCTCCGGTGTTCAGCTTGCATCCTGTGACGCATATGTGAATATCACCGGAGGTATTAAAATTGCGGAACCGGCTATTGACTTAGGTATTGTGATAGCGGTATTGTCCAGCTTTAAGAATTGCATCCTGAGTACCAGACTGGCGGCTTTCGGCGAGATTGGATTAAGCGGAGAAGTCAGAGGTGTGAGCATGGCTAAGAGCAGGGTAACGGAAGCGGAGAAAATGGGATTTGATACCTGTATTGTACCCTGGGTATGTGCGGAGGAATGCCGTAAGGGCAGCAAGATTAAGGTTATCGGGGTGAGGAATGTTCAGGATGTGATGGATGTTCTCTTTTAGAAAACATAAAATGCAGACAAAAATTATGTAAAAATTACTTGATTATTAATAGCACTTTGTGTTATAATATTTTTCGTCGGTGACAGATCGACGTTCAGGGGAATAGTACAATGGTAGTGCGGCGGTCTCCAAAACCGTTGATGGGAGTTCGATCCTCTCTTCCCCTGCTTCAGCCTGTAAAGGTGCTGTAAAAGCTTATATGTTGGGAGAAAGCGTAAAGTCTGAAAAGGCATTACGCTTTTTCCTTATCTTAGTTCCGTAACAGTCAGGCCAGTACCATATCCTGGCGGAACAATTCCCATCTAAAGCCATGGCCGGTAATTGTTCCGGGCACTGGACCTGACTGTTACTGAGCTCCGGGAGCAGCCGGTACAGAAAAGGAGACAAATATGGATAAAAAGGAACAGCTGGAAAAGGCCCTTACACTTTTGCATGATTTTATATGTACCTTGTCAAAACAGGCAGGAGAAGGCATGGAATATGGGGAGCGGCTCTGGAAGAGAATCCGCAAGTCGGAAGGTGTGCTGCAGGAGCTGGCCTATTATTATGATAATAACCGCTTTTTGTGTCAGTATCAGGTGGAGGGTTATACACTGGCTGATATTCTGATATGGCAGGTGGATCATTTTAAACTGTATATGGACAGGCCGGATGAGATGAATCGCTACAGACAGCAGAGACTGTTGCTTGCCGCTTTTGATACCATGCTGCAGATGGAGAAGGACCCCAAACCTTACATAGAGAAAATGCGGGGGGAAACAGGCCAGGATATTCTAAAATGACAAAAGCACCCGTAAGTAAATTACGAGCGCCTTTGCCTATAAAAGGGGAATTCATATATAATATACACAATACCCCCGGGATTGTCAATATCTTTTTAAAAATTCTTTTATTTTATTTTTTTCTTGTTTTTTCGACAGCATTTTTAATTCTGTTTTAACATTATGTTTTCAGATCCTGCTTAATGTCTAAATTTTTTGCTGTACATTTGAGAAAAATATGATAAAATAAATCATAAGTGTCATTTTTTGAGAGATGAGAAAGATAAAAAGGCGGGATATCTGATGGGACAGGATATGGAATATCGACAACAGATCATACAGGAATATAGAAGGCTGCTGGAGCCATTGCTGCGTTATCTGCCATGGCTTGAAAGCAATTCTGGCAAAGCTGTGAGCCGTAATTATCAGGGACAGGGGCTCAGCAGTCATTCTATGAGCTTTCCGGTATATGATGCCATGCTGATGCAGTTCGTCAGAGAAGCAGCCGGGTCGGAACTGATGGACCGTAATTATTGCTATGTATATACACGGAACCGTATCAGAAATCACGAAGATGAGAGAAAAGTGATTGTAGCCGCGGAGCTGAAGGACTGGGAGATTTTGCGGGGTATTTTGTCAAAATATGTGTTGGAGGGCATGACAAAGGCTGCATTATGGGGTGAGGCAGTGCGGGAGAATATATTTGTTCTGACACTGAAGCAAATGCGTAATATTGTCGAGTACTGGGACAGGACAAAGAGATAGGGAGACCGGGTGGAGGATAAAATGGGAGAGAAATCCGCACAGAAGAAGAAGTTCATTTTGGAGACGGCCAGAAAGGTCTTCGTGGAAAAGGGATTTAAGAAAGTGACCATGAAGGACATCGTGGAGGCATGCGGTATCAGCAGGGGTGGTCTTTACCTGTATTTTGACAGTACCAGCCAGATTTTTCTTGAGGTTATGAAGCTGGAAAGTCAGGAAGCTGACGATGTCTTTTCAGACAGCATCGACGATGATGCCACGGCTGCGGATATTCTGGTTCTTTTTCTGAAGGAGCAGAAGAAAGAGCTGCTCAGAAAAAGCGATACGCTGACCCAGGCCATCTATGAATATTATTTTCAGAATCAGCCGGGCAGAAAGGATAATATCCTGAAAAAGCAGTTTGATTCCGCGGTAAAAATTATCGAGAAGCTGATAGAGGCAGGTGTGGAGAACGGAGAATTTTACTGTGAGGATTGCAGAGGCATGGCGAGAAATATCATGTTTGTTCTGGAGGGCCTTAAGATTTCCGCCCAGACAATCGGGGTCACTGCGGAGGCTGTGGACAGGGAGATTCTCTTTATTCTGAGGGCGCTGGGGCTGGATGATGCGGAGGAACTTCTGGGCTGATGGGATCTGCGCGGAGAGACAGGAGACAGGGGTAAGGATTAATACGAGAACTGAGTTCAATACTGAATGGAGGGACATGGGAATGGTCAGACGTATCTATGTGGAGAAAAAGAAGCCTTTTGCCGTAAAAGCAAAGGAGCTGCGGGAGGATATCGAAAGCTTTCTGGGAATCAGGGTGGAAGGCGTCAGAGTATTTATCCGTTATGATGTGGAGAATATTTCGGAGGAAGTATTCTGTCGGGCCTGCAGAACCATTTTTTCGGAGCCGCCTGTGGATGAGCTGTATGAGGAAACATTGGAGGTTCCGGTGGGTGCCAGAGTATTTTCTGTGGAATATCTGCTGGGACAGTTCGATCAGAGGGCGGATTCTGCAGTACAGTGTGTGCAGTTCCTGAAGGAAGATGAGGAACCGATTATCCGCACAGCTGTTACTTATATGATTCTGGGAGCAATCACAGAAGAGGAATTCGCACGGATAAAAGCATATTGCATTAATCCGGTGGATTCCAGAGAGACCGATGAGGTCAAACCTGATACGCTGATAACCAAATTTGACGAGCCCGGGAATGTGGCCATACTTGACGGTTTTATACAGATGAGCGAAGAGGCGCTGGAGGAGCTTTATACCTCGCTTTCTCTGGCCATGACTTCCAGGGATTTTCAGCATATTCAGAAGTACTTCAGGGAGGACGAGAAAAGGGATCCAAGCATGACGGAGATTCGTGTATTGGATACCTACTGGTCAGATCACTGTCGTCATACGACCTTTTCCACGGAGCTGAAGGAGGTGGAGTTTGGAGAGGGATATTACCGCTCTCCCATTGAGACCACTTACCGCAGCTATCTGGATACCAGGGAAGAGATTTACGGAGACAGAACCGCGGACAGGTTTATCTGTCTGATGGACCTGGCTCTCATGGCCATGCGGAAGCTGAAAAAAGAAGGAAAGCTGGCGGACATGGAGGAGTCGGATGAGATTAACGCCTGCTCTGTGGTGGTGCCCGTGGAGATGGATTACGGCAGCCATAAGGAGATTGAGGAATGGCTGGTGTTTTTCAAAAATGAGACCCACAACCATCCAACGGAGATAGAGCCTTTCGGGGGTGCTGCCACCTGCCTGGGCGGTGCGATTCGAGATCCCCTTTCCGGACGAGGGTATGTATATCAGGCCATGCGTGTGACCGGGGCGGCAGATCCCACAGTTCCTGTTGCGGATACTTTGAAAGGCAAGCTGCCGCAGAAAAAGCTGGTGCGGGGCGCTGCTGACGGCTATTCTTCCTATGGGAATCAGATTGGACTGGCCACCGGCTTTGTGAAGGAGATTTATCATCCTTCCTATGTGGCGAAAAGAATGGAAATCGGGGCAGTAATGGGTGCAGCTCCCAGAAAGAATGTAATTCGGGAGACTTCCGATCCGGGAGACATCATCATTCTGCTTGGCGGACGTACCGGAAGGGACGGATGCGGCGGTGCAACCGGTTCCTCCAAAGTACATACGGAAAGCTCCATAGAGACCTGCGGTGCGGAGGTGCAGAAGGGCAATGCCCCCACCGAGCGCAAGATCCAGAGGCTGTTCCGCCGGGAGGAAGTCAGCCGCATTATTAAAAAGTGTAATGATTTCGGTGCAGGCGGTGTATCCGTGGCCATCGGTGAACTGGCGGACGGCCTGACAGTAGATTTGGATAAAGTGCCGAAGAAGTATGCGGGTCTGGATGGAACCGAGCTGGCTATCTCTGAATCTCAGGAGCGCATGGCAGTGGTGGTGGATCCGAAGGACGTGGATAAGTTCCTGGCTTATGCCACGGAGGAGAATCTGGAGGCTGTGGCAGTGGCTGTGGTGACAGAGGAACCCAGGCTGGTGCTGAACTGGAGAGGCAGGAAAATCGTCGATTTGAAGCGTGCTTTCCTGGATACCAACGGTGCACATCAGGAGACAAAAGTAAAAGTAGATATTCCGGACGAGAAAGAGAATTATTTCAGGAAAACGGCGGTGCCCGCAGTGGAGAAGAGTCTGGAAAAGGGCGATGTGAAGCAGGCCTGGCTGGCATTGCTGAACGACTTGAACGTGTGCTCCCAGAAGGGGCTGGTGGAAATATTCGACTCTTCCATCGGTGCGGGCAGTGTACTGATGCCTTACGGCGGGAAACATCAGCTGACAGAGATACAGACCATGGTGGCGAAGCTGCCGGTGCTGGAGGGCAGTACGGACACCGTCACTATGATGAGTTATGGCTTTGACCCGTATCTGTCATCCTGGAGCCCTTATCACGGCGCTGTCTATGCGGTGGTGGAATCTATGGCGAAGATTGTGGCTTCCGGAGGGGACAGCTCTAGAATCCGCTTTACCTTCCAGGAATATTTTCGGAGAATGACGCAGGACCCTGGCCGCTGGAGCCAGCCTTTTGCGGCTCTTCTGGGTGCTTATGATGCCCAGATGGGGTTCGGACTGCCTTCTATCGGCGGAAAGGACAGCATGTCCGGTACCTTTAATGATATCGATGTGCCGCCAACTCTGGTATCCTTTGCCGTAGACATTGCAAAGTACGGAGAAATTGTGACGCCGGAGCTGAAGAAACCCGGCAGCAGGCTGGTGCGCTTTGAGATTGAAAAGGACGAATTCGACATTCCTGTGTACGATGCCGTGGCAGAGCTGTACGATTACATTTACAGACTTATGAAAGGCCGGAAAGTACTTTCTGCGTACGCGCTGGATGCAAAAGGTGTGGCGGCGGCCGTTTCCAAGATGGCCTTCGGCAATAAGCTGGGTGTATGCGTGGACAATGATGTGAAAGCGGAGACCTTATTCGAGAATGCGCTGGGTGATATTCTGCTGGAGATTGCACCGGAAGTCCTGACAGAAATCGGAGAATCCGATTATGATTATACTGTAATCGGTACGGTCAGCACGGAACCTGCATTCACTTTCGGCCAGGTGAGAATAGAGCTGGAAGAAGCTCTGAATGCATGGACTTCCAGACTGGAGAAGGTATTTGCCACCAGAGCTACGACAGATATGACTTCCGTGGAAAGTAAGGTGTATAAAACGGACAATATCTATGTATGCCGGCACAGGACAGCCAGGCCTATAGTATTTATTCCTGTGTTCCCGGGGACCAACTGTGAGGATGACAGCGCAAAGGCATTTACACGGGCCGGAGCTGATGTGGTAACGAAGATATTCCGCAACCGGACAGCGCAGGATATCCGGGAATCGGTGGAAGAATTTGAAAGGGCCATAGCACAGGCGCAGATTATCATGTTCCCCGGCGGCTTTTCCGCAGGGGATGAACCGGATGGAAGCGCGAAGTTTTTTGCCACTGCCTTCCAGAATGCGAAGATAAAGGAAGCGGTCAGGAAGCTGCTGAATGAGCGGGACGGCCTGGCGCTGGGAATCTGTAACGGCTTCCAGGCACTGATTAAGCTGGGACTGGTGCCCCACGGTGAGATTGTGGGACAGAAGGAAGATTCTCCTACGCTGACCTTCAATACCATCAACAGACACATTTCCAGGATGGTGTACACAAAAGTTGTGTCCAATAAATCTCCCTGGCTTCAGGGGGCTGTTCCCGGCGGTGTCTACTGTACTCCTGCCTCTCACGGAGAGGGACGGTTTGTGGCCCCGAAGGAGTGGCTTGACAGGCTGTTTGCAGGCGGTCAGGTGGCAACGCAGTACTCTGACCAGGAGGGAAATGTATCCATGGATGAGGAGTACAATATCAACGGTTCCTACTGTGCCATAGAGGGAATTACCTCGCCGGACGGCAGATGCTTCGGCAAGATGGCCCATGTGGAGAGACGGGGCGACGGTGTGGCCGTGAATATTTACGGAGAGCAGGATCTGCGGATTTTTGAGTCCGGGGTAGCTTATTTCAGGTAAGAGACAGCAGATATCCCGAGGCACACCCGATTATCCTGTGAGGGCAATCTGGGGCAGCCCCAAAAAGAGAATAGAGTAAGTTCAAATGACCTTGTAGAGAGGATGAATTCTTTCTATGAGGTCATTCTGATTCATGACAATAGAATTTTTGCGAAGCAGGAATTCTATTGTATAGAGATATGGAGAGAGGGAGAAATTGAAGACGGATATTACTATATCGTGAAATTCAATTTTACCGAATATGCGGATGAACTGCGTGCCAAAGGTCAATTCTTTCTCGATTCCCATGGAACCTTCCGGGGGAGATTCCCGTAAATTTCTTGAATACACGACTGAAATAGAGAGGATCCTGATATCCCACAAGCCTGGCGGCTTCGGACACGGACAGGCTTTCCGTGAGAAGCAGCTCTTTGGCCCGCTCCATGCGCAGGCTGGTGAGAAAACGCATGGGAGAGACGCCTATGGTGTCCTTAAAACGGTGAGAGAAATGGTCAATGCCCAAATGACAGAAATCCGCCATGGCGCGGATATCCCAAGTGTCCATATAATGGCTGTGCAGCTGTGTAATGAGATGGTCTATAAGGGGATTGTCAGTCTGCGGCTTATCCTGCAGCTGCATAAAACGGTTGACCAGTGCCAGAAGCTTATGAAAATCTGCCCCGGCGATATCCTGAAATCGGAACTTGTGAAGCTGTAGCTCCAAAATGATTTCTTCGAATACCTGTTTCAGGGCATGGTGTGTTCCAATCAGAGAATCATGGATTTGGAAGGCTTCAAGGAGGGAGCGGATATTGCATCCTGAAAAATGAATCCAGTAGATTTCAGGATTATCCTCCGCCAGATAGGTGTAGATCTGAGGCTGATGCGGCGTATAGAGAATGATGCTGCCGGCGGATACCTTTTCCCACACACCGTTTTTCAGAAAATGTCCGCAGCCGCTGCAAAGGTAGAGCAGCTGGTAATCGGGGCGACCGTTGGGGCGGAGGACAGAGAAGTCCTTGCTGAAATGATATTGATGGCCGCAGCTGACTACAAAGAGGGGAAGTTGTGCATCTTCCGGGAGAAGATAATCTCCTGTACTGTGGGAACGGGCGGTGATTCGAATCATAGATTACCTCCTGTTAAAGCAGAATTATCCATATAGACAACATAATATGGCATGGAATATATGTACTGATATAGTATACTATAATTAGGTTTCGATTACAGAGGCTGCACATGGTATGGATGGCCATTCGGCCGTTTTCTGCCAAAAGTATGTGCATATTATACCATGAGCAGAGTCCGAAAGTAAACTCAGAATTGTGAATATTATTCCTTCGTGGAATAGGACGTGAATCATATACTATTGGAATTCACATTAATAAAACATATGTTTTGTGTCGTGGATAAAGTAATCTAAACCAATGCTGTTAAACCCAATGGATATAGGGTCATTAACATCGGATCAAACTACTTTATATTCGGAGAATCGAATAGGAAAAAGAAAAAGTTCAGGAGGAATGCGGATGAAAAACTGGGAAAAAACGAGAATGTGGCTGTTTGACATGGAGGACAGGGAGATCAAAATTGCTTCCCACCGTGGGAAATTTTCCTCCAGTGTGATTGAGAACACATCGCTGGCCTTTCTCACGGCAATAGGAGAAGGGGCGGATATTGTGGAGATGGATTTGGACAGGACCAGGGATGGGATTCTGACAGGACATCATGATACAACCATGAAACGATTATTTTACAATGACGGGAAGATTGCAGATTATACATGGGAAGAAATCAGGCGGATGCCTCTTTATAATTATCTGGGAGAGGTGAATGTGACAGGTCTGGAGACCTTTGAGGAGATTCTGCATCACCTGAAGGGGAAGACGATTCTGGCGCTGGACAAGTGCTGGGACCACTGGGATGCGGTATATGAAGAACTGATAAAGGCAGATATGGTGGAGCAGGCAATTTTCAAGTTTCCTGTAAAGAATCAGAAGGCAGCGGAATGGGCGTCAAGTCATGAGGACTGCATGTTTATCCCCATGGTGAAGGATGTGGAGCATTTGAAGGACGTGGAGGTACTCCGAAGAAAAATGCAGATGGCAGCGGTGGAGACGGTGCCGCAGAACCCGGAGGATGCCCTTTTTGCAGAGGATGCTTTCGACTGGATAAAGGAGCGGCATATGAAGGTATGGTGTAATTCCTTAAGCCTGGCCAGGCGGCTGGTATATGGCGCAGGCTATGATGATTTGAAGTCGCTGGCCGGCGGAGGGGCGGCAGGCTGGGGCGTCCTGGTGGAAAAAGGGGTGGATATCATCCAGACGGACTGGCCGGCGGAGGTGGATGCTTTTTTGAAGGCAATTCACAGGAGAGGCTGTCGTTAACGTTCGAACGGGCCTGAAACGGGGATTGCGGAATCAGGATACCGGAGACAGGGACAGGAATCGGCAGAAAGAACAAAAAATGTGTGACAGTGAAAAGCGGCCAGTGAAAAATCAAGGCAAAAGAAAACGGTTCAGTAGCTTGCGCTATAGAGAAGGAAAAAGGATGGAGAAGAGAAAAAAGAAGCAGCTGATATTTTTGATGACAGACACTACCAGGAAGGACATGCTGGGATGCTATGGAGACAGGCGGATGCGGACGCCCAATCTGGATAAACTGGCAGAAGAAGGGATTCGCTACGAGAATGCCTATTGCTGTCAGCCGGTGTGTGGACCTGCAAGAAGCGCTGTTTTTACGGGGACATTTCCCCATACCAACGGCATGGTGACGAACTCTATTGCCATGGGAGATAATGTGAAAACCATCGGAGAAAGGCTGACAGACGCGGGAATTCACTGCGGTTATATCGGGAAATGGCATCTGGACGGAGGAGATTACTTTGGTCTGGGCAGATGTCCCCAGGGGTGGGATTCTGGATACTGGTATGATATGCGCTGTTACCTGGAGGAGCTGACAGAGGAGGAGAGAGTGAGGTCCCGGATGCGGGAAACTTCCTATGCCGAGGATATGACGGAAGAATTTACATATGCGCACAGATGCACGGACAGGGCTTTAAAATTCCTGGAGGCATATGGGGAGGAAGATTTCTTTTTAACAGTGTCTTATGACGAGCCTCACGGCCCGTCTCTCTGTCCGAAGCCCTTTCATACCATGTACAGGGATTTTACGTTTGCGGACAGTCCAGCATTTCATGATGACCTGATGAAAAAACCTTTGATGCAGAGGCTTTGGGCAGGGGAGAATCTGAAGGTATCTTCGGACGTACTGCGGAAGCCGGGCAGAGGGCTGGAGCTGCTTTTGGGTTGTAATTCCTTTGCAGATTATGAGATGGGAAGAATTCTGAAGGTTCTGGAGGAGAAATTTCCCGATGCCATGATTATCTACACTTCGGATCATGGAGCCATGCTTGGCGCTCACCGCCTGTCAGCAAAAAATGCATCCATGTATTGGGAAGTGGCCAATATTCCGCTGATTATCAAGGGAGGAGAGAGAGGGAAGACAGTGAAGGCGCCGGCGTCTCATATTGATCTGGCACCAACCATCCTGGAATACTTTGGACAGCCCATACCAAAGCTTCTGGAAGGGAAAAGCATGCTCGCCCAGATTTATGATACGTCTGTGACTGTCAATGACATAGTGTACACGGAATTTACCAGGTATGAGGCGGACCATGACGGATTCGGCGGCCTCCAGATGATGCGGGCTGCCGCTGACGGCCGTTATAAGCTGGTGGTTCACCTGTTGGATACAGATGAGTTTTACGATACACTGGCGGACCCTTATGAGGTGGAGAACCGGATTGACGATCCGGATTATGCCTGGATACGCAACAGGCTTCATGACAGGATTCTGGAGCATATGAATGATACCAGAGACTTATACCGGGGATACCAGTGGGCCTGCAGACCCTGGAGACCGGAGAAGAAGGCAATCTGGGAAAATGACGGGTACACCCGCCAGCGGGAGAATGAAGAATATGAGCCCAGGCAGCTGGATTATGACACAGGTCTTGAGATGAAGGAAGCTGTCCGGAGGAAGAAAGTGAAGAAGTGATGCGGAATACAATTCATGTGATGATAAAACCTGCCGGCGGGTTCTGCAATCTGCGGTGTAAATACTGCTTTTATGCGGATGAGACCTGTCGACGGGAAAGAAAAAATGATGGGATGATGACAGAGCAGACTTTGGAGCAGATTCTTTCGAAAGCCCTTGCCGAGACCAAGGAGCAATGCTTTTTCGTATTTCAGGGCGGGGAGCCTACATTGGCGGGAATTTCCTTTTTTCGGAAAGCAACTGCGCTTGTGAATCAATATAATATAAATAAATGCAAGGTGGAATACGCTCTGCAAACCAACGCTACGCTGCTGGAGGATGCCTGGTGCGAATTTTTTGCAGAAAATCAGTTCCTGATTGGGGTATCTCTGGATGGAATAAAGGAGATACATGATGCCAACAGGATAGATGCGGACGGAAACGGTACATATGAAAGGGTCGTGGAAGGAATTCGGCTTCTGGAAAAACATAAAGTGGAATTCAATCTTCTCACGGTTCTGACAGGAAGCTGTGCCGGGAATTTCCGGAAGGTGTATCAGCAGTATAAGAATAACGGATGGTGCTATCAGCAGTATATTCCCTGCCTGGACCCGCTGGGGGAAGAGAGAGGAGGACGTGCATGGTCTCTGACACCGAAACGGTATGCACAATATCTCAGGTCGGCATTTGACTGCTGGTTTAGAGACGCATTGTCAGGAAATAAAAGGTATAATCGGTATTTTGATAATCTGCTGATGATGATGGATGGGCGGCATCCGGAAGCCTGCGGCATGAGCGGACATTGTGCCATTCAGTATGCAGTGGAGGCGGACGGCAGTGTGTATCCCTGCGATTTTTATATGCTGGATGAATATCGGCTGGGAAATCTGTATACAGATAGTTTTGAGGTTCTGGACAGGCGGAGAGAGGAACTGCATTTTCTGGAAGCCAGCCATATTATACATCCGGACTGTGAATCCTGTAAATGGAAGGGACTGTGTCGGGGCGGATGCCGCAGGGACAGAGATTATTTTGAACAGGGAATCGGAAAAAACTGTTATTGTGATGCATACAGAGAATTTTTCCCCTATGCATGGCCCAAGCTGCGGCTGCTTTATCAGAAGCTGAAAGATTTCAGGTGAATGCCGGTATTCTTTATTTTTTCACAGGAGTCTCGCGCCTGTATTATTGTCGATGGTCTTTGCAGGCAGAGTTTGCCTGGCTCCGTATCCTGCGGAGAAAGAGGCGTATCTTTTGAATGAAAGAATGAATATAAATGGAAATTGAATAAGTTCAAAATGTGCAGATATGATATTGGCAGAATCGGGTATACTGAGTGATGGATAGAGGCAACAGTTCGGACAGGTCCCTGAACTGTTGCGAAAAGAGAACGCTTCAGACAGGAAAGCGAGCTGCTGCAGGAAGGAAATAGGACTTCCGGCATAGATAGGGTGAAACAGGAGGAACAATACAGTATGCGCAAAATAATTAATTTAAACCAAAACTGGAGGTTTATCCGGGAAGATGCGGGGCTGCCGGAGGCACTGCCCCTGGACTGGCAGGAAGTGGATTTGCCGCACACCTGGAACGCGGTGGACGGACATGATGGAAACGGCGGCTATTACCGGGGAAGGTGCTGGTATGCCAAAAGCTTTCAGACACCCCGACAGCCTCTCGAGGGCGGCAGGGTGTTCGTGGAGATTCCGGCGGCCGGACAGCAGGCCTTTGTCTATGTAAACGGCATAGAGGCCACATATCATGAAGGGGGTTATTCTCTTTTCCGTGCGGACATTACAGATCTGTGTAAAAAGGCGGGAGAGAACCTCCTGGTGATTGCCTGCAGCAACGAGAATAAGAGCAGTGTCTATCCTCAGGCAGCTGATTTTACCTTTTACGGCGGCTTGTACAGAGGTGTGAATCTGATCAGTGTACCGGAAACGCATTTTGATCTGGAGTATTACGGAGGGCCGGGACTGCAGGTGACACCGAAACCCTGTGATGACGGGGGAGCAACCTTTGAGATGATCTCCTGGGTGACAAAGCCGGACGAGAATTTTACGGTGCAGTACTCTATCCTGAATGCGGAGGGAACGGAAGTGGCTTCCGCAGTGCGGCCGGCGGAGCGGACGAAAGTGACAGCCTATGTGCCGAATGCGAAAGTGTGGAATATCGATGACCCCTGTCTGTATACGGTGACGGCCACACTGCAGCGAAGAAACGAGGCGTATGATGAAGTATCAGTGCGGGCAGGTGTGAGAAGCTTTTCCTGTGATGCGGACAAGGGCTTCTGCATCAATGGCAAATGGACGCCGCTGCGAGGGGTGAGCCGTCATCAGGATCGGCTTTATCAGGGCAATGCTCTCACAAGGGAAGACCACTATGAAGATGCGCGGATGATCAGGGAACTGGGGGCCAATACAGTTCGTCTGGCTCATTATCAGCATTCTCAGGAGTTCTATGACGCCTGTGACAAGCTGGGCTTTGTAGTCTGGGCCGAGATTCCATTTATCAGCGTCATGAATTCGGACCCGGCGGCTCATCAGAACTGTATCAGTCAGATGAAGGAACTGATTATTCAGAATTATAATCATCCTTCCATCTGTTTCTGGGGAATTTCCAACGAAATTCTCATCGGTGGGATTTCCGATGAGCTGGTAAAAAATCACAGAGAGTTGAATGCATTGTGTAAGGAACTTGATCCCACCCGCCTGACTGCCATAGCTCATGTGTCCATGACGCCGGAACAGAGCCCCATGCATGGAATTACGGATGTGGAGAGCTACAATCATTATTTCGGCTGGTATGGAGGAAAAATGGAGGATAATGGCCCCTGGCTTGACAATTTTCACAGAGCGCACCCGGAAATCTGTCTGGGACTGTCTGAATACGGATGCGAAGGGATTGTCACTTACCACGGCCCGAACCCGGCCTGTAAGGATTACAGCGAGGAGTACCAGACCCTTTATCATGAGCATATGGCGAAAGTACTGGAGGAACGTCCCTGGATCTGGTCCAGCCACGTGTGGAATATGTTCGATTTCGGCTGTGCGGCGCGTGACGAAGGCGGCGTGGCAGGCAGGAACAATAAAGGTCTTGTGACTATGGACAGGAAGACCAGGAAGGACAGTTATTACATTTATCAGGCATACTGGAGCGATGTACCGATGATTCATCTCTGCGGCAGACGCTATGCTCTGCGGGCGGGGGAGACCACGCAGATTAAAGTGTATTCCAATCAGCCGAAGGTTACGCTGTATCTCAACGGGAAGCCGGCGGCGGTACAGACGAACAGCAGAGTGTTTACATTTCAGGTGGCGTTGGAGGACGGATTCAATATTGTGACCGCGGAGGCGGGAGATTTGAAAGACAGCATGACACTGGAAAAGGTGGAGAAGGAGCCGTCTATCTATGTGCTGCCTGAAGTAAACGAAAGAGCGGAGGGCGTTGCAAACTGGTTTAAGATGGCGGGAAATCTGGACTTGAAGGCACCTATGGAATTCCCGGAAGGAAAGTACAGTGTCAGAGATACCATGGAGGAGCTTGCCGACTGTCCGGAAGCGCTGGAGATTGTTACGAATGCCGTGAAGCTGGCCACAAATATGAAACTTGTACCAGGTGAGGGCATGTGGGATATGATGAAAGCCATGACGCCGGAGGATATGTGCAGGATGGCAGGGGCCATGATGCCGGAAGGTTTCGTGGAAAGTCTTAATGCGAACTTAATCCGGATAGACAAAATACAGTCATGAACAGTCATAAATTGGATAGTTACAGAAAATCCGATAAAAATCAAAGGAGTGTCTCATAAGGCATTGCCCGAAGTGGAAATAATTGGTATAATAACTGGGACAGGAGCAAGACTGCTGTACGACAATGTAAAGGAGGTTTTTTATGGGAATGCAGATGGGTTTTCGCTGGTATGGCGAAGGCAATGACAGCATTAAACTGTCAGATATTAAGCAGATTCCGGGTGTGACAAGCATCGTCTGGGCGCTGCACAATAAGATGCCCGGCGAAGTATGGCAGGTGGAGGAGATAGCGGAGGTACAGAAGGCACTGGATCCCTATGGTTTTAACATGGATGTTGTGGAATCCGTCAATGTACACGATGATATCAAAATAGGTTTGCCCAGCCGGGACGGTTATATTGCGAATTATATTCAGACAATCCGTAATCTGTCGAAATTCGGTGTGAAGGTGATCTGCTATAATTTTATGCCTGTTTTTGACTGGACAAGAACTGACCTGTTCCACCCGGTGGGGGATGGTTCCACTGCACTGTATTACGAGGCGGACAAAATTCATGACGATCCTAAAGAGATGGCCTCCTATATTTTGAATAATATGCACGGGCTGACTTTTCCCGGATGGGAGCCGGAGCGCATGGCGAAGCTGGACGAGCTGTTTGAGGCTTACAGACCTGTGACAAAAGAGAAGCTCTGGGAGAACCTGAAATACTTCCTGGAGCAGCTGATGCCGGTCTGTCATGAGTGTGACATTAAAATGGCCATTCATATGGACGATCCGCCATGGGATATCTTTGGACTGCCCCGCCTGCTGGTAGATGCGGAATCAGTGGACAGGTTCCTTGCCATGGTAGATGATCCTTATAATTGCCTGACCCTTTGCTCCGGCAGCTTGAATGCAAATCCGGAGAATAACGTGGCAGAGATTGTACGGAAGCATTGTGACAGGATTGCATTTGCCCATATCCGCAATGTAAAGCATTTCCCCAACGGAGATTTCTCTGAGGCAAGTCATCGGGACTGTGACGGAGATACCGGTATTGTGGAGATTCTCAAGGCGTATCATGACGGTGGCTTTGAGGGGTATATCCGTCCGGATCACGGACGTCATTTATGGGGAGAAGGTCCCGGTAATGTCCGTCCCGGATATGGTCTCTATGATCGTGCCCTTGGAATCATGTATATGTGGGGAATCTGGGATATACTGGACAGACTGGATGCCGCGAAATAAAGGCAGCTGTGGAAGAGCGTCATGCATTAAACCAATAACAAAAGGGAGTTACAGGAATGAAGCTGATTGATATTAAGAAAGAAACCGCGCCGGAATGGTCCCAAAAGGGATATCAGATGCCCCGGTTCGATATAGAGGCAGTGCGGGCCAAAACCCATGAAGAGCCCACCTGGGTGCATTTTGGAGCAGGAAACATCTTCCGGGCATTTCCGGCTGCTGTCCTGCAGCAGGTATTGGATTCCGGAAAGTATGACAGAGGCGTTATTGTAGCCGAGGGATTTGACTATGAAATTATTGATAAGGCTTATCGGCCTTATGACAATCTGAGCCTGCTGGTGTGCCTGCAGTCTGACGGCAAAATCCAGAAAAAAGTGATTGCTTCTGTTACGGAGAGCCTGAAGGCCGATTCACAGTTTCCGGAGGACTGGGCCAGGCTGGCGGAAATTTTCTGCAGTCCCAGTCTGCAGATGATATCCTTCACTATCACGGAAAAGGGGTATGCGGTTGCACCTGCGGATCTGGAGCGGGGGCTGGCGCCTGCACTGATTATGGGTAAGGTTACATTACTGCTGTATGAACGTTATCTGGCCGGAGAACTGCCTCTGACGGTACAGAGTATGGACAATTGTTCTCACAACGGCGACAAAGCGAAGGAGGCCATTCTCTGCTATGCGGAGAAATGGGAGGAAGAAGGACTTGTGCCGGCGGAATTTCTGAACTATGTGCAGAATCCGGAAAAAATTACTTACCCCTGGAGCATGATAGACAAGATTACGCCCCGGCCGGATGCCAAAGTGCAGAAGATGCTGACAGAGGATGGTTTCGAAGATAATTATACCATTGTTACAGATAAAAGAACCTATACGGCTCCTTTTGTGAATGCCGAGGAAACGGAGTATCTGGTGATTGAAGACAAATACACCAACGGCCGTCCGCCTTTGGAGCTGGGAGGTGTGTTGTATGTAGACCGGGAAACCGTCGACAAGGTGGAGAGAATGAAAGTCTGTACCTGTCTGAACCCTCTGCATACGGCAATGTCCATCTATGGCTGTATGTTGGGCTACGATCTGATCTCTGCGGAGATGGAGGATGAGGATATCAGAGGATTGATTACAAAGCTGGGACATATCGAAGCCATGCCTGTGGTGGTGGATCCCGGTGTGTTAAAGCCGGCGGACTTTATTGATGCGGTGCTGAACCGCCGTCTGCCCAATCCGTTTATGCCGGATGCACCTCAGCGCATTGCCACGGATACCAGCCAGAAGCTTCCTATCCGCTTTGGTGAGACCATAAAGGCATATCAGGCACGGGGATTGAATATGGCTGACCTGATTCTGCTTCCGCTGGTGCTGGCAGGATATGCCCGCTACTTGAAGGGAATTGACGATGCGGGCAAGGCTTTTGAACCTTCGCCGGATCCTCTGCTGGAGGAGCTGAGAGCCATTGTGGCGCCGCTGGAAGTGAAAAAGGGAGAACAGGATTTCTCCTGTCTGAAGACACTGTACAGCCGGGAGGATGTATTTGGCGTGGATCTGTATGCGGCCGGCCTGGGCGAACGCATCGAAGGAATGGCCAGGGAACTTTTCGCAGGTCCCGGCGCGGTCCGGAAAACGCTGCACAAATACGTATCAGCCCGTTGATTCATTGTAAGCAGCTTGATGTAGGGCAAGTGGCTGCCGTTCGATAGTACAAATTCCGCCTGGATGTTGATCCGGGCGGTTTTTGGTGTGCCCGGAAGATATACCATCGCTTTTTACAGTGGATATCGTGCTTGGGAACTGGACTGTAACGCTTTTGTTTGGTGACGGGAAAAGCTGCATTTTTACAGAAGGAGATAAATGGAAAATGAAAATATCATGGAAGAGCAGCCTGATGCTTTTTTCGGCGGCGTTTATATGGGGAACAGCTTTTGTGGCACAGAGCGTGGGTATGGATTATCTGGGACCATTAAGCTTTAACGGTGCCAGATTTCTGATGGGCAGTCTGGTACTTTTACCGGTAATTTGCTTTGCAAGGGCGAAAAAGAAAGGAAAAGGAAAGAATACTGGAAATATGAGAGCCGCAGCTGTGGGAGGTGTCTGCTGCGGAGTGGTGCTTTGCGGGGCGGCTCTTTTACAGCAGTATGGGATATTATATACAACGGTGGGAAAAGCAGGCTTTATTACCACATTGTATATCATTCTGGTCCCTTTCTTCGGAATCTTTCTGAAAAAAAGGATACCGGGAAAAGTCTGGGTGGGAGCTGTACTTGCAGCCTTTGGGATGTATCTGCTGTGTATGAGCGAGAATTTTTCCCTGAGCAGAGGGGATATTCTGGTCTTCCTCTGTGCGGTATTGTTCTCCGTGCATATTCTGGTAATTGATCACTTTTCACCAAGAGTGGACGGGGTGGAGCTTTCCTGTATCCAATTCCTGACGGCGGGTATCATCGGCAGCTGCCTGGCATTTGTGTTTGAGAAACCGGACATGCAGGATTTTATCAAGGGCATTGTGCCCCTGGCTTATGCGGGAGTTCTTTCAAGCGGTGTGGCTTATACACTGCAGGTGCTGGGGCAGAAGAATACGGATCCCACAATTGCTTCCCTGATTCTGAGCCTGGAATCGGCAGTGTCAGTGCTGGCAGGCTGGGTAATTTTGAGACAGACGCTGACAGTAAGGGAACTTATGGGCTGTGCTGTGGTTTTCTGCGCTGTAATTCTGGTGCAGATTCCCGGGAAAAAGAAACGATCTGATTTCTGACAGCTTCTGACAGCTTAAGCTTCTGCAGCTTTTCGCTGTGCTATGTACTACATTCTTTATAATGGAAATATCCTGCTTTATAATATCATAGTCATCCCCACTGTTCTTATATCTTTCAAAAGTAGAGGTATAGCAGGATTCAATGGTATTTAAGCGCGGCAGAAATTCATTTCCTGCGTCAGCTCAATATTTTTAACATGGGTATTCAGTTCCTGAACATTCTGCTCAAGCACCAGAACACGCTGCCTGATTTCGTGGATATCCTGTTTCATGTTCTGGATATCCTGCCTGAGCGGTTCTATGAGATTTGACATTGCCAATAATAATTCATTATCCGTCATATGCCAGCCTCTTTAAAGAAAATATGATACCCCTGTTAAGCTTAAATCCATTCACTATTAAAATATTTTACATCAAAGGAATATTTATTTCGAAACATAATTCACAGAAATTTAAAAGGATTTAATAAACATCTGAATTTGTTATAAGACAAAAAGATTGATTTTTATAGCAGACAACTATATAAATTTATACTTCAGAAAGCTGCTGACGGGAATCGGACCCGTGACCTCCGCACTACCAATGCGACGCTCTACCGACTGAGCCACAGCAGCACGTGAATGCTATTCACAACCACAAGCATCATTATAACAAGCAGAAGATGATTTGTCAATAAATTTTTTAGTTCTTTATAAAAAAGAATTTTGTGTTCTTTTCAGGAGAAATTTAACTGCAAAACCCTTCTCATCGCAGACTGCACGCACTACATTTTCGGCGGATTCTCTGGAACTGTCATTTACGCAGATGATACAGACATTCTTTTTGCGGCTGAAAATGGAGGGCTTGGGCCAGCGGATATAGTAGGATATACTCTCACGTAAAAGTGCTTTCTCTATAAGCTGCTTACATTCCATATTGGAAATTTCACAGAGCTCAATTTCGTTATTAACTGTTACCGCGGTGTATAGTGGCTGTTCCATGGTATTCCTCCTGGTGTATTTTATGCCGTTAGGCAGTTACCTGCTTTGTATAACTGAAGATATTATATCATATTGCAACATAAAAGTGCAAGACGGCGGATAAAGTTTAAGTGTAATTCTTGATTGATACCAGATAAGGATAAAAATAGATTTCCGTTCCATTTCCCGCATTTCTTCAGCTGTTGGAATATTTACAATCCCAACATAAGAATAGCAGATGTCAATATTCAAGGTAATCATTGAGTTTGCCGCTTGTGGGGAAAGCTTTGAGCGAAGTGAACTGCAACAGGCGCGGCGAAAAAGGATTCAACAGTATGCCGGCAGATATAGACAACAGCACAGATATGCGATATACTGAGGCTATGAAAATGCGGAAAGGAGTTTTTACAAATGGACTTTTTTGAAAAACTGGAAGACACTATTTCCACAAAGGGCAGAGAAGTGGCTGATAAGGCGAAGACACTGGCGGAAATCGCAAGCCTGAAGGGACAGATTGCCACCTGCGAGGATATCATTAAGAAGAACTATCTGGAAATTGGGAAGCTGTATTATGAAGAGTACAGTGATGTGCCGGAAGCGCCCTTTGAAAAGCAGTGTAAGGCCATTGAGGACGCACAGAGAGGCGTACGTGATCTGCAGGACAAAATAGAGATGCTGAAGAGATGATAAAGAGTTGAAAAGGAAAAGACCATGGCACAGATAATATGTCATGGTCTTTGTATGTGTATGGTTATTCGTCATCTTCCCAATCCTCATCCTCAGGTGGCGTATACAAGCCGGCAGCAATATCACGCTGCATTAGTTCCGCCGCCTGGTTTGCAAGAATGGACTCATAGTCAGGATTAGCGAAGAACTCCTCATTGTGCTGACAGCTTGTGGCGGTACCCGGGGTAACGGGAGATACCGTTCCGTCGGGATTGGTGGCCAGGGTGGTGGAGCCGGAAGCCAGGGAGGGATCCTCCGCCAACGGCAGAGTCAGCGTACCTTCACCCGGGAAAGGACAGCCGGGGCTGGCGGGAAGTACATCGTATCGGCACAGAGTTCCCGTATAATGTACGGTACAGGGTTCCGTGGGGACGGTACCGTCCGCAAAAAGCTCTGATTTAGCCTCACACAGACCCGGAATGGGAAGCCGGCCGGAATCCGGACAAACCTGTGCCCGCACAATTCCGGGAGGTGTGGTAAACTGTTCATTGGGCAGATTTTCATGAACCCGTGACATGATGGCGCGCCACAGATCCCGGGCCACATGGTCCTCACGATTGTTGCCGGAACGGCTCATGCTTACATTATTGTCATATCCGGCCCAGACAGAGCAGGTGTAATAAGGTGTAAAACCGGCAAACCATACATCCCAATAGTCTGTGGAAGTACCGGTTTTCCCTGCAATGGCCATGTTCCGGTTAAAGTTAACCGCAGCGCCTGTACCGGTGGTTACCACATCCACCATGGCATCCGTCAGCAGGAAGGCCGTGGTTTCCTTGATTACCTGCTTGGATTTTGGCGTTGTATTGTCCAGGATGATATCACCGTCCGTGTTGATGACGCGGCTGTAAAGCTTTGGTTCCATATAGTTTCCCATATTGGCGATGGCCGCATAGGCCGCATTCAGCTCATAAGGAGTCACACCGTGAGTCAGACCGCCCAGAGCTATAGTCTGGTTAATATCCGTAAAAAAATCTCCGTTGATGGTTTCCCCGTCTGTCAAGGTAGTAAACCCAAAATTAATCAGATAGTCATAACCCAGCTGAGGGGTAATTACGGTTTCTGTCTTTACCGCAACGATGTTCAGTGACTGTCGAATGGCTTCTCGAATGGAATTGATGCCTCTGTAGCCTGTATACCAGTTTTTCACAGGTGTGCCGTTGGCATAGTTAAACGGAGCATCGTTGTATACGGTTGCCAGCGTCTGACCGGCACTGTCCAGAGCGGGGGCAAAGGCTGCCAGCACCTTGAAGGTGGAACCCGGGGAACGGGTGGAGCTGGTCGCACGGTTCAGGGTTCTGCGTCCCTCCTTGACACCGCGGCCTCCCACAAGTGCCACCACATAGCCGGTGGACTGATCCTCGATAGCCATGGCAGCCTGAGGCTGCGGAGTCATGGTGATGGTTTCCGTATAATTGTCCTCCTCATTTGCGATGCCCAGATCGGCCATCACGGCTGCGCGGTACATCTCTATGGCTTCATAGGCCGCGTCCTGGGAGCTGAAAATCAGATTAAATTTCTTGTCCTGATTGGCCTTGAACCAGGTCATCATATTTTCCTTGCTGAAATTATGCTTGTCTCCGTCTGCTGAAAAGACGGTCAGAGCGTAATTCAGGTACCATTTCACGTTTTCCGGATAATTTTCCGGATTGGCAAATTCTTCGTCCGCAATGGCCTGAATGGTGGGATCCATGGTGGATTCGATGCGGAGACCTCCGGCGTACAGCAGGTTTTCGGCCATGGTCTCGGAATAGCCGGCAATGTTAATCAGATCATCCCTTACCTGTTCAAATACAGCATCCGAAAAATAGGAACCGGAAGTGGCGTTGGTACTGACTCGATAATCCTCGTCGTGGGCTTTGATTCGCGCATAGACGTCATCCGTATCCGCGATGGCTATGTCATACTCCGAATCTGTGATGAATTCAAGCTCTTTCATGATATTCAGACATTTCAGGCGGCGCTCTGCATTGGACTCCGGAAAATGAATGGGATTTAAATAGTAGGGATTCTGCGTGATGGAAGCAATGACCGCACATTCCGACAGAGTGAGATCAGAGCAGGACTTCCCGAAGTATCTCTGGGAAGCCGATTCTACACCCAGAGTATTCTGCCCCAGGTTGATGGCATTCATATACCGAAGCAGGACATCATCTTTGGAGTAATATTTGGAAATTTCCAGAGCGAGATACTGCTCCTGGAATTTACGCTTGATCATTTTGATGAGATTGCCGTCCTCTTCCGTCCAGGTAGTGAATATGGTATTCTTCAAAAGCTGCTGGGTGATGGTGCTGGCGCCTTCCTTTCTCTTTCCCATGCTGGTTACGAAATTCCATCCTGCACGGGCGATTCCTTCGATATCGATTCCGTTGTGCTGGTAGAAGCGCTTGTCCTCGATGGCCACGAAGGCCTGTCCCAGATGCTTTGGAATCAAATCCATGTTATTAATCTGGATACGGTTGGAGTTGATGCTGACATACTGGTCAATCTCATTGCCTTCGCAGTCGTATACAATGGTAGCTTCTCCGGAAGCCACCACATCGCTGAGCCGGATCTGCGGAGTGGATGCCAGAATGCCGTTGAAGGCGCCGATTCCGCCTGCAATTCCGCAGATAATCAGGCCGACGAAAGCAGCCAGGGTCAGCTTAACCAGGGAAATGCCGAGCTTCCTGGTCCACTTTTTTGTTTTAGAATTAAGAGCCTTTTGAGTTGCTCTGATGCCTCTTTTTCCGTAATTCATGTACTCACCTTTCTACCGGAATCATCGCGGAAGCAGTATCCGGTATCTGTAAACTTATAGTAATTATACCAAAAAACAATATGTAAATAAAGGTTTTCTTTTTTATCTTAATAATTGTTTCACATTTTGGACAAATTATGCTATCCTGAATACAGAAAATAATTGTTTTGAGGCTGTGATGCTTTGAACGGCAGTGAAAAGCAGAGTCGTATAAAAAGTGTGGAACAGGTGAAACTGATGAGAGAAGAAAGAAAGCGGGAGAAACTGCCCGGAGATTCTTATTGTGTGCTGCTTGAAGGCGGGCAGGGAGAATATGTGGAGAAAAAATCCCGCTTTATAGCTACACTCAGAAGCTGTGAGAGCGAGGAGGAGGCACTTCGCTTTATTGAGGAGATGAAGAAAAAGTACTGGGATGCCAGACATAACTGCCATGCTTTTATCGTGGGTGAGAGAGGAGAGATGAACCGCTGCAGTGACGACGGAGAGCCGGGCGGTACCGCGGGGCGCCCCATGCTGGAAGTGCTTACAGGGGCGGAGCTCAGGAATGTGGCGGCAGTGGTGACACGGTATTTCGGCGGTGTGCTTCTGGGCACGGGAGGGCTGGTCAGGGCTTATACCCAGGCTGTGAAGGAAGGACTGAAGAACTGTCGCCTGGGTCGGATGCGGCCCGGACAGGAGATGGAAGTCACAACGGACTATAACGGCGTGGGGAAGATTCTGTATCTGCTGGGGAGTGCAGGGATAGAGCCGGATGCGGCGGACTACGGGGAAAATGTGGTTCTGCGGCTGACGGTTCCCGCGGAAGAGGCAGATGCCCTGCGGGGAAAAATGACGGACATGACGGGGGGCAGAGTGAAATTCGACAAAATCAGAGAAATTTATTTTGTTGACAAGGAAGCTTTCCAGGGATAAAATGAGACATGCAGGTGGGCAGCTGAGCCCCCTTTACCTTATGGAAAAGTCCGTCGTCAGATGGACATGGAATCAGAAGAGTGCAGAGGCACTTTTCTGACATGGCATTTTGAGAGGAGGTGGTTTTGCATGAAGAGTCAGAAGAACAACAACGATAACCCTCTTCCCGGTCGAAGTTGCAGTCCGGTAATAAAACCACATAAGGAGAAATGCTATGGAAATGAGAAATTATCTGGAGGAGCTCATCAGGCTTCTCGCTGCTAAACAGTACACGAATCTCCGTCAACTTCTGACAGAAATGAACGAGGCTGACATTGCCGTTCTCATGGAAGAGCTGGAGGCGGAGGAGATGCTGAAGGTCTATCGGATTCTGCCGAAGGACCTGGCTGCGGACGTATTTTCCTATCTGGAGACGGACAGTCAGCAATTCATTATCAATTCCCTTTCCGACAAAGAGGCAGGCAGCGTCATTGATAATCTGATGGCGGACGACGCGGCGGATCTGCTGGAAGAAATGCCGGCGAACGTGGTGAGAAAGCTTCTTGCCAATGCCAATCCCGACACTCGTCAGGCGGTCAATCAGCTGCTGTGCTATCCGGAGGATTCTGCCGGAAGCATCATGACAGTGGAATACGTGTCTCTGAAGGAGAATCTGACAGTCAATCAGGCCATTGAGCGCATTCGGGCTGTAGGGCTGGACAGTGAGACCATCAATATCTGCTATGTCCTGGACGCCCGGAGAGAACTGGTGGGGACGGTTGCGCTGCGCTACCTGCTTTTAAGCGACGGCGATGATATCATCGGCGAGATTATGCATGAAAATGTAATCTCCATCAACACACTGATGGACCAGGAGCAGGCTGCCGCGCAGTTTAAGAAATACGACTTTACCGCCATGCCGGTGGTGGACAACGAGAATCGGATGGTGGGTATTATCACCGTGGACGACATTGTGGATATCATGGAAGAAGAGACCACGGAGGATATGGAGAAAATGGCGGCAATTGTGCCCAGTGACAAGCCGTATATGAAGACAGGAGTAACCGAGACCTACCGTAAGCGGATTCCCTGGCTGCTTCTGCTGATGGTGTCCGCCACTTTTACAGGGGCGATTATTGCTTCCTTCGAGGAGGCTCTGAGCGTGTATGCCGTGCTGGTGGCCTTTATTCCCATGCTCATGGACACGGGTGGAAATGCCGGCGGCCAGGCCAGCGTTACCATAATCCGGGGGCTCTCGCTGGGCGAGATTGCGTATCGCGATATCCCACGCATCATGTGGAAGGAGATTCGGGTGGCGCTGCTCTGCGGAGGGACGCTGGCCGCGGCAAATTTCGTGAAACTGATGCTGCTTGACAGAGTAGGGATCCCGGTAGCCTTTACGGTGTGTCTGACTCTGGCGGCTGCGGTGCTGATGGCTATGCTGGTGGGATGCCTTCTGCCGATCGGAGCGAAGAAAATCGGTTTTGACCCGGCGGTGATGGCCAGTCCTTTTATCACTACAATTGTGGATGCACTTTCTCTGCTGGTGTATTTTCGCTTTGCCGCGATTCTGCTGGGGATATAGAGAGAAGTAAAAGAAGCACAGGGAAGGTTACGATGCCGGTATCGTTTCCGGAGAAGCGGGAAATGGGACTTATAAGAGACATGATGCGGGGGTGGTAGTAAAATACCACCCCCGTTTTTATGGGTGGAAGGAAAAAGGGGCTTGTGAACGGAGGAGGATTCTTCTAAAATGAGGGTATCTGCAGAAGCGTTTCATCAGACAAATCAGTTTTTACAGGAAAATGGAAGAAGGATGCAGGTGCAAAGCCGTGCGGAAAGGAAGGGATTCGCTTGAAAAAGGAAAAAAGGAAAACAGGGAAGGTCTGGTACAGAACAATTGAAATACTGGCATGCATAATTGCGTTTGCAATGGCCTGGATGATGACATTTGGTACAGGTGATATGGGAAATCTTTACAAGATGTATGGGGATTTGCCGACACTTTTACTGATTGTTGTATCTGCCCTGCTGGTGCTGGTGTTTGCCGGAATCGAAAAGGATTTCTTCGGGGGATTCAGACTTGCTTTTACCCGCAGAAAGGGGATATCCCGAATGGAACTCCAGAGAGCTCTGAATGCTTTCAGATATGTGGAGCGGACGGTGGTGCTGACGGCGGTTATCGCCATGGTATTTCCGCTGACAGATATATTTTATCATCTGGATGGGATAAACATCTGGGCACTGGGACCCGTTTTGGGAGTCCTGAATCTGACGATTCTGTATTCGGCAGTGCTTCTTCTGATTCTGACACCGGTAAAAATCAGGCTGGAGCGGCGGATTATCTCTTATATGGAAGAACCGGAGGATGAGGAGGCAGAGAGAAAGGAAGCTGACGGTCAGAGACTTTACTTCGGACTTCGCTCACTGGGGCTGACAGACCGGGAGGCGGAGGTGGCCAGACTGGCGGCGTCCGGTATGACCAATGCACAGATTGGGCAGGAACTGTATATAAGCATGGCAACGGTGAAAAAACACATGACCCATGTGCTGGAGAAGACACAGTGCGGGGACAGAGAGGCTCTGACGGAGAAAATCAGAGGGATGTAGAGCATTCTTCCAGCAGGATTTTCTCAATGCGGATGCTGTCCGGCTGCGTCGGTGTGAAACGGATACCCAGGCGCAGGAGTTTGATTATCTTGCGGGCGGTCTTTTCCAATTCCTGTATCAGATCAGGGTTGGATATTCTTACAGGCTGCCCGCCTTTTATATATGGACTGTCAATATAATTTTCAGTGACGGGGAACATATCCTGAAACAGAAGGACGGTTTATGATGAGTCTGCTTTTTCTGAATGATTCGTTCAAACTTTTCAATTTTTGTGCTGCAAGGAACCAGCCAGTACAAGTCTGTTTCATGATCAGTAATGGCAAAATAATGAGGACGCTTAGTCGTTTCATAATTGATTTTTAAATAAGGATCCTGAATCTTTTGGAAGAATTGATCTGAGACGAAATACAGATTACCTGATGAAATTATCATATGGTATGTCTCCTGTAAAGAGAATTAAGCCTCCTGAAGGAGGCTTAAAAACTTGTTCACGGCCTACTTGGGAACTGTTTTCAACAGATCCTTTTACCCGCATGGCCGGGAGCGGGCTACTTTTGAGGCGGTTGTCTGCCTGTTGTTTATTATTATACGTGAGCACGGAAAATATGTCAATATGGCAGATAAAATTTTTGGAAATACGAATAAATCTAAAAGTTATTACAATGTATAAATGAAGGGCAAAAGCTGCCGCTTCGTCAGACGTCTGAAAAGTGGAGTGACAAATGGAAAAGCAGGAATTAGAAGTCTGTATCAATGCGTATGGGAAAGCTTTGTACTCATTCTGCAGACAGCTTGCCGGCAATCGGCAGGAAGCAGATGAACTGTATCAGGACACCTTTTTGAGAGCCATGGAGCTCAGTGAGAAAGTAGATTACACCGGGAATCCGAAAAGCTATCTGCTTTCCGTTGCCCTGCGCATCTGGAAGAACAGGAGGCGGAAATTTGCATGGCGAAAGCGGATTGCGGATATGCAGCCCATAGTGGAAGGACAGGATGTAGAATCGGTAGCTTCGACAGAACCATCGCCGGAAGAACAGGTGATCGGTAAGGAGGAGCAGGCTGTGGTGAGACAGGCGGTGGATAAGCTGCCGGAAAGGCTGAAGCTTGTGGTGCTTCTCTTTTACATGGAAGAACTGTCTGTAAAGCAGACAGCAGAGATTCTGAAAATTCCCGCGGGAACGGTGTTGAGCAGATTGCATCAGGCGAGAAAAACATTAAAAAAGGAATTGGAGAGTGTTATCAATGGAAAAGGAACTGGATGAATTGTTAAGACATGCCCTTACTCCAACGCAGCAGCCGGATTTTCGGCTGAATCGGAAAATCTTAAATCAGGCAAAGGAGCTGAGAGATATGAGAAAGAAAGCAATGAGGAGACTTCCCGCCGCCGTGCTTACGGCAGCATTGATTCTGGGAGCAGGTTCCCTCACCGCATTTGCGGCATGGAGATATCTGACTCCGGAGGATGTGGCACAGGAAATGAATGACACAAAGCTGGCCGAAGCATTTTTAGGCGGGGAAGCCGTCATGGTAAATGAGACCCAAAGCCATGGGGGATATGATGTGACTCTGCTGGGAATCGTTTCCGGAGAAAATCTGTCGAAGTACAGTGAGACCATGTCGGATAAAACGTATGCTGTGGTGGCCATTGCAAAATCTGACGGAACTCCTGTGGTGCAGGAGGAAGAGGCATTTTTTGTCTCGCCTTTGATCAGCGGATATGATCCGGTCCATTATAATGCGGCATCCATGCATGGCAGTTATACGGAAATGACAGAGGCAGGAGTTCTGTACCGGCTGGTGGAGTGCGATACTGTGGAGATTCTTGCGGATCATGACCTGTATCTGTGTATTTCCGATGGAGACTTTTACAATGCGAAGGCTTACTGTTACCATGAGGAAACGGGTGTGATTTCCAGGAATCCGGAGTATGACGGCGTAAATGCACTGTTTGACCTGGCGCTGGATACTGAAAAGGCAGACCCGGAGAGGGCGGCGGAGTATATGGCTGATATCTGGACAGATGATTCCGGGATATCCAGGGAAAAGCTGAATGTGGAGCTGGACGAATCGTTTGCGGTTCCAACGGCGTCAGGGAATGAGCCGGGGACACAGGCGGCGGAGTATGCGCTGCAGTTTGTGGGGAATCCTTATGCCTGGGGCGGTGACAGCCTGACGGAAGGAACGGACTCTTCCGGCTTTACCAGCGGTGTATATGCGTATTTTGACGTCAGTCTGCCACATGATTCGAAAGAGCAGAGGCAGCAGGGATATGAGATAGAGGGGCTGGAAAATGCTCTGCCCGGAGATTTGATTTTCTATGAAACGCCCGCTCATGTGGCAATCTATATCGGTGACGGCAAGATTGTTCATGCGCTGAGCCTGGCCGGGGAAATCTGTGTCTCAGAGGCGGACTTTGATGAGATTGTGATGATCAGGCGGGTTTTGGAAGAGAAGTAGGAAAGAACGATCTGTTGGTGAGCAAGCTCCCCCACAGATCGTTCTTTCTTTCCCGGCGCATGGCTCATGCCAGAAAATCATATTGTGATATATATAAATCGTAGTAGGCTCCTTTTTGTTCCAGGAGTTCTTCGTGGGTGCCGCGCTCCAGGATGCCGCCTTTGTCCACGTAGAGGATGCAGTTCGCGTTCTTGATGGTGGAGAGGCGGTGGGCAATGATGAAGGAAGTTCTTCCTTTCAGCAGCTCGTTTAAGCCTTTCTGGAGCAGGATTTCCGTTTCAGTGTCAATACTGGAGGTGGCTTCGTCCAGTATCAGGATTTTCGGGTCGGCAAGCAGAGCTCTGGCGAAGGAGATGAGCTGTCTCTGTCCTGCGGAGAGACGGCTGCCGCGCTCGTTGACTTCCGTATAATAGCCGTTCTCCATCTGGCTGATAAAGTCATGGGCACAGACGGTTTTGGCGGCCCGGATGACCTGATCGTCCGTGGCTTCTCTGTTGCCGTAACGGATATTGTCCATAATGGTCCCGGAGAAGATGAAGCTGTCCTGCATCATAATCCCCATCTGGGTACGCAGGGAGTGAATGGTCACATTGGCAATATCGGTACCGTCTATGAGAATCTGCCCGGAATCCACATTGTAAAAACGGCAGATCAGATTGACAATGGTGGATTTGCCTGCACCGGTGGGGCCCACGAAAGCGTAAGTTTCACCCGGCTTTGCCGTAAAGTTGATATGGTCTAGAATCCGGTGACCTTCCTCATAGCTGAAGCAGACATCCTTAAAACTAACCTCCCCTTTTACGGCGGGCATCTCGAAAGCGCCTTCCGCATCCTTTACCAGAACGGGCTCGTCGATGGTCTCGAAGATACGCTCCAGATAGGAGATTGCGGTCAGCAGGGAGTTGTAGAAGCCGGCCAATGTGTTGATAGGCGCCCAGAAACGGCCTATGTAGGCGGTGAAGGCGATCAGCACACCTACCGTCAGCGTTGCGTCCGGAGCCAGAATCCAGCCAATTCCCAGTACATAGATGAAGGATGTGGTCACGGCGGAAATCATATCCACGCTGGGACCCATGGTAAAGTTGAACTTGATAGCCTTCATCCAGGCTTTGCGGTAGTTGCCGCTTAAGTTGTTGAAAATCTGATTATTCTCGTTTTCCCGGACAAAGGACTGGGTGACCCGGATACCGTTGATGCTCTCGGCAATATAGGCATTCAGGTTGCTTTGTTTGTTG
This sequence comes from uncultured Acetatifactor sp., assembly GCA_910588225.1. GTDB lineage: Bacteria > Bacillota > Clostridia > Lachnospirales > Lachnospiraceae > Acetatifactor. The sequence goes on from CAJUQT010000022.1 coordinate 56,391, forward strand.
GACTGAATCTGCCAGGCCTTTCGCTGCTTCTTTTTGATAAATACAACAACCAGAGCCAGCACCGGCAGTCCGCAGAGACAGACCAGCGTGAGCCTTGCGTCACAGATGAGCATGAATATAATAATGAAGAAAAGGTTGCACAAATCTGTGACCGTATTCACGATACCATTGCTCAGCAGGTCGCTTAAGCTGTTGACATAATTCACCACACGCACCTGAATTTTGCCGTGGGGACGGTCATCATAGTAGGAAAAGGGCAGTTCCTGCAGGTGATTGAAAATGTCGGTGCGGATGGCGTGGATAATGCTCTGTCCGATGACACTCATGGTCTTGATTTTAAAACGCATGGCGATGGCGGAATAGCTTGCCACAGCCAGGGTCAGCAGACTGACCATTATAATTTTGCCCATATCCTTCTGGGGGATATAGATATCCATAATTCTCTGGAAAAAGATGGGGACCATCATGGTCAGAGCGGATGCGCTGAGCATCAGGAAAATGACGCCCGCCATCTTACCTTTATAAGGGGATACATAGCCTGCCAGACGTTTCAGCTGACCTATGTCAAAGCTGTCTTCCAGCACTTCATCCATATCATATCTGTTACGTGCCATGATCCGTTACCTCCTTTGCGTCATTTTCTGTTCGTTCAGCAGGTCATAGGGAATCTCACCATACTGGTTGCGGAAAGCTTTGGCGTAATAACCGTCTGCCGCCACAAGCTCATCGTGGGTTCCGTGTTCAATGATATGGCCGCCGTCCATGACCAGAATCTGATCGGCATCTCTGATGGAAGAGATGCGGTAGGCGATGATAAATACGGTACAGTCTTTTTTGATGCTTTTCAGCTGAGTCTGAATATAGCTTTCCGTCTCCATGTCCACGGCCGATGTGGTATCGTCCAGAATCAGAATGGAAGGGTCCTTCAAAAGAGCCCGGGCCAGAGAAATTCGCTGCTTTTGTCCGCCGGAAAGTCCCACGCCCCGTTCTCCGACGATGGTGTCATATTTGTCGGGCAGAGCGGAGATGAAATGATTGGCGTCCGCCATGATGGCGGCGTGCTTCACCTGTTCAAAGCTGCAGTCCGGTCTGCCGTAAGCGATATTTCCCTCTATGGTATCGGAAAAAAGGAATACATCCTGCATGGCCATTCCGATATTGTCGCGGAGATTATAAAGGTCCATCTCCCGCACATCCGTGCCGTCCACCAGTACCTGGCCGGAGGTTGCGTCATAGAACCGGCAGAGCAGATTCATCAGAGTGGATTTTCCGGAGCCGGTGGAACCGATGATGCCAACGGTCTGACCGGCCTTTATCCTGAAATTAATGTCGCTGATAATATCCGCATCGTTCTCATCCTCGTCTTCCGCCCGGTAGGATACATTCCGGAATTCCACTTCGCCCCGGATCTTCTGATGAGGATAACCGAAAGAATCACCGTGATTCCAGGCAAAACGGGGGGTTCTGACTCTGGGTTCCTCGCTGTAGGTGGTATATATTTTTTCCACGGATGTGACGAAATTCTGAATGTCATTTACCCACCATCCGGCCATTCTCAGAGGCATATTCAACATCCACAGATAACCGTTGACTTTTACCAGGTCGCCCAGCGAGATTTCTTCCAGAATCACCATGTAGCCGCCGTAAAGCATCAGGACGATGGTCAGTGCATAGGAGAGAATTTCGAATATGGGCACATATTTCATCCAGACCCGGGAGGCCTTAATCTGGGCTTCCTTAAAACGGTCGTTTTCGATCCGAAATTTTTCTCTTTCATAATCTTCTTTTGCGAAGGCCTTTACCACACGGTTGCCGCTGATATTCTCCTGGACGAAAGCATTCAGTGAGGAGAAACAGTTGCGGTTCCGCTGGAAAGCCGGTTTCACTTCCTTCGACTGCTTAAAAGTGGAGAATGCGGTGAAGGGCAGTACCACCAGCATACACAGCGCCAGCTTTGTGTTCACGGTGAAAATCATCAGCAGCGCGAAGGCGAACAGCAGTATATTCTGGTAGACAGCATAGAGGTCATAGGCAATAAAATGCCGGATGGCTTCCATATCTCCTGTCTGGCGGCTCATCAGGTCGCCGGTGCGCTTCCTGTTATAGAAAGCAAAATCCTCCTCCAGAAGCTTGCGGTATACGGTGCTGCGCATATCATACAGAACGCCCTGGGAAGCTGTCTCGAAGATCAGCTGATACAGGAAACGCAGGACACTGTTCAGCAGTGTAACCGCCAGCAGACATACAATCAGCTTGGGCAGCAGATCATAATTGCCGGCCTGGATGACATTGTCCACAATGATGCCGGAAATGTAGGGGTTGACAATGGACAGCGCCGCGATGACAGTGGTCAGGAACAGGCCCAGAATCATCAGGTTTCGGTAACGCTTCAAAAAACTGTAGAACCATTTTACAGGTGTCATATGGTATCCTCCCTTGCCCGGGGGTTTCCCCAGGGTCTTCCATGAGTGTTACTGTACTCATGGTACATTGTACTTTTTGGGATACAAAAGGAAATGGAGTATCTTGCACCCTTGATGGAGAATCTTGTAGGGGCGCCCTGGCAAAACGGGCGGGGCTTTGGGGGACAATTACAGTCCGTTTTCTGTCTTGCGCTTCCTGTGTGAGTATGCTATAGTAAACCACAGACAGAACTGTCATTTTCTATAGGACAACATCTGCAGAAGGATGAAAATGGTGCCGCGGAGCAACAGTATAGCTGCCTGTCTGAACTGTGAGGCAACAGTAAAATAAAGACAAAAATAGAATTTCCCAGCATCAGGAAGCAGTATTACATGCGTAAGAAAAGAGATGAAAAGGAATTGAATTGCCGGGAGCATATAAGACGGGAAAAGATAGCGGCGAATAGATCAGGGAGAAGGGCAGTGCCAGGTAATCTATGAAAAACGGAGAGAAAAAAGGGAGAGAAATAAGATGAAAATTACAGTGGTGGGAACAGGGTATGTGGGTATGTCGCTGGCGGTTCTGCTGGCACAGAAAAACGAGGTAATTGCAAAGGACATTCTTCCCGGGAAAGTAGAACTGATCAATGAAAAGCGTTCTCCCATCAGAGATGCCGAGATTGAAGAATATCTCTGTAGCAGAGAGCTGCATTTAAAAGCCACGCTGGACGGAGGGGAAGCCTATCGGGACGCGGATATCGTAATTGTGGCCGCGCCCACAAACTATGACAGCGAGACCAATTATTTTGACACGTCCGCGGTGGAAAGCGTGGTGGACGAAGTCCTCCAGGCCAATGCCCGGGCGACTATAGTGATCAAATCCACGATACCGGTGGGATTTACGGCACAGCTGAACAAAAGGAAGGGAACCGACAGAATCCTGTTCAGTCCGGAATTCCTGCGGGAGACCAAAGCACTTTATGACAATTTATATCCGTCGAGGATTATTGTGGGATATGAGAAGGGAGACGATGAAATGTGCCGGAGAGCCCGTGCCTTTGCAGAGCTGCTGACAGATGCTTCTCTGAAGGAGGACGTTCCGGTGCTGCTGATGGGCTCTACCGAGGCGGAGGCAGTGAAGCTTTTTGCCAATACCTATCTGGCATTGCGCGTAAGCTTCTTCAACGAGCTGGATACCTACGCGGAAGTGAAGGGACTGGACACGAAGCAGATTATCGAGGGCGTCTGCCTGGACCCGAGAATCGGAAGCCATTACAACAATCCTTCCTTTGGCTATGGCGGGTATTGCCTGCCAAAGGATACGAAGCAGCTGCTGGCCAACTATAATGATGTGCCGGAGAATCTCATTCAGGCCATTGTGGAATCCAACCGCACGAGAAAGGATTTTGTGGCCGACCAGGTGCTGAAGAAGGCAGGATATTATTCCTATTCGGAGAAAATGAACTACAACAGCACGATGGAGAAGGAGACTACCATCGGCGTGTACAGACTGACCATGAAGAGCCACAGCGATAATTTCCGCCAGAGCTCCATACAGGGTGTCATGAAGCGCGTCAAGGGCAAAGGCGCGAATATCATCATTTATGAGCCGTCCCTGGAGAACGGCAGTACTTTCTTCGGAAGTCTGGTGGTGAATGACCTGGATGAATTCAAGAAAAAATCGGACTGCATCGTTGCCAACCGCTTTGACGAATGCCTGTCGGATGTGACAGAGAAGGTATATACAAGGGACCTTTTCAGGCGGGATTGAGATCCCCGTTCTATCCATTCCGAAGTAAAAAGCAGACATTTGCCAATGGGCTTTTATGCCGGTGTCGAATCTTAACTCTGTTTTGGAGGGTTGGCAAGTAGGAAAAAGTTATAATTAATTCATAAAAGAGTTGTTGCGTTAACCGATATAAAATAGTGATAGAAAAATATGAATGAAAAAGTCTTTTAATCCCCCATCTGAGATGGGGGAACAGGCAAAGC
>CAJUQT010000023.1:0-30028 GCA_910588225.1 uncultured Acetatifactor sp.
TTCCCAAAAACTACACATTTTGAGAATTGTGCTGCAAAGGCCAGAAAAGCAGGCTACAGCCCCAGGTTTGGATAAAGGAGCAGAAATGCCGCCAGATACGGTATGCAGAACAGTACGCCAATATAATAAAGAAGCAATCCCGACAGAGGACATGGAGAAACTGCAGGAGATTGCGGAAGATTACAGTAAGGTGAAAAAGTATGTTTACCAGCGTTTTGGCGGGATTGGCAGTCTGTGGAAGCTTTATCCGGGATATACGGTTCAGAATGAAATGACAGGAAGCGGTCTGCGGGCGGAGCTGGGACTGCCGTCGGTGTATTTTTACCTGGCCGTCTTCGATGCGCTGGGAGATATCAAAGGCCAGTGGACACGGACGAAGTCAAAGATTTTGAAGCTCATTGGTCAGAATGAGAATCTGACAGAGGAAGAAAAGCATTATCTCCGTTTTCTCCTGAAAGTCAACAATGCCTTTACGGCGGTGCTGAATCAGCAGCCGATAAAGGAGTTGAGGCTGCCTCGGGAGATCCAAAAGAAGTACGAGGCTCTGGCGGCACAGGCAGATACGGAGATGCTGCATCGTTACCTGTGCAGACAGGTGAGAAAGTATCACACGTTACCGTATTATTCTTTCTCCGGAGATGCGGGGAAGAATGAGAGAGAACAGAAACGTCAGGCTGTTGGGTTTTCCATAGCCGAGCGAGCCTATCGCTATGGTGACAACGGTCGGGAAAAGGGAATCTACATTTCCACAAAAGAAAGCCGAAAGCGGATTTTCGTACCTCTCACGGACAGCAATCAGTACAAAAGCCAATTGCAGGTTCAGCTTTTTCCGGAGGAAAAACGACTGATTCTCCGCCAGTGGGCTCTGAAGATAAAGAGCAGTATAAAAAATGAGATTCAGACGCGGCTGGAAGTGGTGTTCCTTCCATATAAGGCATCCATGTGGGATTCTCTGGAGAGTGTCTGGAAGGCGGCGGATGCGGATCCGAACTGTGACGCCTATGTGATTCCCATTCCCTATTATGACAAGAAACCGGATGGGAGCTTTGGGGAGATGCACCATGAATTTTCACAGTACCCCTCCGATATCCCTCTGCTCTGGTACGAGGATTACGATTTTGAAAAGCGCAGGCCGGATATGATTTATATCCACAATCCCTATGACGAATGCAACTATGTAACCAGTGTGCATCCTTTTTTCTATTCTAAGAATTTGAAAAAATTTACGGAGAAGCTGATTTACATTCCGTATTTCATTTTAGGAGAAATCGACCCGGAGAATCTCCAGGAGCTGGAGGGGATAGAGAAGTTTTGTCAGGTTCCGGGAGTGCTGTATGCGGATAAGGTTGTCGTACAGTCGGAGGCCATGCGTCAGGCGTACATAAAGATCATGACGAAGTTCATGGATGGCCAGAAGGGGTATGAGAGGCCTTATTGGGAGGAAAAGATCTTGGGACTGGGTTCACCGAAGGTGGATAAGGTTTTGAGTACCAGGAAGGAAGACCTGGTGATTCCGGAGGAGTGGATGAAGGTTATCCGGAAGCCGGATGGGAGCTGGAAGAAGATTATTTTTTATAATACTACGGTGACGGCGTTGCTGCAGCATAATGAGCAGTATCTGGCGAAGATGCGGGATGTGTTCCGGATCTTTTATGAGAACCGGGAGGAGGTGGCTTTGCTTTAGGCTTCGTGGACGGAGATGACTTCATAGAACCGGAAATGTACGAAAGCCTGGTCCGCTCCATAGAAGAGATGCAAGTGGAGTTCATCCATTCGGGATACCTGAAGAATGATGGCCAGAGCTTTTCTGTGAAATCCAGAAAGAAATACATATTTAACGACATAAAAAGCAGAGAAGAATTCATAAAGAAACAAATATTAGACCCCACAGATAATGAAGCGGTTGCCCCAAGCATTTGGTCAAAGCTTTTTAAAGCCGATTTCCTGAAAGCGGCTTATATGGGGATACAGGATGACCTTTCCTATGGAGAGGACTTATGGTGTCTTTGCGCCTGTATCATGAAGTGTAGTGCTTTTGGGACAGTGCCTGAATCCTGGTACCACTATGTGAAAAGAGAGACTTCTATCTCAAATAAGCGAAATATAGATAATGTTCAGCGGGAAACACGACTACACGCTGCTTTGAGAAAACTGTTTGAAGACTATGGTGCATATACGGAAATGAAAGAAGATTTGGAGCGATTCTATCTCCGGAATTTGCTGGTGTGCATGAAGCGGCTGACAGCTGCCGTATGTCCGGTGTACGAATATCCTGCCATGGACATGCTGGTGGGAAAAAGGATAGTCTTATACGGTGCCGGCGAGGTAGGACAGGATTACTATACGCAATTCCGAAGAGACATGCGTTGTACAGTAGTTGCAGTCTCAGATAAGTACAGGGACAGATACAGCTGTGACTTTATGAAAGTAATTGGAGCAGATGAAATCGCGGAATATGATTTTGATGTCGTCGTCATTGCTGTGCTGCGGGAAAGTACGGCAGGAATTATTGAAGAGGAGCTGGCCGCGAAAGGAATTGAGAGGGAGAAAATAATATGGGGACAGCCAAAGCTGACAGTATAAGGGATATTTCCATGAGAGCGAAAATGGAACAGGCCTATGACCGGCTGCTGGCTCTTTTGGGAATCGAAAGCGGAAATGAAAGCAGAAAGACCAGCCGTATTATCAAAGAGGCAATCAGAGCGTTTGCGGCCGACTGTGAAAAGCCCGCACTCTGGTGTTACGGAGAGCATACCCGCATGCTGATGACTGACTATGTGTTTGAAATGAAGAATGTCAAGTACATTATTGATGAGTTCTGCACGGGGGACGGAGGGTTTGAGATTATCCGCAGCAAGGAAATAGAGGAGAAAGAGATTGACGGGATTATCATTTCCTCATTTAAGTACCGGAAAGAGATAGCGGAGACAATCAGGAGCAGTTTCCCGCAGATGAGATATCTGGACATCTATGAGATGCTGCGAGAGAACGGAATTGATTTAGCCTGTGAATATTATGCGGAGGATTATCCGTTTGCCCGTTATGGCAGAATGAACAGAATTAGACAGGAGCTGAGAGAGCAGGAGGACGCTGAGGGCAGAAAACGCCTGCAGACGGCACTGTTGCGGGAGTATGTCTCAATCAAGGACTTTCCAGGCGCGATAGCTTGTATGGAAGAAATCCTGAAAGGGAATGATGACAGAAAGAACAGGGAAATCAGAGCTTGCCTGCAGAATACATACAGATTGGAGCTGCAGGCGGCTTCTGCGGTCTCCGAGAGAAATGTATTGATGCTCTGTATTGACGGACTGAGGCGGCGAGATTTGCTTTCGGGAGAGATGGGGAGGGTAAGGGAGTTCATCTCGCGGAAAGGCTGCTTTTTTACCAACGCGTATGCAACATCCACGTCTACCTATGAGAGCCTGATTCCCACATACAGTGGAAACAATGATTTGCGCACAGGATATTATGAAAAAAGCGAGATAGAAGAGGATGCCTGCCCTTTTATCAAAGAGGCGGTAAGCCAGGGAAGGAAGATTTATTTCTATACGGATTTCTGCCATTATGTGAAAAGCGATCATATCAAGGTGACGGACAGCTATCAGACCGCGGCGGAGAAGCTGTGGGATTTTCTGCTGGACGCAGCTGATGAGGACAATGGATTGTTCTACGTCCACATACTCTATGAGAGCCATTACTCCTATCCCAATCCGTATACGACAGGGAAGCTGGTGACAGAGGGAACCAGTATATTGTTCGATTTCCTGAGCTGCAATGGGGGGCAGCTGAAAACGGATTACATTGCCCAGCACAGGGACGCACTGAATTATCTGGACGATTTGCTGGCACCGGTTCTGGAAAGGCTTTCCTGCAGGATGGTAGTCTTTGCAGACCATGGGAACATACTCTTGAATAAGGAGACCAAACTGGAGGACGTGACGTATCCCCAGTTGACATTTGGGGAGGAACTGATACAGGTGCCTCTGGCAGTCTGTGACGAGAGAACCAGTGTAGGAACAAGTGGAAAAATACGTTCCCTTATGGAGCTGAATGACATGGTAATCTGTCTGTTGCAGGGAAAAAGAGTGGCGGATGGCAACAGAGATTATGTAAAGGTGGCTCGCTCCCAGCTGTATAATGTGGATTTTAAATATCTGTATACAAGATTGGGATATGAGCGCGGATTAGGGGCATTTGAAGCCTTTCTGTTCCAGGAGGGCTACAAGCTGGCAGTCTACAGCGATGGCGTTGTAGAGCTATATGATTCGGACACGGATGAGCGACTGGAAGATGAGAGCCTGAAAGAGGAGCTGCTGGCACGGGTAAGAGATGAAATCACGGTATGTGCACAGGAGGCAGTCGGGTAGAATGGTGGATATTTCCGTAATTGTAACAGTGTATAATCTGGAAGCGTATGTGCGGAGCTGCCTGGATAGTATACTGGAACAGACAGGTGTGGAGTTTGAGGTGATATGCGTTGACGATGCGTCTACAGATGCATCGCTGCATATTTTGGAAGAGTATGTACAGAGAGACTCTCGTGTGAAGATTGTGCGTAATACACATAACATGGGACTTACCTCTGCCAGAAACAGAGGCTACAGATACGCAGAGGGGGAATACTTATATAATATTGATGGGGATGATATGCTGCAGCAGGGGGCTTTGCTTCGTATGCATGATTGTGCAAAGGAGCATAACTTGGATTTGCTTGGTTTTTCGGCAAAATCCTTTTCCGAGGAGGACGAATTTTCCGAATTTTATGAAGAAGATGAGTATGTGAGAAAGCATAACTATACAGGCGTATATAATGGAGGAGAGCTGTTTGCTCTTTTGATGAAGAATGGAGACAGGGTAACCTCCAACAGGGTATTCTACCTTTATAGACGGGAGTATTTCCTGAGCAATCATTTGTATGATGAAGAGGGGCTGCGCTATGCGGATGACAGCATGTTTTCTTACTATATAACTGCACAGAGAGCGATGTGTATTCCTGACCAATTATACTTGAGAAGATACCGACAAGGGTCTATGGTGACGTCTCCCATGAAGAAGAGATATCTGGAAAGTATGGTAGTTCTCTTTTGTGCGGAAATGGGCAGATGGAGAAAGCTGGATTTTAGTGCTGAGGTCAACCGTCAGATAGAGGCATATTTTGACTTGAGATTGAAAGAAATCAATGAATTTTATGTACGGTTTCAGCAGGACGATTCAAAGGAGGCTTATCTGCAGGAACATCCGGCAGACGACTATTTTTATAAACGTTTTATCCGACAGGAGCCGCTGCTTGCAAATCCTATATCAGAAAACTGTCTGGACAGAATTCGGCAGGCAGACAGGGTAGTGCTCTATGGGGCAGGGGCCATAGCAACGGAAGTGGCAAAGGCATTGGAATACCACTCCGTTATAAGCTACTTGGTGGCAGTTACAAAGCCGGAGGATAATCAGCAGACATTTAGAGGGAGACAGATAAAAAGCATTCAGGCATATGCCGGGACAGATAAAACACTGATTTTGGTTGCCATGTCCGAAAGATATAGGGAAGAGATAATGGAAATCCTGGATGCGAATGGATTTCAGGATGTGATGTGGGCTCCGTTACGATAGAGGGTGAAATAGGTGTACAAAGTAAGGGATATGGAGACGTGCTATGGAAATCAGATGCTGTAGTTTTGCTAAAATGGCAGAAAGGATCAAGGAAAAAGGGCAAAGAATAATACTTTTTGGCGCAGGTGCAATCGGCACAGTGATAACCCCGGAAATCCTGTCAGACAATGGGCTGATGCAGCAAGTTGACTGCTACATAGACAATGACAGCAGAAAATGGGGCACAGAAATCGAAGCTGCAGATAAAAAATTAAAGGTACTTTCCCCTGAATACCTAAAAGAAAACGGAGCAGGTTCAGCAGTCCTGCTGAACATAAGCAGATATGCCGAGGCATTGAGCCAGATGGAGAAGCTTGCCAGAGAACTGGATTTGACCTGCTATGTAGTCCCGCTGATGTGCCTCCAAAATTTTACCAAAGCTCCAGAACACGGAAGCGTAAAAGATGCCATAACTCCTCTGATCCCCAAAAGGATACACTATATGTGGCTTGGAGGAAAGCCCCTATCTAAGAGCCTCCAATACTGTATCGACAGCTGGAAAAAGTATTGTCCGGATTATGAAATTGTACGTTGGGATGAGTCTAATTATGATATTGATAAACACCCATATATGAGACAGGCCTATGAGAAAGGGGCATATGGCTTTGTCCCGGATTATGCCAGATTGGATATCCTCTGCCGTTATGGCGGTATATATATGGACACGGATGTGGAACTGATACGTCCTCTGGGTGAACTGTTGTATCAGGAAGCCTTTTGCGGGGTGGAGAAGTGGCAGGTACTGAATTTCGGTGGTTGCAGCGGGGCGGTGCCCGAACAGGATATGGTCAGGAAGATTCTGGATTATAGGGAAGATGTACGTTTTGTTGATGAAAACGGCGTAGAAAACAAAAACACATGCGGCTTCTACGACACCAGAGCCATATTGAAATACGGCTACAAGGTAAATGGAAAGAATCAGAAAATAGCTGGGATGAACATCTATACATATGACTATTTCCATCCCTATGACTACATGTCAGGCCAAACGGAGATAACCGCCAATACATTTTCCATCCATCACTTCAATGGAGGATGGCTTGACGAGAAAATGAGACAGATGAACCGGAGGGCGCAAGAGGAGTTTCAGGGGATATGTAAAAGAATACTATTTGAGGATGACAAAAATGAAGACAGGAATGCATGAAGAAAAGCCACTGATCAGTGTAATTGTACCCGTCTACAATGTAGGAGAATATCTGCAGAAGTGTATTTTAAGCATATGCAGCCAGTCCAATGAGAATCTTCAGATTATTCTGGTGGACGATGGTTCCACAGATGAATCTTTTGCAGTTTGCCGGAAGTTTGCGGAAACTGATTCCAGAATTATTCTTATCAGGAAAGAAAACGGAGGGCTTGTCAGCGCCAGGAAAGAGGGGATGAAAGTAGCTTCCGGAATGTACATTTCCTTTGTGGACGGGGATGACTGGATTGATCTGGACATGTATGAACGGCTTATAAAACAGGCAGCGGAGCATTCATATCCGGATATTGTCGCCTTTGGGCATGTAGAAGAGCATGAGAGTTTCTCAGTCAAAGCAGGCAATCGTTTTGCAGGAGGCCTTTGGAATATTTCTAGTGACGGCTTATCGGCAGATGAGGCATTGATGACAGAATCCTTTTTCCAATGGAAGATTCTTCCCAATCTCTGCAATAAGCTTATACGCACCGGCATACTTTCTCAGGAACTGGATAAAGTATCTGAGAAAATTGTATTTGGTGAGGATGCGGCATGCATATATCCCTGCATTAAGGCAGCAGCATCCCTTTTGAACCTCCATTATTTTCCCTATCATTATCGACAGAGATTGGGGTCAATAGTAAAGTCCGGAGAAGAACAGAACTATGACAACTTCAGAGAAATTTATAAGAGATTGAGAGATGTGATTTCTTATCGGCAGCTCCGCCAATATCTCTTTTTTATCTTGCTGCTAAAAGGGTATACAAAAATAGACAGCGGGCAGACACTCTTTCCCTTTGAGGAAATTAGGCCTGGCAGCTGTATCTTCGTGTATGGGGCGGGAGGCTTTGGAAAAGTCCTGTATGAATATGTCAGTGAACACAGTGAACTTCAGCTGGCTGGATGGACAGACAGAGATTATTTGCGTTATAGAAAAAATTCTTATAATATTGATGATTTTGATTCTGTTTTTTCGGTGAAATATGATTATGTCATTATTGCGATATTGAATGAAGAAACCTGCAGGAAAGTGAAGGAATTGCTTATTGAAAAAGGAATTCCAGAATATAAAATTCTGTATCTTACATATTCGCTGATTGAGAAGCAGAAGCTGCCGGAATGGCTTGTACAAAGTAAAATAGATAGTGAAATGGAGTGAAAAATGAACTTTGAACTCACCGCCTCCATGATGTGTGCCGATTACGGTCACCTGGAGCAGGAAGTAAAAAATTTAGAGGAAGGCGGCATCGATTCCTTCCATATTGACATTATGGACGGACGCTATGTTCCAAATTTTGCCATGTCTTTAAACGATATGCGTTACATAGCCGAGGCCACAGAGAAACCTCTGGATGTGCATCTGATGATAGAACACCCCAGCAATCATATTGGTATTTTTCTTACCTGCCTGCGGAAGGGAGACACGGTTTATATTCATCCGGAGGCGGAATATCATCCTTCCACAACGCTTCAATGTATCATCAATGCCGGGATGGTGCCTGGCATTGCCATTAATCCCGGGACTTCGGTGGAAACGGTGATGGAGATGCTGCGCATCGTGAAGAAAGTATTAGTTATGTCAGTAAACCCGGGTAACGCGGGCCAGATGTATTTGCCCTATGTGGGAAAGAAAATCACAAAGCTGCTCTCCATGAAGGAAGATATGGACTTCGAGCTCTATTGGGATGGAGCCTGCAGTGCGGACAAGATTCTGGAATATGCACCTAAGGGAGTTAAAGGTTTTGTTTTGGGAACTACGCTGCTTTTTGGCAAAAACAGACCTTATGGAGAAACTCTGGCAGATATACGGGAATTGAAATTCTGAGCAGGCGATAGTACGAAACAATTTCCATAAAGTTGCAGGAATTTTTTGTTACATTGAGTTCATCAAAAGGTGAAAAACAGATTTCATGAAAAGGAGAACGCGCATACGGATGAACAAACAGGAATGTGATATTCTGACATCATTATTGTCGGAACCTTTTATAAATCAGAGAATACTTTCAGAAGTCTGCGGCCATTCATTGGGAGTGGTCAACAGGTCAATCAGAGAACTGATTAAAAGTGGATACCTTGATGAAGCAGTTCGACTGACTGCAAAGGCCCATAAAGCTTTCAGGGAGAAGGAACCCCGAAATGCGGTTATACTGGCTGCAGGTTTTGGAATGCGGATGGTTCCTATCAATATGGAAATACCCAAAGCGCTGATGGAGGTTAATGGAGAAGTATTGATTGAGCGTATGATACGTCAGCTTCATGCAGTGGGAATCAGGAAAATCTATGTGGTAGTTGGATTTATGAAGGAACAGTTCGAATATTTAATAGACGAATATGGTGTGGAACTGATAGTCAACAATGATTATGCGTTGAGAAATAATCTTCATTCGCTGAAGCTTGCGTGCAGGCATTTGTCAAATACATATGTTATGCCAAGTGATGTCTGGTGCGAGTATAATCCATTTCAGAAAAATGAGCTATACTCCTGGTATATGGTTTCAGACCTGGTGGACAATGACAGTGACGTAAGGATAAACCGGAAAATGGAGCTTGTCACTGTTCCAAAAGGTGCAGGAGGAAATGCTATGATAGGGATATCTTATCTGGCAGAAGAAGAGGCGGATATTGTCCGTAATAAAGTGGAGAAACTATGTTGTGACAGCAGATATGATGGCTCATTTTGGGAAGAGACTTTATATGATAAGGATCGCATGATTGTCTGTGCGAGGGTTGTGCATGGTTCTGATGTGGTGGAGATTAACACTTATGAGCAGCTGCGGGAATTGGACGAACATTCAAATCAGTTGAATTCGGAAGCTATTACTGTAATCGCACAACAGCTGGGGGTAAAAGAGGCAGATATTGTCAATATAGAAGTACTGAAAAAAGGAATGACCAATCGCTCATTTTTGTTTAGCTGTGAAGGTAAGAAATATATTATGCGGATTCCAGGGGAGGGGACGGAGAGGTTGATTAACCGAGGGCAGGAGGCGGAGGTATATACAGCAATAGATGGTCTGGAACTGTGCGACAGGCCTTTGTATATGGATCCCGGGAACGGTTATAAGATTACAAAGTATATAGAAGGTGTACGTTGTTGTGACCCGAATGACATATCAGATCTGAAATTGTGTATGAAAAAATTGAAATTATTTCATGAGATGAAATTGAAGGTGAAGCATGAATTTGATATTTTCAGGATGATTGAATTTTATGAGTCCCTGTGGGAAGGAAAAGCTTCTGTTTACCGCGATTATGAAAAGACGAAAAAGAATGTTTTTTCTCTGCGCCCATTCATTGAGAAGAATATCAAAGAGAGAGTTTTGACGCATATTGATGCAGTACCGGATAATTTCCTTTTCGATCCGGAAACAGAAGGGGAGCTTTCTCTTCAGCTGACAGACTGGGAGTATGCGGGGATGCAGGACCCACATGTGGATATAGCCATGTTTTGTATCTATTCTTTATATAATAAGCGCCAGATTGATCGGCTGATTCATATTTATTTTGAGGGACCATGCCCTGAAAATATTAAAACAAAAATTTACTGCTATGTTGCAGTATGTGGACTGCTATGGAGTAACTGGTGTGAATACAAAAGGAATCTGGGAATAGAATTCGGTGAATATTCCCTGCGGCAGTACCGGTATGCGAAGGAATATTATAAGCTGGCGGCACAGCGGATTGGAGGGGAGGATGGGGTATAAGGTAGATAATGCAGTTATTATGGCAGCAGGAACTTCAAGCAGATTCGCACCTCTGTCTTATGAGATGCCAAAGGCCCTGATTACAGTAAAGGGAGAGATATTGATAGAAAGGCAGATCAGACAGCTTCGGGAAGCCGGAATTCATGAAATTATTGTGGTAGCAGGCTATAAGAAGGAGCAGCTTGAATATCTGAGAGACAGATTTGGTGTCATTCTGGTTGAGAACCCGGATTATATGATACGAAATAACAATGCAAGTATTTATGCTGTCAGAGACTATCTGAGGAATACATATATTTGCTCATCCGACAATTACTTTACTGAGAATCCTTTTGAAGCAGAGGTCGAAGAGGCTTATTATGCTGCTGTTTATGCAGAGGGACAGACTTCTGAATGGTGTATGGAGGAAGATGCAGACGGCTATATAAGCAAAGTAACCGTAGGAGGAATGGATTCCTGGTATATGTTGGGACATGCGTTCTGGAGCGAAACGTTCAGCAGTAAATTCCTTTCTGTTCTGACTTCGGTCTATGATCTGTCGGAGACTGTTGACATGCTCTGGGAGCGGATTTTTATGGAACATCTGGATAAGCTGAAAATGAAAATCCGGAAATATCCTGATAACACAATTTTTGAATTTGATACGTTGGATGAATTAAGAGAATTTGATGATTCTTATCTGGAAGATACGCGCTCAGGGATTTTAAAAATAGTATCTTTTATGCTGGAATGTGGGGAAAAAGACATTATAAATGTGCAGGCATATAAAAATTTTGATAATGCTGCTGCGGGATTCAGGTTTGAGGTGGCAGATACTCTTTATGAATATGACTATGCAACAGAGAAAGTGAGGCAGATGTGAAATGGCAAAAGAAGTTATTGAAAAAGACTTATCTAAGGTGGCTGATTTATGCAGAGAAGTGTTGGGCAAGATGTATACACAAATTTGGCGGTTAGGTGGTAATACAAATCATACATATCATGTAGTGTTAGGTGATGGAAATGAATATGCGATAAGAATTCCTGGTGAGGGTACGGAAGAACTGATTGTGAGGAAAAATGAGAAGGTCAGTACGGCACTTGCGAATAAGTTAAATATAGGCGCAAGACTTTTGTACTTTGGAGAGGATGGAGCGAAGGTAAGTGAATACATTACAGGGGTGGTAACCATGTCCCCAGGGGAACTGCAAAGGGAGTGTCGTATTGCTCAGATGACAGAAATTTTAAAAAGGTTACATATGTGCGGGGAAGATACAGGAGTTCTATTTGAGGTGTTCGACATGGCTGCCGGATATGAGGGGATTATCTCAGAGAATGCAGTACCTATGTATGATGACTACATTCAAATAAAATCAACTGTTATGGATATAAAAAAAGAAGTCGATGCTACATGTGAAATTTTTAAAGTTCCGTGTCATAATGACGCGCTGTGCGAAAATTGGGTGGTGGATGGAAACGGCAGAATGTATCTGATTGACTGGGAATATGCAGGGATGAATGATGCCATGTGGGATTTGGCCGATATTTCTATAGAGGCGGGCTATGATAGCGAAACGGATGAAAAACTTCTGCATTGCTATTTTGATGAGACAGTTACCAATTCAGTCAGAAAGCATTTCCTGGCAAGTAAAATTTATGTGGACTATTTATGGACTCTGTGGGCGAAAGCAAGAGTGCCGTATGATGGACAGACTATGGAGGACTGGGCAGTTGAGAGATACACCAGACTAAAGAAAAATATAGAAGAGTATTTTAAATATAAATCGGAGGAAGAATTATCATTATGAGATATGGCATACTGGCAGGTATTACATGGGCTCTTGAAACAGTCATTCTGGGAGTAGTGTTGGCAATGACATCGTTTGTGTCATCGGAACAGGCTATTTTTCTTGCTCCATTTGTAAGTACATTTCTGCATGATGCATGCTCTGCTGTTTGGGCAGGATTCTATAATGGATTGAGAGGAAATATGAATAACGTCTGGAAAGCTCTGCAGACAAAGAGCGGGAAATTTGTAGTGCTTGCCGCTATCATAGGAGGACCGGTGGGTATGACGGGGTATGTATTGGCCGTCAATTACATGGGAGCTTCTGTTGGAGCAGTGGCAAGTGCAATCTTTCCGGCAATCGGAGCTGTTCTGGCATATTTTTTCCTGAAAGAAAAAATGCAGTGGTATCGTTGGATGTTATTTGCTGCCACTTTACTGGGAGTATATGGACTGAGCTGGTCACCTGATCTGGAAATGTCGAATTTCTTTATCGGTGTGATTGGTGCACTGATGTGTGCCTTTGGCTGGGGAATTGAAGCAGTAATTCTTGCGAGATGCCTGCAGGATCCGGAAGTGAAGGATGAATATGCACTCCAGATTCGCCAGACTACATCTGCATTTGTATATGGTATTGTCATTTTACCAACATTGAGAGGCTGGGGATTTACCGTACACTTGTTTACGGGTGACACAGGATGGTTGCTTGTGATGATTGCTTTTGCGGCTTTATTTGCAACAATTTCCTATCTGTTCTATTATAGAGCTATTGCAGAAATAGGGGCTTCCAAAGCGATGGCACTGAACGTCTCCTATTCTGCGTGGGCTATTGTGTTTACAGTACTGATTTTCAGAGATACAAGTATTTTGACACCTGTGACGATTGGATGTTCGATAATCGTTATTATATGTGGTATTTTGGCAGCGGCGGATTTTAAGGAGCTATTTCGAAGAGAATAGTTGAAAAACAGAAAGAGGGAAAGCAGGCTGATTTTTACTCTGCCCCACCTGCTTGCGAATGCTTTGGATTCATGGAACAATGACTCATATTCCAGGAGGGGAAATCTGTACCATGGGGCCTGTGCCCATAATAACATGAAAATACAGAATAAATCTCGAAAGGCTATTGTATTCCAGAAGACGGACCTGACGGCTGAAGAAACAGGAGGCGGAGTACGGGGAATTATCCGAAGGTAGGCAATGCCGAATTTCGGTCGGTTAGAAAAGGGGATTATGTGAACAAGACGGAACAGATTTCTTTTGTCAACGGGACGCTTGGAATGCCGGATAAACTGACCTGTGTCAGCCGCGCCAGGAGATTCGGCAAATCAGTGGCCGTGAAGATGCTTTCTGCGTATTATGACAAAAGCTGTGATTCCCGGGCTTTGTTTGAAAACCTGAAGATTGCCGGGGATCCGGTTTTTGAGAAATATTTAAACCAATATGATGTGATTTATCTGGATATTACATTGTTTATAGCGGCCTGCGAGAATATTAAGAATGTAATGGACTATCTTCAGGAGCAGGTGATTCAGGAAATTGCCGCTGAATATCTCTCAGCGGCAGGCGAGAAATTGTTGCCAGTGGCGCTTGCAAAGGCAAGCGAGGCATCAGGGAATAAATTTACTGTGATCATTGATGAGTGGGGTGCGCTGTTCCGTGTCATTGAAAATTTATTTTGATATGGATTTCGATGGGCTGGAGGATGCAATCATGCAGATGCTTGGAGATGTCAGATGTCCGGTAGATGCGGAGTTATTTCAGAATGCTCTGACAAGCATTGAAAGCAGAGATGATATGTTGACCTTGCTTGTGCATTTGGGATATCTTGCTGTATGACGAAGAATTGAAATCGGTGTTTATCCCCAATGAAGAAATTCGCCGGGAATTTGTCTGGGCGGTAAAGTCGGGCCGTTATGCCGAGATTGCCGATTTGGCCAGAGCCTCCGACGAGTTGCCGCATGCCACATTGAATTTAGACGGGGAGAAGGCTGCATCGGTGATTGAGAAGGTATACAGCATGTCGACGGCACCGATTTTCTACAAGTCATTGAGAAGATACTATTGTGAGAAGGCATAAAAATCATATTCAGGACAGCTTTATCTTTTGTAAAACAGGTCAAATGTTTCTGCCCTGAATATGATAGATTTATTATACCACAGAGCTGAGAAAATTAGAAGAAAAATTTGCCGTTTTATGTAAAATTTTCATGCAAATTTTGAAGTGATTTTGAAACGGCAAATATTCGAAGCATTTTCCACTTTTTCGAAGCCCATTTTTGTCTCGTTTTTGAAGGAATTTTTTATAGGCTTTTTTGTTGCAGTCCTGCCTGAATTGTGTTAAAGTATAGTCAGGCAGAGAAATTTGAATTCTATTATAAATCTGAAAGCTGATGGCGGCTTTTTCTGTAATTCATGACAATAGAAGTCTTGTGAAGTGAGACTTCAGACCCAAAGCTTTCCACGGAGAAGGTTCTAATAAATCTTCGTGTGGATTTTGAGTCGCAGAAAGTGTATCATCCTGGCTATCCCATAGAAAAGAGAGGAATATATTACCTGGCAAGGCAGCTGTCTTCTCAGCTTTCGCTGATTACGGAACAGACGGATTATGGATCTTTGGAGAAATGCTATACAAAGTATATGATGGGGAAAAGGGAGATGAAAGCTATGAGCTTTTGCGGTTTCTGAATACGATTATGTATCCGCATAAAGCGAACTTCATGCAGACAATATCGGAGTATATTGATTTTTCAGGAAATGAAGAGTTATGGAAGGAGGCAGAACAGGTGAGAGGACTGGGACAGTGTATTGCGGATGAAATCAGAGAAGAGATCAGGGACGAGGTTGCAGCGGAAGTAAGGAATGAGCTAAGTGGTGAAGTTCGGGAGAAAATGAAGGGTGAGATTGAGAACGAAATCAGAGCCGAGGTAAAGAACGAAGTCAAAGCGAAAATGGAGAACGAAATCAGAGCCGAGGTAAAGGATGAAGTCAGGGAAGAATTACAGGAAGAACTGCGGGAAGAGGGAATTAGAGCGTTGGTTCTTGACCATCTGGAAGAAAGTATCCCAAGAGAGCATAGTATAGGCAAGCTTCAGCAGCTTTTTCATTTGACAGAGGAAAAAGCTGCCGTATACTATGACAGATTTGCCAAAGGCACATGAGGGAGCAAATATGAATATAGCATTAGTTTTATCCGGAGGTACGGGAGTTCGACTGGGTACAGACATTCCGAAGCAATATCTGGAGGTGGGTGGGAAGCCGATTCTTTCTTATTGTATGGGGACTTTATTCGTACATGAAGAGATAGATGCGGTTCAGATTGTGGCCGATTCGGTATGGCAGGAGGATATTTTACAGTGGACGGCGCAGCTTTCCGGGAGGGAGAAATTCAGAGGATTTTCTCTGCCTGGAGCAAATAGACAGCTTTCTATTTTACATGGCCTGGAAGATATCCGCGAGTATGCGGCAGACATGGATTATGTATTGATTCATGATGCGGCCAGACCTCTGCTTTCAGAGGAGATGATTACGGAATGTCTCCGAGCCGGAAAGGAGCATGAAGGGGCGATTCCGGTCCTGTCGATGAAGGATACGGTTTATTGCAGTGAAAACGGAAAAACCATTACTTCCCTTCTGGATAGAGGGAATGTCTTCGCCGGACAGGCGCCGGAGGTATTTCTTCTGGGGAAATATTATGCGGCGAACAGGCGGTTGCTGCCGGATGCCATTTTGCGGATCAACGGTTCCACGGAGCCTGCGGTTATGGCTGGGATGGACATTGCCATGATTCCGGGTGACGAGGGGAATTTCAAGATTACTACACCGAGGGACCTGGAGCGGTTCCAGGAGATTCGGGGGAGAGATAGAGAGGGGGAAAGGGGCTTGAAAGTATGGAGCTGAGTTAGCCAGGTGGTATAATTTGGACTTGATCTTATGCAGAGCGACAAAATATGAAATCACATTCAGGGCGGTTATCAATAGAATTCAATTTGTTTTTCAAACCTGAATGTGATTTTGGTATATTTTTATGAATGCTTCTATATTTCAACAGGAGAAAATATAGTATAGAATGTTGAGAATAGAACCATGACTTAGATTCTATTCCAGATTTTTTTATTTTCTTTATGATACATTTACATTTCCAATCATTCAAATCAAAACCAACAACAATCAAAATAAAACCACAGAAAAAGTTATAAAAGGGGTGTAAGATTTGTTGACATTCCAATGATATAAGAATATACTGGTATTTGAAAGTATAAGATAAGTTAAATACAGAAATCTTGCAGGAAAGCCAGAAAGCCAGCGGTCAGCAGCTAATAGCAGGCAAACGGTAACAGGTAACTGGCTGCGGTTCAGAGGATATTGCAGCTATGGCCGACAGGCTTGTAAGAGATTTGTTGCTGTAACTGTGTGGGTCAGCCATATATTTTTCTTACGGCCCCCAGGAAGAAAGCAGATCGGATACAATCCGGAAAGGAGCACCAATGGCAAAATACTTCACAGAAGAAATCCCGAAAACGGACCGAATTCCGAAGCTGGTGGCGCATCTGTACGCCAAAATGCCGGAAATTGAGTCTGCCAGAGCCAGATTAATTACGGAATCCTATAAAGAGACGGAGGACAAGCCTGTCATCATGCGGCGTGCGCTGGCGTTTGCACATATTCTGGATCATATTCCCATTATCATCAGAGAAGGGGAGCTGGTTGTGGGCAGTACCACCATTGCCCCCAGAGGCTGTCAGACGTATCCGGAATTTTCCTACAAGTGGCTGGAAGAAGAGTTTGACACAGTGGAAAAGCGCAAGGCGGATCCTTTTTACATAGCGGAGCAGACGAAGCGGGAGCTGCGGGAGGCGGATGCTTACTGGGAGGGAAAGACCACAAGTGAGCTGGCTACTTCTCTGATGACGGAAGAGACGAAGAAGGCCATAGCACATAATATTTTCACACCGGGCAATTATTTCTATAATGGTGTGGGGCATGTGACTGTTCAGTACGATAAGGTGCTGGCTGTGGGCTACAGGGGCATCATTGACGAGATGCAGGCGGAGCTGGACAGTTGCAATCCTGGCGACGCGGATTACTGTACAAAGAGTCAATTTCTGAAAGCCTCCATTCTCAGCTGTGAGGCAGTGATCCGGTATGCCAATCGCTATGGGGAGCTGGCGCAGCAGGAGGCGGCTGCCAGTTCAGAGCCGGGCAGGAAGCGGGAACTCCTTCAGATAGCGGCCAACTGTCGTCGGGTACCGGAATATGGAGCCTCCTCCTTTTATGAGGCATGCCAGAGCTTCTGGTTCGTCCAGCAGCTGCTGCAGTTGGAGTCCAGCGGGCATTCTATCTCGCCGGGACGCTTTGACCAATATATGTATTCTTATTATAAGAAAGATCTGGATAGCGGGAAACTGACTAGAGAATTTGCTCAGGAGCTGATTGACTGTATCTGGGTGAAGTTAAACGATCTGAACAAGTGCAGGGATGCCGCCAGCGCGGAAGGCTTTGCCGGATACAGCCTGTTCCAGAATCTGATTGTGGGAGGTCAGGACAGGGACGGCTGCGATGTGACCAACGATTTGTCCTTTATGTGCATCACTGCCTCTAAACATGTATTTCTGCCTCAGCCCTCTCTGTCTATTCGTGTGTGGAACAAATCGCCTCATGCGCTGTTGCTGAAGGCGGCGGATTTGACCAGGACGGGTATTGGACTGCCGGCTTACTATAATGATGAGGTCATTATTCCTTCTCTCTTAAGCCGCGGTCTGACTCTGGAGGATGCCAGGGAATACAATATTATCGGCTGTGTGGAGCCCCAGAAGGCCGGGAAGACGGAAGGCTGGCATGATGCGGCATTCTACAATATGTGCCGTCCTCTGGAGCTTGTGTTCTCCAATGGCTGGGACAAGGGAGAGAAGATCGGCCTGGAGACCGGCAGGGTGGAGGAGATGACCACCTTTGACGAATTTTATGATGCCTATAAAAAGCAGATGAACTATAACCTCTCTCTGCTGGTGAATGCGGATAATGCCATTGATGTGGCCCATGCCACCCGTTGTCCGCTGCCTTTCCTGTCCTGCATGGTGGAGGATTGTATCAGGAGAGGAAAGTCGGTGCAGGAGGGTGGTGCTGTCTACAATTTCACCGGTCCTCAGGGTTTTGGCATTGCTAATATGGCGGATTCCCTTTATGCCATCAAAAAGCTAGTGTTCGATGAGAAAAAAGTGACGCTGGCAGAATATAAACGGGCTTTGGCTATGAACTATGGGCAGGGCTTTGACGCAGTCAGTGCGGAGGAGATTGTCACGGAGATTGTCAGGGAGATTCGCAAGCTGAATCTCCCTGAGATGGCCAAAAGCGGCATGACCGTGGATGAGAGCCAGATTGCGGGCATGATTGAAACCGTGATGAATACAGCGCCCTCGGCCGAGGAGAAGAAAAAATATGAGGAGCTGCTGGCCATGATTGAAGCGGTTCCGAAATTCGGCAATGACGAGGAAGAAGTGGACCTGTTTGCAAGGGATGTGGCCTATACCTATACCAGACCGCTTTTGAATTACCGGAATCCCAGGGGCGGACAGTTCCAGGCGGGACTGTATCCTGTTTCTGCCAATGTGCCTCTGGGGGCCCAGACTGGTGCAACGCCGGATGGGAGGCTGGCTCACATGCCTGTGGCGGACGGTGTGTCGCCTTCGGCGGGGAAGGATGTGAATGGCCCTACCGCGGCGGCTAATTCCGTGGCCAGGCTGGATCATGGCATTGCCTCCAACGGCACTTTGTTCAATCAGAAGTTTCATCCAACAGCCCTCAGCGGCGAGAAGGGACTGGAGAATTTTGTGGCGCTGATTCGTTCCTATTTTGATCAGAAGGGAAGCCACATGCAGTTTAATGTGGTGGACAGAGAGACCCTTCTGGATGCTCAGGCCCATCCGGAGAAATATGCCCACCTGGTGGTGCGGGTGGCAGGGTACAGCGCACTGTTTACCACACTTTCCAAATCCCTGCAGGATGATATTATCCGCAGGACGGAGCAGGGGCTGTAAACTGAAGGTAAAGGAGACATGGCAATACAGACTTTCACACAGGAAAGTATAAGTGTGGTGAGCGTGATTTTGGACAGACAGAAAAAGGGGATATCTGCGTCATGAGAATGACATGCTGTAGAAAGGCAACTCTGGTGAGGCAGGTCACAGGGTATATTGCTTCAGGTGATGAAGCGGATTCTGCTAACCGGGAATTTAACGATGACACAGGATTCCGAATGCAGAGGTGGTAAGATGGCAGATTCAGTTGCAGGGGATGGAGACATTCAGATTAGACATATGGAAGAAACCGAACAGGATTTTCAGACATATTTGAAGTGGATGAGAGATCCTCAGACAATGAAGTATTGGGAGGGCATGACAGAACATTTTACCTATGAGAGAGTGGTTCAGGATTATAGAGACAGCCGGGAAGAGCATGTGGAACAGTGTATTATAGAATGCGGCTCAAAAGCTATCGGCTTCTGTCAGTTTTGTATTGTAAATGCCGGTAATTACGAAGTACCGGAAATGCAGTTTGAGCAGTTTGCGGATAAGCAGGATGTGGTATATGGCATTGATATCTTTCTGGGGAAAGTAGATTACCGCGACCGTGGAGTCGGGACGAAATGTATGAAAGCGCTGATGAAGGCTTTGTTCGACGAATGGAATGCCGATATGCTGGTGATTGACCCCAAAACCCATAATGCCAGAGCCATCCGGTGTTATCATAAATGTGGTTTCCGGGATTTATGCGTGGTACCGGAGAGAAATTCAGGACAGAATTTATCATGACAGTTTGATTATGGGTATAAGAAAGAATGAATTTGCAGTTGACTTGGATCAGAGAGACGGGGCGAAAGGCTATCAGGAGTAGATAAAATGATTGTGAAAAACGATTTTCCGATTTTGGAGTACAGCACGGAGAAAAAAGCTGTCATCAATCCGGACAGCAATGATTCCAAAAGGGACAGAGATGGTCAGGGCACTGACGGGTTCGGGAAATTCCCAAGGCTCTGCCTTGTGACATTTTTCGAAGAAGTTCTTGCAGGGGCGGTGGAAAGATACGGAGGAGAGAAGATAGGAACTTACGTGTCCGAAATGAAGGAGTTTCATGTGTATCGGTTCACGGTGGAAGGGACGGAACTCTGCGCTGTACAGGCGGTAGTGGCCTCAGGTTCTATTGCCATGATGACGGAGATGCTCTATGGCTGCGGGGTGGAGGTAATTATCTGCTGCGGAGGCTGTGGGGTGTTGGAGGATATTCCGGAAGGCGCAGTGATCCTTCCGGTGCGGGCACTGCGGGACGAGGGAGCTTCCTACAAATATCTGCCGCCTGCCCGGTTTATCGAGCTGGACTGTGGCCCCATTGAATGCTTCCGAAAAGTCCTGTCCGGGCATGGTATTCCTTACATAGAATGTGCCACCTGGTCCACGGACGGTTTTTACCGGGAGACAAAAGAAATGGTGGCTTACAGGAGGGAAGAGGGATGTAAGGCTGTGGAGATGGAGTGCGCTACGATGGCGGCCATTGCACAGTTTCGGGGAAAGGTCTTTGGACAGCTTCTTTACAGCGGGGATATCCTCACGGGAGATGCGGAAGATTATGATGACAGAGACTGGAACAGGAATGTTTCGGCCAGGGAGAGATTGTTTTATCTTGCCATGGAGGCGCTGCGCATGCTGTGACGCGGGTATGCGGGCGATAGTTCGATGAGCTGTCAGGGGTGTGACAAAGGCAGGAAGGTCGGGAGATTGTACAGTTTTACTTTTCTGGCAGGAAGACAGGATCAGTTTGGCGAGTTGAGCTGTCTGGGAAGGGCAGTGCGGAGAGTGCGCTGCTTTGGATTTCAGACAGGAAAGCAACAGGGCTTTGGCTTGCAGCCGGCGGTATGAGGATAAAAAAATGACAACAGATTATTTGCAGACAAAAGGACGAATTTTCGACATACAGCGGTATTCCATTCACGACGGGACGGGTATCCGAACTATATGCTTTTTAAAAGGCTGTGTGCTGCGGTGCAAGTGGTGTTGCAATCCGGAATCTCAGGAGTATGGTATTCAGGAAATGAAGGTCCGTGGGAAGACGAAAATCATCGGCCGGGATGTGACGGTGGCGGAAGTCATGGAGACCGTGGAGAAGGACAGGCCCTATTATCATCGATCCGGAGGCGGCCTGACCCTTTCCGGGGGAGAGAGCCTGTGTCAGCCGGAGTTTGCCAGAGATCTGCTTCGCGGGGCGAAGGCTGTGGGTATCAATACTGCTATGGAAAGTATGGGCTGTGCTAAATGGGAGGTCATTGAGGCGATTCTGCCCTTTCTGGATCATTACCTTATGGACATTAAACATATGGACAGCAGGAAACATAAAAGATTTACAGGAAAAGGAAATGAACTGATGCTGGAAAATGCCCGGAAAATCGCGGCTTCCGGCCAGACAAGGCTCAGTATCCGGGTGCCGGTGATTCCCACCTTTAACGACACAGCCGAAGAAATCAGGGCCATTGCCCGGTTTGCGGATACTCTTCCCGGGGTGGAGGAGATTTACCTGCTTCCATATCACAGACTGGGGCAGGACAAGTACGCAGGACTGGGCAGAGTCTACGAGATGCCCGACATTCTGCCGCCGGAGGCAGAGCAGATGGAACTGCTGAAAAGGGAAACAGAGAATTATACGAAATTACAATGCCATATTGGCGGCTAAACGAAAATATTCCGGAAGATGTTTGATGTAGTGTCAGTTGTGTTTTCCCGACACGGAATCCTGATTGCGCCGGTTAATGGGAAGGTGACCAGGGAAAACTGGTATCAGACACAAGCCGGCCTGGAGAAAGTGCAGGGGAAGCAGGCCAGGCTGGGGACCCAGTTCACGGCAGAGTATATGCTGGAGATGGATATTTTATGTAAAAGGGTTAATTGGAAAAGAAAATAAGGTATAAAGCTTTGATGATTTAATAAAGGCTTTACACCCCTGGTTACTGGTTACGATTTAATGATGTTTAATTGCCATCTTCCAACATTGACTGAAAGATATCCTTTAATTTTTGCAGATCCTCGTTATCCGGTGATTTTGTCAGAGCTTTGTTGATTAATTCCAGAGCGAGCCGAATAAAACCTTGAAATTGTTTATTTGTCATACCCATATCTGCCGCCATCCTCTCACCGCCTTTCTGATAGGATCAGTATAGCGGATTTTAGAAAGGATGTAAAGCCTTTATTAAGTTATCAAGGTGTCACATAATGTGTATGCGCAGCGGAACTGCTGTGATATGCCTGTAGCCGGCATATGGAGTAAAAAGAAGCATATGGAATATTTTTTACATGATTATATCACATGCCATTATAGTTTGTAAATGAAATGGGTTTTGCTTAGGAAAATACCCAGTTGAAAAAGGAGGAAAACATGGACTGGCTGGATGACAAAAACAAACAACGGATTGTGCAGGAGCTGGTGCCCGGTAAGCAGATTACACTGGCTCATATCATTGCAAGTCCGGATCCCATATTATATGAAAAACTGGGACTGGATCCCAGCGTGGATTATGCCCGGGCGGCCATCGGCATTTTGACGGTATCTCCTGCGGAGACGGCCATCATCATGGCGGATGTGGCCATGAAGGCGGCAGCCATAGAACTGGGGTTTGTGGACCGGTTCAGCGGCTCCCTGATTATATCGGGAACCGTGTCGGAAGTGGAAGCTTCGGAGCAGGCCATACTGGAGTATGTTAAAAACACGTTGAATTATACAGTGTGCGAGATGACCAGGACATGAAGAAATTAATTCTTATGGGCCGCAGTGAAAGCGGGAAAACCACCTTAAAGCAGGCGTTGTTACAGGAAAAAATACAATACGAGAAAACCCAGTACATTCATTACGGCGATATCCTCATCGACACGCCGGGGGAATATGCCCAGACTCATCACCTGGGATATGCGCTGGCGCTGTATGCTTATGAGGCGGATGTGGTGGGATTGCTGGTGGCGGCCACGGAGCCTTACACCCTGTTCCCTCCCAATATTACCTGCATGGTCAACCGGGATGTGATTGGCATTGTCACCAAAATGAACGACCCGAAGGCCAACAGGCCGCTGGCAGAACGGTGGCTTCGAAATGCCGGCTGCAGGGAAATCTTTTTTGTGGATTCAGTGACCGGCGAAGGAGTGGAAGCTATTTTGTCTTATTTGAACCAGCCAATGACAAAAACCACAAAAACCAAATAAAAACTACATAATCCAACATATAAATGTTGACTTGTGTGGCATATGGGCTTATAATAAGGCCAGATGCGGAACTCAAAACAGTAATTGCATGAATCTAAAAATTTTGTGTACTGGAATGCAGTTACGGAACTTAAAATCAGGAGGAATCAAGATGCAGAACGAGTACGAAATCAAAAAAGAGATTTGTGACATCGGTAAGAGAATCTACAACAGGAACATGGTGGCGGCAAACGACGGCAACATTTCCGTGAAGCTGAACGACAACGAATTTCTCTGCACTCCTACAGGTGTGTCAAAGGGCTTCATGACCCCGGAATACATCTGCAAGGTAGATGCACAGGGCAATGTGATTCAGGCCAACGGCAATTTCAGGCCTTCGTCGGAAATCAAAATGCATATGAGAGTATACCAGGAGAGACCTGACGTGAGAAGCGTTGTACATGCACATCCTGTGTATGCCACCAGCTTTGCCATTGCAGGGATTCCTTTGACGCAGCCTATTATGCCGGAAGCGGTGATTGCGTTGGGCTGTGTGCCAATTGCAAAGTATGGAAGACCTTCCACCATGGAGATTCCTGATGCGGTTTCCGAATATGTACAGTATTTTGACGCCGTACTTTTGGAGAATCACGGTGCTTTGACCTATTCTGATTCTCTGCTGAGCGCATATTTGAAGATGGAGTCCGTGGAATTTTATGCACAGCTTCTGTACCAGTCCAGGATGCTGGGAGGTCCCAAGGAGTTTACACCTCAGCAGGTGGAGGACCTCTATGAGATCAGGAGACAGTTTGGTATGAAGGGACGTCATCCGGCCAATCTCTGCCCTAATGTGAAAGAGGGCAAGCCCAGCTGTCATACCTGCGGAGGCGGATGTGCCAGCAAGGAAAAGACACCTGTTTCTGCCGATATGGTGGCGGAGATTACGAAAAAGGTGCTGGAACAGCTGGGGAAATAAATTTTTCGGTGCTGAAAATTGGACAAGATAATTCCGTGCAGGCTGCGGCAAGCTGCAACAGGCCAAAGGGTACTGTTGGCCCGGTGACAGGCAGCAGAGCTTCCGGGAAGCTGCTGTGAGCAGGAAAGCATGCATGGAAAAGGGAATGCAGAAACAGACAGGAGAGCATATGGAGAGAAGCGAGATAGAGGCGATTGTCCATGAAGTCCTGCGCAGAACTATGAACAGGCAGGATACTGTTGTGCAGGGTACCATGCCGCTTGCTCTGGCCGTGAAGCTGATTGAGAAAATTGAAGCAAAAGCGGCGGAGTGGAATATGCGTGTTGTTACCGCTGTCTCGGACGCCTCCGGGAATCCTGTGGCGGTCCATTGTATGGACGGAGCCTATATAGGAAGCTTTGACGTGGCTTTGAACAAAACATATACATCTATAGCGTTTCAGATGTCCACCGAGAAGTTGGGGACTTTAAGCCGGCCCGGAGAAAGCCTGTACGGCATCCAGTTTACCAACGGAGGACGAATCGTCATTTTCGGCGGAGGTGAACTCCTGCTGAGAAACGGGACGATTGTGGGAGCACTGGGCGTCAGCGGTGGGACCGCCCGGCAGGATACGGAGCTGGCGGTTTACGGGAAAGAGATCTTTGAGAGGATGGAACAGGAGGTGCAACAGTGCTTATAAATGAGAGCCTGGTACAGAACATTGTACAGGAAGTGGTGGCAAAAATGCAGATTGCGGAAGCGCCGGGCGGAAAGCATGGTGTTTTTACTGATATGAACGACGCTATTGCGGCTGCAAAAGCAGCCCAGGCAATTATTCGCAGAATGTCCCTGGACCAGAGGGAGCAGATTATCAGCAATATTCGCAGGAAGACCCATGAAAATGCGGAAATAATCGCCAGGATGGGCGTAAACGAGACAGGAATGGGCAATGTGGGACATAAGATATTAAAACATAAGCTGGTGGCGGACAAGACGCCGGGCACAGAGGATTTGAAAACCACCGCATGGTCCGGTGACAGAGGTCTCACACTGATTGAGATGGGACCTTTCGGAGTCATTGGTGCTATTACACCCTGTACCAATCCCAGCGAGACCGTAATCTGTAATTCCATCGGAATGATTGCAGCAGGGAATACAGTGGTATTCAATCCCCATCCTCAGGCGATTAAGACATCCATTTTCGCCTTGAATTTGATTAACGAGGCGTCTCTGGAAGCAGGCGGGCCGGACAATGTGGCCTGTACCGTGGAAAAGCCTACTTTGGAGACCAGCGGAATTATGATGAAGCATAAAGATATTCCTCTGCTTGTGGCTACCGGAGGTCCCGGGGTGGTGACGGCGGTGCTTTCTTCCGGCAAGAGAGGTATCGGCGCAGGCGCGGGAAATCCTCCGGCAGTGGTGGACGAGACGGCGGACATCAGAAAGGCGGCAGAAGATATCGTAAACGGCTGCACCTTTGACAACAATCTTCCCTGTATTGCAGAGAAGGAGATTGTGGCAGTGGAATCCATTGCGGATGAGTTGATGCATTACATGATATCCGAACAGGGCTGCTACCTGATTTCGAAGGAAGAGCAGGACCGACTGACAGCCACCGTGCTCACACCCAAAGGACTGAACCGCAAGTGTGTGGGCCGGGACGCGAAAACGCTGCTGGGTATGATAGGAGTGACGGTGCCTGACAATATCCGCTGCATTGTCTTTGAGGGAGAAAAGGAGCATCCGCTGATTGCAGAGGAGCTGATGATGCCCATTCTGGGGATGGTTCGGGCAAAGGACATTGATGATGCCATTGAGAAAGCAGTGTGGCTGGAGCATGGCAATCGCCATTCCGCACATATTCATTCCAAGAATGTAGATAATATCACAAAATATGCAAGAGAGATTGACACGGCAATTCTGGTGAAAAACGCACCCTCTTATGCGGCGCTGGGCTTTGGAGGAGAAGGGTATTGTACATTTACCATTGCCAGCCGGACCGGAGAGGGACTGACCAGCACAAAGTCCTTCACCAAGAGCAGACGCTGTGTTATGTCAGACAGCCTGTGTATTCGGTAAAACGGAGGTGTTCTTTTCGAAACAATCTGAAAAGAAACGGAAAGGAACATGCCTATGGAGAACTGTATGGTCTGCGAAAGAATTGACTGGATTAAGGAGGGGAAGAACCCATACTTTGTCAGGGAATTGCATACGGGATATGTGGTCATTGGTGACCACCAGAGGATTAAGGGATATACCGTATTTATTTGCAGGGAGCACGCGACGGAGCTGCATTTTTTGGAACCTTCCTTCAGAGATGAGTTCCTGCATGAGATGGCGGTTGTGGCGGAGGCTGTTTATAAGGCTTTCAAGCCAGATAAACTGAATTATGAGCTTCTGGGTGCGGGAGGCGGCGTCCATATGCACTGGCATCTGTTTCCCAGGAGAGAAGGGGATGTGCCTGCAAGAGGACCTGTCTGGCAGTTAGGGCAGGAATTGGTGGCGGAGGAATATCTGCCTTCTCCGGAGGAGCTAAATGACTTAAAGGCGCGGCTGAATGCAGAACTGGATAAAATCCTGGATAGTGTACAATAGCAGTCAGCCGACAGCAGTGCGGAAGGCAGAAGCAACAAACAGAGAGGAGAATAAAAATGGCGGATACGGCACAGATAGAAGAGATTGTGAAACAGGTGCTGGCCAGTATGTCCGGTGTGGTAAGCCACGGTTCCGGAGAAAACAGCGGAGCAGCCGGTGGAGTAAAAGGCAGTATACCAAAGACAGCACATGTGGCGATGCTTACAGCTCTGGAACACTTTGACGTAAAGGAATTTCCCATGCCGGAAGTGGGTGACGAAGACATTCTGGTAAAGGTGGAGGGCTGCGGCATCTGCGGCACGGATGCCCATGAATTCAAGAGAGATCCCTTCGGGCTGATTCCTGTGGCTCTTGGACACGAGGGTACCGGAGAAATCGTGAAGATGGGGAAAAACGTGAAGAAGGACAGCGCCGGCAAGGATCTGAAAATCGGAGACAAGGTGGTTACCTGTATGATTTTCAAGGATAATCCGGATATCACCATGTTCGATCTGAACAGACAGAATGTGGGAGGCGCCGATGTGTACGGTCTCCTTCCCGACGACGATATTCATCTGAACGGATGGTTTTCCGATTATATTCTGATTCGAAAGGGTTCCACCGTATTCAATGTCAGTGACCTTGATCTGTACTCCAGAGTGCTGATTGAGCCCTGCGCAGTGTTGATTCACGCGGTGGAACGGGCAAAGAGCACAGGAATTCTTCGTTTCAACAGCAACGTGGTGGTACAGGGATGCGGCCCAATTGGCTTGATTTGTATCGCAATTTTGCGTACAATGGGTATCAACAGAATTGTGGCGGTGGACGGGGAGCAGAAACGTCTGGATTTTGCGAAGGAGCTGGGCGCTTCCGATTCCGTGAATTTCAAAGAGCATAAAGGGATTGAGGCTCTGACGGCGGCAGTACAGGAGAAATGCCAGGGACATCTGGCGGATTTCGCATTCCAGTGTACCGGTTCCCCTGCAGGGCATTCCAACATTTACAAATTTATCCGCAACGGAGGCGGACTATGCGAGCTGGGATTCTTTATCAACGGCGGAGATGCTACTATCAACCCGCACTTTGATATCTGTTCCAAGGAAATTACCACCGTGGGAAGTTGGGTGTATACTCTGCGGGATTATGCCACTACTTTTGAGTTCCTGAAAAGCGCGAAGCGAATCGGCCTTCCCATAGATAAACTGATCACCCATACCTACCCGCTGGAGGAGATCAACGAGGCGATGAAGACGAATCTGGCAATGCAGGGGTTGAAAATTGCTATTATAAACAAGCAGTAAAGCGTTTACTGTCTGCCCGGGACTACAGCTGATGAAGCAGGAATGCGGCAGGAAGATGATGAAAAGCGGCCTCAGGACAATGGCTGGCGTTTCTCATGACGACAGGCGGAAATTTCAAGGGATTACATCCGGAATCTGGTGAGGCATCATGTGAAAAATTCACATGACAATATCTGGAAATGCCAGAGGAGGGTATTCCAAAATTCGAAATAATGTGACGCTAAAATAGAAGTGAGAAAGCAGGGAAGAAACGGAAGGAGAGGTCCATGGAAAAAGAAAAGGAAGTTTCTCCAAAGGATAAGCTTTCTGTGGAAGAAACAAAAAACGCGGAAGAAAAAAGGACTCGGGATGGATTCCGGGAAGAAAAGAAATCCGTGGAGGAAGCGGTAGGACTTCTGGAGGTATACGGACTGACCTGCGCGTTCCTGGCGGCAGATGCGGGATGTAAGGCAGCAGATGTCAGACTGGAGACCTTTGACAAAAACAAACCGGCAAACGCAGATTCATTGCCGGTCCCCTTATTGGTGACAGTGAAGTTCCGGGGAAGCGTGGCGGCGGTGGAAGCTGCCATGGAAGCCGGAGAGGCCATGGCGAAATCTCTGACAGGTGTGGTGCAGCGGCACATTATTGCCAGACCTGCCAAAGATACGGAGAAAATGTTGAAACTGAGTGCTTTTGACAAAAATTAAAATTTCAGACAGGTCAAAGACCTGTTACAAAATCCAAACAAAGTGACAGATATTTACGGAGAATGAAAGGAGAATATTATGGCACAGGAAGCATTGGGAATGGTAGAGACAAGAGGTTTGACGGCTGCAATCGAGGCCGCGGACGCAATGACCAAATCGGCGGAGGTAACTTTGGTGGGTACGGAGAAAATCGGTTCCGGACTGGTAACAGTCATGGTGCGCGGAGACGTGGGAGCTGTGAAGGCCTCTGTGGAAAGCGGTTCCGCAGCAGCCAGCAGGCTGGGTGAACTGGTGGCTGCTCATGTAATTCCCAGACCTCATTCAGATGTGGAGAAGATTCTGCCGAAGATTTAACCAGGTTGTTCGACTCTATATGAAACAGGAGAACACAGGTAAAGGAGCCGGTCAATGGGCAATACATCATTAGGCTTTATCGAAATCTCAGGCGTGGTTGCCGCGGTGGACGCACTGGACATCATGTGCAAAACATCCGGCGTGGAGCTGGCTACCTGGGAGAGAAAACTGGGCGGAAGGCTCGTCACCATTGTGGTAAAAGGGGATGTGGCATCCGTGACAGAGGCAGTGGAGACAGCCGTGCAAAAGGCGATTAAAAAGCCGGCGGCAAGCGGTATCATTGCCAATCCCCACGAGGAAATTCTGCGGCTGGTGGAGCTGAGCGCCAGCAGATTCATGAATAAAGCGGCGGTAGGCGGTGCCCTTGACGCAAGGGCAATTCAGGAAGTGTAGGAACTAAAAATCAGTAATTATCAGAACGACACTCAGAACAATTTACGTCGGCAGACCGACGGAAATTGTTCTGGGGAAAAAGTGTTGGAGGATAATTACGGAACTAAAAATCAGTAACCGCCCGAATGACGCCCCGGGAAATTATCTGAGGATCAAACGGCAGATAATTTCCCGCGAGAAGGGCGTTGGAGGAAGGTTACGGAACTAAAAATCAGTAACCGCCCGAATGACGCCCCGGGAAATTATCTGAG
>CAJUQT010000023.1:30128-59970 GCA_910588225.1 uncultured Acetatifactor sp.
AACGGCAGATAATTTCCCGCGAGAAGGGCGTTGGAGGAAGGTTACGGAACTAAAATAAGGAGAACAAATTATGGCACAGGAAGCATTGGGAATGGTGGAAACAAGAGGTCTGGTAGCAGCAATCGAGGCGGCGGACGCCATGTGTAAGGCCGCAAATGTAAGTCTGGTAGGCACCGAGAAAATCGGTTCCGGACTGGTGACGGTGATGGTGCGCGGAGACGTAGGAGCAGTGAAGTCTTCCGTGGAAGCCGGTGCGTCCAGCGCGTCCAGGCTGGGTGAGCTGGTGGCTACCCATGTAATCCCCAGACCCCATAATGATGTGGAAATGATTCTTCCGCATGTGGAGATGTGAGAGGATACTTAAACCTGTAGCAGACAGATGTAAGTATCCGAAAGGTTCACACAGATATAGAGTATCCCGGGAGCGGCTTAAATCGGCTTAAGCCGGCAGGAATGAAAAGCGGGAACGGGATTTCCCGGGAGGGCGGAAGCTGTCCCGGGAAGACGGAGGAATGGCATGGAGCAGCAGACAATTGGAAAAATTACGCAGATGGTGCTTCAAACCATCGGCAGGATGGAAGAGAGCTTCAATGGGTATCAGGTGCCGGTAGGTGTATCTGCCAGGCATATTCATCTGACGCAGGAACATGTGGAGGAGTTGTTCGGCAAAGGATACCGGTTGACGAAGAAAAAGGACCTGATGGGCGGACAGTATGCCTGCAACGAGACCGTAACCGTGGTGGGACTGAAGCTGCGGGCCATTGAGAATGTGCGGGTTCTGGGACCTGTCAGGAAGGCTTCCCAGCTGGAGATATCCGCCACAGATGCCATGAAGCTGGGTGTGGCGGCTCCCATTCGGGAATCCGGCAATATTGCCGGAAGTGCTCCGGTGGCAGTTGTGGGACCCAAAGGAGTGATTTATTTGAAGGAAGGCTGTATCATAGCCATGCGTCACATTCATATGTCGCCGGCTGACGCGGCCGCCGCCGGGGTTCACGACGGAGACATTGTGTCAGTAAAAGCAGATAATGAGCGGGGGACAGTTTTCAATCAGGTAAAAATTCGTGTAAATGACAGCTTTACTCTGGAGATGCATATTGACACGGATGAGGCGAATGCCAGCAAGATTAAGACCGGAGACAGGGTGATGATTATTCGTTAAATCTTAACTGCCCCTGTAAAAGGGGCAGGAATATATCAAAAAGGTCCATCTATTTGTTTTTCAGAAAAGCAGTTTGCCTGGCCGGCAGTCTGCCGGGGTGAATTGCCATGACAGGAGATACATACCATGATTGTAGGGAAGGTAGTGGGAAGCATTGTTTCCACCCGTAAGAGTGAGAATCTGATCGGGAATAAATTCATGATTATTGAGCCTTTGGAAGAGATGACTGCAGGGGCCGCCCGTTTTGTGGCTATTGACAATATTGGTGCAGGCATTGGAGAGAAAGTGCTGGTGGCAACAGGAAGCGCCGCCCGGGTGGGAATGGAAAATGCGCCTGTGGATGCGGCGATTGTGGGAATTGTAGATGAATGAAGTTGAATAAAGGTAACGGTTTATGGCCTTGTCCAAGCTGTTGCGAATAAGGTCAGAGTGTGGCAGAGGAAAACCAATGGTAAGGATAGGGCATTGGCTTAGCGACAGGGCTGCGGTGGGGGAATTTTTGTCGGAGAATACAGTATGGAAATACAGGATTTGAAAGAGGTTTTGCGGGAGAACGGAGTGGTGGGTGCAGGAGGCGCAGGCTTTCCCACTTACGCGAAATTGGACAATCGTGCAGAGCTCATATTGATGAACTGCGCCGAATGTGAGCCGCTGCTGAAACTGCACAGGCAGCTTCTGGAACAGCGGGCGGAAGAGATTCTGCGGACATTTGACAGAATTGCCCGGACCGTAGGGGCCCGGGAAGCCGTTATCGGCATTAAAGGAGAATACAAAGCGGCTCTAAAAGCCATTGACAGATATATAGATGATTACCCTGCTATGCGGGTACAGCTGCTGGACAGCGTATATCCCATGGGGGACGAGGTGGTGTTGATTTATGAAGCCACAGGAAGGGTAATTCGGCCGGGCGGTCTTCCCATAGAGGAAGGAGTTGCGGTCTTCAATGTGGAGACAGTATACAATGCGTACCGGGCTCTGGAGGAGCAGACTCCAGTGACGGAGAAGCTGGTTTCCGTGGTGGGGGAAGTGGAGCATCCGCTGACTTTGCGGGTACCCGTGGGAGCATATATTCGTGATGTAGTTGCGCATGCAGGGGAAATTACTGTAAAAGATCCGGCTTATCTGGTTGGAGGCCCCATGATGGGGAATCTAACGAGCCAGGATGCTGTGGTGACCAGAACCACAAATGCTGTAATTGTATTAGACAGGAGCCACTCGCTGATACAGAGGAAGAACAGAAACCCGGCCATAGATTTAAAACGGGCCGCTTCAGCCTGTTGCCAGTGTGAAACCTGTACGAGTCTGTGTCCCCGTCATGCGCTGGGACATCCCATAGAGCCCCATAAGTTTATGCGCAGTGCGGCCAATCAGGACTTTCAGGATACCAATGTTTTCCTGAATACTTTCTTCTGCAGTTCCTGCGGCCTGTGTGAGAATTTCTCCTGTCCCCAGGGGCTTGCTCCCAGAAGCCTGATTGCGGATTATAAGCTGGGGCTGCGGAAAGCAGGCGTAAAAGCGCCTCAAAACGTGCAGCCTGTCCCGGTAAAACAGAGCAGAGAATACCGCAAGGCGCCGGAGGAGAGGCTGGAGGCCAGACTGGGGCTTACCAGGTACGAGGTGGACGCTCCTCTGCAGCCGGATGACTGCTGGAGAAAAGCGGGATTGATTCAGAAAGTAAAAATCATGCTGAGCCAGCACATCGGTGCCCCGGCAGTACCGGTGGTGGAGAAGGGGGAGCAGGTAAAGGCGGGACAGTGTATTGCCAGGCCTGCGGAAGGCCTGAGCGTGGCTATTCATGCTTCTGTGGACGGCGTTGTGAAGGAAATTACAGAGCAATCTATTATAATACGGAATATGACAGCAAAAGAGAAGTGAGAGCAGCAGGCTGTCAAAACGACGGTTATACCGTAGTGAAATAGCGAGGAGACATCGTATACATGGGCAAAGCGTTGGGAATGATAGAATTTAAAACGGTATCTGCCGGTGTGACAGCCGCGGATGCCATGGTGAAAGCGGCTGCGGTAGAGCTGGTGGAAGCGCAGACCGTATGTCCAGGAAAATACATAGCACTGATTAAGGGTGATTTAAGCGCAGTGGATGCGGCGGTGGATACGGCCAAAGTACAATATGGGGAGCAGCTGATAGACAGCTTTGTGCTGGGCAATCCCCATGAGGGTATTTTCCCTGCAATTTATGGAACCACTCATGTGGAGCATATCAGTTCCCTGGGGATACTGGAGACCTTTGATGCCTCTGCCATCATTGTGGCGGCCGACATGGCGGCGAAGACGGCGGATGTGGAGCTGATAGAGCTTCGGATTGCAAAGGGAATGTGCGGTAAATCGTATGTGTTTCTCTGCGGAGAAGTGTCAGCAGTGGAAGCGGCCATCGCCAGAGCGAAAGAGAGCGTGGCACAGAGCGGCATGTATCTGGATTCTACGGTGATCGCCCATCCGGACCCGCAGATCTGCCGGTCTATTCTATAGAGAGATTGATTAGAAGACTTATTGCTAAAAAGGATACATTGACAAAATGTTTTTTGCTTGAATTTGGAGAGAACCGGGAACTGCCTTTTGGAAGATGCAGTCTCCAGAAATCCTTCAATGAACTTAATGACGGGTTATCAAATTTGGAGCAGCTTTATACAAAAAGAGCAGGGGTAACATTTTCCCGAAAAGCAAAAATAATGAAATATAGAAGGAAGGGCGTGAGCAGATGCTGGCGGTAGAGCGAAGAAACCTGATTCTGGAAAAATTACAGGACGAGCGTAAGGTGGTGGTCAGT
Organism: uncultured Acetatifactor sp.; assembly: GCA_910588225.1. GTDB lineage: Bacteria > Bacillota > Clostridia > Lachnospirales > Lachnospiraceae > Acetatifactor. The sequence continues at coordinate 34,075 of CAJUQT010000023.1, forward strand.
GAACTGAGCGCTCTTTTTGACGTTTCGGAGGAAACGATTCGGCGTGATCTGGATAAGCTGGACAGGCAGGGGCTGGCCATTAAAAGCTACGGAGGTGCCGTGCTGAATGAGAATTCCGGCCTGGATATGCCTTTTAATGTGCGGAAAAAGAGAAACAGTAGGGCGAAACAAGAGATTGCGGCCCTGATAAGCGGTCTGGTGCAGGAGGGAGACCATATTATCGTGGATCCCAGCACCACGGCGGTAGCGGTGGTCAAGGCGTTGAAGAACAGGAAGAAGCTGACGGTGGTCACCAGCTCCATCGAAGTGCTCATTGAACTTTCGGATGTATGCGGATGGGAAGTCATCTGTACAGGCGGAACCCTCCGGGAGAACTACCTGACCCTTGCGGGGACCAGAGCCGCGGACATGATTCGCTCCTTCAATGCGGATAAGGTGATTTTATCCTGTAAGGGACTGGACATGGAGAAAGGTGCCACGGATGCCCATGAAATGCTTTCTCAGCTGAAGCAGGCCATGCTTAAGTCGGCCAGACAGCGGATTCTCGCGGTGGATCATTCAAAGTTCGGTAATGTGGCCTTTTCGCGAATCTGCGAACTCCAGGCAATTGACATTGTGGTGACAGACAAACAGCCTGATGAGCAATGGATGGAATTTTTCGCGGAGAAAGGAATAGAGTGTCTGTATGGCAGAGAAGAAGGCGGGGAAGAGAGCGAAGAAAACGACGGCAACCATAGCGTTTGCGAATAATAAGGGCGGAAGCGGCAAGACCACAACTTGCGCTAATGTGGGATATTCGCTGTCAGTGCTGGGAAGAAGGGTGCTTTTGCTGGATGGGGACATGCAGATGAACCTGACATTGTCCTTTTTCCCGGAAGACAGTGTGCTTGCATTTGCGTCAGGGGAGAGAAATCTTTACACGGCACTGAAAAACGAAGAAGACCTTAGCGGCTATGTGATTCATACGGCTTATGAGAATCTGGATTTGATTCCTTCCTCTGCTCTGATGAGCAGTATCGAGTATGAGTTTTTCAAAAGGCAGCAGGGGGAGAGGGTTCTGGCCGGGCTTCTGGAAGTGCTCAGGCAGAAGGGAGAATATGACTATATCCTGATGGATGCGCCGCCTACTTTGGGAAGTTGGGTGACCAATATTCTCTGTGCATCTGATTACGTGATCCTTCCGGTGGAGGCAAGTCCCTGGGGGCTTTTCGGGGTGGCGAATATGTTCGAATTCCTGGAGGACAGAAAAAGACTGGCTCCGGATCTGGCTCTTCTGGGCATGGTAATCACGAAGGTGGATGCCAGGAAGAATTATGGCAGACAGACAATGGAAGTCCTGAAGGAATTTGAAGAAGTACGGGTATTTGACACCATTATCCGGGTAGACAGTGAGATTGAGTGGGCCCAGGATAATTCCAGACCGGTTATGGCTTATAAAAAATCGGCCAGAAGCGCCGGGGAATACCTGGAGCTGGCAAAGGAGGTAGAAAAGTATGTCCGTGGGAGCAGGCAGCATTAAGAGGGCGGCGAAGGCAGCAGGTGCGGCAGAAGAGAGGGCGAAAGCCGAGAAGCCGGGAAAAAGTGCGGCGGAAGAGACAACAGAAGAAAAGTCGGGAAAAAGCCCGGCGGTCACAGAGAAAAAATCCGAAAGGCGTTCGGCAGGAGAGCCGGCGAGGGGCGGGGAGAAAGGGGACGGAAATACCGGAGAAGCCTCCAGCGTCCGACGGAAAGCATCTAAAAAGACGGAGAAGGGAAATGTAGAGTCTAATAAGAAGGAAAGGCTCGAAAGCGGTTTTGTGAAGAAAACCGAAATCAAGTCAAAACCTTTGAAAAAGCAGTCCGAAAAGGGAACTGCAGATACCGGAAACGGGACAGTGGGTATCGGCGCCCCGTTGCCTATACACCTTTTGTAGGAGCAGATGCTGCTTTCGCTGTCTGCTCAAATATTGAAATGCGGGACCGGAATATCGACCTGAAAGAAATGGTCTTCCGGTCTTTCTTTTTTTCATACTGTTCTGTATGGCAGGCATCCCTTATTATTTAATAGATTTTTGCTTGACACAACACATGAAAAAAAGATAAGATAAAAGAGAGAAGTCTTGGATAGGAGTGAATAATATTACTGTAGAAGGTTTGCAGGCAGATAAAGGAGGGTGTTTTTATTGAAGAAAAATGAATTGTACTTGAATGATTATGCAAGGTTATGCAGAGAGGCTGATTGTCTTGAGCCGGAAATGTTCGATAAATATGAAGTACAGCGGGGACTGCGTGACAAAAACGGAAACGGTGTGGTAACGGGACTTACCAACATATCCCGCATTGATGCTTTTAAGACGGTGGACGGTGTGAAGACACCTTGCGAAGGTAAGCTATGGTATCGGGGATATGACTGTATCGAGCTGGTGAAGGGATTTCGGGGAACTCGATTTGGATTTGAAGAGGCGGCATACCTTCTGCTGTTCGGCAAGCTGCCTGATGAAAAGCAGCTGAAGGAGTTTCGGGATATTCTGGCGTCCAACAGGACATTGCCTACGAATTTTACGCGGGATGTCATCATGAAGGCTCCCAGCAGTGATATCATGAATTCCCTGACCAGAAGTGTGCTGACCCTGGCGTCTTACGACAGGAACTGCAGTGACACTTCCGTGGAGAATGTGCTTCGGCAGTGCCTGAGCCTGATTGGTGTATTTCCTATGCTTGCAGTCTATGGATATCATTCGTACAATCATTATCAGAATGATGAAAGTATGTATATACATCGTCCCTCCAGGAAGCTTTCCGCAGCGGAAAACCTTCTGATGATGCTTCGGCCGGATAAGAGTTATACGGAGTTGGAGGCAAGCGTGCTGGATATTGCACTGGTTCTGCACATGGAGCATGGCGGCGGTAATAACTCTACCTTTACTACCCGCGTGGTGACTTCTTCCGGATCGGATACATATTCTGTGATTGCGGCGGCGCTGTCCTCCCTGAAAGGACCAAAGCATGGCGGTGCGAATATCAAGGTTGTGGAAATGATGCAGGATCTTGAGAAGCATGTGTCCGACTGGGAAGATGAAGATGCGGTGCGGGATTATCTGAAGAAGATTCTGAACAGGGAAGCATTTGACCGTAAGGGACTGATCTATGGTATGGGGCATGCCGTATATTCCCTCTCCGATCCCAGAGCCCAGGTATTCAAGGGATTTGTACACAGGCTGGCTTCGGCAAAGGGCAGAGAAAAGGACTTTGCACTGTATTCCATGATAGAGCGTATGGCCCCTGAAGTCATTGCGGAGAAAGCGCGTATCTACAAGGGTGTAAGCGCAAATGTGGACTTTTACAGCGGGTTCGTATACAGTATGCTGGAGATTCCCCTGGAAATGTTTACCCCCATATTTGCAATTGCCAGAATTGTGGGATGGAGTGCTCACAGAATCGAAGAACTGATCAATATGGATAAAATTATTCGTCCTGCATATAAGAGCGTAATGCGGGAGCAGGAATACGTAGCGATGAATGAGAGATGAAAGTCTCTGTCTGCGGGTATACTGACAGCAGATGGGGCGTTGGTGAATACGTAACAGTTCAGCCTTCGGTTAAGCGCAAGGCCGTCAGAATTTACAATGCTGCATGGGCAAAGGTATGGCTGGCGGCCTTTTGCTATAACAAGTACTCAGCGAAGGCACTGGATTAAGACTAGACCTTATATTGCGGAGATACTGATAGAGGTAATCATTCAGGCAGACTGCTGAACGGTTACTGACAGGCTGCAGAGAAACAAAAATGAAAATGAGGCGTAAGATGCAGGAGAAGAATGACATGATGCGTTCCGATAAAAAGCAGGGACGGATGGCGAATCTGGAGATGCTTCGCTGTGTGGCAATGATGATGGTGGTGGTGCTGCATTATCTGGGGAAAGGTGAATTGCTCTCTGACCTTGCCGGAGAAAGTCTGGGAGGGGCAGAGGCTGCTGCCTGGCTGCTGGAATCCTTTTGTATAGTAGCTGTGAATGTGTATATGCTGATCAGCGGCTATTTTCTGTGTACCTCTTCTTTTAAAATAAGCCGTCTGATACGGCTTTGGCTGCAGGTGTGGGTGTACTCGGTGGGGCTGGGGCTGCTGGGAGCGCTGTCAGGTGTGCTGACAGGAGCAGATTTTGACGCACATTATCTGTTGACTCTTATATTTCCGATTTCTATGGGGCATTACTGGTTCATGACCGCATATGTGTTCCTGTACCTGCTGCTGCCCTTTGTGGGAGCAGCGGTACGGCAGATGACCAGAGGACAGCTGCAGGCGGCCCTGGGATTTTTGCTTTTTACCTTCTGTATTGTGAAGAGCGTTCTGCCTCTGCGGCTGGAGACAGACGGCATGGGATATGACTGCCTGTGGTATTTGTGTGTGTTTCTGACTGCCGCGTATATCAGGCGGTTTGGAATTCCTTTTCTGGAAAAAAAGCGGAATTGTTTTATATTGTATATAGGAGGCTGTCTGCTGACTTTTGGAGGGACACTTCTCCTGAGAACGCTATACCTCCATACCGGCAGCCTGGGAAGAATGCTGAAAATGTGCCTGGAATACAATCATATTCTACCTTTCCTGGCGGCGGTGGGATTGTTCGGCGTTTTTGCCGGAATTCGGCTGAAGGGCCGGACTGCGGATGTGGTCAGCCGGATGGGCCCCTATACGCTGGGGGTTTATCTGCTTCATGAGAACCTGGGCTTCCGATATGCCTGGCAGAACTGGTTTGGGGCAGAAAAAGTGGCTGCGGCCATGCAGTCGGACGGGCCGGGAGCCACAGGATTGATGCTCCTGTGGACGACGGCAGCAGTACTGGGGGTATTTGTCTGCGGCATTCTTGCGGATGTGCTGCGGAAGGGAATATTTGATTTGCTGCACAGGGGACTGCGGAAGCTTCGGGCATATCACGGACTTCTGAAGGTGCTGGAACGGGCGGATGGGCTGTTTGTCCCGGGAAAGGAAGACAGAGAGTGAGGAAGAATTTTTGAAGACGGAATTTTTTGTGACATATCGAAAGAAGGGATCGGGAAGGGACGTTAAAAATCAGTCTGTATCGCCGGAACGCCTGGCCAGTCTGCAGGAGAATCTGTTTGTGGTGCTTCTGCTTTTCTATTCCCTGCGCCATATTTTCTGGGGACTGGATCTCTGGGATACAGGGTATAATTATGCGAATTTCCAGTATATTGGGACTCGACATATGGACCCAATGTGGCTTTTTTCCACCTATCTGGCCAATGTGACGGGAAATCTGCTGACAAAGCTTCCAAATGGGGATACACTGGCCGGAATGAATCTGTATACCGGATTGTTTGCCGGCGTGCTGGCGCTGGCCGGCTATTTTTTCTGTACCAGAAAGCTGAAGATGCCCCGGGGAATCGTTTTTCTGGGAGAGATGATCGCGTTGAGTCTGTGTTGGTGCCCGACTGCGCTATTGTATAATTATCTGACTTATGTACTGTTTCTGGGATCATCTGTTCTGCTGTATACCGGACTGGTCAATGAAAAAAAGGGAAATTTGATTCTGGCGGGGATTCTGCTGGGAAGCAATGTGCTGGTGCGTTTTTCCAATCTGCCGGAGGCAGCCATGATTGTGGCAGTCTGGGCTTATGACTTCATTGTGTGGCTGGAAGGGCGGAAGAGAGGTGAAAGGAAAGAGGCAGCTGCGGGAGAATTGACTAAAAAGGTCAATGATGGCAATGCAGCCACCCAAGGCTTCTGGAAGAGAACCATGCAGCATACACTCTGGTGCTTGCTGGGATATGTGGCGGCGCTTGCGGTGCTTTTGAATTACATTCATATTCGATACGATATCAGGAATTATATTGCAGGGATTCAGAGACTTTTTGCCATGACAGAAACTGCCTCTGATTATACGGCGATTTCCATGATCAGAGGAAGTCTGGACCGATATGTGGAGAACCTGTACTGGGTGGGCCGCCTGGGTGTAATCGTGCTGGCCGGAATGCTGCTTTTTGCATTGGCCGGCCGCCTGGAAGCGCTTTTGTCGGGGAGACGGGGAAAATCAGCAGCAGAGTCTGCAGCAGGCGGCGGAATGGCCCGCGTACTGCATCTGGGAATACGATTCCTCTGGGCGGGAGTCAGCGTGGGAACGCTCTGGTGGTTGTATGCGAGGGGATTCTGCTCTCTGTATTTTTACAGCTATGATCCCATTTACCGCCCGGGAACCATATTCCTGATGCTGACCATGGGCATTGCCGCTGTGCGAATTTTCCAAAGAAATTCTCACCGGGAGGAAAAGCTTATCAGCGGTATGCTGATTCTGATTATCCTGCTGACGCCCCTTGGAAGTAATAACGGTGTTATGCCCAGTATGAACAATCTGTTTCTGGCAGCGCCTTATACTTTGTGGGAAAGCTGGCGCTTTATTCGGTATACAGGAGACAGAAAGACAAAGACGGGCTGGTGTCTTTCCGGCTTCCCTGCCAAAGGAATTTTGACAGCATTTCTGGCGCTGTGCCTTTTTCAGTTCGGAGGCTTTGGGGTGCAATTTGCTTTCGCGGAGGCCACGGGGATACAGAATGCGGATACAATTATAGACAATAACGCCGTGCTGAGGAATATCAAAATGAGTCCGGAAAAAGCCCGGTGGATGGAGGAGATCAGCGCCTATGTGAACGAGAACGGGCTGCAGGGGAAGGAAGTCATTCTCTATGGTGATATTCCGGCCCTGTCCTATTATCTGCAGATGCCTGCGGCCTTTAACCCCTGGAGCGATCTGGATTCCTACAGCCCGGAGATAATGGAGAGTGCGCTTGCGCAGGTGGAGGGCCGGATAAGGGAGAAGGGCATGGAGGAACCGGTGGTTATCCTGGAAAACCTGTACGCCCTGCACAGAGAAGGAGGCCGGGAGTTCTTGGAAGATTCCGGCGCCGGGGAGAAGAAAATGCAGGAGATAGAGGAAGACGCCAAATGGCATATGCTGGGGCAGTTTATGGATACTTTTGGGTATGAGGAGCGCTTCCGGAATGAGAAGTTCGCCGTGTATCAATAAAGCCGGGATCTATTTTTGGAAACTGAATATTAAAATTTGAAAGGTCTGCAGCTATAACAGCTGCAGACCTTTTTCTTCGGCCTTTTTCATGACATCATCCGGCCAGAGAGAACATTGTACTTCCCCGATGTGCGCCTTGCGAAGAAAAAACATACAGATACGGGACTGTCCGATACCACCGCCGATGGTGAAGGGCAGTTCTCCGTTTAGAACGGCCTTGTGGAAGGGCAGTTCGGCCCGTTCTGTGCAGTCTGCCTTTTCCAGCTGGGTCAGCAGAGAGGCCCTGTCTACGCGTATTCCCATACTGGAAAGCTCAAGAGCAATATCCAGAACAGGATAATAGACGATAATGTCGGCGTTCAGAGCCCAGTCGTCATAGTCCGGAGCCCGGCCGTCATGGGGCTTGCCGTTCCCCAGCGCATCCCCAATCTGCATGATGCAGACAGCACCCTTTGCTTTGGCAATATAGTATTCTCTCTCCTTCGGCGTGTTGTCCGGGAACATTTCTTCCAGCTCACTGGTGGTGACAAAGAAAATATCGTGGGGAAGAATTTCTTCTATGTAGTCATAGTGAATGGACATGTATTTTTCCGTTTTACGCAGGACTTTATATACAGTGCGGACTGTATTTTTCAGAGTATCCAGATTGCGTTCGTCTTCGGCAATGATTTTCTCCCAGTCCCACTGATCCACGTAGATGGAGTGGATATTATCGGCTTCTTCATCTCTGCGGATGGCGCTCATATCTGTATAAAGGCCTTCTCCTACGGAAAAACCGTATTTTTTCAGAGCGAAGCGTTTCCACTTTGCCAGTGAATGTACAATTTCGGCTTCCCGCCCGTCCTGATACCTGATGTCAAAAGCCACAGGGCGCTCCACACCATTTAAGTTATCATTCATACCGGACTTTGGATCCACCATGAGGGGGGCGGAGACTCTCAGCAGATTCAGCCGCTCTGCCAGCAGGGTCTGGAAGAAGTCTTTTACCATCTTGATGGCAACCTGTGTGTCATACAGGTTCAGGCTGGATTCGTAATTCTTGGGTACAAAAAATGTTGACATAATCTGAAATCCTTTCCGTTTATGTTACTTTTCAATCCTTTCTTATTTAACCGCTTTTCGGGGGATTTTGCAATAGTTTTTTGGGAAATTCGCGTTTCGTTTATAAAGGGCGGTGCCTCCTGCAAGGACCATAAAGGTCCTTGCAGAAGGCAGCTTCAAACAAACATTCAGACCAAAATGATTTTATAATTATCAAATTAAACTTGAAATTTTAATATTGTTATAGTATAATCAAAACCGGATTGGAGGTTTGAAATATAATAGAATCTAAAACAAGATTCTATTATCAAAATTATATTATGGACAGAAAAATGATATCTAAAATTGTGAAAGCCAGCGGGATATCCTCCGGCGAAATGATTCTTATTCATTTCTGGGGAGAGGACGCTGACAAGGAGATTGCAAACAATTTCATGACTGCCGTCGCGGAAATGGGAGCGACACCCCTGTTGCTGCAACAATCTCGAACTGTAAATCGGGAAATTTTTCTGGCGGCAAAGGAAAGCTGTTACTCAGAGCAGTATTTTGAGCTGTTTACTAAATTTGATGCGGTGCTTGATGTTTTTGCTTATCGTCCCGTTATTCTTGGATATGAAATTGCTGATGAAAAATTTGAGATTTACCGCAACTATATGGCGCAGCTTTTTTCAAAGCTCATGAACTGTAAACGCTTTACACAAATCAGAATCCCTACTGCGGCAAATGCAGAGGAATCCGGGCTTAATCCACAGGATTATATTCAGCGCATGGAGAGAGCATATGACATTGACTACACTGCTGCTTATGAGGCTTGCAGGCGGGCAGCAGACCGGTTTGAGGGAGCGAATAAGGTGCTGCTTCGCACCGGGGAGGACTGCGGGCTTTCTTTTGAACTGACTGACAGAGTGTGGCACATTGATGCCGGGGATGGCGATCTTCCATGCGGCGAGATTTACATTGCACCGGTGGAGGACAAAACCCAGGGTACGGTTTTCTTTGAAGATTTCTACCTTGACGGTGTGAAATACCAGAATGTTCTGCTGCATGTCAGAGATGGGCGGATAAGCGGCGGCAGCCAACCGGAAATCACCGCCTTTTTCGAGAAGCAGCCACAGGAAAACAGAATCGTCTGTGAGCTTGGCTTTGGCATGAACCCCAATGTGACGGATTTGTGCGGATATCCTGTTCTGGATGAAAAAATGTGCGATACCTTTCATATTGCAGTCGGCGCAAATCATATGTTCGGCGGTACGAATGAGGCTTCGGATCACATTGATTTTGTAGGCCATGGTACGATACTTATAAATGGAGAGCAATGATATGATGGGACAGCAGGGAAAACTGGAGTTGTATCTGGAGGAACAGATTGAACACTGTAAAAAACGCAGCAAGCAGCTTGCTGCGGATGAACGCATGGATGAAGGAAATTTTGAAAAGGTTCGGGCAAATGTCTATGAGATTTTTAAAACGATTCTTTCTGCTGCAGAAAAGGTCTGTGGGAAGGACGATTTGGCCAGGAAGCATTTTTTCTTACAAAAAGTGGAGGAAATACCCGCGAATTGGATGACTTCCTATGAAAAGGCAAAACAGCATGGGGATGTTGAAAAAATGCACATTGAAAATATTAAGCTGGACACCATCCGGGAAATAAAGGATAGGTGTACGCAGATTTGGGAGGAAACCACATGACCGAAGCAGAGGCAATCAGTTTGTTTAAATGTCTGGCAGATAAGTCCCGGCTGCAGATATTGAAATCCCTTGCTGTGGAGGATATGTATGTTGAGAGATTGGCAGAGCGGCTGGGCCTGACTGCGCCTACTATTTCCTTTCATCTGAAAAAGCTGTCAGATGCCGGTGCTGTGACCGCCTGCAAAAATCAGTATTATATGATGTATTCCCTGAATCGGGAGATCTTTCGGACAAGCATATTGGAGATACTGCAGCAGGAATCCGATGAGGCGGGAGAGCAGGAACAACGGGATGCGGATTATCGTCAAAGAGTAATAGATGCTTTTTTTGAATATGGGAAATTGAAATCAATTCCCACCCAGCTCAAAAAGGAACGCATTGTCTTAGAAGTGATTGCCGAAGCATTTGAATTTGACAGGATGTATTCCGAGCGGGAAGTGAACATTATCATCGCGGATTTCCACGATGACTTCTGTACCATTCGCCGTGACATGGTCGGCGAACAGCTTTTAGGCAGAAATGGCAGGGAGTATTGGAGAATTAAAAGGGATTGACAGGGAGGAAATAACAATGGTAATTGGAATTTTTGGTGAGAGCTGCACAGGGAAATCTATGCTTGCAGATAAATTGAAAGAGAGTATAAATGCAAAGGTTTATACCGGCAGGGATTATCTTCGTATGGAAAAGAATGAAGCTGCCGCAATGCAGTCTTTCCAGAAAAAGCTGTACCAGGCCGTAAATGGTGAGAATATCATCTATGTCATTTCGGAAAAGGAACACTTGCCGCTATTGCCCGACGGAAGTATTCGCGTTTTGGTGACAGCAGATTTGGAGATTATAAAAACGCGCTTTGCTGCGCGAATGCACGGTAATCTGCCGGCGCTGGTAGCGGCTATGCTGGAAAGAAAGCACGGCAGTTTTGACATGGAGCCTCATGATATCCATGTAATTTCCGAACATACCAGTATTGATGATGTATGCGGAAAGATTGTGAATATTTTATTATTGAGGTGATTTGCGACGAGGGGTTTACGGCAGAGTATGCGGCCCGATCCATTCGGTGGCTGGCGGAGGGAGATGAGACCCAGGTCAGGGAAATCTGTCAATACGCTCTGTACTACCTGCAGGATGAATTGGAATGCACAAGTAAGGGAGAACTGCTGGACGAGGATATTCAGCATATCCGGGATCCTTTGGAGATTTTGCGCTGTATGGAGTTTGTCAGTCTGGATAAGTGATCTGGGAGCAGTGGATATGGAGATTTACCTTTGGGAACAAACACACCTGGAGCCGTGAAACACGTTTGGCGGAAGGGAAGGGGCATAGGCAGGTAAACGAATTATGCTTATAGGGCATCAGTCAGAAACGACCGATGCTTTTTCTATGCACAGGCCCGCGTATGGGAAATTTTGGGGCCGCGCAGTAGTAGAATTTAGCTGGAGATCTTGAAAAACTGCCGTATATGAAGTATATTGGATAAAGGCAATAGAAATCAGAACACAGGATACAAGTCTGAGATAAAATGTTCAAATTTTAAAGGATATGTCCTGAGCAAAGCGAAAGGAATGGATGTAAATATGAATTTAAAAGGACGCAGCTTTCTGAAATTACTGGATTTTACTCCGGAAGAAATCCTTTATCTGATTGATCTGGCAGCAGAGCTTAAAGATAAGAAGAAAAAGGGACTTCCCATGGATATGCTTCGGGGGAAAAATGTGGCGCTGATTTTCGAGAAGACAAGCACCCGCACCAGATGTGCTTTTGAGGTGGCGGCTCATGACCTTGGGATGGGAAGCACTTATCTGGACCCGACAGGTTCTCAGATTGGGAAGAAAGAGAGTATAGCGGATACGGCCAGAGTGCTTTCCGGCATGTATGAGGGGATTGAATATCGGGGATTTGGGCAGGATATTGTGGAGGAGCTGGCAAACTATGCAAAGGTGCCGGTATGGAACGGCCTGACCAATGAATTTCATCCTACGCAGATGCTGGCAGATCTGCTGACAATACGGGAGCATTTCGGTGTATTGAAGGGAATAAAGCTGACTTATATGGGAGACGCCCGTTACAATATGGGGAATTCTCTGATGGTGGCATGTGCGAAAATGGGAATGCACTTTACCGCCTGTACCACGGCAGGATATTTTCCGGAGGAGGGATTGGTGTGCAGATGCAGGGAAATTGCGGCGGAGACAGGCGGCAGTATCACGCTGACAGAAAGCGTGGATTCAGGCACAAAGGATGTGGATGTGATTTATACGGATGTGTGGGTTTCCATGGGAGAGCCGGATGAAATATGGGCCCAACGCATCAGAGAGCTGTCCCCCTACCAGGTGAATCGGGCGGTGATGGAAAACGCGGGAGGTAAGGCTGTCTTCATGCATTGTCTGCCTGCGTTCCATGATTTGAAGACGACAATCGGCGCGAAGATGGGGGAACGTTTCGGCATCGCGGAGATGGAAGTTACGGATGAAGTGTTCGAGTCGGCGCAGTCGTTGGTATTCCAGGAGGCAGAGAACCGTATGCACACCATTAAGGCTGTAATGCTGGCTACTTTGTCAGAGGGAAGACAAGAAAATGCAGAACATCGACATGAAATCTGAGATTCTGGCATTTCTGCGGCAGCGGGGGGAATATGTCTCCGGGCAGGAGCTCTGTGAGCATTTCGGCGTATCCCGCACGGCAGTCTGGAAGGCCATAGGGCAGCTGAAAAAGGAAGGGTATCATATAGAGGCGGTACAGAACAGAGGGTATCTTCTGTCGGCGGAACAGGAGTTCTTCGGACAGCATGAGCTGGAGAGCCGGATGAACACCATGTGGGCAGGGCACAGGGTGAAGTTCTATGACACTCTCGCCTCTACGAATCTGCAGGCGAAGCTGGATGCGGAGAACGGGGCGGAAGAAGGCACTTTGATTGTGGCGGATATGCAGACTGCCGGAAGAGGGCGTAAGGGCAGATTCTGGAGCAGTCCGGCAGGGACCAATGTGTATTTTACATTGATTTTGAAGCCGGATTTTGCCGTGGGGCTGGCCTCTATGGTGACTCTGGTGATGGGGATGGCTGTGGCGGAAGGAATTCGGGAGAGCTGCGGCGTGGCAGCGGAGATTAAATGGCCCAATGACATTGTGGCAGGCGGGAAAAAAGTCTGTGGCATCCTGGCGGAAATGAGCGTGGAGAGAGAATACATTCATTATATTGTCATAGGTGTGGGCGTCAATGTGGGAAGGCAGAGCTTTCCGGAAGAAATCGCGGATGTGGCCACCAGTCTCCAGGCGGAATGCGGACGGAAGGTTTCCAGAGCGGAGCTGACTGTCAGCATATTGAAAGCGTTTGAAGGCTTCTACAGAATCTTCCAGGGGGCCTGCAGTCTGGAACCCCTCATTGAGAGATATAACAGGCTGCTGGTAAATAAGGATAGAGAAGTGCGGGTGCTGGATCCCAAAGGAGAATTCCGGGGAATTGCCAGAGGCATTAATCGGACAGGAGAGCTGCTGGTAGAGTTGCCGGACGGAACTGTGACGGAGGTGTATGCCGGAGAGGTATCCGTGCGGGGAATATACGGGTATGTCTGAGCCGGGGAGTGAAAAATCGAGATATGGAAAATAAAAATATTGTGCTCTGCGGGGCCAATGCGTATGAAATGAAATATTATTTCAATGAGCAATTCAATGGGATTCCGGATTCCGTGAAGGACGAACTGCACATTCTCTGTGTATTGTTTACAGAAGAAGTAGGCGGTATCTTTACCATTGCCTTTGAAGAAGATGGGAATGTGGTGCTGGAGACCAATGCCGGAGAGGACGATATCTATTATGACGAAATCAACAGCGGGCTGATGGTGGCCGAGGTCCGCAGAAATCGTCAGGAACTGTTTGAGGCACTGAACCTGTACTACCGGATTTTTATCCTTGGGGAGACCTTGCCGGAGGATTTTGAGGAGTGACGGAGACTTTACTTTGTAATAATTTTTGTTCCTGCTGACATTTTTACGAAAAGGGTGTGTAACAAAATGATTCTGGCAGTCGATATAGGAAATACGAATATGGTCATGGGCGTGTACGAGGGAAAGGCACTGAGAGCCACATTCCGGATGATGACGAGAACGCCCAGGACTTCGGACGAATACGGAGTTCTGATTACACAGATTTTGAAGAACAGGGATATTAAGGTGTCGGATCTGGAAGGATCCATTGTGGCCAGTGTGGTACCGGATGTGATGCATTCCTTTCTGGGGGCGCTGGTGCGTTACACGGACACAAAGCCTATAAATGTAGGGCCCGGCATGAAGACCGGGATTCGGATTATTACCGAGGATCCCAGGGCCATCGGGGCAGACCGGATTGTGGACGCGGTGGCGGCTTATGAGAAATACGGAGGTCCCGTGCTGGTGCTGGATTTCGGAACGGCTACTACTTATGATCTGATCACGGAAAAAGGGGAGTTTGCCGCAGGCATCACTGCGCCGGGCATCCGGATCAGCTCAGAGGCATTGTGGACACAGGCCGCCAAGCTGCCCAATATCGAGATCAGGAAGCCGAAATCTATTCTGGCCCAGGAGACCATCAGCAGTATGCAGGCAGGACTTGTGTATGGTCAGATCGGTCAGACGGAATATATCATCAGAAAAGTCAGAGAGGAGAGCGGCATCGGGAATCTGAAGGTGGTGGCCACCGGAGGGCTGGGGCGGCTGATTGCGGACGAGACAGATGCCATTGACATCTATGACAGCTCTCTGACACTGGACGGACTTCGGATTATTTACGAGAAAAACGAGAAGGAAAAAGGGAACGTGGGTAAAGCTCGAGGAGGTAAGGGACGATGAGCAGGCTGCGAATTGGCGATGTGGTCCTGGATAATAATGTGATATTAGCTCCCATGGCAGGTGTGACTGACCTGCCATTTCGTCTGCTGTGCAGGAAATCAGGCGCCGGACTGGTGTGTATGGAAATGATCAGTGCCAAGGCGATTTATTACCAGAATAAGAATACGGAAGAGCTCCTGACCATTCATCCGGAAGAAGGCCCGGTATCACTGCAGCTGTTTGGATCCGATGCCCGGATTATCGCGGAGATGGCGAAGCGCATTCAGGAGCGTCCCTTTTCCATTCTGGATTTTAATATGGGCTGCCCGGTGCCGAAGGTGGTAAATAACGGAGAGGGGTCTGCGCTGATGAAAAATCCGCGTCTGGCGGAGGAGATTCTGTCGGCCTTGGTGAAAGCTGTGAAAAAGCCGGTGACAGTAAAAATACGCAGAGGCTTTGACGAGGCCCACTGTAATGCGGTGGAGCTGGCGAAGATTGCGGAGAGCTGCGGCGTGGCGGCTATTGCGATACATGGGCGCACCCGGGAACAGTACTACAGCGGCAGAGCGGACTGGGACAGTATCAGGCAGGTGAAGGAAGCGGTGAAGATTCCGGTCATAGGCAACGGAGATGTGGACAGCCCCCGGGCAGCGGAAGCAATGCTTAAGGAAACCGGATGCGACGGTGTGATGATCGGACGGGCGGCACAGGGAAATCCCTGGATATTCCGGGATATTGTCAGTTTTCTGGACACAGGCCGGATACCGGAACCGCCGGATGTGCAGGAGAAAAAAAGTATTATTCTGAAGCATGCCGACCTGCAGCTTGAGGCAAAAGGAGAATACACGGCAATACGGGAGATGAGAAAGCATCTGGCCTGGTATACTGCGGGCATGCCGCATTCCGCCCGGTTTCGGCAGACAATTAATTCCATGGAAACTTTTTCCCAACTGCGGGAAGGCGTGGAGACTATTTTCAGGTAAATCGGCATATATTTGTGGCATGGATACCATTATTTATTTCTTGAAGAAAAAAGGTCTAAAGGAGCCGCTGATTGAGCCTGTGGGTCTGAAAAGTTATATGCTTATCCGAGTCAGTCTGGATGTGGAGGAGGAAGACTGGTTCGGAATATCGTTTCGGATGGCAGAGCCGGGTTATCAGAGCAGCTCAGTCTCGGAGGCTGCTGAAATGCAGAAGCAGGAGAAACAGGACAATCGCAGCAGTATGTGGCATCCCCTGAAAGCTTTGCGCCAGATGTACAGGGTCAAAAAAGAAGCCGGAAAGGAGAAGCGCCGCTGCCGGGCGGAAGCTCTGGAGCAGGAAAAGCTTCTGGCGGAAATGGGGGAGCGGAGTTGCCGGACGGAAAAGGCAATCGAAAGACTTCTTCGCGATATAAAGGAGCTGACAGCGGAGGAACGGCATTGCTGCTGCGTGTACGAGAACAGTGTGAGGAAAATGCTGATTGCAGAGAAAACAGAGAATTTCAATAATGTGACAGATATGTCACAAGTGGAAGCGGGGAAGGGAATTCTGCCTGTGTTATGGCAGAAATATTTTGATTTTCCGGAGTTTACAGATTATACCGGCAGCTTTTGGGTGAAGCTTCTGATGCCTCAGGCGGTTTGGCCGCATTTTGTGATACTGGGGACGGCGCCTTGTCTGTACGCGGTGCTGGAGGAAGCTGCCCACAGAATGAAGAGTCTGCGTTGGATTGTATCTGAGGAAGACTGCACCGAAGAGTTGTTTGAATTTACAGAAGATTTCTATACGGAATATGGACTTGCCATAGTACTGCAGCCTCTGGCAGGAAATGCGGCATGGAAACGATTTCGTCTCGCCGCGCCCCTGCCTGTGAATGTTCTTGACTTTGCCGGAGAGGCTTGGGGCGCTTCCACAGAAATTGCCGAAGGAAGTATCTGGCTGGATATGCTTTCGTCGGAGAAAAGGCGCAGGCGGATTACAGGGCGGGGGAACGGAATTACGTATGTTTCTTTGGTGGAAAAATGGAAATATGCACAAAGACGCTGTAACAGTCCCGTATTGCCTTGACACCGGTGGGAAAAGTGGTATAATACGGGAGAATCAGACTTGAGAGGCAGACATAAATCATAGCAGATTTGAAAAGATAGAAAATAGGAAGGATGTATTAAAATGCAGGAGAAGAAAAATATTCTGACCTATGAAGGACTCAGAAAATACGAGAATGAATTGCACGAGTTGAAGGTGGTGCGCCGCCAGGAAGTGGCTCAGAAGATTAAGGAGGCCAGAGAACAGGGAGACTTGTCCGAGAATGCGGAATATGATGCCGCAAAAGATGAACAGAGAGACATTGAAACCAGAATCGAAGAGTTGGAGAAGATTCTGAAGAACGCCGAAGTGGTGGTAGAAGATGAGGTGGACCTGGATAAGATCAATATCGGCTGTCTGGTACGACTTCTGGATATTGAGTACAGTGAGGAGCTGGAATACAAAATTGTGGGTTCCACGGAGGCAGACAGCCTGAAAGGGAAGATTTCCAATGAAAGCCCTGTGGGAAAAGCGCTCATCGGCTGTAAGGTGGGTGACAATGTGGAAGTAGAGACCGCCGCCGGCGTATTCACATACAAAGTATTGGAGATTCAGAGGAGTAAATAGGGCTCCGCGAAAGGAAACGCGGAAAGAATAAATGGCAAAAGGCCGCCTGTGTGCAGAGGAGAATGTCTGCATATGCAGGCGGCCTTTTCATGTTTTCATGGCAGGTTTTGCTGTTCGTGATAGTAGAATCTTGTTTTAGATTTTAATATAGAATTTAGATAATAGAATTTAGACCATAGATTCTTCTATTTGAACCTATGATAGAATTCAGGCTATGGATTCTTCTCTTAGAAATTATGATAGAATTCAGGCTGTAGATTCTTCTCTTAGAATCTATGAAAGATTTAGATAATAGAATCTGTCATGGATGATGATATGGAACCTGTGAAATAAGGTATAACTTCGCAACAGTTGGTTAAGACTTATTTTAGCGCAAGTTAAGAAAATGTTTATGGAATTATTAGCACTCGATATTGACGAGTGCTAATAAAAGTGTTATAACATTAATAGAACAAGGGAAACAGAACTTGTGAATACTAAAACAATCAAATAATAATCAGCAGTGAAAAACCTGCCGGAAGAACAAGGAGGAATATATTATGTTGATGTCAAGTTTAAACGCACTGAATAACTTTTTTGGAGAGAGCCTGTTTGATGATCTGTTTGACGGTTTTGACCGCCCGGTGAGAAATGCGGCAAGGTATAACGCTTCGGTACCGGCTGTCATGCGGACGGATGTGAAGGAGAGCGAGACCGGATATGAGCTGGATATCGACCTTCCCGGTTACAAGAAGGAGAATGTGAAGGCGGAGCTGAAGGACGGTTATCTGAAGATCAGCGCCGAGTCCAGACAGGACAACGACGAGAAGGACGAAAACGGAAAGTATATCCGCCGGGAGAGATATTACGGAACCTGCAGCAGAAGCTTTTATGTGGGAGAGGAAGTGACCCAGGAGGATATCAGAGCCAGATTTGAGGACGGTATCCTGAAGGTGTCCGTTCCGAAGAAGGAAGCGAAGCCTGCTATTGAGGAGAGCAAGTATATTGCAATTGAAGGGTGAGGAAGAACTTCACGGAGAGCAGAGACGTAACTGTGCAGGTACTTTGCCAGACTGTCACAGGGCAGACTGCATAGCGGGGAAAATCCGCTGCAGGTGCTGCACCAGCAGGAAACTTTCATGTGCGGTCTGCGTATAGGCAGGGCCGGATGTGGTTAAAACACATCCGGCCTGATCTCCATACTCTGCTAATGGAATTTCAATAAAAATGTTTCACTATAATTTCTTTATTCATGACAATAGAAGTCTCGCGAAGCATGGATTCTATTGTTGTAGTGTCCGTTTCTTCATTACTTTTGTAAGCAAAAGGCTTGCGGCTATACCCAACATTCCTATGATTACCACTTCCAGCGTATCATGGATCATCTCCCGGAACAGGGTTCGAAAATTGGACATGTATTTCATCCACAGATCATATCGCAGTATCAGGAAAATGCCGGTCATATTCAGGCACAGCAGCCAACTGCAGTTCTTATCCTGTCTGATGATACAGAACAGATTATAGACAAAAAAGGCGATCTGGACAGCAAATGCCGCTATCAGCTGACGTTCCCAGAAAGGTCCCAGGCGGTTGAGCTCCATTCCGAAGATAATAGTGGAATCCAGTTTCAGATGGCCGGCCATATACAGGAATGCTGACACGAAATAAATGTCCAGGAAAATGGAAATGCCGCCGAAAATGTATTCTCTTTTGCCCAATGGAGTCTTTCCGCCGGAGCCAATTCCGGATAAAAAGCTGGCGAACATGCAGATGATGAACAGACATGTCTGCGCGAAAAACAGGGAGAAAAATCTGTTGGCCACAAAAATCCAAATACCCAGAAGAAGCAAAGAAGCCAGAACAGCGTAACAGGCCAGCTTCTGAATCAGCAGGAGCTCCTTTATCTTCTTCAGACCATCCAGACTTTTCCGTTCCAGCTTATTTGCGGAAAGCATGTGAGTCCGGTAAAAGGATACAATCTCTCTGCAAGTGTCACAGTCGGCAAGATGTTCTTCTACACATTGTCTGGTTGCCTCTGAGCATACTTTGTCCAAATAGGATGGTATTAAATCTCTGATAATATCACAATTCATTTTTTCCATGATTAGCCTCCTGGATTAATACTATTTTGGCCCGGTAAAAGGTAACCCGCGCCCAGTTTTCACTTTTTCCAAGCATGTCGCCGATCTCCCGGAAGGACAGGCCGCCCAGAACTCTCAGTTCCACCACTTTTCTGGTGTCAGAGGGGAATTTCTGCAGTTTGTCCCATACGTCCGCAAGCTCGACTCTGGCGATGGCCTGCCGTTCTGTGTCATGTTCCGACACCAGTGTCTCGTCCAGTTCTTCCAGCCTTGCGCGATTGGTTTTGGCCCAGTGCTGATACAGCAGATGTTTTGCAATCTGACACAGCCAGGTGGACAGCTTACAGCTTCCGTCATAATTATCGAGAGACTGCAGAGCCTTTAAAAAGGTCTCCTGCATCAGGTCTTCCGCGAGAGTAACGTCTTTACACCTGGCATACAGGAAATGAAATACAATCTGGGAATATTGTGCATATAATTCATCCATAAGTCCCTCCTTCTGATGCTTATATCCGTTTTGGACGGAATTCGTTACAAATTTTATTTTATTGTAAAACAAAGTGGAATGCTTTGACAAATATTGGGCAGATTAAACCGGGTTATCGTGCGAAGAAAGATATTGCCCGAAAAGGTATTTTGTAGTAAACTAAAAAGAAAGAACAGAAAGGTATGGAAATTGATATGGGAGAGATGATGATTTTCTGGCTGGTGTTGCTGATCCTGTGTATTGGCATCGAAGTATTGACCCTGGGCCTGACGACTGTATGGTTTGCTGGGGGTGCGCTGGTTGCCATATTTGCATCCCTGCTGTATGCGCCGATTTTTGTTCAGGTAATTTTGTTTTTCCTGGTGTCGTTATTGTTGCTGTTCTTTACCAGGCCCATAGCGGTGAAGTATTTTAACAGAGACCGGGTGAAGACAAATGTGGAGAGCATGGTGGGACGCCAGGCTATCGTTACCAGCGAGATTGATAATCTGCAGGCAGTGGGACAGGTAACTGTGAATGGGCAGGAGTGGAGTGCCAGAAGTGTTGATGACAAAGTCAGAATTCCAGCGGGAACTGTGGTGACAGTGGCGGCTATCAGCGGGGTGAAGCTGATTGTCAGGACATTGGAGCAGTTCGGAATGCAGGAGAAAACGACAGGAGCGGCGCCGGAGCCTGTAAGCGAAGCTGTGATGCGGCCAGAGGTAACCGGAACTGTCGGAGAGCAGCAGGCGGAAATGAACGTATCTGCATTCGGAGGTGAGGAGCCGGCGGATACGGCCACACAGATGCCGGACGAGACAGGCGGTCCGCTGCCGGAAACGCAGAAGGGTGAAGCCGCAGAGGAAGAAACGGTGAAAACCCAGTGAGTGCTCCAGAGAGCGGCAGAAGGCTTTGGATAAAGGTTTCGCGGAAAAGAGAGACACTGTAAAAAACTGACAAGGGAATGAGAATCCCGGATAGAGGAGCCGGGATTTGAGATAAAATAATACAAAATGCGTACTGTCATTATACAGTGCAGAAAGAGGTAAAGTATGATTTGGGTATTGATTGCGCTGATTGTTGTTGTATTGTTGCTTCTGGCATCCTGTCTGAAGATTGTTCCTCAGGCGCAGGCTTACGTGATTGAACGTCTGGGCGCTTATCAGGGAACATGGTCGGTAGGATTTCATATCAAAGTCCCTTTTTTGGATAAGATTGCCAGAAAAGTGAATCTGAAGGAGCAGGTGGCAGACTTCCCACCTCAGCCGGTTATCACGAAAGATAATGTCACCATGAGAATCGATACGGTGGTGTTCTATCAGATTACGGATCCCAAGCTGTTTACTTATGGCGTGGAGAATCCCATGATGGCCATTGAGAACCTGACTGCAACTACTCTCCGTAACATTATCGGTGATCTGGAGCTGGATCAGACACTGACCAGCCGTGAGACCATTAACACGAAGATGCGCGCCGCTCTGGATATTGCCACCGACCCCTGGGGAATCAAGGTGAACAGAGTAGAGCTGAAGAATATTATTCCTCCTGCGGAAATTCAGAACGCAATGGAGAAACAAATGAAGGCTGAGCGTGAGAGACGTGAAGCAGTGACCCGTGCGGAAGGTGAGAAGAAGGCGAAGATTCTGGAGGCGGAAGGTGCAAAAGAATCAGCAATCCTTCGGGCCGAAGCAGATAAGCAGTCCGCTATTCTCCGTGCAGAAGCACAGAAGGAGAAGATGATCCGGGAAGCAGAAGGTGAAGCAGAAGCTATCCTGAAAGTGCAGCAGGCGAATGCAGATGGTATCAGAATGCTGAAAGAAGCAGGAGCAGATGAGTCTGTATTGAAGATTAAGAGTCTGGAAGCCTTCGAGAAAGTGGCGGATGGGCAGGCTACCACTATTCTCCTTCCTTCGGAACTGAGTGGTATTGCAAGTCTTGCCGCTGCGTGGAAGGAAGGTACAAAGAAGTAGATTGAACATTTAATGATGAAAATGAGTCACCAGTTACAGCAAGAGGGCCTCTGTGGGGATTATCCAAAGAGGTCCTTTTGCTATGTCCTTTTTCGGGCTGTTCCGGAGACAAAAACGGTGCAGGCCTGCGGATATAGTTGTGTTGTTCTGAGTAAAAAGGTTTGACGAAACGAACAGACGCAAGTATAGTAGAAAATCAATACAGATAGAACGGTGGGTTCTATGAAAGCACACAGGAGCGGGATAACGACAATATGCAGATTACCCAAAGACAAAAATACATAGATTTATCAAATCAATAAATCCGGAATCTATGTCCGTGTGGCAGACATAGAAAGTGTGACATCAAACCGTGAGAAGGCTACAATCATACAGATTGCGGATGTACATCTGAATTATACGAATGCGGCGGTTGAGGCAGATGACGAGGTCATGTATACGAAACAATGCCGGTCATGGAGCGCAGTTCCTCTGTTATTCCAGATGATCTTCAAGTCAAGGGTATTTTTTCAATGGGTAGAGGAGTTTGGAGCTCTGAGAAATACGAAATGCCTATGAAACGATACAGATCGTTCGAAGCGGCACTGGAAATAAGATCTTTCGGAAAGTACAATAATAACAGATGGAAAACACGGGAAAGAGAGAGCAGAAATTGAAAAAAGCAGACAGAAAAAAGAAAAAAATCAGCAAAATTAAAATCAGAGAAAATATTCATATGACCCTTATGGTGATTCCCGGGCTGGTTCTGTTATTGATTTTTGCCTATCTGCCAATGCCTGGAATCATTTTAGCTTTTAAGAAATTCAATCCGAATAAGGGAATTCTGGGAAGTCCATGGGTGGGGGTGAAAAATTTTGAATTTTTTTTTCAGTCACAGGATGCCGTCAGGACAATCCGTAATACGGTGCTATACAGTGTGGGCTTTCTGATTATTGATTTGCTGGCGGCAGTAACGCTTGCACTGATGCTGTACTACCTCCGTTCCGGAAAGGCGCTGAAATTCTATAATACAGTGGTGATTCTGCCCCGGTTTATGTCCATGGTTATTGTGGCATTTATTGTATATACCATTCTGTCGCCGTCCTATGGTGTGTTGAACCAGGTGATACGGTTGTTCGGAGGTGAAAATGTCCAGTGGTATATGGAACCTGTGTACTGGCCGTTTATTTTGACCTTTGTCCATGTGTAGAACGAAAAAACATACATAGAAGAATCCTATTACCAATTTCTCATTCATATCAAATATTTGCAGGATACAAGGACTGGGTTATGGTTTCACGGATGGAATTTTAAAGAGAGGAATCATTTTGCAGGGGCGTTGTGGGCCCGAGGAAATTGCTGGATAACGGCCGGAATTCCAGAATATATTGAGATTATGGGATTGAAGGGGGTCGGAAAACGGTATCTGACAGAGACTTTGGTCAGACAGATTGAGGCATTGTCAGGGTTCCAGTGTGAAGACGGGATGTGGAACACTCTACTGGATGATCCCTTTTCTTACGAAGAAACTTCCGCTACCGCCGGTTTCGCATATGGCATACTGAAGGCAGTTCGACTTGAACTGGTAGAGGCGAACTATCTACCAATTGCTGAAAAGGCGGTTCGAGCAGTGCTTTCCCATGTGGAGGAAGATGGAACAGTAAATCAAGTGTCTTACGGCACCGGAATGGGCAGAGATCTGGAACATTACCGGAGAATTCCTATGTGCCCTATGGCTTATGGGCAGGCGCTGGTCATACTGATGTTGAATGAGGTGCGGAAAGTACTGTTATAAAAGCTCTTCCAGGGAATACATGAGTGGTGGAAATGTTAAGAGCAATAGCTAAAAGTAATGACTTGAAAAAGAACAAACGTTCTGATATAATGTAAATGTCAAAGGCAGAAAGGAAGCGATCGAAAAAGGATCTGGGTGCAGAAAGGAAGCGTATGGGGGACAGGGTTATTTTTCATATAGATGTAAACAGCGCGTTTTTATCCTGGGAGGCAGTGTATCGTCTGAATCATGGGGAGACGCTGGATCTGCGGACCATTCCCTCCGCGGTAGGCGGAGACATGTCGAAGCGGCATGGGGTTATCCTGGCGAAATCCACTCCTGCCAAAAAGTATGATGTACGGACCGGAGAACCGATTGTGGATGCGCTGCGAAAGTGCCCGAATCTGACTCTGTTACAGCCCAACCGGGAATGGTACGAAGAATGCTCCCGGGCGTTTATTGGGATTCTGTATAAATATTCCGATGCTGTGGAGCAATACAGCATCGACGAAGCTTTCATGGATATGACAGGGACGCAGATGTTGTTCGGGGAGCCGGTAAAGGCAGCCCATGCTTTGAAGAAGGAGATTTGTGAGACTCTTGGATTTACGGTGAATGTGGGCATCTCCAGCAATAAACTTCTGGCGAAGATGGCAGGGGAATTCGAAAAACCTGACAAGGTACATACCCTGTTTCCAGAGGAAATTCAGGAGAAAATGTGGCCGCTTCCTGTACGGGAACTGTTTCTTGTGGGAGGTGCGTCGGAGCAGAAGCTGAAAAGGATGGGAATCCGTACCATAGGGGAACTGGCACAGGCAGACCCCTCCATGCTGAAGGCCGCTTTGAAAAAGCATGGAGAAGCCATCTGGAATTATGCAAATGGAAGGGACGAATCCCAGGTGGAAGTAACAGCGGCGGACAATAAATGTTATGGCAATTCCGTGACTCTTGCCGCTGATGTGACAGAGGATGCAGAAGCGAAGCGAGTGTTGCTGTCGCTGTCGGAGACTGTGGGCAGGAGGCTGCGCAGGGATCAGGTATGGATTGAGAGCGTGTCAGTTACCATACGCTTTTTCGATTTGAGGCAGCATTCCCATCAATGTGTGCTGGAGTCTGCCACCAATATTACGGATGAAATTTATCGGGTGGCCTGCAGGCTGTTCGATGAATTGTGGGATGGCACGCCCATACGTCTTCTGGGGGTACAGACCGGGAAGGTGACCAGAGATGGAGAGGTCAGGCAGATGTCCCTGTTTGATTCTACCGATTATGAGAAGCTGGAAAAGCTGGACCGGGCCATGGACAGCATCAGGGAGAAGTTCGGGACAGGTGCTGTGCAGCGGGCCAGTGAGCTGAAAAATGCAGGGACGAAAATATGATATTAATTTCCGGTCAGTTTTTTCTCTAACTGCTCCTTTTCCGCTAAAAGAGTGGCAATGAGAGAATCCTTTTCGGTCAGAGCAGAATCTTTTTCATTCAAAGCATTAGCCTGCTCCTTTAAAGCATTAGCCTGCTCCTTTAAAGCAGCTGCCTGCTCCTTTAAAGCGACTTCCTGTTCCTTTAAAGCGACTTCCTGTTCCTTTAAAATAGCTTCCTGCCTTTTTACTGTGGCGACCTGTTCCTCCATAAATCGTTGCATTCCGCGCTGGCAGCGATAATAATCTTCCCGTGCTTCACAAATTTGCCGGATTCGTTCTTCTTGAGTAAGTCTGTAGACAGCATTACCTGCTGCCAGAATATCGTCATTCTGCTGTGCAATCATTTTGATTTCCTCCCATGTGGTTGCTTTGAAGAGAGCGGCCCATTGATCGATTCGATATTGCTTATCCTCTTTGGTAGCCAGATCTATATGAGTTAAGTCTACCACAGAAAGGCGCAGTTTGTCACTATATATCATAAAATTTTTAACGTTCAACATCATATAGGTAGCATAGAACTCCGGATAATTCTTGAACAGAGTAAAATCCAGAAGCCCTATATGTATGGCGGGCCTTACCTGCTGATAATCTTCTCCGGAATTGAGATTATTAAAAGCACGGCACAGATAAAGCAGGGAGCGTTCAGGCCAGTTATGCTGATTGATGACTTGAAGTTCCAGGTTGAGGATGATGCTGTTATTGAGAAGAATTTTAACATCGAGGATAAAGTCTTTTTCATCCACAGCAGAGCCCAGCAGGATTGGATTTGTAATTTCGGCGGAAAGAATTTCATCAGGATGGAGATGAAGCAGGGAACCAATCAGTCCTTTCAGAGTTTTGTTGCTGGACTGGAGGAGGGCGCGGAAAAGGTAATCATTGGTCATACGGACCGTTACAGGCCCCGTGGCGGAGCTGAGAAAGTCAGGAAGTTCAGGAGATGCAGGAAGCTTTGGAAAAATAGACGAAGTAAAGATGTTTTCAGACATAATGGAATTCCTTTCTAAACCCTCATGCCCCACATTTGGCACCACCATAAATGAAACTGTGC
>CAJUQT010000024.1 GCA_910588225.1 uncultured Acetatifactor sp.
TCTTTTGAGCCTATTTTTTTCGGCTCGGTTTTTCATAGATTACTTGACACTACCCGCTTTGGCATACATGCCAATCAATATTTGTCTTTTGATGCCAGACCACCAGGTCTGGCATTGAAAGTTACTTTCAAACTTTCTTCCGACCGTTCTTCAATACATATTTATGCTTTATACAGTTTCCGTCTGTGTTGTAATCTTTTCAAATAATTTTTCTACAATATCTGTAATCTGATCTTTGAAAATAATTACCAGCCCTACCAAAACTACAATAATTAGAATAACTTCCACCGTTCCCATGCCTTCCTCTTCTGTAAAAAGTTCTCTCATACCTTTCAATTCTTTCATACTTTCCTCTCTTTCTGCTGCTCTCAGCAGCCATAAACCGAATTGTCTTTCACTGCGGTTGGCAATCCAATCATATTTATTCTCATCTGCAGCAGTAAGCTCTTTCCCTGCATATTAATTCAAACAAGTCATTGAGCAGTCACTTCCCTGCAATCATTCATCCAATTTCATGAATGCTGCATTGCCATCACATATTTGAAAGCGCCGGAATCATAATCATTGCCATCACTACCGCCAGCATAAGAACCATTGGCACCAGAAGCTTTGTTCCTGCTTCTTCTCCCAGTTTTTTACTTTGCTGCAGGCGTTCTTCCGCAGCTTTATCCGCTTCTTCGCGCAGCCTTTCCAGTAATGTGCTGTTCCCTTTTTTCAGGTTCTGCGCAAGCAATGTACTCAGCCGAATATACTCCTGTAATTCCGTTCTCTTTCCGAAATGCTCGTAAGATGCACCTTCAGACACCCCTGAACGCAATTCGCGGCACGTGTACAGCACTTCTTCATAAGCCGAAATCTGACTGCCGCCTTCCCGGCAGTCTGCCTCATAATCTCCGGCTAACTTTTGAAATGCACCTCTGATTGTCATCCCCGCACCGACAAACAATGCCAGCTTATGTACAATTGCAGGATACTCCCGCTTCAAACTTTTTTTCCTTTTTTCAAGCTGCTGATGCAGGTCTCGGTCTGAAAGCAAAAATATTGCAAAAGCTGTCACCACAGAAAAGCCCCATAACAATATACTGTTATCTTCTACACTCTGGCTCCAGCGAATTCCATCTCCATGCCATTCTGCCGGTAATCTCCATGTTTCCTCTTCTATGCTTTCCTCCTGCGAATGCTGCAGCATTTCTTCCATCTCCCGATGAAGCTGCTCTTCTTCCGAAATATCTGGTGGGAGCAGGATCACTTTTATCTCTTCTGTCAGGTTATACTTGCCATAACTCATCTGCAGCCTAAGTATTACTTCCTCTCTTTTTTCCACCGTATACAAATGGCCCGTACTGCTCAAAGTTCCTGGTTTACTGCTTTCCCACTGCACATCTATGGGAAAATCCTCATAGTTTTTTGTCAGTTTTAAATCATAGACAACCTTATCCAGGCTTTCATTATCTCCCAGGATACAGGCAGGCACTTTATCCAGAAAATCTGCAAAAAGAGCATCCACCTCCTCCCCGGAAAGTAATATTGGTTCTACATCTACCTGAAAGTGCATCTGCTGCTGTCCATACTCCGCTTTTAAATCAATTTTCCTTGTGCCTTCTTCATAATTTCCTCGCGCAATTACTCCGTTCGCGTCCAGAATCACTGCCCCCTGCGAGCTGAATCTGGACGCTGTCCCAAAAAGCGCTCCCACAAAAATGATTGCCAGAAAAACAGCTGTCTTTTTTACATAGTATTCCGTCTTTATACATTCCCCGGCTTCGCCTGGATGAAGCCGCACCAGATCTTTTTCCACTTGTGCCGAAGCAAATATCCCGGTAAACCGAGAACAGTTTTTTTTATAAAGATACATGGAAACTTTGTAAAACGGTTTTAGAAGAGTCGGCGTTTCCAGAATCGCATCCTGCTTCCTTGCAAGAAACAGCAGTACAAGAAATCCCGCTGAAATGAACATCATAATCCAATACAAGCAGCTCACCTCCTCATGCCATTTCAGCCATAATACCCTTCATAATATATTCGCCCATTAGATATGCTCCCAAGTACAATATAAGGCAACCTGTCATAATTCCTATGCCCATCAGATTATGGTACAATGAATCAAAATACCCCGGATTACCCATGTTAATATAGAACAAAATTCCAAAAGGCATTATCTTCATAATCGTAAGCTCCATCTTCTTACTTCCCAGGAGCATCTGCACCTCCTGACGCAATTCAATCTGCTTTCCAATCTGGCTGGCAGAGCTCCTGATAATTTCCGACATATTACCGCCATTTCTCTTTGCCAGAGAAAAAATCTGAGCAAATTGCGCAATATCTTCACAATCACTTCGATTGGCCATATCCATAAGCAACTCTTCCAAAGAAATATTGATCTTCAGACCCCTCCTGATAAAATTCAGCTCATCGCAGATCAACGATAGTTCCCCATACATCAGTACCATATCCTGCCTGCATTCCATAAAAGCATTTTCCACAGAATAACCTGCCTGCAAAGAGGCCGCCACTGACAGAATGCATTCTCTGAACTGAATAGCCAGCTCTTCTCTGGCCTTTTCCGCCTTCTCTTTGCCAAACTGATAAAAAGCGGCAATTCCCACTGCCGAAAGAGGAATCATTGCCCAAAAACTACGATAAAAAAAGTATGCCAAAATTCCTGTTATCCCGATACAAATAAAAACTGTCCGGAATTTCTCCCCTTTTTTCCAGAGATATTTATGATAGTCCCGCCGCTTTAAGCTTGTCTCCATGCCGCAGTTCCCCCTTCCTCTCCAGTTTTCCGACAATAATTCCGTTGTCATCCTCTCCTGTCTCTTCAAAAAGAAACAGGGGATTTAACATAATTTCGTTCTTCTCACAGCTCATAACCTCCATAATCTCCAAAACCCGCCGAGACTTATCCCTCAGTCTCCCCAAATGTACAATAAGATCCACACCAGAGGCAATCTGCTGTCTGATAGCCGCCAAAGGAAGGTCCATCCCCATCAGTACCATGTTTTCCAGCCTGGCCAGCATGTCTCTGCCGCTATTGGCATGACCTGTAGACATGCTGCCATCATGACCAGTATTCAGACATTGCAACATATCAATAGCTTCTGCACCTCTCACCTCACCTACCACAATTCTGTCCGGCCGCATTCTCAGAGATGACCTGATCAGATCCCGAATCGTTATCTCGTTACAGCCTTCCACATTACTGTTACGTGTCTCCAGTCGTACCAGATTCGGCAGCCCCTGCAGCTGTAGCTCAGCGCTGTCCTCAATCGTAATCACTCTTTCCTCCGAAGGAATATAGTGAGATAATACATTCAAAAAAGTTGTCTTCCCACTTCCCGTGCCGCCGCTGATAAAAATATTGTACCTGGCCTTTACCAACTTTTCCAAAAAAGCCGCCGCCTCTGCAGAAATTGATTCTGTCTTAATCAACCGTTCCATAGTGATAGGCTTTTCCGGAAAGCGTCTAATGGTAACTATAGGCCCATTAAGTGCAATAGGGTTCATCACAATATTGACTCTGGATCCATTCGGAAGTCTGGCATCCACAATGGGAGAAGCTTCATTTACCACCCGGTTGCATCCTGCCACAATCTGCTGTATTACATCCTGCAACTTTTCGGTAGATTCAAAACCAATATCAAGTTCCCGCAGTTTTCCATTCTGCTCCACAAATATATGATCTTTTCCGTTAATCATAATCTCTGTGACAGTACTGTCCTCCACAAATATCTGCAGAATGTCCAGTCTGCGTAATGAATCAAACAGTTCTTTTTTCAGTCGTTTCCGTGTCTCCACTGGTAAAACCGTCATATGGTTCTCACCCAGCAATACGTCATCTATAGTGTCTTCCACTTCATCATCAGAAAAATCCTTAACGAAGTCCATTCTCTCCTGCACCTTGCTGCGCAGCTCTTTCTTTAATTCCATATACTCCATATTTGTGCTCCATTTCTCTTCTACAATTCTGCTTCGTTATTGTCCGCATCCAGTTCTTTCAGTAAACCTTTCACCAGATCTGCCAATCCTCCCTTTGTCAGCAATTCCAGTTCCTCTGGCAACCTGTGAATACGAGGCAGGGTCAGCTGCTTTGTTTTATCCAATATATCTTCATACTCGTGCAAAGCCAAAACCTGTTCATATTGAAGCAGCTTTGCTTTGGCTATTCTATCTTCCTTCGTCAGCGTATAAACTCTGCTGCACATCCGCAAAATATCAAAAAGTCCCTGCATACTTTCGCTTAGATCGAGAATGACATATTCATACTCCTCCAGTTCTTCAATTTTCCTCAAAAAATCCATCCATTCCTCTGACGTAACAGTCAGTAAATTCTGTCCCGACTTCATAGGCGGAATATAGTCCAACCCACCCTTATGTCGCAGCATAGTACGCATACGCATACGGAATTTTTCTTTATCTGCATTCAGAAAATAAAGCAAATCTGCCATATCGAAAGTCTGCATATCCGGTACAAGTTCTGCAAGTCCAGCATAATGTTCAAAATTAAGATAAAGCGTAGAATGCTCCTCTGCCAGAATCTGGCTCATTGTGATTGCAAAGGAAGTCTGCATGCATCTTCGAACTGGCGAATAATTTCCGATAAATATGGTTTTTCGATTCGTGCATAGCCTGGGCATCTGCACTTCCACCACTTCCATATAAACACCCAGCAATTGCTTCAATACCTCTTCAGCAGCTTGGTATTTGTCCACATAAATCACATTCTCCCATTGCATAATCCCGCTTTCGCTTAAAATTACCAGCTGTTTTGGATGAAGCGTCTGTATCTCCCCGTTATATGCAGATTCCGCTATTACCAGCATTTCTATCTCGCTTTTTTCCTCCCGGACCAGATCCTGCACATTGGTATATGTATGTAGTTCCCAGGGAAGGTTCCTGCGTTTCTTCAGAAATTCCATCATCGCCTGTGCATATTCTGCTTCCGGGTCACAAAACACCATTGTCTTATCTGTTTTCTTTTTCAATAAATACCTCCCAGATATAGCAGTATGCCGATGAATATAGGCCCAGCCAGACATATAACGGTTCGATCACTCTCCTTTTCGGAATAAAGTCGCCACTGACCGTTCTTCAATAGCTCTCCCAAATATCCTGACAGATGCCGTATCCGTCGGCTAAAACTATTTTCTTTCCACATTTTAACTAGAGAAATGGTTGCCGCAATCAGCAAAGAGAAAAACAGAAATAACAGAATTTTTTTGAATGGCAGGTATCCTGCTGTTACCCCAAATAATTTCACATCACCCGCGCCCAAACATCCGATTTTGAAAAGCGGATACAGCAATGCCATAACCATTGCCGCTCCTCCCAGCCAAAGGATGATTCCTACTGCTCCCTCGTTCCACAGACGGCATATCAATCCCTGAACAGCCATCAGTCCTGTCAAGCTGTTAGGAATTCTGTGCTCCCGATAGTCGCAGACACAGGCTATAAGTAAAAATACACACAAAGACGTCAAAAAATCATCTCCTTTATTCTTTTTTACAATACGTGAACTCCAGGCGAAACTGCCCAAAAGATAAAATGAATCATTGAATCAATCTGAATCAGTTGATTTGTGATGTTGTAAATGCATTATAGCGAATGAATAATCTCATTTCAAGAGGAAAATACAAAAAAAATATTTTTTGTAAAATTTCTACAAAAACCTGTAAAATCCGATGCCGTAAAGTGCCAGGAGCCCTGGAAAACCCAGGATTCCGGATGTCAAAACAGTAAACACATTAATCCCCACTCCCAGAGAAATTCCAGCTTTCTCCAGTGCTGAATTGATAAAATACATGGCAATTATCCCCAGAATACTCCGCATACATATGTTAATTACCTTTTCCATCCCTATTCCCCTGTATTACCATTCTGTTAGTTGTTTTCTTCTCTATCATTCTATGTCCAATATTTTCAAATTATACTAAAAATTTTCCAACCACAAGATTTGTTCCATATTCTAAGTTCGCCTTTAGTGACTAAAGGGCTTCGGATTTCTGCAAGGACCTTTAAGGTCCTCGCACGAGGCACCACCCTTTTTGTATTAAACACGAAGTTCAGACGCTCTGCCAAAAAAGAAAGAGGAGTCACGACTCCTCTTTCCCAAAAGTAACCTTACTGTAATATTCCAGAATACAACTACGCATGAGTCCCAGCGCGGCAGATACCGCAGACTCACGAACCTTGTCTCTGCTTCCGGAAAACAAGTGCTTTTTCACTGTCGTCCGCCCCTTTACACAGCATGCGATATAAACCAGTCCTACCGGCTTGTCTTCTGTGCCTCCGTCCGGTCCGGCGATACCGGTAATCGCCACTGCTACGTCTGCCTTACTTGTGGAAGCAGCACCTTTCGCCATCTCTTCTGCCGTCCGCTCACTTACGGCTCCATGTTTCTGCAATGTACTTTTCTTTACTCCCAGCAGTTTTCTTTTCGCCTTATTGGAATATGTAATCACACCTGATTTATACACCTCGGAAATGCCAGGAACATTGATCAGTCTGGCGGAAAGCAATCCTCCGGTGCAGGATTCCGCACAGGTGATCGTCAAGCTGTTTGCTATGGCCAGATCCGCCACAGCTTTTTCCAGTGTTGTCTCTTCTTCTGTACTGTAAATGTGACTGCCAAACCGGTTCTTCAACTCTTTTACTACCGGTTTGATCAGCTTCTGTGCCGTCTTTTTGTCCTCGGCATTAGCAGTGACACGGATATGCACCTCACCCGTCTTCGCGTAGGTGGCTATGGTGGGATTGTCCTGTACATCAATCAGATCCTTTACCATAGTCTCCGCCCTGCTTTCGCCCACACCGCAGATTTTCACGGTTCTGGAACAGATTACCTGAGATGTGAGCCCCGCCAGATAAGGCGCCACGCTCTCCTCAAACATAGGCCGCAGTTCGTTAGGAGGTCCCGGGAGCAGAATTACGCTTCCCTGCTCTGTCTCCATAATCACCCCGGGAGCCGTGCCATTGTGGTTTTCCAGCACAATACACCCCTCCGGCAGCATGGCCTGCTTCCAGTTATTGTCGGTAGGCTCCATCCCTCTGTCCGCAAAATATTTCCTGATGGCCTCCCTGCTGGGCTCATGTAGCTGTAATGTTTTCCCGCAGATTTTCGCCGCCGTCTCCTTAGTCAGGTCATCCTCCGTAGGCCCCAGCCCTCCGGAAAGAATGACAATGTCCGAACGCCCCAGTGCCATCTCCAGCACCTGGGCCAGCCGCTCTTCATTGTCACCCACCACAGTCTGAAAATAACAGGAAAATCCCAATCCTGCACACTTTTCCGACAGGTATGCGGCATTGGTATTTACAATGCTTCCCAGCAAAAGCTCCGTTCCCACACAAATCAGTTCAACTTTCATAATCTCCCTCATTTCTCTGCATTCCGCTGTCATCCGAAATCCGCTTCCGCCTGTACCCAGCCACATTCCCCGTTCTCCTTACGACTGTAAAATATCTTCTTTCCACAGTATGCAGCCTCATGCACCAGATTGTATTGCCATTTATCATGCCGACAGTCAGAGCTACTTCTGCTCCTTCATCACATCTTTATTTTTTATCAGGTAGTCAATCAGGGATACCACAGTCAGGATTAACGCAATCCACATGACAATATCTGTCACAAGCTGCAGCTGCGGAACATTCGCAATCATCAGACATACCATCACCATCTGAAAAAAGGTTTTGAACTTTCCCCAATAGCTGGCTGCTATCACTACGCGGTTGTCCGCCGCTACCAGCCGAAATCCGCTGATAATGAATTCCCGGCTGATAATAATGATCACCACCCAGGCTGAAATGCGGCCCAGATCCACCAGCGCCACCAACGCCGCACTGACCAGAAGTTTATCGGCAAGCGGGTCCATAAACTTGCCAAAATTCGTCACCAGATTATACTTTCTGGCGATCTTTCCGTCAATCAGATCGGTGAGACTGGCAACAATAAAGATTGCCAGCGCAATGTAATCCACGTACTCCGCAGCACCCCCAAAAATAGCGTTATACCACCCCCACGCACTGCCTTCACCCAGAAGAATCAAAATAAATGGCACAATCAAAATAATGCGAAATATGGTCAGTTTATTCGGCAAATTCATCTTTTTCACGAATTATCCTCCCTATCCTCTGCAAGCTCGCCAATCAAATCATATTCCCGGGAATCCGTCACAAGTACCTTCACAAAATCTCCCGTTTCCAGATTCCGCCCGGCACTTACGAACAGGTAGCCGTCCACATTGGGCGCATCCCTGTAAGTCCTGGCTACGTATACGTCTTCATTCGCAATCTTACCCTCTATCATAGCGGTAAGTTCCTGCCCCAGCATCTCATCCGCCTTATCGCAGACAATTGCCTGTTGAAGTTCCATCAGTTCATCCCGTCTGCATTCCTTTATCTCCTGCGCAATCTGCTCCGGCATCAAGTCCGCCGCCGTATCCTCTTCCCGGGAATAGGGGAACACACCCAGACGGTCAAATTCCATTTCATTGACAAAACGATAAAGTTCTTCAAAGTCTTCCTGCGTTTCCCCGGGAAAGCCGCTGATCAGGGTTGTCCGCAGGCAGATATCCGGTATCCTTTCCCGCAGTCTCCCTATCTGCTTCCTCAATTCTTCCTGCGTCGTGTGTCTGCCCATGCGCTTCAGCACCTGATCTGACGCATGCTGAATGGGTATGTCCAGATAATGACATACCTTTGGCTCTTCCGCAATGGTTTTAATCAGTTCTTCCGTAATCTCCTCCGGATAGCAGTACAGTATCCGAATCCATTTCAGTCCATCAATCCGTGCAAGCCTGCGCAAAAGCTCTGGCAGACACTTTTTTCCATACAAATCCGCACCATAAAGCGTTGTTTCCTGCGCCACCAGAATCAGTTCTCTGACACCGTCCTCCGCAAGCTTTTTGGCCTGCGCCTCCAGCACCTCCATCGGAATGCTTCTGTAACTCCCGCGCACTTTTGGAATGATGCAGTAGGTGCAGTGTTTATCACAGCCCTCAGCAATCTTCAGAAAAGCATAATGCCCCCCTGTGGTCACAATCCTTTCTCCGCATACCGCAGGGGGTGTGTCTAAATCCCGATAGTAGTTCCCGCCGCTGCCTTCCAGAGCCTCTTCCACAGCCACGGCAATGTCTTCCTGTGCGGCAGTTCCCACAAGAGCATCCACTTCCGGAATTTCCCTTCTGATTTCCTCCTGATAACGCTGAGACAGGCATCCCGCTGCAATCAACACTTTCAGCCGTCCTGCCTTCCGCAATTCGGCCATCTCCAGCAGAATCTGAATACTTTCTTCTTTTGCATCACCAATAAAACAGCAGGTATTGACGATTACAATGTCAGCCTGCTCTTCATCATCCGTAAAAGTATACCCTTTCTTCCGCAGAAGTCCAAGCATCATTTCCGTATCAGCCAAATTTTTGTCACAACCCAGAGACACAAACAAAATGTTCATGATACCGAAATATACCCTTCCTTCTTATTCACCACCCAATATCTTGATTTTACCCTGATTCAGCTCTTCCACTGCCACGGACAGGGGCTTTTTGTCCTTGCTGTCCACCAGAGCATCCTCGCCCGCGATAATCTGTCTTGCCCTTCTGGATGTGGCCATGACAATGGAATACCTGCTGCTTACCACCGGTGCCTCGCCCTGCTCTACCTCCCTGTTTACTACCTTCATCAAATCTGAATAAGACGGATGTAACATTATTTCTGCACTCCTTTCGCTATACTGAACAACTCTTCTCTGATTCCCTGAATAAATTCATTCCTTCTCACCGGAGCTCTGCGGGCGGCATCTACCAGACAATGAATCTCCTCCACACATTCCTCCAGCCTGTCATTTACTACAATATAATCATAGGCTTCCACACCCTCTGATTCCTCCACCGCACGGGACAGGCGCTTCTGAATAACCTCCCGGCTCTCTGTGCCTCTTCCCACCAGCCTCCGCTCCAGTTCTTCCGCGCTGGGAGGTGTCACAAAGATCAGCAGGCATTCCGGATATTCTTTCCTTACCTTCAATGCTCCCTGTATCTCTATCTCCAGAATCACATTTCTGCCCGCCGCAAGCTGCTCCTCCACATAGGCCCTCGGTGTGCCGTAATAATTCCCACAGTACTGCGCATATTCCACCAGCCCATCTCTCTCTATGGTCTCTTCAAAATGTTCTCTGTCTGTAAAAAAGTATTCCACGCCCTCCTGTTCTCCCGGCCTTGGTGTCCTTGTGGTCATGGATATGGACAATACATACTCGTCATATTTCTTCAAAAGCTCTCTTACCAGTGTACCCTTTCCCGCACCCGAAAAACCGGAAATAACGATAAGAATCCCCTTTTTTTCCATTTATTTCTCCTCCGAAACATCTGCACCATCCTGCATTCGCCCTACAATCGTCTCCGGCAGAAGCGCGGAAAGCACCACCTGGCTGTTCTCCATAACAAGCACAGATTTGGTCTTGCGCCCCTGTGTGGCATCGATGGCAAGTCCTTTTTCTTTGGAATTCTGCACCAGCCGTTTGATGGGTGCGGAATCAGGACTGACTATGGCAATAATTTTCGCGGTATTCACGATATTACCGAACCCGATGTGTATAAGCATTTCTGTTGGCTCCTATTCTATATTCTGAATCTGCTCCCGAACCTTCTCAATTTCTGTCTTCAAGTCCAGACAGTAATTAGAAGTATCCAGATCATTTGCCTTTGACAGAATAGTATTTGCCTCTCTGTTCATTTCCTGAGCGATAAAATCAAGCTTTCTGCCCACGGCTCCGCCTTCCTGCAGACTGTTCCTGGCAGTCTCAATATGGCTGCGCAGACGCACAATTTCCTCATCCACACAGATCTTATCTGCAAAAATAGTAACTTCTGTCAGAAGCCGTCCTTCGTCCACAGCAGTGCCCGCCAAAAGCTCTCTTACCTTGTCTTCCAGCTTTTGTCTGTAGTCTTCCATAATCCCGGGAAAACGATCGGAAATACAATCCGTGAGCCGCCGCATTCCCTCCATTTTTGCAAGCAAATCGGTTCTCAGATGCCCTCCTTCTGCCACACGGGTATCCACAAACATCTTCGCAGCACCACTCACGACTTTCTGCAGCTCTTTCCAGAGCTCTTCCTCGTCTACATCTGCCTCTTCTATCGTAAATATCTCGGGGAATCTGGAAAGTGTCGATACACGAATATCGTCATCAAGCCGAAATTCTTCCGCCATCTGACGCAGATATTTCAGGTATTCTTCCGCCACCTCTCTGTTATAACGAAGAACGGAAGTTTTCTCTGAAAGGTCTTCATAAGAAATAAACACATCAACCTTGCCTCTTGTAATATAAGCTTTCAGCTCATTACGGACAGCGGCCTCAAAGGCGCTGAGTGCTTTGGGTATCCTGATATTGATATCCAGATAGCGATGATTTACCGACTTTATCTCCACTGCAAATTTCCTGTTGTTCTCGGCAATCTCACACCTGCCGAAACCAGTCATGCTCCTGATCATTGCACTCCTATCCGGGCTCTGCACCCCTGACACCCATCCCTGCTTCTTCCACAGTCAACAACGCCTGAAAAGCAGGCGTACAAATTTATTATAAAGTAAGTTTCAGCAAGCGTCAAGGCCATTCCGGAATTAAACCTTACTTAATGTTACACTATTCACAGAACTTGTCATAAATAATAGTTATTTAATCCATCCCCAGGCCAGCGACAGATATTCGCCGCAAAAATACATTCCCCGCAGCCAGCAGAATAACATAGCAAACCAGAACGGCCATGCCAGATCTGCACGACGTTTCAGAATTTTTGCCACAATGGATAAAACGGCACAGACGCACAGGACCAGGGTACCAAAAGAAGCTCTGTCCGGATAGTGCGGAGACAGCACAAAGGCCCCCCAGGACAGCAACGCGCAAAAGAGCATCAATTCCGTCCGCCGTCCCGGAAGCTGCTTCAGCACACAGCAGTTGAGAATCCACACAAATCCCAGCACCAGAAGCACGGGAAACAGGTATTCCATAACCCCCTTGCTCTCTCCGTATCCCCTCAGGAAGATTCTCCACAGAATTCCGTATTCTTCCTCTTTAATCCTGGCCATTCGGACAGCGTTGCCAGGCGCGGTAATGCACAGAATGCTGCCTGCCAGACAGGCCAGATTCCCTGAAATCATCCATAGCCTGATTCTGCCCTTCTCCTTCAGGATAAGCAGTATCACCGCAAGACTGACAATCCACACCGCAGGTCCCATATTCTCATTGCTCCAGCCCGTCAGAATCCCCAAAGGAATTATCCAGATGGAGATTCCCGGCAGGTGTCGGGGACCACACCTGCTTTCGGTTTCTCCCGCACAGACCGCCTCCGGCAGAACTGCCGCCGCAGAACCTTCTTTTTGCAGGCCTCTCCGGAAAAAGCAGGGTATCAGTTTTCCCTCATCTGGCAGCTCCCGCAGATAGCAATAGAGAAAGGCCAGAATAAAGACTGTAATATACAGATAATTGGCAGCCCCTGCCTGCCAGAACATGCTCATCTTCCAGTTGGCATTCAGGCCCAGCACCATGGAAATGCCCGCCAGAAGCCCTGGCAGTCTGCGGTGCTCCGACACCAGGCAGATCATTCCTCCCAACAGCAGCGTAAAAAGGACATTCAGAATATCCGCTGCCCTCTCCCCCGCCAGCAAAGTCAGCTGTAGAATCCCATGTGTTATACTTCTGCCGCCCCAGTTATAGTAATGCCATATCTGGCTTTTCACAATATCGGCAAAAGTTTCAATCGGCCTGTCCTCGGCCAGCATGGTAGAATA
Source organism: uncultured Acetatifactor sp. (assembly GCA_910588225.1). Lineage (GTDB taxonomy): Bacteria > Bacillota > Clostridia > Lachnospirales > Lachnospiraceae > Acetatifactor. Next base: position 12,784 of record CAJUQT010000024.1, read on the forward strand.
CCAGTTGTCATCCATCATAAAAGGGATTTCACTGTTGGTCATATATATCACTAAGATAAATATCAGCATCAGTATTCCCGTTGCTATCCACATCAGCTTGCGCGACTTTTCCTTCATATCCGCATTAACGCCTTTCCGTAAACCATAAAATATCATGGTTCACACTGATGATCACTAAAGTTTGCCCGGCACTCGATTCACGAGTGGGAAATCACCATAAAATCGGCGGCAGATTTTACCGCTCGTGAGTTTATAATGCCTTAATCCGTTCCACTGCCTCCACAGTATTTTCATAGCTGCCAAAGGCGGTCAGCCGGAAATAGCCCTCTCCGCTGGGGCCAAATCCGGAGCCGGGCGTGCCTACCACATTTACCCTTTCCAACAGATGGTCAAAGAATTCCCAGCTGTTCATTCCCTCCGGTGTTTTCAGCCAGATATAAGGCGAATTAACCGCACCGGACACTGTATAACCCATGCTTTTTAAGCCGTCAAAAATATACGCCGCATTCCTCTGATAATACCCGATCTGCTCCTTTAGCTGGGCTCTGCCTTCCTGAGAGTAAACCGCCTGGCCGGCTCTCTGTACGATGTATGGCGCCCCATTATATTTGGTGCCATGTCTCCTGGCCCACAGCGAATGTAGTGATACATTTCCACATTTCAGTTCCTTCGGAATCACGGTGAATCCCAGACGCAGTCCCGTAAAACCTGCATTTTTGGAAAAGGAACGAAATTCAATGGCACAGCCTCTGGCTCCCCGGCATTCAAAAATGCTGTGGGGAATATTGTCCTCTGTTATATAGGCCTCGTACGCGGCATCATACAAAATCACCGCCCCTGCCTGATTCGCATAATCCACCCATTTCTGCAGTCCTTCCTTCGTTATGACAGAACCGGTAGGATTGTTGGGAAAGCACAAATAAATCAGATCCGGCGCATTCTCCTTCTCCGGCAATTCCGGCACAAAATCGTTCTCCGCCGTGCAGGGCATATAAATGACATCGCTCCAGGTCCCTCTCTCCCTGTCGTAAGTGCCTGTCCGTCCCGCCATCACATTGGAATCCACATATACGGGATATACCGGATCACAGACTGCAATACGATTGTCCAGACTGAAAATCTCCTGTATATTACCGCAGTCACACTTTGCACCATCGGAAATGAAAATCTCATCTGCTTCAATGTCACATCCCCGGCTCCTATAATCACACTCTGCAATGGTCTCTCTCAGAAATGCATATCCCAAATCCGGCGCATATCCATGAAAAGTCTCTCCTCTTCCCATCTCATCCACAGCTTTGTGCAACGCATCCACAATAGCCGGTGCCAGCGGCTGCGTTACATCCCCAATACCAAGCCGGATGATTTTTTTCTCCGGATGTGCCTCGCCGTATACCCTTACTTTTTTACCAATGGTGGAAAACAGATAGCTTCCCGGAAACTTTGAATAATTTTCATTAATTTTATACATTTTCTTCTCCTTCAGAAATTCTCAATTGAAATTCTCTTTGCACACTTCTCCCTCGAACACCGTGACAGCCGGCCCGGTCATAAAGACAATATTTTCTTCTCTGTCCCACTCAATCAGCAGTTCTCCGCCTAACAGCTTAACCGTTACCTCATTATCCGTCAAATGATTCAGTACACAGGCCACCGCCACGGCACAGCATCCTGTTCCACAGGCCAGTGTCTCTCCGCTTCCCCGTTCCCAGACCCGCATAAAGCATGTCTTCCTGTCCAGAACTTCCACGAACTCCGTATTCGTTCGCGCGGGAAATCTATGATGATGTTCAAAGGATGGTCCTGTCTGTTCCAGTTTCAGCTCAGCCACACCCTCCGTAAAGATAACGGCATGCGGGTTCCCCATGGATACACAGGTCATGTGGTATTCCCTTCCATCCACCGTAATCGATTCATTCACCACCTGCTCTCCTTCCGCTTTCACCGGAATCAGTTGGGGGGTCAGAATCGGGCTTCCCATGTTTACCCGGACTTTTGTCACCGTTCCCCGTTTCCCGGGGTCCCCCGGATCCTTTTCTACCGTCAAATCCAGGTATTTTAATCTGCCTGCGCTGACCACACTGATATGTTCTGAATCTGTCAATCCCTTGTCATACACATACTTTGCCACACAGCGAATGCCGTTTCCGCACATTTCCCCTCTCGAACCGTCCGCATTGTACATTTCCATCTCAAAATCGGCCTCCGCCGAAGGGTTTATGAAAATCAGCCCGTCACTTCCAATTCCAAAGTGCCTGTCACTGAGCCTCCTCGCCAGCTCCGGTTTCTCTGATACTGCAACCTTTTCCTGAAAACCGTTCACATATATGTAATCGTTACCACAACCCTGCATTTTTGTAAATTTCATCCTATAATAACTCCTGTCCTTATTTTTTCATCATGGATAGTACCATAAGGAAACATGCGAATTCTTCATCAAAATCCTCCGTTCCCATCCTTTACCGGCAAATGCAGAACAAGGGCCATTCCATCTTCCTGTGAACGCCCTTGTTCTGCTCTCCATCATAACAACTAAAGCACCTGCCTGTCAAATATTTTTTATATTTACACTCTATAAATTATCCGGTATCATAGTTCAGGCAGTCACTGAACTATGATACCGGCAGCAATTCCGGCCATTCACCAAGTTTACCTTATTTGTTCAATGATTCCTCCTGAAGCCTGTCAAAAGCCGCCATGCACTCATCTACCGTAGCACCATTCAGCAAATCACGCACAATCAGACAGGTATTGCCCCACTGTTCCACCTTCATTCCTGCATTGGAACCGAGGACGAACACACCCTCTGTTATTTTATCATTCAGCGGTTTCAGGGCCTGAGCACACTCCACTTCAACATTTTTGGATGAAGAAATAACCCTGTTGATTTCCGCATAAGCCAGAAGTGCTTCATCGGAAAGTATGGCATCCATCGTCAGCATGGCATCCTCTGCATGTTCCGCCTCTGCGCCAACAGCAAATCCTGTCATTGGTATAACGGGCATCTGTCCGCGGCTGCTGGGAAAACCGATGACCTGCATCTCAAAATCTGTATTGCCGTAAGCAGTTTCGGTGTTTGCCGCCCCCCAGTATGCCATCACAATAGCAGTCTTCCCTGCCAGAAAGTCAGGACCTTCCCCTTCAATTGCTTCACTGACATATGCCTTTTCGGCGTCAATGTATCCGCAGTCAATCATCTCCTGAAGAAATTCAAAACCGGGCCGCATATAATCACTGTAACTGGCCTCACCGCTGTTGAGCGCCGCAATCTCCGCCTCCGTATTTCCTCCATTGTACAGTTCTGCATAGGCCTGGGCCAGAACAAATGTTTCCAGCCACCAGCGGTTGGCTCCAACAGGTGTCTCTATCCCGTTTTCTTTCAGTAGCCGACAGCATTCCAGGAACTCCTCCGGTGTCTCCGGCAATTCCAGATTATATTCCTCAAATATATCCATATTAATGAAAAGCCCATATGCAACTACTTCCTGTGGAATCGCCACCAGTTTTCCGTTCACGGTATTGGCTGTCTTGACCACATCCCGCAGATTTTTGACACAATCCAGCCCTGACAAATCCATCAGCACACCTTCTGACCCCAGCGTCCGAATTGTATCCGGGTTCAACAGATACAGATCATCCATATTGCTACGGGCACGATCCAGGGATACATCATCATATGTTTTATCCTGATAGTCCTGTGCGGTATATGTCCTGTATGCTACTGTCACGCCAAGCTTATCTTCCGCCATGGCAATGGTAGTATCCGCCGCGTTTCTGGCCACATTTTCGGCATTGGGCTCCGTCTTTTCCATTGGGCTGAACAAATTGACCATCCTTGCATCCGTTTCTTCTGTTATAATTACATTCTGATTCGGATCCGGACGCCCTGCACAGGATGCTAACATGAATGCACTCATTACCCCAAAACATATCACCGCAAAATTTTGTATCCTTTTCTTTCCCTTTCTGCTTATTATCATTACACAATTCCTTTCACTTTACAGCTTTATACATTCTCTAATCACCTTTTTAAACTGCTCCATGTCCAGCGGTTTTGCCACATGAGCGTTCATTCCGGCATCCAGAGCAGCTTTTTCATCTTCCGCAAATGCATTTGCAGTCATGGCTATAATGGGAATTTGTCCTGCATCACTGCGGTTCAGCGCACGAATCGCCAGTGTCGCTTCATAACCATTCATCACCGGCATCTGCACATCCATCAATATCGCATCAAACTCACCTTCTGCTGCACAGGCAAAACGTTCTACTGCCAGCCGGCCATTCTCCACTATTTCACAGCCTGCTCCCTCCATTTGCAGAATTTCAGCAAGAATCTCAGCATTGATTTCATTGTCTTCCGCAGCGAGAAACCGAAGCCCCTCCAGAGAATTATCATTTTCTGTTTCCGTTTTATCTCCCATTGCCGAACTGTTCTGCATCTCCATAATCTTTTCTTTCAATGCAGATATGAAAAATGGCTTTGCAAGAATATGAACATTTTCAAGAAAAAGAGCATCTTCTAAGTCATCACCACTGTGTTCTGCCAATAACAGTATTGGAATCCTGTCAGCCGCAGCTTTCTGCAAAGCCTGAACTGTATGAGTATTGTCCATATCCGGCATATTGCAGTCCAGCAAAATTAGCTGATATGGCCTTCCCTCTATATCAGTATTCTGAATGAGGTCTCTTGCTTCTCCCAGTCGCTGAACCGCTGAAATCTGGACATCCACCTCCTTCATCATCATAGAAATATTTTCACAGAACTCCTTATCAGCGTCAATCACCAGAATTCGTTCAATGCCGTATTGTCTCCAAAACTGCCTGTCTGTCTGTTCCTCCGGAATGCGACATTCAAGCTCGACCCGGAACAGACTTCCCTTTCCCATTTCACTGGAAACATCTATTGTTCCCCCCATAAGTTCCACAATGTTTTTAGTAATCGCCATACCCAGACCGGTACCCTGTACTTTGTTCGTGGTACTATTCTCTGCTCTTGTAAAAGCATCAAAAATAGTCTTCAGATATTCCTCTGCCATACCGTATCCGTCATCTTCCACTTCGATTCGGATATGCTCATACTGGCTGGAACGCTGTTTCAGTCCTATAATACGGAACCAGATATTCCCGCCTTCCGGCGTGTATTTGACAGCATTGGAAAGGAGATTAATCAGAATCTGGTTGATTCTTGTCTCGTCTCCCATCAGGTTTTCATGCTTGATTCCTCTTACCTCCACATGGAAATTCTGCTTTTTTGCTCTGGCCATGGGCCGAATGATGGTATCCGTAGAGGACACCACATCATTTAACGAAAACGCCTCATATGTCAACACCATTTTGCCGCTTTCAATTTTAGAGACATCCAGAATATCATTAATCAGGCTGAGCAGATGTTGCCCTGATGCGGTAATCTTCTTCGTGTATTCCCGTACCTTGGCTGGATTTTCCGCCTCTTTAGCAAGAAGCGTTGTAAACCCCAATACCGCATTCATGGGCGTACGGATATCATGTGACATATTGGAAAGAAACATTGTCTTGGAATTATTGGCAATCTGTGCTGCCTGCAATGCCTCCATAAGCTGTTTACTATGAATTTCTCTTTCTTCTTCCCTTTCTCTCCAGCTCCTGGTCTGCTGCCGCTGATTGAAATAATACAGAATGCAGCATAACAGAAATGCAACCAGCATTACGATAACCACAAGTAAAATATTCTGGTTAACCGTCCTCCCTTCCTGCTGAATGGCCTCATACGCCACATAGCCTACAAGGTATATGGTTCCGCTGTTCACTGACCACATATAATTCAAAGAATTCACCTGTCGAATATCATGGTAAAACAGAATATTTTTACCGTTTTCCAGGCAACCCTCCACCTCTGCCTGCAGTTCGGCATCTTTTATACTGTTTGCACGATAAAAGTCCTCCAGGTTCAAATGACCCGCACTCCGCATTCCCATACCTTCAGGTTTTAGCACAAACCGCCTGCTTTCTGCATCCATAATGTACAAAGCCGCCTGCTTATTATAAAATCCATCCGGAAGCGATCTGTCCAGAAAATCATAGACATATTCAATATATAATTCCGCAATCTTCCTGTCCTCTTTCACAATGGGGCATTTCATGGTATACGCCCATGTGCCCATATGGTTCAGGTATGATTGGGAAATAGGCAGCCCGGCTACCGTTCCTCCACCGGAGAAATCCAGGTCCTTTTCGGAAAAAACTTCCCCGTTGCTGGAAATGCCCTGATCTTCACCAGTCATAATCAGAGATATTTTGGACATGGACTTGTTCGTCTCATAAAAGCGTATATATGTCTCCAGTTCATCGGATAATGCCATTTTATGGGCAATCAGTTTCTGGAACTCTGCTTCATTATTTAAAATCGCCTCTATTGTTGCTTTAATAAGATTTAAATTTTCACTCAGATTCTGAATTGCTGACGCAGACATTTCATGAGATATCTTCTGGGCCACGGAAAATACGACGGCTCCCAGAATACAAAAAACAAGTATTATGGACCACAGCAGGGCAATTCCTTTATTTTTAGGAGTTCCGTTTGGATTTTTTTTCATTTCAAATCTCCATTCCATTCGGAAAGATGAATTCATCTTACGGCATTACAGTTGATAAGTACAAATTATAGCATAATTCTTTCATAAAATCCATATCTTATGAGCCAGTCGTAATGAAAACAGCTCTATGACCTGTCTGGCATGTTACTTACAATAATATATGCGTAACAGTTCAGGTAGGTCACAGAGCTGAAAGCTCATCAATCATCGTTATTCAGATACTGCAGAATTCCCATATGTATGGCCCAGGCTACTCTCTCCTGGTATTCCGGCGTGCGAAGTTTTTCAGCTTCGACGCTGTTGGAAAGGAAGCCGCACTCCACGATTACAATGGGGCTCCCCGTCTTTTTCAGCAGATAATAGCTGTCATTGGCTTTGACCTGGCGTCTGTTCTCAGGGTCCACCCTCTCCACCAGCTGATTCTGAATGTATTCCGCAAGCAGCTGTCCCTGTGTGCTTCCTGCATAATAAAAAACCTGTGCGCCGTGAACATATTCCTCCGGAAAGCTGTTCTGGTGAATGCTGACGGTCAGTATGGGTGCCGCCTTGTCAATCAGGTCAATTCTCCTTTTCATGTCCTGTACTTTCTTATTAGGTGCATCTGCATCATACAGTCCCACATCCGATTCCCTTGTCATCACGACTGTTATATCATTGGCTTCCAGAAAATACTTCAATAGTTCTGCAATCTGCAGGTTCACATCTTTTTCATAGATACCGTTAATCCCTACCTTCCCCGGATCATCTCCTCCATGGCCGGCATCTATAACCACACATATTTTTCCCTCTTTTATCTTTACGTTCTCTCCTGCTGCATACCTGGCCGCCTCCCTTCCCACAATAAGCATAGACACCACCAGCATGATTCCCATAGCTATAGACAATACTCTGTATTGTAATCTGTTCATTTTCCCTCACTGAACAAGTCTTTTTACCATTTATATTCTTATTAATTTTTCTTTAAAACTCACAAAACAGGTTGCATTATATTTATTTTTCTTCTAATATAGATTTATAGAAAGGAAATGCCATGAAACATCCCAAAACTATTTTGCCTGCTCTGCTGGCCTGCGCTGCTGTTGTGTGTCTCATTGCCGCCGGTGTCATACTTTTCCGGCAGAGGCAAAGCGACAGGCATTCTCAGGAAACGCTGGATGAACTCCGCGCTTCCGCAGAAGCTCTGAAAGGTACGGCATCCTCTGAGTCTTCCAATCCTTCTGCGGAAAATTCAGAATTGGTTCCTGAGCCCTCTCAAGAGACACCCCTTCCTTCAGCGGAACCCACCGCAGCTCCGGAGCCGGCTCCTGTTCCCATAGAGAATCCTTACCGCGACAGTTTTCTGGCAAATGAGGATATGACTGCATGGATTCAGATTCCTGGTACTCCCGTGGATTATCCTGTCATGTGGACTCCGGAGGACGAAGAATATTATCTTCTCCGCGGTTTCGACGGGAAATCGGACAATAATGGCTGCCTGATTCTGGATACTGACAGCTGTCTGGACCCACTGAGCACCAACCTGATAATTCATGGCCATAATATGAAATCCGGCGCCATGTTCGGCAGTCTTACGGAATATGAAGACGCCGATTTCTGTGAAGAGCACAAAAGCATCATCCTTTATACAAAAGAACTTCAACGCAATTATGAAGTGATTGCCGTATTCCGTTCCCAGGTTTATAAAAAGACAGATCAGGTATTTAAGTTCTATAAATTCTTTCAGGCAGACACCCAGGAGGAATTTGACGATTTTTATCAGAATATTAAAGCACTTTCCATTTATGACACTGGTGTCACGGCCGAGTTCGGAGATCATTTTCTGACACTGTCCACCTGCGTTTATCATGTGGATCGCGGCAGATTTGTAGTTGTTGCAAAAGAAGTGGAGCCTGGGGACTTATATTTACCGATTTACGGAGAAGAAAAAACGCAACATTAATAAAAAGTTACACTATGAAAGGAGATTCACACTATGAAAAAATGGAAAAATTTCAGAAACATTACCGCGCTGATAGTCACTGCTGTTATGCTGTTTCTTCTGCCCGAAGGGCACTGTCTGAAGGTGAATGCGGACGAACCCGTCACTTATGCGGTAAAGTACCTGGCCGACCAGGGAGAGTGGTGCTATCAGGAAAACAGCTCCACATTTGATGATACTGTAGCTTCCTGGCAGGTTTATCAGCTGCAGGAAGTGCTGAAAGCCGGAGACACCGTAGTCGTTTACAATGATACGACTGCCGATGTCACTCTGGACCTGGGAAGCACACGTTTTACCAATCTCACTGTTTCCACATCAGCCTTTACGATTATCAATACAGGAGGCGTTCAGGACTGTTATATTCTCAGTAATTCCTCCTGCGCCGTCAACGGCAATATCGCCAATGCCCATGTATATGATAATTCTCTTGTGAATTTCGGTAACAATATTCAGGAACTTAGAATTCACTGCAATGACAAAATTACTTCTTCTGTGGGCTGCGGCGGCACTGTAGGACATTTATATGCTCCCTCCGACACCCTGCCCCGGACGTTTTATGATTTGTATGATTTCCAGGCCGGCAGTCTCATCATTGACCAGGATGGTGATCTGAATACACCTGACTGGAAATACAGCAGAGAACCGTCTTCCCAGCCGGGCGGACAGCCGACACCTCAACCGGAAGCACAGCAGCCGGAAATGCAGCAGCCTGCAGCTCAGCCAACACCTGCGGCTCCTGCCGACAGCGATGATGAATATGATGCCGTACCCAAAACGGGTGAGAGGAATCCTGCCCTATGGCTGATATGCTTCGGCATTCTGTGTATGTCCGGCAGCATAGGCCTCCGGCTTAAGAGTCAAAACGATAAAATGTAAATCGAGTAGGGGGAATGCTCCTTTCCGCTACTCGCACGCGCTCTGCATGCTGCCTTAGCGGCAAACTTTCAAGTGCGGGCCTGTGCATAAAACAGGGGACTGCGGCGGCAGTCCCCTTTCTCATTCCTTTCATCACCCGACAGGCTCAGGAATTCGCATACGCTGCGATCAGCTCCCACGCTTCGGGAGTGCCATATCCCAGTCTCCACACAGCCACTCCGCCTATGTCTTTCGCATTCATTACATTCAGTTTCACGGCAATGGACTCCTCATCTTCCACCCAGATCTGATAAGTTGCTGCACCATTCTGCCATTCCGCGTAGTTCTGACAGACCGTTTCGTCCCATTCCGGCTGTATATTCATTCTCTGAAGATAGTCCTTTACATTGTTCAGTGTAATATACTGATCCGTCACCTCAGCTCCCTCCGTCTTCCACAGAATAGTGTAGAATGGCAGTGCATTCACCACCTTTTCCGCCGGAACCTGCTCTTCCTCCAATGTCCTGGCCAGTCCGTTTGACACATATTCAATACTCGCCACGCTTCCGGGATCACCACTGCCATGCCAATGCTCATCATAGCCCATGATAATCACGTAATCCGCAATCTTCCCCTGAATATCCAGCCTGTAATAATTATTGAAATTAAAAGGCACATAATTATCAACCGACAATATCAATCCACTGCTTCTGCACAGTACGGACAGCTCCTTCAGAAACTGTACATAATGGACTCCGCATTCCTGGTTCAACCCTTCAAAGTCAATATTGACGCCCTCCAACCCCAATCCGGATGCTGTATCCACAATGCTCTGTACAAGGTTCTGCCTCTTTGTGGTAGAAGACAGTACCTCATAACTGCTGATATCCGTCCCGGTCTCGTTCTTATAATTGAAATTATCCCACACACCCCAAACCTGCAGTCCAGCATCATGGGCCTGTTGTACATATTTCATACTTGCAAAAGAGCGGAAATTCCCCTCATTATCATTCAAACTGAACCAGGTGGGCGCTATGACATTCAACCCCTTTCCCTCCGCCAGCATATCGGCCAGCGTATCATTTCCCCCTTCCCCGCCAATGGCATGCCAAGCCAGGCTTACTTTTCCCGGCATCCCGACGGAAGTATACTCCTCTGCCACATAATCTGTCACTGCCGCCTCTGTCTCAGTCACTGGATTGGCAAGTCTTTTATTTTCGATATATCCCACAATGGAATCAGATGTCTTCACCTTACTCCAGGTCTCCATCTCCTCCAGTATTTCCACAGTCTCTCCCTTTTCCATTTCCCGCAAAATGGGACTCTTAATCCCGCCCAGCACCCGAATCTGCGTGTCCTTGGCCACTTCCATGGTCTGCCTGCTCCCCCACTGAGTATAGACCTGCACATGTCTGTCAAACAGGGACCAGGAATAGTTGCTGAACAGTTTTATATAATCTGCAGCCACGTAAACTGCCTCGCCTTCAGCATAACATATCATGTACTCTGTGGGATGACTTCCGTTCCTGTCGCTATATTCCCTCCCGTCAAATAAGGCCTCTGCGGTATCATTTGCCGTCGTATAAAGCAGCTTTCTCTCGGCCATGTCCACATAAAATCCCTCGTTCAGATAGGCAAAGACCGTATCCAAATCAAAGTAAACTCTGCCTTCCCTCAAAACTGCCTTCTCTTCAACCCAGTCATCCTGAAGAATAATGGCCAGTTCTCCTTCCGTCACGCCGTAATATTCATCCAAATCAGCAAGTTCTTTACTGTAAGTATACTTATCCAGTATCTTACCTCCAAATCCTACCAGAGCCACGATTAAAATCAGTACCAGAGCCACGATTATCGGGATTATCCTTTTTTTCATAATGTGTCAGCAAACCTTTCTTCAGAATGTAATTGTCTACACGAACACAATTATCATACCACAGTTTGGGCATTGCGTCATTATTAATTTTGTAACATTTTAGTAACATTTTGCCCGATGAATACAGAATGCCACCGCTGTCAGCATGAGAGGCAATCCCGTTTTCTGCAGACGGCAGCATTCCGCTTCCTTGTTTTGTTAACTTTCCAGGTTTTCTTTATTCATTTATAGCATTTACATTTCATACAATCTGTGACAGAGGCATTTCCATTCGGCCGGTAACCACCACTTGACAACGGAGCCGTCAGCACCGGGTCACCTTATCAAACCGCACCTGGCGAATGGTTCCGGAAGGGTCCAGTACATAATCGGCCATATAGGGACTATTCTCCCGTACCGCCTTGGCCACCACTTCAATCGGAAGTACGGCACGGCCGTCCACAAAAAGCTCCACTCCGCTCCTGCGCATCTGTTCCAGCTGCAGAAGCATATCTTTTTTAGTCCCCTCCATATTCTTTATCTTGCTCTTTTCTTCATACAAAATAGTTCCTCCTCATTTTCGGGCTTCCCGTTCAGTCCAAAAGGATTCGGATATCGTGATGAATTATTTTCGGGAAAACCCTTAAAATAGAGTAAATACCTTCGGCAGTACGCACAATGGTAAGAATTTCCATTGCCGGTTAAGTTTAAATTGAATTATAATTGTGAAAATTAGTTGACATACTTATGATCAAGCAGGCTGTTACATCCAGCACGATGCTTGTAAGACATCCTTAGACTTATGGCAGATTATTTATTCTGTCATATAATGTGCCATACACACTTAGAATAATAAAGGATGAAGTGGAACGAGTTGTTCCAAAAATCAGTGAAATCAACCTGAAAACAAGACTGCCGCCTCCTTCCCCGTACAGAGTACCAAAGGCATCTACAGGATGTAGTATACCACAGACATAGTGATTTGGCAAGTAAAAAATCACGAATTATTAAAAATTGTTAAACTCCAATATCTGCTATTGACTAAAAGAAGCTGAAAGTATATGATGACTAACAAAGCATTTACATTACAGTTCAGCTTTGCAGAAAGGAAAGGGTTGTCACATGAAAATCGAAAAAGTAAATGAGAACCAGATTCGCTGCACTCTGACCAGAGAAGATTTGGCAAGCCGCGAACTGAAAATCAGTGAACTGGCTTACGGAACAGAAAAAGCCAAGACACTGTTTCGCGACATGATGAGACAGGCAAATTTTGAATTTGGTTTTGAAGCCGAAGATATTCCGCTTATGATAGAAGCCATCCCGCTAAACGCCGAATGTATCGTCCTGATTATTACCAAGGTAGAGGATCCAGAGGAACTTGATACCCGTTTTTCCAGGTTTTCTCCGTCTGTCACCGAAGTGGATGACGATGAATCTTTGCTCCCCTCTTACGGGGAAGATCCCTCCTCCGAAATACTTGATCTGTTCCGACAGATACAGGCGGACAAGAACGACGGTGAGTCCGGCAGCACATCGTCGGAAGCCTCCGACGGTGCTCCGAAGGAGCATACCCGGATTTTCCTGATGCGCTCTCTGCAACAGGTAATAGAAGTATCTGCCATTATCGCCGAGAGCTTTCACGGATTTAGTTCTCTGTACAAAAATGGTCGTTCTGAAGGAACTGCCGGCCAATATCTGTTGCTGCTGACACAGGGTGCGGAAGACAGCAATGTTTTCGACAGAACCTGCAATATTGTCTCGGAATATGGAATTCCACAGCGCACCGTACCAGGAAGCAGCGCCTTTCTGGCCGAACATTATGAAGCACTGATTCACGGGAATGCTGTTCACGCTCTGGGAAAAGCAGTTTCCTGAACAGAAATTATATTTCAAATGGATAAAGCCCCCGGAATCCTGCCAGACAGGACCGGGGGCACCATTCTTACAACGCTTCAATGGCTTTCATCAGGGCATCAACATCAATTCCATGAACCATAGCGGCTTCCTCAAGGGATTCTCCCTGTGCGGAAGGACATCCCAGGCAGTGCATTCCCGCCTCCATCAGAACCGGAGCCACATCCGGGTTGGTACGCAGGATCTCGCCGATTGTCATTTCTTTCGTTATGTCAGCCATAATTTTCTCCTCTCTGTAATATATTTGATATGGACTCAGTATAAATCATTTCATAAAATCTGACAAGCTATTCAGACCAAAAAATGGATAAGCCGTTTCGTTTATAAAATTCTTCTAAAATTTCGTATTTTACGGCGTATGTACCCAAAAAAGTACACATTCACGCCTTGACTCTCCTCTTCGTTTTTCATATAATAAAGGCATGACAGTTAGAAGTAGTATTTCACTTTTAATAACTTAAAATTTTACAGGAGGTTATTTCAAAATGAGACCAGAATGGACAGATTTTGTAGCAGGCAAGTGGGACAAAGAAATCAACGTTCGTGATTTCATCCAGCGGAACTATCATCCCTATGAAGGCGATGAAGCATTCCTGGCAGGTCCTACACAGAACACAAAAGATTTGTGGGCACAGGTACTTGACCTGCAGAAGCAGGAGAGAGAAGCAGGCGGTGTTCTTGACATGGATACCAAAGTTGTTTCCACCATTACCTCCCACGGTCCCGGCTACCTTGACAAAAGCAAGGAGACCATCGTAGGCTTCCAGACCGATAAGCCTTTCAAGAGATCTCTTCAGCCCTATGGCGGTATCCGTATGGCAGAGAAAGCATGTTCCGACAATGGTTACGAAGTTGATCCGGAGATTTCCGAATTCTTCTCCACCCACAGAAAAACCCACAATGCAGGCTGTTTTGACGCTTACAATCAGGAGATGAGAGCCTGCCGTTCTTCTCATATCATTACCGGTCTGCCCGATGCTTACGGCCGCGGACGTATTATCGGCGACTACAGACGTGTTGCTCTGTATGGTATCGACAGGCTGATCGAGGACAAGCAGGCGCAGAAGGATTCCACCGGACGCGTGATGACCGACGATATCATTCGTCTGCGTGAAGAGATTTCCGAGCAGATGGTTGCCCTGAAGATGATGAAGGAGATGGCTGCTTCTTATGGCTGCGATATCTCCAAGCCCGCTTCCAACGTACAGGAAGCCATCCAGGCAGTATATTTCGGATATCTGTGCGCAGTGAAGGAGCAGAACGGTGCCGCTATGTCCCTTGGACGTACATCCACCTTCCTTGACTGCTATGCAGAGAGAGATCTGAAGAACGGTACATTTACCGAAGAGCAGATTCAGGAATTTGTTGACCACTTCATTATGAAGCTGCGTCTGATCAAATTTGCACGTACTCCTGAGTACAACCAGATTTTCGCAGGCGATCCTGTATGGGTAACCGAATCTTTGGGTGGTGTTGGTGTTGACGGCAGACATATGGTTACCAGAATGAGCTTCCGTTACCTGAATACACTGACCAACCTTGGACCTTCTCCCGAGCCCAACCTGACCGTGCTCTGGTCTACCAGACTGCCGGCTAACTGGAAGAGATACTGTGCGAAGATGTCCATCCAGACTTCTTCCATCCAGTATGAAAATGACGATCTGATGAGAATTGATCACGGCGACGATTACGGTATCGCATGCTGCGTATCTTCCATGGTAATCGGTAAGGAAATGCAGTTCTTCGGTGCTCGTGCAAATGTTGCAAAATGTCTGCTTTATGCTCTGAACGGCGGTGTGGACGAAGTAACCAAGAAGCAGGTAGGTCCCAAGTATCGCCCTGTAACCGGCGATGTGCTTGACTATGATGATGTCATGAGCAAATTCGTCGACATGCTTGAATGGCAGGCTGATGTATATGTGAATACTCTGAATATCATTCACTATATGCATGACAAATACTGCTATGAGAGAGCTGAAATGGCTCTGCATGACAGAGATGTGAAGCGTTATTTCGCAACTGGTGTTGCCGGTCTGTCCATCGTGGCTGATTCCCTTTCCGCAATCAAGTATGCAAAGGTTGAGCCCATCCGCGACGAAGACGGCGTGATTGTTGACTTCAAGACTACCGGTGACTTCCCGAAATATGGCAATGACGATGACCGTGTGGACAGTATCGCTCAGGAAGTTGTGCATAAGTTCATGACTGCCATCAGGAGACATCATACTTATAGAAACGGCATCCCTACCACTTCCATCCTGACCATTACCTCTAACGTTACCTATGGTAAGGCTACCGGTAATACACCTGACGGACGTAAGAAGGGCCAGCCTTTCGCTCCCGGTGCCAACCCGATGCACGGCCGCGATACCCATGGTGCGGTAGCTTCTCTTGCTTCCGTATCCAAGCTTCCTTTCAATGATGCACAGGACGGTATCTCCAATACCTTCACCATCATTCCCGGCGCGCTGGGCAAGGAAGACAAAGTATTCTCCGGTGACATCGAGCTGGATTTAAAGTAAAATATGCATATTCAGAGATGTCATTGACATCGAACTGGATTTAAACCAAAAGCTTTACATGTGAAGCAAAAGGAGGGTATCATGGACGAGAAAAAAATGATTGATGACCTTGTGAAAATGCTGGATTCCGGTATGACCGAAGGCGTCGGCCATGTTAACGTGGATTTTGACGAACAGGCCGGACAGTCAAAAAACGTTCAGACAATGGGCTGTACAGATTGTTCCAGGACTCCGTTGGCCTGCAGTGTACCCACACTTGAGCAGGGGCTGGATGATTATCACTGACCGTCCGCGTTCCCACGCAATGCATGCAACCGGGAAGAATACTGAAATCCGGCATTCTTCCCAGATTAAATCATATAATATTTAAAATATAAGGAGGAAATCATTATGGCAACAAATACTGCACAGGTTGACAACCTTGTTAACTTACTTGACGGCTACGCAACAAAGGGCGGTCATCATCTGAATGTAAACGTTCTGAACAGGGATATGCTGCTGGATGCTCAGAAGCATCCCGAGAACTATCCTCAGCTTACCATTCGTGTATCCGGTTACGCTGTTAACTTCATTAAGCTGACTCCCGAGCAGCAGGCAGATGTTATCTCCCGTACTTTCCATGAGTCAATCTAACTGACTGGACAGAACCCCCGGGAAGTAATTCTTCCCGGGGATTTCCGCTGATGGAAATTATAAATGTATTATTTGCAAAGTCATAAATCTCAGAAAGTGTGGTGATCTTATGCAGGGCAGAATTCATTCTCTGGAAAGTTTTGGAACCGTTGACGGTCCCGGTACCCGTTTTGTCGTATTCGTGCAGGGCTGTCCCATGCGCTGTGCTTATTGCCATAATCCCGACACCTGGGAAATGAATGGCGGCACCCTCATGGAGCCTTCCTATATTATAGAGCAATACGAGAAAAACAAAGCATTTTATGCAAACGGAGGCGGTCTGACGGTAACTGGCGGCGAGCCTTTGATGCAGCTGGATTTTCTCATTGAACTGTTTACTCTTGCCAAGGCAAAAGACATTCACACCTGTATAGACAGTTCCGGAATTTCATTCCAACCGGATAATGCTCCGTTGATGGCTAAGCTTGATCAGTTGATGTCTCTGACTAATCTGGTCATGCTGGATATCAAACATATCGATCCGGAAAAGCACAGAGAGCTCACTCTGCAGCCAAATGAAAATATCCTGAAGTTCGCTGCCTATCTCAACGAAAAGCATGTGGACATGTGGATACGGCATGTAGTTGTTCCCGGAATTACCGATGATGAAAAATATCTGTTTCAACTGGGATATTTTATCGGACAGTTCAGCAATCTGAAGGCGCTTGATGTGTTGCCCTATCATACCATGGGCGAGAAAAAATATCAGAGTATGGGCATGGAATATCGCCTGAAAGGTATTCCTCCCATGGACAAGGATAAGCTGCTGGACAAAAAGAAAGCCATTATCGACGGCATAAAAAAAAGAAGGTCTGAAGAGGATCTACACTGAATCAGAGCAATACATCACAATATAAAGGAGGACAATACAATGGCATATGTAATCGGAGATGCGTGCGTAGCATGCGGTGCCTGTGCAGGAGCTTGCCCTGTAGGTGCAATCAGCATGGGAGACGGTAAATTCGAGATTGACCCCGATAAGTGCATTTCCTGCGGCAGCTGTGCAGGTCAGTGCCCCACCGGAGCAATCGAGGAAGAAAAATAATACGAGTAAGACAGTATATTTGAATCCTGTTTCACATAGGAAAGACGCTTCATTAAATGAAGCGTCTTTTCTTTTTACCATTTACTGCAGGCTGTACCGTCTCCGGTATCCCCTGACCATCCTTTCCTGCTGATTTCTCCTGATTCTTCTCTGCTTTAGTCCTTCTCATCAGACGGCTCTTCTTCCGCAACAGCTCATCCATTCTCTTATAATGCTCTTCATCCCGTTCTGCCAGCATTCTGTCCCTGGCTTCTTCACGCTCTTCCTGCATCCGGAACTGATAATCCAGCTCCTTTACCACACTTTCCCGTATTTCACGACATAGCTGTCCGTTATTTTCCTGCAAAGTCTGACGAATCAGCTGTTGAAGCAGCCATTGAAGCCGCCTGGACTTGTCCTCTCTGGACTCCTGAACGGTCTCCTGTGCTTTCTTACCCGGAACAATATCAATAGCCATTTCCGGACTTTCTTCGGACAATACACTTTCCGCCGTCTCATCACTTCGAATTCTCTCCCTCTGCTCGGTTGGAAGCACATCCAGCTTACCATCCTTTAAAATCATCTTAATTGCCTTCAATTGCAGTCCCCTTTCTTTCAATCCCTTGATTTGCTTAAACCGCTCCACATCCTCTTCCGTGTAATAGCGATGACCCAGCTCGTTGCGCTTAATGGGCAAATGCAGTTCATCCTCCCAATAGCGCAGTACATGACTTTCCACCTTTACCTCTTTTGCCGCATCAGAAATAAATAAATAATTGCCCATTTTTGCTCCTTTCCGATTCACTAACCGAACTCCTCAAAGAAGAAAAAGAGAATGAGCAAATACACCCATTCTCTTTCGTAATTTCCTGCTGTTCTCTATTCTCTGTTCGTCTGTCCATGTTCCAGATTGACAAAACGCTGGTATTCCGGCAGCCATGCCAGCTCCACCGTTCCGATGGGACCGTTTCTCTGCTTGGCAATAATAAGCTCCGCAATACCTTTTTTATCCGTGTCATGATTATAATACTCGTCCCGATAAATAAACATAACAACATCCGCATCCTGCTCAATGGCTCCCGACTCTCTCAGATCCGAAAGAATCGGTCTATGATCCGGCCTCTGCTCCACCGCACGGGAAAGCTGCGAGAAAGCAACCACCGGCACAGACAATTCCCTGGCCACTGCTTTCAGGGAACGTGATATATCTGAAATTTCCTGCTGTCTGGACTCGTTTTTACCGTTTCCTGTCATCAGCTGCAGATAGTCAATCATTATCATGGACAGATTATGTTCCAGTTTATATTTACGACACTTGGACCGAAGCTCTGCAATGCTGATTCCAGGCGTATCATCAATAATCAATGAAGACTTCCCAATCACGCCCGCACTTTCAATCAGCTTCTCCCACTCCTGATCGTTCATCTGCCCGGTTCGAAGCTTCTGAGAATCTACATAGGATTCCATAGAAAGCATACGATTTACCAGCTGTTCTTTGCTCATTTCCAGACTGAAGATAGCCACTGTCAGATTCTTACGAAATGCCACATGACGGGCAACATTCAATTCCAATGCCGTCTTGCCCATAGAAGGTCTGGCAGCAATCAAAATCAAATCCGAAGGCTGCAGCCCCGCCGTACGATAATCCAGGTCCAGAAATCCCGTCGGAATTCCGGTGACATTCCCCTTGTTTTTCGCGGCTGCTTCGATTTTATCCATCGCATTCATCACAACCTGGCGAATGGGCACATAATCATCTGTGGTACGCCTCTGTACCAGCTGAAAAACACGCTTTTCCGTATCCTCCAATATATATTCCAGAGATTCCTTACCGGCATAGCAGGTATTGGCAATCTCCTCATTCAGCCGAATCAGCCTGCGAAGTGTGGACTTCTCCGCCACAATCCCCGCATAATACTTGATATTTGCCGATGTCAGCGGTGTATTTAGCAGTTCCCTGATGAACTCCAGGCTGCTGACCTCCGGCGGTACATCCTTTGTCCGCAAACGATCCTGCAATGTAATCAGATCCACCGGACTTCCCGCGTCATTCAGTTCCCGCATAGTCTCGAACAGCACACCATACTGTTTATTATAGAAATCATCTCCACTGATAATCTCAGCGGCAACTACTATGGCTTCCCGGTCCATAATCATGGAACCGATTACAGACTGTTCAGCCTCCAAACTATTCGGCAATATCCTCTTCAGTACGTTCTCTTCCATGACATCCACACTTTCGGCGATGATTTTCTTCGCTTACGGCCTCTCAACTCTCTACCACCTTCACCGTCAGCTTTGCCGCCACCTGGGGATGAAGCTTTGCAATGACCTCATAGGAACCGAAGCTCTTCAAGTTGTCGGACAGCTGAATTTTCTTCTTATCTATGTCCAGATTATGCTGCTCCTTGTACGCTGTGGCAATCTCTTTTGTGGACACGGAGCCAAAGGCTTTTCCTCCCTCTCCAGCCTTAATCTTTACCACAACCGTTTTCTCTTCCAATCTGGCAGCCAACTCTCTGGCCTCTTCCAACAGCTTCTGCGCAACCTTATCCTCATTGGCCTTCTTCAATTTAAGGTCGTTCATATTCTTCGCTGTCGCTTCCATTCCTATCTTCTTAGGAAGGATATAATTTCTTGCATAACCCTCGCTTACTTCAATTACATCCCCTTTTTTACCCAGTTTTTTCTCATCCTGTAATAATATAATCTTCATCTTACCGAATCCTTTCTGGCCCGCGCTGTTTTCCTTCTCCGCAAGTCTCATTCTTATGTGCCTCTTCTTAGTGACACTTACTTTTTCTTTTCCGCTCCACCTGTCACCTTTATCATTTTACAGCAGTTCTGGCAGGCTGCATTACAATTCCTATATTTCATGATTTTCCAGCATACTGTCAACAGTTCGCTTCAGCACTCCAATCGCTTCGATAATTCCTACACCTTCCATCTGGCAGGCCGCAATATTCAGGTGTCCTCCTCCCCCCATACGCTCCATGATAATCTGCACATTCACTTCGTCAATAGAACGGGCACTGATATAAATCTTACCCTGATAATTGGTCAGCACAAAACTAGCCTTAATTCCCTTGATATTCAACAGTTCATTGGCCGCCTGTGCGCCGATAATGGTAGGGCTGGGAAGTTCGTCCGCCGTACAGATGGAAATGGCAAAAAACTGTCTGTAGATTTCCGCCTGGCTGACCGCATCTGCCTTCGCCTTATATTCGGCCGCCTCCTCCCGGAACAGCTTACGTACACGTGTCACATCCGCTCCATTACGCCGCAGAAATGCTGCCGCCTCAAAAGTACGCACACCCGTCTTCGTCATAAAATTATTGGTATCAATCATGATACCGGAATACATACAGTCAGCTTCTTCCGAACGAATTTTAATGTTGTCATAAGTATATTGTAATATTTCTGATACCATCTCGCAAGACGAGGAAGCATAAGGTTCCACATAGGATAGTGTGGCATTCTCAATGGTCTCCGTTCCCTGTCTGTGATGATCCAAGACCACTACAGATTTACAGAACCGAAGCAGTTCCGGGCACTCTGTAATGGAAGGTTTATTCACATCCACTACTACCAGAACGGTGTTGCTTCCCGCGGCTTCAATAGCCTGTTGATTCCCGATAATCATATCGTCCTCATATCCCGAACTGTTCTGAAACAGCTCAACCATAGGCTGTATTCCCGGAGTCACCTCATTCAGCACTATATGTGCCTTACGTCCCAGCGTCTGCGCAATCCGATAAATTCCCACAGTGGCACCGAAACTGTCCGCATCAGGCATCCTGTGTCCCATGACCAGAACCTGATCCTTGCCGGTGATAATTTCCCGAAGGGCATGCGCCTTCACACGCGCCTTTACACGGGTATTTTTTTCCACCTGCTGGCTCTTTCCTCCATAGTATGTAATGCTTTCCGGCGTCTTGATTACCGCCTGATCTCCCCCCCGCCCCAGGGCAAGGTCTATGGCATTACGGGAAAATTCATAATTCTGTGCATAAGTCAATCCATCCAGCCCCACTCCGATGCTGATTGTCACCGCCATCTCGTTGCCTATATTTACAGTCTTCACATCTTCCAGCAAATCAAACCGGGATTCCTGAAGCTGTGCAATGGCCCGCTTACGCATGATCACCAGATACTTGTCCTTCTCCAGCTTCTTGCAGATACCATCAAAAGCAGATATATATTTATTTACCTTTCTGTCAATCAAAGCAATCAGCAGTGAACGCCGGACTTCTTCCACCCCCTGCAGCGCTTCATCATAATTGTCCAGATAAATCATACCTACCGCCAGACTTTGGTCATCTACTTCCTGCAATGCAATGTGCAGTGCCGTCTCATCATAAAGATATACTGCAATCAGATAGCCATTATAGCCTTCAGCGTCAATGATATCGCTGTGTTCCGCCATTTCTCTCAGAGAAATCTTCCTGAATCTGGCCACATATTCATTTCCTTCGTATTCCAGCTCATACTGCGCTTCATCCACACCGTCCTCTTCCGCATCCGGCAGACGATCTCTTGTTATAGCAGGAAACAGAGAGGTGATAGATTTCTTGTAGCCCTTTGGCTGGTGAGTCACCGTCTCAAACGCCGCGTTAGTCCATATCACTTTTCCTCCGTCATCCAAAAGTGCATATGGCAAGTCCAGTTCCCGCAGAAGCATACGCTGAATCTGTCCATATTCTGTGGCAAAGCTCACAAGTTCATTTATAATGATCGGTTTATTATAAAAATACAGGGACAGTGTAATTGCAAAATAGAATATGGTATATCCCGCCAGAAGAAGTCCTGCACGGGTATCAATCATCAGCATGGCAGCATCTACAATACAGAGCAATATACCAAGATATATACTGAATTGTATATATGTCTTAATACGTCCCTTTAATTTTATTCTTTTTTTCATATGGATACCTCGCGGAATTTAATCATTCTCCGCTGTCTTCTTTTAAGATTGAACAATAAATTCATTATACCATATTCTTTAGCGCTATGCTACAATTTAATTTGTCTAATAAGGAAATGTTTTGTAGAAAAGAAAAAACCAACCGTCCTCTCGAACAGTTGGTTTGCTGTTTGATTCTTAATCCTGCACATAAGGCATAAGGGCCACATGACGTGCTCTCTTAATCGCTGCCGTCAGCGCTCTCTGATGCTTTGCACAGTTGCCGGTAATACGACGGGGAAGAATCTTCCCTCTCTCAGATACGTATCTTTTCAGCTTGTTGGTATCCTTGTAATCGATTACGTTATCCTTGCCGCAGAATACACAAACCTTCCTTTTCCTGCGGACTCCACCCCTCTTTCTCACCGGGCCGTCGGGTTTCTCTGCCTTATTATAAGCCATGTCAATGCCTCCTATCACACATAGTCAAACTTAGTTAAACGGTAATTCCTCGTCAATGCCGTCAGGGATATTCATAAATCCGTCGCCTGCGCCGGCAGGTGCCGGAGCACTGTTTCCGCCGCCGGAGAAGCCGCCGTTATTATAGCTTCCGCCGCCCCCAAAGCCGCCGGCATTTCCGCCTGATGCATTCTTGCTCTCTGCGAATTCGATTTCATCCACCATCACACGGACACTGTAAACCATCTGCCCGTCCTTATTGGTGTAATTATCATTCTGAACCCTGCCGGAGAGGAGGATTTTAATCCCCTTATGCAGATATCTCTCCACGAATTCAGCCTGCTTGCCAAATGCGGTACAGTTAAAGAAATCCGCGTCAGGTTCTCCTTCACGTTTAAAACGCCTGTCCACCGCCACGGAAAAACGCGCTACTGCGGTCTGACTTGCGCCCTGAGAATATCTTACCTCCGGGTCTCTTGTTAAACGTCCCATAAGAATTACTTTATTCATATTTGGTTTCTCGCTTTCTTATTAAGCCTCATCCTGTCTGACAATCAGATATCTGACGACGTTGTCCATAATGCGGATACGGCTCTCAATCTCGATGGGAGCAGTACTTTCAGCGTCAAATCTGATGAAATAATAGAAAGCTTCCTTCATCTTCTGGATTTCGTATGCAAGTCTCTTCTTGCCCCACTCGTCCACCTCCGTGATGACGCCGCCGAATCTTTCCACAAGAGCTTTGCATTTGTCAATGACAGCAGCTCTCTCTTCATCTTCAATCTTAGCAGA
Organism: uncultured Acetatifactor sp.; assembly: GCA_910588225.1. GTDB lineage: Bacteria > Bacillota > Clostridia > Lachnospirales > Lachnospiraceae > Acetatifactor. Next base: position 36,327 of record CAJUQT010000024.1, read on the forward strand.
TACGACTACGGCTAACTCATACTTGTTCATGCTCTGTTACCTCCTTTTGGTCTCTGGCCCGCACTCCATGCGAGCAAGGAATTTAATTCATCACGAGTAAATATGATAACATATATTTCCTGATATTACAAGTATTTTTTCCGCTTTTTGTGATATTTCGTAACCGTTCAGACACATACAGATATCACCACTGTTAAAACATACTTGTCATTCCCTCAAATATAACGTATACTATACGAAAGAAAATGACGCAGAAAAACTGGCTCATTGTGGATTATATAATAGAAAGGCTGGAACGACTGGAACAATGAAATTAACCGCACATAAAAGATTTTTCCTTCAGATTTTTCTGATGACAGCAGCCATTGTGCTGATGCTCATCGGGCTGATTAACGGCGAGGCACAAACCGTTATGGGAAAGGCCGTAAACATCTGTCTGGAGTGTATTGGAATTGGATAAGAGAAAAACAGTACAGGCATTATTCGCTTTTACCACCAATGCCCATGTGCAGGGCTTTCTGAAAGGTAAGATTTACAGGGGAAAGCTGAAAAATGTCTGTGTGCCGGGATTGAACTGCTATTCCTGCCCCGGTGCGCTGGGCGCCTGCCCCATTGGCGCAATGCAGGCGGTGGAGGGCAGCACAAAATACGGAATTTCCATGTATGTTCTGGGCTTTCTCGTCTTCGCAGGCTTGCTTGCCGGGAGATTTGTATGCGGCTGGCTCTGTCCCTTCGGCCTTGTCCAGGAACTGCTTCATAAAATTCCCCTCAGGAAAATCCGGGTACCCAAAAAAATAAACTCCATTCTGAAATGGGTAAAGTATTTTATTTTACTTATATTTGTAATACTTCTGCCGATTTTGACAGTGGACAGTTTCGGACTTTCCACCCCTTATTTTTGTAAGTATATCTGCCCGGCAGGTACTCTGGAGGGCGGTCTTCCTCTGCTTTTGCTGAACAAATCCCTACGCACGGCCGTGGGCTTTCTGTTCTCATGGAAGCTGCTGATTCTGATTCTTGTCATCGCCGCCTCCATTGTAATCTTTCGGCCGTTTTGCCGTTATCTCTGCCCTCTGGGTGCATTTTATTCTTTCTTCAATTCGGTCAGTCTGTATCGCTATCAGATTGATTCATCAAAATGCATCAAATGTGGTAAATGTTCCGGAAGCTGCAAAATGGACATAGATGTCTGCAAAAAGCCCAATTCACCGGAGTGTATCCGCTGCGGTGCATGTGTCAGGGCCTGTCCCACAGGGGCCATAACCGGGACCCTTAAGAAACAAAACATTAAAGCCCGCAGCAGATAATCTTCCGGCATTTTGACATGGACTTCCGGGTTATACCAGTACTTCAGCAGATAGCATTTGCCACTTCCCGCGCCCCATTCCAGATAAAAGCCTGGGGCCAGGCTACCAGCCATTCATTCATATATCCGGGGGCTTCGCTCTCTCCCCAGCAGCAGTGATGGTATCCCTCGTTCTGGGCCCCGGCTCCCCGGAACAGTCCGTGAATCCGTTTTCCTTCTTCCGGAGCAATATTCTGAACCGCACCCGCCCACATCAATTTCCCCCGCCTGCGCCAGTGCTCATCGCCGGTAATTTCCCACAGCTGGAACATCTGGGGCACCACCAGGGCTCCCCAGGGATCTATGTGATGATGCTGAGCCGATACACTGGTTCCCCCCAGCGTCCGATACCCATAACGCTCAAAGTCACTGCCCTGACGGGGAACCATGTCATGATGGAACATCCAGGAGCAAAAATACCACCCTGCCATTCTGGCACAGTCCAGCCACTCTTGTCCGCCGTCAATCTTATACAGCTCCAATGCCCCGATCAGAAGCGGTCCGCTGGATTCCTTGTCAATACAATACGTGTCAAGAGCTCCGGCCTTGCATTCAAATTCTGCCAGATCTCTGTCCGTGTAAAAACGGCATGCCTCTCTTGCAGCTGTCAGCCAGCGTGCCTCCCGGGTAGCCTGCCACAAAGAAATCAGTCCCGGAATCACATAGGCTCCGATGGTCCCGTTGGGGTCTGTGCATTCTCCGGTCTCCACATTCCATGCCTTGCCGAATCCAAACTCCTGCGAGTAATGTGATACCAGAAAATCAGCTGCATTTTCCGCCGCCTGAAGCCACTTTCCCTTCTCCAGGCCTCTCTGACGCATCACCCTCCATGCCCTGGCCAGTTCCCCAATGGCAAATCCCAGATTGCAGGTATCTTCCACATCGCTGCTTCCTTTCAGCATCCAGTGATAATGAGTGTGAATCAGACCGGTCTTCCCTACTGCTTCATTGCTCCAGGCATCCAGATTGCTGACCGCTGTCTCCACCAGAGTCTCCTGGCCTGTCTCCAACCCCTGCTCCAGGAAAAGTCTTGCATACATCCCGTTCTGGCCGCACCAGCCGAATCCATTTCCCTCTCTGTTCTCAAAGATGCCGTCAGCATTCGGAAGCTGTCCGATACTGAACATCTTTCTGCCATTTACCTCCATAAGAAGCCGGCCTGCAAATGCACAACACAGAGAAGAAGCCTCTTCCGGCCCGTATTTCGCTGGAAAAGCACTTCCCAGCAAATCCAGGGCCCCATCCTCCACATTGGCTGCCCCATAGTTTTCCATAATCGGTTTCCCCCAGTTGAATCCTATCTGTTTTGGTGCAGACTTTCTCTGCGCACAGGTACGAAGCAAAAATCCATGCTCCTGCAGTTGAATCAACCTTTTCACAGCGCAGATTTTCTGAATAGGATTCCTGACCTCAATACCCCGCTGTATATCGGCGTAAGTACAGTTTTACCGGCAGACACAGATTTGTCTCTGTTCCTTCGTCAGGCCAAAATCGCTCTGCTGACTGCCATCGCACGCAAATCCCGGGAAGCCGTATTCTATTCTCCGGATACTACTGAACAGTCCGGGCAGATGCTGGTCCAGTTCTCCACTGCCCTTCGCAGCAATGACCAGGCCACACTGACAGCGCTTATGGACAGACTGGAGGAATCTGCGGAACTATTTCAGATGGATACCTTGCTTGATATCACCAATCGGATGACAGGCCTGCTGTGTGAATATCGTTATGGGGGCTATGAAGCACTGGAAATACAACACTGGCAGCAGCTTACCCTGGAGAATCCTCTGGAAATATTAATCTCTCCTCTTCGGACGGCCATCAGACAACAGGATAAGGCCCGAGAGCTCCCGCCCACGCAGCTGCACCAGATTATGGAAATGATTGAGACAAATTATATGCGGGAAATCCGCCTGACTGACCTGGCAAAACACTTCTACCTCTCTGCCAATTACCTGTCCATTCTGATCAAAAAAGAGACAGGCCTGACCTTCAGCGAACTACTGATTCAGAAGCGCATTGCCCTGGCCAGGAAAATGCTTACAGAAACGAATCTACCCATTCAGGATATCATGGAGCAGGTCGGCTACAAAGATTACTCCTGCTTTATCAAGCTTTTCAAAAAGCATACCGGTTATACACCTTATACTTACAGAAAAATCACAGAATCTCCTTGATACTTTTCTCCAGAAGTCTGCGGGCTATCATAATCTGATGCCCGCAGACCTTACATTTCAGGCGGAAATCCGCTCCGGAACGCAGCACCTCCCACTCTTTGCTTCCGCAGGGATGCTGCTTTTTCAATCTCACCACGTCTCCAACATTGATGTCCATTTCTCTATCCTCCGACAATCTAATCCTCTCTCTGTAAATCTTCTGTTCTCATAGGCCAAATCCTCTGCTGCCGACAGCAGTTTGATTCCCAAAGACCGCTTTCAGACCTGTTCATCCACTCACATTACAGGAAAGCTTTTCGCCTCACAGATTCCCCACAATGAAATCCTTCAACACTCCCAAAAACTCCCTGAGAAGATTATTAGGTCCCATCCCCAGCACCGAGCTGGCCGCCAGCCCTTCTACGTTGGCGTACCCCTGCTTTCTGGCAATGCCCAGCGCACGGAACACATGAAAATTGTTGGTCACAATGACCACTTTTGCATTCACCGGGTCCAGAAATTCCCCGCTGAATATCAGATTCTCGTAAGTATTGGAAGATCTGTCTTCCACCAGAATACGCTCTTCCTCAATCCCCGCATTCACCAGATAGTCCCGCATCCCTGCCGCTTCCGGCATGATTTCGTTGCTCCCCTGACCGCCAGAGACAATCACCTTCGTATCCGGATTCTCCATAAGATATGCGGCGGCTTTGTCCAGCCTTCTGCGAAGCACTTCGCTGGGCCCTGTGGTTTTCCACTGTGCTCCCAGCACAATACAGTAATCCGCACCCGGCTTAGCCTGAGCAGTATACTGTGAAAGAATCATTCCTTCCACCGTGCCGAACAACAGAAGTCCTGCCAAAAAGATGCCGCAGCAGAGTCCCTTTATCCATCCGGGTATCGCCGCCATCAGCCCTTCACTGCGCAGGATCGCAGCAAGAACCAGACACATAAGCCCCAGACAGCCCCAGATCAGAAAGAACCAGGTGCCGAAGCCCAGAATGGCGATTCCCCCACAATAAATGAGACAGCCAATGCCCAGAATGCAGAAAACGGCCGCTCCCGGAAATCGTTTTTTCTTCTGTCCTTTTCCCCTTTTCTCCAAGCGGATAACTCTCCTGCTCCGCTCCCGGGGAATCAATTCTTCAAATTTGCCTCTTCTCATTCTCTTTATCCATCTATAGTTATAACAATCTCTGTTCCAAAATCACCTGTTTTCCTGAAAAGCTGAAGATATTATACCATGTGCACAGCCCGCACATGCTATGGATGGCCATTCGGCCGCTTTCTGCCACAAGCATGTGCATATTATACCATATCTTTCCCTGCGTCGGCAATTTATCCAGTCTTAAAAATTCTTTAGATTTTATGAAAAATGGGCATATTTCTATAAAACTGATACTATAAGAAAAGAAAAAACTGTGGTACAATGAACCCATGGAAAAGGAAACGATTGGAAAACAGCCAGATATAATATACTGAATATCGCCCTGACAGAAATGAGAACAAAATATGGCCTATACATCGGTTGTCGCAGAGCACGCAAATGAATTCATCAGGAATCTCCACAGACTTCACACCACCCAAATGGGTATGGAACATATCAGGCAAAATCTCCATCTGGAAACGGATGACGTGGTCCAATGGTGCAGGGCCAAAATTTCACAGCGGGACGCCCTGATCGAGAAAGCAGGAAAAAACTGGTATGTAACTGTAGAGAATTACATAGTAACAATAAACGCTCATAGCTATACTATCATCACGGCACATATACTTGAAAAGACCTGAAAACTTACAGGAAAGGCAGGGAACATAATAATGGAGAAAACACAGGAAGCAATTGAAACATTAAAGGAAATCGTCCAAAAATACGACAACATCGTCTTTTTCGGCGGAGCAGGGGTATCCACGGAAAGCGGAATTCCGGACTTCCGCAGTGTGGACGGCCTGTATCATCAGCAGTATGATTATCCGCCGGAAACCATTCTCAGCCACACTTTCTATCGCCGTAATCCGGAGGAATTCTACCGCTTTTATCGCAATAAAATGCTTTTCCCGGACGCCCGGCCCAACGCCGCTCACCTGAAGCTGGCGGAACTGGAAAAGGCCGGGAAGCTGCGGGCCGTCATTACCCAGAATATTGACGGGCTTCATCAGGCAGCCGGCAGCCGCACCGTTCTGGAGCTGCACGGTTCCGTGCTGCGTAATTACTGTAAAAAATGCGGGCAGTTTTACGATTTGGACTATATCCGCAGCAACACCGGCGTTCCTGCGTGTGAGAAATGCGGCGGCTCTGTAAAGCCTGACGTAGTTCTCTATGAAGAAGGCCTAAACCAGAAAACCATAAACGATGCAGTACACTTTATTCATGATGCGGAGGTACTGATCATCGGCGGTACGTCCCTGGCCGTATATCCCGCCGCTGGACTCATCGATTATTTCAACGGCGATAAGCTGGTGGTCATTAACAAGGCGCCCACTCCCCGGGACGCCCACGCCGACCTGCTGATTCAGGCGCCCATCGGAGAGGTTTTCGCACAGCTGTAAGCATCCTGCGTTCCAATGTCACAGTCAAACTGCCAGAAAGTGCTATCACCCGCCACACCTTCAGGCTGGCATCACGCAGATTTCAGTTCTTGCGCAATACTGCACTCCTCTATACGTCATTACATGTCCCGTCATGGAAGCGCCGTTTTACGGTCCATTCCCCATACGGCGGCAACCAGCAGGAATGCCGTCACGGCATACACTGCAGCCGCCGGAATATCCGGACATGCAAGCAATACTGCAATGGGAACCAGCGCCGAGACCATACTCGCCAGCATAGTGAGCATGGCAGATGCGCTCTGCTTGACCACCCGCACTTCATTTTCCCAGTCAAACAGCGGGAATTTGCTGTTGATTGCCAGTCCTGCCCTTGCACCGAATATGATATAAACCGCCGGCACTGCCAGCAGGCATAGGGCGTCCACATCTGCCGGGCGAATCGCTATGAAAAGCAGCACTTCCGAAACCAGGTAAAAGGGAAAGGACACCAGGAGCTTCGTCACCACCTTGCTTCGAATCACATCTTTTTCCGTCACAGGCAGTGTCTGCAGCATCCACCACTGCTTTCCCTCCATGGAAATGGAACAGGCCGTCAGCGGCATCATCGCCGGAAGGAATCCCACAAGAAGCGGCAATATTCTGCTTACCACACCGGGAAGTCCCAGCATGGTTTCCACTGTTTCCAGCCCCGTCACCAACACGGCTATGGCCAGGATCAGCATCAGAATCTCCCCCAGCAGCGTATTCGTCGCATAAATGGTGGAAGAAAAATAATGCCGAAGCTCCCGTTCCACCATAGTCCGAAGCACTGACTTTCTCTGAAGTACCTGCATCCGGTAATTGCCTTTCGTCTCCCTGGCCCCCAGCAGCATACAGATATTCACGTAAAAATGTCGAAGGATTTCCAGGAACAGGAGAAAGCTCCCCAGAGACACTGCCAGAAACAGCAGAAGCCTCGCCGCCTCGCCTTTTCCCATGGCATCTGCAATCCACATAGCCGGCGGATACATGCTGCGAATCTGCCCTTCCATCTGTCCTGCCATCTGCTCCATCATACCCATCAGTTCACTCTCTTCCATGGCGCTCATACGCATACTTCCAATCATAATCACGCACACAAAACCGATTGTCAGCACGATGGAAATCAGGTTTTTCCGCTTCCATCTGCTGCTGATCCCTGCAATCAGGGCACCCAGTATGGAAGCCAGAGTCAGCGGCAGAAGAGGCAGAAAAATGCCCGCCGCAATGCCATAGATCCAGAATATCACCCCCGGATTCTCCATCACTCCGCACACTGCCATTCCCGGCAGAAGCACCAGAAAACCCAGCAGCATACTCGTGATGTACATGGACAGAAACCGACTGACAATAATCGCTCTGACCGTAACCGGCATGGCAATCTGCTTCTCATAGGCCTTCCTGTCAAAAAGTACCGGCCCCGCCTTGAATATGGTAAAGAAAAATATCAGCAGGGAGACACTCACCGACAGCACCGCCGGCACAAGCTTTCCCAGCCCCATGGTAATGAGTCCATAGCTCAGAGCGCATACATAGCCCGCCAGCATGACAATCAGGAACGCCCACAAAATTCCGAACAAATAGTATCTTCTCTTCTTCCGGGCATCTTTGGTATGACGAAATTCATTGAGTCCGAACATCCCATACAGGGAAAGCTTCGTCAACAGCCTAATTTGTCTCGTCATGATGGGTCACCTCCATAAACACATCCTCCAGAGACTTATCCCTGGTCAGCTCTCCGGTATTTCCCTCCACAATCAGCCTGCCGCCTGAAATCACAGCAATGCGATTGCAGAGCTTCTCCGCCACCTCCAGCACATGGGTGGAGAAGAAAATGGCGCTTCCCTTTTCACATAAGGCACGCATCTTCCCCTTCAACAGCAGAGAAGCCTCCGGGTCAAGCCCCACAAAAGGCTCATCCAGAACCAGCAGCTTCGGTTCATGAATCAGCGCCCCTATGATGGCCAGCTTCTGCCGCATTCCATGGGAATAAGTGGAGACCAGATCTCCCAGAACCGAATAGATTCCGAAGTCTTCGGCCTCTGCGCGGATGCGCTCCTCCCGCTCCGCAGCGGATACCTGCCAGATGTCCGCCAGAAAATTCAGGTACTGAATCCCGGTCAGATATTCATAGATGTCCGGATTGTCCGGGATATAGGCCGTCACCTTTTTACAGGCCAGGGACTGTGTCCGCACATTCTTCCCGTCTATCAAAATTTCTCCGCTGTCAAAGTCATGAATTCCCACGATACTCTTAATGGTAGTGGTCTTCCCCGCTCCGTTATGACCGATGAACCCGTAAATATCTCCTGCATGCACGCGAAGCGACAGGTCTGCCACCGCAGTCTTACCGCCCTTATAGGTTTTCGTCAGATGCTTTACCTCCAGCATGTCTTCTCCTCCTCTGTCCTTAAATCTTATTGATATTATTATGATATCATTTTAATTCACATTTTGCAAGATATTTTTCTTAAACAATAGAATCCATGCTCTGCCAGGATTCTATTGTCATGAACAAAAAGGACACTGAAAACCAGTGTCCTCAACCATTACACTTTCAATATTTATGATTTCATTTCCGCATAAATTCTTTCGTCACTCCACTCCGGATGGCAATTAAGCATTTCGCAGATTTCCATTATTTCTGAAATATCCTCTTCCAACATCTCCGCAATCTCTTCCGGCGACCTGCCCTTCGCTGCTTTCTTTCGCACAAGGTCGATTTTCCCTTCTATTCTGCCCTCCTGCCTGCCTTCTATTCTGCCTTCTTCCCGTGCTTCCTTTTTCAGCCATTCCATCGCTTTTTTCTCATTATACTCTGTCAGCAGCATTTTCTTCACCTCCGCACTCAATGGTATCAGAATGTCCGTCAGGATTCCATGCTCCACGCAATATGACACTGCGGCATCCACAGCCTCTTTTGTGGAACTATACCTCTTCTGATACTCTTTCAGCTTCGCCACAAAGCAGGAATACTCCTCCAGCCGTCTGCATCCAGCCATCAGCTTCTGATTGCATTCATGATTGATATTCAATACACGCACTGTAAGTTCCAGACAGGATTTCTGCTCTCCCGGTTCCTCCATGAAAGCGTCAGTCAACTGCAGAATTCGCTCGTCTTCCATCTTATCGTCCCCATTGTAAAACACAACGCAGCGGGGTGTCGGAAGCCTGATTAGAGTACTCCCGTAAATCCGGTCCTGTTCCCGCCCCACATAGGCTTCATACTCCGCGGCCGTATAAAGCAGAAACCGCAGAGGTAAATTGGGGCAGATCGTACTCTGATGCTCGTACAAATTCAGCGTTCCCATTAACATAAAGGCCACATCATTATTCATGGACATATACAGCACATTGTCCAGCGTGACAATCTCTAAGGCACTTTCATCACAGTAATCCGTCCCATTCAGCGCGTTATAAAGCTGTAACAAAGCCTTTTTGTCCCGTTCAAAAATATAGCAGAAAAGCCGGTCCTTCACCTTCCGGTTTGCAATAAAGTACCGCAACGGCCGACGCATACGCCGCTGCCTTGTCGATACAAAACGTATTTTGGAAATCATATCCTGTCCTCTCTTTCTGAAATTGTCAAGCAGAGACACAGAATATTTCCCAAATGCCTTTCAGACTGTCCCTGCCACTGTGTGTGAAAAATTTCGGCAGAAACTGCCCGAATGTGCGAGATGCACCTTTCACAGATTGTCTTGATAAAAAAATGGTAATTCATTTTCGGAGTTTTGTCAACCAGTTTTTGTAGATTCCCATATGAAAAACGCCTCTCTTTTCATATGAATAGCCGTTTCTGTCTCTGCTATAATAAAGTCAGGTAAAGGCATTGCGTCGCAATAGCCAAAACCAGAACATTTCCGGGAGGAACCACATGTACACTCTCAAACAGCTGACTCAAAGCACAAGGCTTTCGGACCGCACCCTTCGCAATTACCTGGATGCGAGCATTCTTCACAGTCAGAAGGAAAACGGCATATGGGCCTTTACCCCACAGCAGGTCAGCGACTTTTTTCAGAACGAAACGGTGCGGTCGGCAATCCAGGTGAAAAACAAATCGATCGTGAGTGAGTTTTGGAATGATACGCATAAGAAAACGAATTCCGCCTGTATGATCTGGGATATGCCGGAAGAGGATCCCGTACGCCTCATGCATTTTATCTGTGATGCTGTCAATCGAAAAGAAGGGATGACGATATCCTTTGAAAGCAGGCAGGACAAGCGCCGGATTATCTTAAGCGGAAGTGAAGCTGATATCTTTGAAATTCTGACGGAATACCATCATCAGTTTTCACAAAAAAATATTCGATTTCAAAGCACCTATGTGGAATACCCCGCCTGTATCTGCGGGTATGACCCCATGAATATGTTCCGGGTGGAAAATCTGCTGTACTGCAGTCACTTTGCCTTCCTGCAAAAGGGTGCCGAAGCCATCAAAAAAGACGGCCCGATTCTCCTTATACTGAAAGGGGACTCGGACCGTGAGATTGCGGGATATTATGAATTGTTCCAATAGTCTTTCTTTTCGGAAATGTTGTATCCTCTCTTCTTCCTTACTTTTGACCGTTCCCATATTCCTTTATTATGTCCAGGGCCTCCATCAGTTCCTCCGGCACAGTCATATCCGCGCTCTGCAGCCCTTCCTGCAGCTGCTGCTCCGTCCGGAAGGTGACGATGGGAACCGTGGGAAACGGCTGCTGCATCAGATAAGCCAGAGAGATTTTACTGACAGGCAGCCCACATTCCTTCAGCAGCCTCAAAATTTGCTCATTTCGTTCATTCTCATACTGTGCCCGCAGCTGAGGCCTGATTTCCTCCCCGCGAATTCGCTTGCTCAGATACCCCTGGGCCACGGAGGTATAGGCCATAGCATTCTTCCCGACCTGGCGGTGATACTGCCAGGTATCGCTATCCATCAGCACCAGCGTCTTGTCCGCCACGCCTTCCCTGTTGATTTCTGCCAGACTCCACATCAGCTGATTGCATACAAATCCCGGGATTCCCTGAGCCTTCGCATACTCTTCGGCCTGCATCAGACGGGGCAGCGTCCAGTTGGAGCAGCCATACCAGCGAATCTTGCCGCGCTTTCGCCGCTCCTCCAATGTCCCCAGCAACTCCGCAACAGGAATACTTGTGTCATCCCGATGGAGAAAATATAAGTCCACATAATCTGTCTGCAATGCCTGCAGGCTCTCATCCAGATCTTTGACAATGCATTCCGGGGTCACTCTGGGCACAGAAACAGTCTCCATGTCCGGATGACATCCTTTCGTACTGATAATTACCTCTTCCCGCCTGCCGCTTTGTTTCAGCCAGCGGCCGATGATGTGCTCGCTTTTGGCCCGTTCCCCGGGGGTCCAGTCACCGTATACATGGGCGGTGTCGATAAAATTCCCGCCCAGACTTAAGTAACGATCCAACTGTTCTCCCGCCTGCTTTTCCGCCATTTCCACGCCGTATTTTACCGTTCCCAGACAGATAGCCGATACTTTCAAATCTGTTCCCTGCAATATCCGATACTTCATACTTCCCTCCTGCTGTTTTGTTCCGTCATGCGCAAACCCTTTACGCTATATGCGCCACGCCCCTTGCGCATTATGCGCCATAATCTTCGCCCTATGCTTCCATGATACCCATGCTATATATGTGCGATATTCGCGTTAGATATGCTAAGCTTTTACACTATTTGCGCATCCGTCTCTCATGGGTGGACACAACGCACTGAACTGCTTCCATGCCCACAGGAGCCATTATCCGGCGACAAGAAAGAGCAAAATCATCCGCGGGAATTCATCAAAGCAGTACTTCCACCCGTCTCTCCACATCCGCCGCAAACCTCCGAATCCTCCGGGGATGCAGGCGTGAGTAGAGATAATAGGGATAGTTCGTTCCCTCCAGCTCCTGTTCCAGAGAATCCGCCATCGTTAGAAGCTCCGTCACCGTGGCCCGGGCCTTCTCCGCATCCTGCAGCTCTCCCGTCTTCTCCGCCCATACCGTCAGATACATGGCTCTGGTGGTCACATCGCAGAACTGGGCGAAGAGCACCATTGTCCGAATCACGGCCTTCATATCCTCCGCAAACGCCGCCGGCGCACCCAGCGCATCTATATCCAGTATACCATATAATTCTTTTGTCTGGGCAATGGCTTTCTTTTTTTCTGCAAAAATAACTTCCATATTCTCTTTCGTGACGGCAACCCGTTTCGAGGCTCCTTCCTCCCAGTCATCCCGGGAGTGAATCACCGTCATAATCTCGAAAGCCTTGTCGATGGTATAAGGGGGCTGGTCGCTTTCCAGATACTGATGACCCAGAATATACGCCGCTCCCGCAAAAGCCTCCCAGGAAGCCTTCATAAAATTTCTGAGATTCTTCCAGGCCTCCGGGTTGGTCAGCGTCACATTTTCCTGAAGCTGAGAGGCATTCTTCAGCGGAGAGTACAGTCCCTCCTTCACCCATCTGCGGTAGATTTCATCCAGCTCCGTATCCAGGTTTCCCGTGAGCATGGCCCCGGCATACAGGTTTACCAGGCTGGGGGTACAGTGCACGGAAGCATCGTGAATCAGCTCCCAGTCTGTCCGAAACCACGCCCCTGCGGCTCCCTTCTCGTAGCAGATTTCCAGCCGCTCCTTCATATCCTCCACCAGACTCATAGGCGCCACGCCCATGCCAAAATACTGGCCCCAGGTGTCAAATTCAATATATTCCCGCAGCTTTCCCGTATTCCCGATCTCCGGATTGATGGGAAAGGTAGGATAATAATCATGGGGCTGGGCCTTCAGCGCAATGATTATTCTGTCCGAAACTGCCTCGCATGCCTGAATCATCAGGCTCTGCTGCTTCGCAGTATAGGCAAAATCCCTGACAATCAGCTCCTTCCCCGCCTGGGAAATGGGCCCATACATAGCCTTCAGCACGTTGACATACCAGTCCAGATCTGCTGTCTTGCGGCACCGCTCACAGTGACACCTGTTCGCCGCTATGGACACCGGGCTCTCCCTGGTGCCCAGACTTACGATAATGCCCGCAATATCCGGGAAAAGCTCAAATAATTCTCTGAATTTCTCCTCCAGGAATTCCAGCCAGAACGGGTGATTGGGACAAACCGTGCCGTCTGCATTCCGCAGCTCCGGAAACAGCTCAAATATAGATTCCAGCGTATAAATTTCCTTGATTTCCAGATAAAATCCGATTTCCTTCTCCTTTGCCCTGCGGATGACCCCGCTCATATAGTCTCTCTGGTACAGTACTCCCTGCCGCCGCACCGGCCAGCGTTCCCACAGAATGTCATTGTCATAATATTTTTCAGGGAACACAAGCTGATCCACCAGGTCATTCTGGTGAAAAATCAACGCGTTCAGCCCTTCCTTCACCATAAACTCCAGCGCCATGTCCACCTGGGCCTGCTGCCACATCCGCGAACTGTGTATCTCATACCCTCGGAATTCAAATTTTCTCATAAGCATCACCTCTCCTTTTCCCGCTTTCCATGCCGAATTTCTTCTTCACACCACCCAAATTCTCCGTAAAGCTGCTGTAAAGTTCCCAAAATGCCGGCACCTGATATTCTGTCATAACAATGCAGTGCCCTGTCTGAACCGTTACGTTCTGTCACCCCTTCAGCCCGGAAGTGGCGATTCCTTCTATAAAATATTTCTGTGCAAATATGTAGAGCAATACCGGCGGCAGCATGGTCAGCAGGGACATGGCCATGAGCTGGTCCCAATGCACCGTGTCCGCCACGTCCAGAGACATCCGAAGAGCCAGGGACACCGGATACTTGCTGACGCTGTTGATATAAATCAGCGGATTGAAGAAATCGTTCCATCTCCACACGAACTGAAAAAGGGTCACGGAGAAAATCGCCGGTTTCGACAGCGGTACAATGATTCTGGCATAGATGCCGAAGGAGCCGCACCCGTCGATTCTGGCCGATTCGTCCAGTTCTCTGGGAAGTCCCCTGATAAACTGTATCATCATATAGATAAAGAACGGATACGTGGCGAAAATTGCCGGCACAATCATGGGTTTATAGCTGTCCAGCCATCCCAGCCGGTTAAACAGCAGGTACCTGGGCACCATCAGCGTCTGCTCCGGCAGCAGCAAAGTGGAAATCACCAGCGCAAAGCACAACTTTTTCAGCGGAAATCGAAATCTGGCAAATCCGTAGGCCACCAGCATGCTGGAGAACACGGTAAAAAATACCGTTGGCACCACCAGCAGAAATGTATTGGTAAAATAGGTCAAGTACGTGTATCTCCCGTTTCCCTTCCACCCTTCCACAAACGCCGAAAGCCGAACCTGCTTCGGAAAAATGCTCATGGAAGTGATAATTTCATTGTTTTCCTTAAAGGAAGAACCAATCATCCACAGCAGCGGATAGACCATGACCACCGCCAGCGCTATGAGAAACACATAACACATCAACCGGCCCATGCGCCCCTTTTTCTGCCCGTTCTTTTTTCTCTTCCTTTCTCTGTTCTCTGCTCCCATATGCATTAATTCCCTCCATCCTGATAGAAAGCCCAATATTCCGATGACCGGAAAATCAGCGCGGTAAGCGCCATGATAATGGCGAACATAATCCAGGAAAGCGCCGAAGAATAGCCCATTTTCAGATAGGTAAAGCTGTTGTCATACAACATCATTCCGTACAGATAGGTGGATTTCAGCGGTCCTCCCTTCGTAATCAGGAACGGTGCCGCGAACTCCTGAAACGCATTGATCATCTGCATGATGATATTGAACAGAATAATGGGGGTAATCATTGGCACCGTAATCCTGAAGAACATCTTCACTCTCCCTGCACCGTCCACCTCCGCTGCCTCGTACAGATCCCGGGGAATCTGTTTCAGCGCCGCCAGGAACAGTACCATGGAAGAGCCGAACTGCCACACCGACAGCATACTGATGGTAAACAGCGCATTCTGCGGACTTCCCAGCCAGTCCACCGCCGATATCCCCAGCTTTCCCAGCATCAGATTGATCAGGCCGTTCCTGTTGAAGAGGAATCTCCACAGAATGGAGATTCCCACGCTGCCGCCCAGAATGGACGGCAGATAGTACAATACCTTAAATGCTCCGATGCCCCGGACCTTCATATTCAACAGCATGGCAATCAGCAACGCGAACGCCAGCTTCAGCGGCACGGAAACCACCACATACAGCACTGTCACCTTCAGGGACTGCACAAAAATCCTGTCATGGGTAAAAATTTCCCGAAAGTTTTCCAGGCCTACAAAATTCCAGGACTTCAGCATGGAAAGGTCCGTAAAGGAGTAAAAAAACGAGGCTGCCAGGGGCCAGGCCTGGAATACCAGAAACCCGATGATCCATGGCGCAATATACAGAAATGCCACATAGTCGCTCTTTTTATACCGATGTCCGGTCCTGCTTTGTCTCATCTTCCACTCCTTTCCACGGCCCCGCCATTACTCCTCATTTCCCTTTTTCAGTTTCTCCAATGTATACACCAGGTCGTCATAAAGCTTTCGGCCTGCTTCCTCGGGCTCCATCTCCCCATATCCCACCTTGTGAGAATAATCGCTGATCACCGCCGCACACTCCGCATTCAATGTGGGACCGTTCTCCGGGCTTCCGCCGTCCGCCAGCGCCTGTTCCAGCATGGAAGATACCTGCGGAGAAATCAGTCCGTCCTTTTCCAGCTGCTCTCTTGCCTTGCTGTTGGCCGGAATTCCTCTGGTATCCCCGGTAATCTGGATGGCCTCCGGGTCATTCATGAACCAGTTGATAAAGGCGGCCGCCTCTTCCGGATGAGCGCAGGCCTTCGGAATCGCCAGCATCATGGTGGGCGCTATGGTAATAGAGGAATCCTTTGCTCCTTCTGCCACCACCCACCTCATAGTGTCGATTTCAAAAGGGGATGCCGACACGATGGAAGGAAGGTTGGAAGCGCTCAGCACCGACATGCCCCAGCTCCCCTCCAGCCAGTTGGGAATCTGGTCCGCAAATACGGTTTCATACAGTACACTTTCCTCGAAAGGCGGCATGGTGCCTGTCTCCACCAGTTTCTGCACCATCTCCATGCACTCCACCAGATCCTCCGGCGTACAGATCAGTTCATACCCGTCATTGATCATGTTCTCGCCGTACTTCTGCTTAATGAGGTCTCTTGTCACGTATACCAGCACATCGTTGGTGAGGAACAGCAGATGGGCGTTGGCATCCTGCCCGTTCACCTTCTCTCCCGCCGCCAGAAGGTCTTCCCAGTCCCAGTCATTGGAAGCTGTCAGCCCATATTTCTCAAAAAATTCCGTGTTATACAGTGCGCCTCTGCCGTTGATGCCACAGGGAACACCTATGAGATACCCATCCTGTCCACAGTAATTGTCGATGAACTCCCGGTCAAAACTGGACAGATCAATCTGGTCGGAGAGGTCGTTGATATTGAGAAAGGGTTTCCCCTGAGCAATCAAGTCTCCAATCCATTTGTAGTCCACAGATACGATTTCCGGCTGGGTTCCACCTGACATCTGTGTCAGAAGCTTCTGATAATAGGAGTCAAATCCCATGTACTCATACTCAATGATCACATTTTCATTCAGCTCCATATACCGCTCAATGGCCTTGATGGTGGCCTCATGCCGGGTATCGCCTCCCCACCAGGAAAATCTCAGCGTAATCGGTTCCTCTTTTTTACCCTGACAGCCCGTAAGCAGCATTGTCAGCATCGTCAGCACACATACCGAACAGATCATTCGTTTCACTTTCATACGTCTCCTCCTCTTTCTTGTCCTGTCTTTTCCTTTGTCTAATCCTGCTTTTTCATTTTTCCGACAGTACCGTCAGATATTGGCGGCAGTCGGATGGCCATTCCTGACTGCCACCTGTTTTGACGGGTGTCGGTGATTTTATCCTATCACGGCGGCTTTTGCGATAGTAGATGTGTTCCATCCGAAAAAGTGTCATTTTATACGATTGGGGGATAAAATTACCGAACAATTACCAATTGACAAACACCCCCCTATCCCTGAAAATAAAGTAAATAACAGGCCTCCAAAGGAACAGCAGGTCTGGTAACGGATGACGCCCAATATGGCAGCGACAGGGGATAAGGAGCGGAAAAATGTATAAACTCGGCATAGCGGATGACGAACCCAAAATATTGACCGGCCTGCGTGATTTCTATCCCTGGGAAGACATGGGCTTTACCATCTGTACCCAGGCCCAGAATGGTCAGGAATTGTGGGAATATCTACAGAAAAATCCTCTGGATGTCATTCTCACCGATATCTCAATGCCGGTGATGAGCGGAATCGAGCTGGCTCAAAAGCTGGCCGGCTCATCGACCATTATCGTCTTTTTAAGCGGATATGCCGACTTCCAATATGCGAAACAGGCCCTGCATTATAATGTCCATGATTATATCCTGAAACCGGTAAAATATCAGGAGCTTCTGGATGTTTTCCATAAAATACGGGGGATTCTGGACATGGAACAGACAGATGCCCCCGCCCCTGTCTGCTACTACCAGACCATTGTGGACAAGGTGAATCAATTTATCCTGGAGGACCTGCCCGAAGCCTCCCTGAAAAGTGCCGCCGCGAAGGTGCGGCTGAGTCCCGGCTATCTGTCCTCTCTGTATAAACAACAGACAGGCCGGAACCTTTCTCAGTTTATTCTGGAAGCCAAAATGAACTGCGCCGGCAGAATGCTTTCCGACGGCGTTCTCAAGGTCTACCAGATCGCGGAAAAGCTGGGATATGAAGACCCGAAGAACTTTACGAGAGCGTTTCGTAGTTTTTACGGCTGCTCGCCCAGAGAATACAAAGGCGGTGGATTCTATGAAGACAGTTAATGTGAAAAAACAGTTTGTGAAGAAGAATTTTCTCATTCTGTTCAGTGCTTTCGTTCTGCCCACACTGATTCTGGGCTCCCTGATGGTGTATCTTTCCTGGCGGAATGTGGAGCGCGACGCCCGCCGGAGGCTGGAAAACACAGTCAGCCTTGCGGAAGAGCATCTGCATTCTCTCACTGATGAAAGCAAGGCTGTAAATGTGTATATAGAGAGCAATCAGCTGCTCTCCAGCCTGAGCCGCATGCTGGACAGCAAATCCATTCAATATCCTGAAATGATTGCTTTCCGGCACTTCTCCGCTTTTATCAATTCCATTGTCTACTCCAATGCCCTGATAGACTCCATCTATCTCTATCTCCCCAATTCCCTGGACAGAGTCTATACCTCGGCGGGCAATTTTGTCTTCCTTGAAAGCCTTACCGACCAGGAATGGGTAGACATGCTGTCCTCCGGCGGCGCCGGACAGCGGCTCTGCGCCCGGGTCAAAACGGATTACCCTTTTGAGACACCCAGGCAGGTTCTCACCGTATTCAACACTTTCCATAACTTCCAGGGCGGAAGTGTTATCAATTTTTCGTCTGACAGTGTTCGTCACACCTATGATTCCATGCTTTTTTATGAGGGTCAGGGCCTCTTCCTCCTGGATTCGGACAATCATATCCTGGTCCATAACGCTAAACTCTCCGAGGAAGAAATCAGTCTATGGAGCCAGTCCTTTCTGGAGGACACCTTCGTAGACTATCATCTGGTCCATACGGCGGAGTATCCGGAATATGGTCTGCGCCTTGTGACAGCAGTGCCCAACCGGATTCTGTACCATTCCGCCATCCAGAATGCTCAGCTCACTATCATTATCACCCTGATGATTGCACTGATTACCGTGATACTCGCCTATATGCTGTCTCTGAACAGCTATCATCAGTTGAACCAGATTGTCTCTCTCCTGGACAGTGCCGCCAGAAAAGAGCCGCTGCCGGAAGTGGAATACAACACTCGTGACATGTATTCCCAGATTCTACACAACATCATCCGGATTTTCCTGGAAAATAATTATCTGCAGATTCAGCTGTCCGAGAGAAAGCTCCGTCTGCAGACCGCCCAGCTCCAGGCGCTGCAGTACCAGATCAATCCTCACTTTCTGTACAATACCCTACAGACCATCAACTATGAAATCCTGGCCCTGACAAAGGGCAAACAGACTCACGCCAATCAGATGGTGGAAAATCTCTCCGATATCATGCGGTTCTCCCTGGAAGCTCCCAATACCTTTGTCACCCTGGACGAGGAGCTGGAACATTGCCGCAAATATGTGGAAATCCAGCAGGCCCGGTACGATAATGGCTTTCAGGTCCTCTGGGACATAGACGAAACCCTTGCCGAAACCATGATTCCCCGGCTTCTGCTGCAACCCCTGGTGGAAAATGCCATCGTTCACGGACTGAAGCAGACTTCGGGAAATGGCCGTATCAAGATTACCGTCCGGAAAAAGTATCATGATGCGTCTATCGAAGTCCGTATCTGCGATAATGGCTCCGGCATCCCCGCCCGCAGGCTTCGCGAAATCCGCCAGCGGCTCCGGGAAAGCGATCTGGAATATACCTCCGCCCATATCGGTCTGCCCAACTGCTGCCAGAGGCTCCTTCTCACTTACTCTCCGGAAAGCATGCTCCATATACGGAGCAAGGAGGGCATGGGAACCCTTGTGTGGTTCCGTCTGCCCTCCTCGTAATTTGTTTCTGTATCTCTCCGGTTTCTTTATCTCTCCGGCATTACGTGACATCTCATTCTAGCTTTATTCGGATAGATATACTGCACTTTATTCCTTTTTTCCGACTTGCCGTGTCGCTTTTCAGTCCGGAATTTCCTTGTTTTCCGCACGCAAAATGCTGTAAAATACACAATGCAAACATTCTCCTGTCGCCCGATACTTTAGTCCAGCACCCCCGAAACCGGCAGATTCTTCATTGGCTCTCTCCTCTGATAAGGGGAAGCCAGCTCTATACAGCGTCCCTCTGCACTGCTCTTCTCAAAGGTAGTGAGAATCTCCAGCACATGAAGGGTCTGCTGTACGTCCGCCCGGAACTCCCGCTCCTCCCGCAGGGCCTTCGCCATATCCGCAACGCCCAGTCCTCTGCTGTTCTCCTTATAGTCATACAGAAGCGGCATCTCCTTAAAGCTTCCGTCCTCCGGCCGAAGCAGCCAGATACTGCCGCCAAAGCCGTTGGGATCCGGCACTCTCAGTGTCCCCTTCGTCCCGTAAATCTCCAGAAAGGCCTGACGGTCATAGTAAACGTCAAAAGTGGTAAGCACTGTTCCGATGGCTCCGTTCTCGAACCTCAGCAATCCTGTGGTATGAGTGGGCACTTCCACGTCCACCACTGTGCCCTTTTTCGGCTGGCTTGTGATGATTCTCTGTTCAAAAGCCCGTCCGGTCATCCCTGTGATTTCCTTCACCCTTCCCACCAGATTCACCAGCGCCGTCATATAGTAAGGTCCCATGTCCATCATGGGACCGCCACCGTACTGATAGTAGAATTCCGGCGCCGGATGCCAGCTCTCATGGCCGTGGCAGACCATTCTCGCCTCCGCTCCGATCACATTTCCAATCAGCCCGTCGTCAATCAGTCTCCGGCAGGTCTGAATGCCTGCGCCCAGAAAGGTATCCGGCGCTCCGCCCAGCAGGAGTCCCTTCTCCTTCGCCAGCGCCGCCAGCTGTGCGCCCTCCTCATAGGTGGCCGCCAGAGGCTTCTCACTGTACACATGCTTGCCTGCCTCCAAAGCCGCTTTTGTGGTGGTGAAATGCTCGTTGGGACGAGTCAGATTCAGGATAATCTCGATTTCCGCGTCCGCAAGCATTTCCTCCATGGTACCATACACTTTGGAAATACCGTATTCTTCTGCGGCCTCCTGTGCCTTCTCCCGGAAAAGGTCGCAGACACCCACAACCTCCACCTCCTGAAACAAGCCGGTGAGGTTCTTAAAATAAATACCGCTGATGGCTCCTGTGCCCAGTACGCCTATTTTTACTTTCTCCATAAGTTTTCCATCCTCTCTCCTGATACACTGCCGTTTGACCGTTTTCTGCCGTAAATCCCCCTCCAATTATAGAGTTACGGAACGGTTCCTCCCGTCCTGGCTTCTATCATATGTACATATTATACCGCCTTATATCAATACATTTTCGCAGTATTCTCAAAACGTTCCGTTGTCAATCCGTGTTCCACCGCATAGGCCTTGCCTTCCGCCGCCCACACAAGTCCTCTCTCCATCAGAATTCCTGCGTTGGGGAATTTCTCGAACACATCGTCATGGTGTCCCAGAGAGCAGTAGAACACCCTGCCGTTCCCCCAGAATTTCGTCCAGGCCACAGGCATGTCAACCACCTTATTGGAAATGTGATAATAATTCACCACCGGGAATCTGGTAGTGGCCAACACTTCCACCGCCGGGTCCACATGGAGATAATAGTGCTCGCTGCACACATGGAAATCCTCCAGACCCTCCACAATAGGGCTGGATCCCTTGCAGATATTCACCGTATAGTCAATTCCGTCTCCGCCCGGATGGCTGACCCACTGTCCCCCAGTCATAAATTGCCATTCCACATCCTGCCTGAAAGCATCGCACATTCCTCCGTGACATCCGGCAAGTCCCGTTCCCGCCGCCACCGCAAGGCTGATATTCTTGCGGTACTCCGACTTAATCTCCCCCATGGTCCAACAGGGGACAATCAAGTCCATCTCCATCAGCTTCCCGCCGTCCGCCAGAACGTCCTGACTGTCATACACTTCGCAGGTGTAGCCATGCCGCTCAAGCATTCCTTTAAACCGCTGCGCCACCAGCGCAGGCTCGTGTCCGTCCCATCCGCCCTGGAAAATCAGTGCCTGCTTCTTCGTTTCCATAAAAATCCCTCCTTGTGACGTATTTTGTCAGCAACTTGTTCTGGAATTGCCGGCAAATTAAGCTGTAGATACATTGCCGTTTCCGACTTTTCAGTATCTTACGACTGAACTGTCTCTGCTGTCTGACAGTTATTACTTGCAGTATAGCAGAATTTTGTATGGAAAGATTGTCAGAAAGGCAATAAAACAAGTCATCTGTTGCAGTGTGTTTAGTGTCTGCAAGCGTTTCTTTTACCTTCCACTTTCTAACGAATGCTTTCGCCTACTCGGTCGTATCCACAATTACAATGCTGGAGTTCCCTTGCCTTGCCTGCTCTATTACCGCTGCCATCAGCTTCTTAAAAGATCCGTAAGAGGAAGTAGCTCCGGTCAGAGCATCAATCTCTTCCTCTCCCTGTCCATCTAAAAGCTGACCTGCATAGAAGCGGGTATACTCATTCGGATAAGTACCGGTACCATGCAGCATCGCCTGCATATATGTATTGTCCCAGCTCTTAACAAAACCGCTGGCATTTTCCGCATTATATTCCACCGAAACAATGATAGTGCCTTTCCACGATAATTTTTGTGGATGGGTGCTGTCGGATGGCTCCTTGCTGTGTATTGCTGTCTTTGCTCATAAATCTGCTCCTTTACAATAAAATAGAGCGCATAGACTGTTCTATACGCTCTGACGCTGTGTTACTTATTCAGTTGTGATTGTAATAATGGTTGTTTAGACAAACTGGAATTTAAGCCCTCACATAATCTGTAAGAAAATTCTCGATATCTGT
>CAJUQT010000025.1 GCA_910588225.1 uncultured Acetatifactor sp.
AGGCTGGGATTCCTGCAAGGCTTTACAGGGGGCCTGCCGTCTAAGGCTGGGATTCCTGCAAGGCTTTACAGGGGGCCTGCCGTCTAAGGCCCGGGTTTCTGCAGCAAGTCAGGGTTAAAGCAAAGGGACGGCAGAGGAGGCCTGGAGCTCTTTCCTCGGCGGGGTAACGCGCCGAGGAACTAACTGCCAACAGAAACTAAGGCGCGAAAGTACCGCACCTAAGTTTCAGTAGGCAGTGGATTTCCTCTCTGCTAAAAGCACCCCCTGGTGCTTTCGAAAAGAGCTCCCGGCCTCCTCTGCCTGTTTCTCAGCAGGTTAAACAGGCATGGTGCAGATATTGTGCTAAGCGTTTTTAGCTGGCGTTTTTAGCTGGCGTGTTTAGTGGATGTTACTATAGCTGCATACAGGCTGTCTTTTCCTGCGTTCTGAACTTACTCTATACTTACCGGGCTATACAGAATGCTAAAATGGTAAACCAGACTGCGGTACTTCATATAAAAACTTGCAAAAAACAGGCGAAGGCCCTCTATAAATCCTTGCAGGAACCCTGGCCTTAGACGGCAGGTCCCTGTTGGTCATCTCAAGAGCCCAGGCCTTAGAGATAGGCCCTTGCCGGGCATTGTCAGGAATTTGCCCCGGGGCTCAGGACCATAAAGGTCCTTGCAGGAAGCACCGCCCTTAGTGAATTAAATGCGAAGTTAAAGTAACTGACAACAATCTATAAAAAGAAAGAGAGGAAAAACAGATGATTCGTATTGGCATTATTGGAGCAGGACGTATCGGAAAGGTACATTTGGAGTCTATCACCTACCATGTGAAGAATGCGGTCGTAAAAGCTATGGCCGACCCCTTCATGAATGAGGAAACCGAGAAATTTATCCGGGGAATGGGCGTGGAGAAGATTTACAAGGATTACAAAGCCATACTGGCAGACCCGGAAATTGACGCAGTGTTGGTCTGCTCGTCCACAGATACCCATGCCTCCATATCTATCGAGGCTATCGAGGCAGGGAAAAATGTATTCTGTGAGAAGCCCGTGGACCATGCGCTGGATAAAATTAAAGCGGTGGAAGACGCCCTGGCAGCCCATCCGGAATGTAAGTTCCAGGTTGGATTCAACCGCCGTTTCGACCATAACTTTGCGGCGGTGCGCAAAGCATACGATGAAGGGAAAATCGGCGAAGCCCATATCCTGAAGATAACCTCCAGAGATCCGGAGCCGCCCAATCCTGCGTATATCAAAGTATCCGGAGGAATGTTCCTGGATATGACCATTCATGACTTTGATATGGCATGTTTTCTCACTAACAGTGATGTGGAGGAAGTTTACGTACAGTCTGCTGTGCTGGTGGATCCCGCTATCGGCGAGCAGGGAGATGTGGATACTGCCATTATTACCCTGAAAATGACAAACGGAGCACTGGCAGTGATTGATAATTCCAGACGTGCCGCATACGGATATGATCAGCGCGCAGAGCTTTTCGGTTCCAAAGGAATGGTGGCAACCTCCAACGATACTCTTTCTTCCGCAGTACTTTCCAATGCAGAGGGTGTGACAGGGGAGAAACCGCTGTTCTTCTTCCTGGAGAGATATATGGAATCCTTCTCGGAGGAAATGCGTCAGTTCGTGAATGCCTGTGAAAACGGCGGCGAAGTGCCGGTGGGCATCCATGCCGGAATGCAGTCGGTGAAAATCGGCCTTGCGGCAAAGAAATCTGTGGAAGAGCACAGACCGGTTAAAATTTCGGAACTTTAAAGAGCAATAAAAGCAGAGTGGCCGAAGAGTGGCCGGGTATATCAGGATACCTCCCAGGCAGACAAGGGAAATAACCAAAGTCTGCCCTGGGAGATAGGAGGGACTTAATTTTCCATAAGAATTTCCTCTGTGACAGGATATCCGTTCCATGTGTTTCCGTCTGAACGATGATACTCTCTTACAACGGAGCCGTCCGCCTTTGTGTAATCGATGACAAAGATCTGACCGGTCTCAACTTTCATGGGATAATTATGGTAGGGCAATACATTTCCGGTTACAGGATTGCTTTTGAAATCATTGTATGCATCTTCCAGACGCCAGAATTCCCGGCATTGATAATCAGGAAGAAGAGTGGTTAAATCCTCCTTGCCGAAATAAAGCGCCGTATACTCTTTTCCGCCAATTTGAATGACGTCAGTTCCACAGGCCTCCTTATTGAGGGCCAGAGAAGTTAAATCCTCCGTATATAAAGCATCACCATATATTTTATGAAGCTGATTGGCCATACAGGGGACCGAATTTGTCTCATAATCCGTTGCTTCTGTGCCGGTATGTGCCGAACCGTATATTCCCATTACATCCTTATCTCTCAGGCTGTCAAATTCCCGGATAAAATTTTCTGTCATAGCATTTTCCCGGTAGACAGGATCGGAATGTCGATAGTAGTATTGCCCCTGTTCCATGTTTTCCAGAGAATGTTTGTACAGTTCAGATTGCTCCTGGCCGCCGGACTCCAGGTATTCCAGAAACCGTTTTCCTGTGGTACCATACTGGTGTCCCACATCGGTTCCGTGGAAAACGGTCTCCGGACATTGACTTTTGATTTGCTTATAAAAGTCGATGACCTCCTGGGAGGATATTGCTGTTCCTGCCCAATCCTGATATAAGATATCCAAAATGTCATCATCGTCAGAATGCATCCAGACATTCAGATATTCCGCCGTATAATATGGAAGCTCCACAAACAGATCCCGCATATTGTCATTATGATAATAAGATGACCATAATTCAAACTCTTTTTCCAGGATATTCTGGACAGAGTGTGTTTCTCCATATAAGAAAATTTTTCCGGAGGAGTGTTTATTTTCTGACGTGGAGTGCGTAGCAGAATCCGGATAAAAGAATCCTGTTTTGGATTCTTTTATAAAATATCCCAGAAAAATAAGCGCTGCAACACCAATTACCATGGTGAGAATGATGATTGTCTTTCTGTTTTGTTTTGTGTTCATATTTGCCGCTCCCCTGTAGAGTCCGGTAGACTTTTACTTGTTATCAAACTGGATCGCCCTTTTCATTGTTTATGAAAAGATTATCATTTTTCCGTTTGATTGGCAAGCAGTTTCACTTCTTGTACAAAATTCATTTTGGTACAAAAGTGTGATGAGTATTTTTATTTTTGGCGTCATATGTTTCAATTTCTGGTATCAGGTTTCCGGTATCGTCAATAATTTTCTTGACAATGCCCTTTTGATGTTGTACACTACTTTTATCAAGACTATTCGATGAATCGTATATATAGAATCTGTACTTTCAAGGCAAATTCTGCCGATTTATTCAGACAAAAATAGAATAGGGCAGGACTATGTCTGCGAGGCTCCTGCCGGGACAGGAGGATTTTATGGAACAAATGGCAAGAAGAGAAGCACTGTACATGCAGCATGTTCTGCATGTACAGTGCTGACAGGAGGGAAAATGCATACAATTGATGATATTCTGGCCTTGCCGGAAGGAGAGAGGGCGGAACTGATTGACGGAGAAATGTTCATGATGGCCACGCCTACCCGCAGACATCAGAAGACGGTGGGATGGCTTTATGCCATGATTTTTCATCACATTATGAGGAAAGGGGGAAAGTGTGAAGTGGATGTGTCTCCCTTTGCGGTATTTCTGAAAAATGACAGATGGAATTACGTGGAGCCGGATGTCATTGTCACCTGCAACAGGGACAAGCTGGATGATCAGGGCTGCCATGGTGCGCCGGACTGGGTGATGGAAGTGTTGTCTCCCTCCAGTGTTGTCATGGACTGCCGCAGGAAGCTGGAGGCTTACAGAAGCGCCGGAGTCAGAGCGTATTGGATTGTTGACCACAGGAAAGAGACTGTAACCATATATGATTTCGAAGGGGAGGATAAGGAACCGAAGGTATACGGCTTTACGGATGTCATCCGTTCAGGGATTGTGGAAGATTTGGAGCTGGATTTTGCACAGCTTCAGGAGTATCTCAGATGACGGTATACTGAAATTCCAATGGAAATGCAGAACAGGAATGCTGGGACGCGTAACGTAAATGATGATGCGATGATATCTGTTTTTATTTGCGCCCAGGCGCACAAAGGGAGAAGAGAATGAAAGCTTTTAGTTTATTTCCGGCCGAGCAGGCGGAACAGATTCGCTATGTGCTGTGTGATATTGATGACACCATCACAACAGAAGGAAAGCTGACTGCCGCTGCATACGCGGCAATGTGGAAGCTGCATGACAGCGGGATAGCAGTTATCCCTGTTACGGGAAGGCCTGCGGGCTGGTGCGATATGATTGTGAGACAATGGCCGGTTCGGGCTGTTGTGGGCGAAAACGGCGCATTTGTGTATTATTTCGAGGACAATCATCTGAAAAGTTTTATACATCCGGATGTAGCCGGCGGCGATGTCCGGGAAAAACTGCAGGCTGTGACAAAAGCTTGTCTTGAGGGTGTGCCGGGCTGTCGGCCGGCCAAGGATCAGTTTGCACGGATTTATGACGCGGCCATTGATTTTAATGAAGACCCTCCCTATCTGGGCTTTGAGGCAGCGGAAAAAATCAGGGCCATCTGCGAAAGCATGGGAGCTGTGGCAAAGGTGAGCTCGATTCATGTGAACACATGGTTCGGAGATTACGACAAAGTGAGTATGACTCGTCTGTTTTTTGAGTCGGTGCTGGGAGTGTCGGAAGAAGAAATGAAGCGCAGTGTTGTGTTTTTTGGGGATTCTCCTAATGACGAGCCGATGTTTGCATATTTTCCGCAGTCTGTTGCCGTGGCAAACATCCAGCCCTTTGTGGATAAGCTGCAGCATTTGCCGGCCTACAGAACGCAGCTGTGTTCCGGAGAGGGGTTTGCACACGCGGTGGATTATCTGCTGAGTCTTTGCAGCGGGGCTGCCGAACGGAAATAAAGGATACGAAACTCTGACAGGAGGCTGCCGGAAAAGAGCAGCCGTTCTGTCAGGGACAGTCTGAATTTAATTCCGGTACGCTGTCCGAAAAAATACGGTATTTACCAGAGTTTTCTTTTCGTTTCTTTCCCGGTGGCAAAGGGACCGGGCAGTGCGGCTGTACCTCTGTGCTCGCCCAGATAATCTTCGTTAAAGAGAATGGCCGTTCCGTCCGGATTCTCAAATCTCTGTTCCGGCTCAAAGGCGTATCCCAGAATATCACTGTTGATGATGCCGGTCTTAAAATCTTTCAAAAAGTCATACAGATTGGTTTCCAGGCAATAGCTTCCCTCGACTTCTTTCAGCTCCACAGAAATTCTGTCTGTCTGGTTTACCAGATTTTCTTTTTCATTTTTCCAGGGTTTGGCTCCGTTAAAATAGGCATTTCCATTTGCCCAGACCGGAAGATGGGAGAAATGATATTTCTCAAGAGCTCCCATATCTGCAGGCTTGTCCATTTCAAAGTGACTGATCCATTCGTCATATGTGGGATATTCGTCGAACAGGTGGGTACCGACCTCCTGATTCTCCGGATCCTTTGTATCCGGTTCCACAGGCCAGTTCTGTACGAATATGTTGTTGTAAAAACGGTCGTCTCCGTGAAGGATGGTCATAAAGCCTGCCACTTCCGTGCGGTGGCGAATATGATAGGGTGTGTAGCGTGCGCGGTTGACTCCTTCCACCACACTGTCAGTGCCTTTGCCTACCAATCCGAATCTGCCCAGCATCAGATTGTGAACAAGAGCCACACCTTCCGTGGCAAGCGTAACACTCACTTTGGAAAGCATGATATTGTTGTCAATCAGCGTCGGTCCGTGCCCCACCTCGATAAAGATATCCTGACTGAACATGGAACCGGCCGCTCTGGGCGTATTGTCCGGCACATAATTGTCATGCAGAAGATTCTGGGTGATACGTGTTCCCTGTGCCTGCCAGTCACACCAGATTCCCATGGTGGAATGGTGGATATGATTGCGGCGCATTACCACGTCAATTGCGGCGTGCAGCTTGATTCCGGCAATTTCCGCACCTCCCAGCTGCTGCATGTTGTTGATATGGTGGATATGGTTATCCTCGATGAGGCTGAACACAGCGCCCATACGGCCCACGATACCGGTCTGCTCGCAGTGATGGATATGACAGCGGCGGACGATATGACTTCCGATCTTTTCCTTGGTCCATCCGTGATATTGCCCTCGGCATACGGCGTCACGCTCCATCTGGGTAGGACTTTTTACATGTTTTCTGGTAAAGTAGTGATCGTTTTCCGGGTCATAATATTTTCCCAGAGAGATGCCGCAGCATTTACTGTTGCTGATATCACAGTCCTCGATAACCCATCCCTTTGACCAATGGGGACCGATCATTCCGTCCTGATATGCGGCGGGAGGGGCCCAGGTGGTGGCTGCTTTTTCCACGGTAAAACCGCTGAAGGTGATATAGCTTACCCCTGTTTTGGAAGGCATAAAGCAGTTCCTGCGCACATTGATTTCCACAGTTTCTTCATTTGGATTTTTCCCCTGGAAATTGGCGTAGATTATGGTTTCGTCTCCATCCTGTTCGGTATACCATTTGTATACGGACCATTCCGGCTCCCAGGACGGCGCATATACTTCTCCCTTGAGGCATTCTTCCAGAGATTCTGTTTCGTACAGCTGGCGGCCGTTGAGATAAACGGCTCCGGTGTGACGAACTACCGGTGCGAAGTACCAGTCTCCGCCTATCATTGTGGTGTAAGGGTTGTAACTTCCGAATACACCGTTATTGACACGGCAGACCCATACATTTCCTTCGTGATGCTTCCAGTCTTTCATATCCTCCGCGCCGGTAATCACCGCGCCAAGGGGTTTCTCACTGCGATACACAATTCTGGAATCTTCCGTTCCTCCGTTGACCGGGTCCACATATTCGCGATACACGCCGGGCGCTACCAGAATCTCGTCTCCGGGCACCGCGATTTTTGCCGCATCATTGATATGCCTGAAGGGCATTTCTTTGCTGCCGTTTCCATTTTGGGGGGCGGCATTGCTGACATAGATAATCATAGTCTGACCTCCTGTTTTTCGACCGTCAGGTCTGTTTTCTTATCTGTTCAGACAGGTTTTCCGTCTGCTTCTTTATCAGTATAGTACAGTCGGCAGGAAAGAACCAGTTACTTTTTGGTGTATAGTACTCAAATATTGCGCTATCCGGAACAGGACTATGGAAATAACTCGGAATGGATCCCGAAGGAAGCAGTGGCATATGGACTGCAATCATGGTAAGATAAAGGGAACACAGGCTGGCAGCCGGGCGAAAGGAGTGTAAAATGAGAACAATTTATGAAGATGCGGAGAAAATATTTGTGGAGCTGGTGGAGATTGACTCGCCTTCCTTAAAGGAAAAAAAGATGGCGGACCATATCAGAGAGCTGTTCCGCGGGCTGGGAGTGGCGCTGACGGAGGACCAAACCGCGGAGGTGACAGGTTCCGATGCGGGCAATCTCTATGGCTGTGTAAAAGGAGGGAAAGAAGGGAGCTCGATTCTTCTATCCGCACATATGGATACGGTTATGCCGGCTTACGGGAAGAAGGCGGTATTCGGAGAGAATGGGGAGGTACACAGTGATGGGACAACCGTACTGGGTGCGGATGACCTGGCCGGCGTTACAGCTATTTATGAGGCGGTAAAATATCTGAAAGAAAATCAGATAGCCCACTATGACATAGAGCTTCTGTTTACAACGGGGGAAGAGATTTACGGCAAGGGGGCGAAGGCATTTGACTACAGAAGACTGAAGGCAGAACGGGCGTATGTTCTGGACTTGAGCGGGAGGATAGGGGACGCGGCATATGCGGCTCCTTCCATTCTCTCTTTCACTGCCTGTATGGAGGGGAAAGCTGCCCATGCCGGATTCTGCCCGGAGGAAGGGGCCAACGCCATCGCGGCGGCATCCCGGGCCATAGCAGTTCTTCGGCAGGGGAGAATTGATGAAGATACCACGGCCAATATCGGTATGATTTCCGGGGGCAAGGGAATTAATATTGTATCGCCGGAGTGTGTGGTGAGGGGGGAGGTACGCAGCCTGAAGCATGAAAAGGCGGTGGAATTTCTCAGGGAATACAGAGAAGCATTTGAAAAGGCCGCGGCAGAATCCGGGGTCAGGCTGCGCTGGGAAGAGTCTGTGGATATCAGGGCTTATGAAACAGGGCTTGACAGCAAGGCTGTGACAGCGTACCGGAAAGCGACGGAGAAAGCGGGGATAGAGCCCAGGCTGGTGAAGACATTCGGCGGAAGCGACGAAAATGTGTATTTTCAGTATGGGATAGAAGGAATTGTAATGGCCACATCCATGAATTGTGTTCACAGCTGCCAGGAATATACGAATATTCACGAAATTGTATCCGTCACGGAAATTCTGATTCATTTGCTGCGTGGAGAAGATGAAGGAAACTGACTAATATCCCCTTCAGAAGGTGCCTGAAGGGGATATCACAAACTATTCCAAGGCCATTTTTTTGACACTGGCAAAAGCGTTCTGCACATAGGGAACCGTCAGGATGACCAAAGTGACGGCGGCCTCCGTGTAGATATAAATGCCGTTGTAGACCAGAGAATAGGGCAGAGGCGCCCAGCCCTCCCAGGCGTATTCGGCGAAGAAGATCCAGCCGGATATGGTGGCAAAAATCCATCGTCCCACGATACCTGCCAGGTAGCCTTTGATGAGCCCCCTTTTTTGACTGGAGAACAGACCGGAGAGACCGAAGGCGCTGAAGGCCAGAATATAGTCTGTCAGCAGCTGGGCGGGATGTATCACGAAAGGGTCGATGAGCAGCTGCAGAATGCCGTAGGCGACGCCTGTGATCAGACCGGCACCGAGACCGAACCAGTAGCCGGGAAGGCAGATAAACAGCATGGAGAACAGAGTGACAGATCCTCCGAAGGGAAAGCTGTAGAGCTTTACATTGGACAGGACTGTGCCCAGAGCGATGGAAACGGCACAGAAGGCCAGTTGTCTGGCGCTCAGCTTCAGAGAGACTTTTCCGGACGCTTTCTTTCGGGCAAAGGCCAAAGCGACGGCCAGAAGGGCAATAATGGTGATAACAAGTACTGCCTTGCCCAGGGGGGTGGGGATGTAACTGATGTCATCCCCTTCTGTAATTACATGGTACAACATAAAAAACCTCCTTACTTTTGGCTAAGGAGGAACGACATCGGCAACTGCAGAATACAGAAGCCAGCGGAAAATCCGTCTGTTCTGTATGGCTCTGCCGCGATTTTATACGCGTTTTTTGCTCTGCTTCCTTACGCCGGCATTATCCGGTTCAAGTAGTGAGGGTTAGAGACGATGCGCGGCACCGTTTCAATCTCAGCGATGTGCTCCCCTAGCGATTATCATTATTCAGGTTTTAATATATGGCATTTCAGCCGTTGTGTCAAGCAGTTTTGTAACGTTTTGCCTCAATGATTCCCTGTTTCTGTAACAGTTGAGTACACTGTCTGAACTGTTACACTGTTCCTGCCATATAGTTTCATATTGCAGGAGAGCAGGCAACCGCAAAATGATGGGCAAAATGATGGAAAGCTGTCGTTGCTTTGGAAAGTATGGCAGGGTATAATAGACCTTGGATACCAGAATCCCGTTTTTGGATTCTGTTATGGAACCAGGAAGCCAGGCTGCCGAGTTCAAGTGCTGCGGAAAACAGCCGCAGGGGCATGACGGAAGAACAGAGAGGAATCAATATATGTGCGGTAACAAATTAGTTGTGGGCATCCTGGCCCATGTGGATGCAGGAAAAACCACTCTTGCGGAAGGACTTTTATATACCTGCGGTCGTATCAGGAAACTGGGCAGGGTGGACCATAAGGATGCCTTTCTGGATAATTTTTCTCTGGAAAGGGAGCGTGGCATTACGATTTTCTCCAAACAGGCCCAGATTCAGTGGGAGGGACTTGATATCACTCTGCTGGATACCCCGGGACATGTGGACTTCAGCGCGGAGATGGAGCGTACCCTGCAGGTGCTGGATTACGCCCTGCTGGTAATCAGCGGTTCGGACGGGGTGCAGAGCCATGTACAGACGCTCTGGCGTCTTCTGGGGCAGTATAAGATTCCGGTATTCCTTTTTGTCAACAAAATGGACCAGCCGGGGACAGACAGGGAGAAACTGTTGAAGGAGCTGCAGACAAGGCTGGACGGCGGCTGCCAGGCATTCGGCCCGGAGGCGGAGGAAGGCGGGGAGACCTTATGGGAGGAGCTTTCCCTGTGTGATGAGGACCTGCTGGAGGAATACCTGGAAACAGGGCGTCTGGAAGAACATTCTCTGGCAGAGGCAGTCAGAAAGAGGCGTCTGTTCCCCTGTTATTTCGGTTCGGCACTGCATCTGGACGGTGTGGAGGAGATGCTGCGGGGAATTCGCAAGTATGCTCTATGCCCCGAATATCCGGAGGAATTTAGTGCCAGAGTTTATAAAATTTCCAGGGATACTTCCGGCAGCCGCCTGACTCATCTGAAAGTTACTGGAGGAATCCTGAGGGTAAAAATGCCTGTGAGTAACTCAGGCAGTGCGGGAACGGAGGCGGAAATCTGGGAGGAGAAGGCAGATCAGCTGCGCATTTACGGAGGAGCTCAGTATACGGCGGTGGAATGTGTGGAGGCCGGGGGGATTTGCGCCGTGACAGGATTGGACAGGACGTTTGCCGGACAGGGGCTGGGCAGGGAAAGCCGTAACGAACTTCCAATTTTGGAGCCTGTGCTGACTTATGGACTGATACTGCCGGAGGGCAGTGATGCCGTGAAGGTGTTGGGACAGTTGCGCAGACTGGAAGAGGAGGAGCCGCAGCTTCATGTGGTCTGGCAGGAGGCATCAGGAGCGAGCCGGTGTGTTCCGGAAATCCACCTGCAGGTTATGGGAGAGGTGCAGATTGAAATCCTGAAAAGGCTGATTCTGGAACGGTTTGGCCTGGAAGTGGAATTCACAGACGGCCGGATTGTATATAAGGAGACCATTAGAGGAGCTGTGGAGGGAATCGGCCATTTTGAACCGCTGCGCCACTATGCGGAGGTCCATCTGCTGATGGAGCAGGGGGAACCGGGCAGCGGGCTGCAGTTTGCCACGGCCTGCAGTGAAGATATTCTGGACAGGAACTGGCAGCGGCTGATTCTCACGCATCTGGAAGAGCGTACCCATCCGGGAGTGCTGACAGGTTCCCCGGTGACGGATATGAAGATTACGCTTCTCACAGGACGGGATCATCTCAAGCATACGGAGGGAGGGGATTTCAGACAGGCTACTTACCGGGCATTGCGCCAGGGACTGATGCAAAGTGAAAGTGTACTTCTGGAACCGGTATTTTCCTTTATCCTGGAGGTACCGACAGCCCAGATGGGCAGAGCCATGTCGGATATCCGGAGAATGTACGGCAGCTTTGACACGCCCCGGACGCAGGGAGAATATACAATTATTACCGGCAGTGCTCCGGCGGCAGCCATGAGAAGTTATCAGAAGGAAGTGAATGCCTATACCAGAGGCCTGGGCAGATTAAGCTGCACATTGAAAGGATATGAACCCTGCCATAATACAGAGGAGGTACTGGAGCAGTTCGGCTATGAGCCGGAGGCGGATACGGAGAATCCGGCTTCTTCGGTATTCTGTGCCCATGGGGCCGGCTTCCTGGTACCGTGGGAGAAGGTGCCGGAGTATGCCCATCTGGAAAGCGGGTGGAGCCTGGAAGAATGGGAGCGCGGAAAACGGGAAGAAGGTTTGTCCGCTGCGGGAGATGACAGTCAGGGAGGCAATACCGGTCTGAGGGACGATGATGGCGCAGGGACAGGTGACGGAGAAAATTTTGGAAAGAAGAACAAAAGCGCGTGCAGAAGCCGGAAAAAGGAAGCAGAAAGAACGGAGTCAGGCTCGGATTACATCACCCAGGAGGAAATAGAAGAGATTTTTCTGCGCACTTACGGCAAGGCAAAGCGGGATTATGAGCCTTACCGGTATCATCAGCGCAATACGGGAAGCGGCCGGCAGGAGAATTCGGAGCAGAATGTGCCATCACACACAGCTTTGGAAAAACCTGCGGGACAGACTGTTTCGGCGCAAAACGAGGGGGAACAGGGGGGAGACCCAGGCAGAAGGTCTGCCGCGCAGAGAGCAGGTTCGGAAAAGGAGGAATATCTCCTGGTGGACGGTTATAATATCATATTTGCCTGGGAGGACCTGCATGAGTTGGCCGATTTGAATATTGACAGTGCCCGGGACAGGCTTATGGACATCTGCAGCAATTATCAGGGGTTTATGGATTGTACGCTGATTCTGGTATTCGATGCCTATAAGGTAAAGGGTAATCCCGGTTCCATACAGCGGTATCACAACATTTATGTGGTCTACACAAAAGAAGCGGAGACTGCGGACCAGTATATCGAGAAGACCGTTCACAAAATAGGCAGGAAACACCACGTGACGGTGGCTACCTCGGACCGCATGGAGCAGATGATTATCTGGGGGGACGGGGCGGTGCGTCTGTCCGCCCAGGGGTTTCGGGAGGCTGTGGACAGGGCTTCCCGGCTGATACGGGAGCAGTATACACAAAAATATGCGAAGGAGAGACAGGAGGCACGGAATCGGCCGTTTGAGGCATTGGACGGGGAGAATTTTTGGGGATGTGAACGAAATATGTGAGAGGACATAAAGCAATAACAGTCGAATAGATATTGACACAGGAAGTAAAATAATGTATATATTAAATTAATAAAGGGAGGCGGCGCAAGGGGATTTAATATTAAAACTCTTTTTGAGCTGCGGTATGAGATCGAGGAAGATGTTGCAGAAAATCAGGAAGTTGCAGATAACGTTGACGAAGAGACTTCATAAGATTCCTGTAATTGCCCTTAATAAAGTGAGTTTACCTGAAAGAGGGAGGTGAAAAAATGGGGAGATAATCTGCTTTTGATTACATGAAGGTTTCGGCAGTACGAAGAAAAGCTGGTACTGCTTTGTCATGTTGCCAAAAGTGGATTATGTTCTCATAGCCTCTCTTTTTGTGTGCAGATCCGCCATATTTTGGCACAGGGATGCAATATTTGCTCTGGATTTGAGGGGGTATGGTATGTAATGGAACTGTTTGGCTGCGGACAGTTCTTTTTTTGTGTTGTCAGAGCATCCTGGAAGCATGCGATTTGCGGAGCATACCGTCCGGTTACAGAAAAGAGAGGAGAGAAGTGAGAATGTGTTGTGGATTAGAAACCTTGAGAATAGGAGAATAAAGCAGAAAAAGAAGAGGAGAAAGGTATGCATAACATCTTTATAGAGGGAATACAGGGAATGGGGAAGTCTACGCTGCTGCAGAAGATTGCGGAGAAAAGACCGGACCTGCATGTATGCCGGGAGGGAGATTACTCACCTGTGGAGCTGGCCTGGTGTGCCTGGATGACAGAAGGGGAATATGGTGCTGCAATGGAGAGATACCCTGCCCTGCAGAAGGAACTGGAGGCCAACACTTTCAGAGAAGGTGACCGCTATGTTGTCACATATACGAAAATCCTGACAGATATCCCAGGCTTCCATAGGGATTTGGAACAATTTGAGATTTACAATGGAAGGAAATCCCGGGAGGAGCTGGAGGAGATTGTATGTATGAGATATCGCCGGTTTACCGGAACAGGATATCTGTTTGAATGTGCATTTCTGCAGAATATTGTGGAAGATCTGATTCTGTTTCACCAGAGGAATGACGATGAGATTGTGGCGTTTTACCGGAAATTATACGACGAGATGTGGAAAGAAAGCTTCCTTTTGCTGTATCTGTACGGGGAGAACCTGGAGGAAAGTACGGAAATCATCAGAAAGGAACGCTGCGACAGTCAGGGAAAGGAAATGTGGTATCCGCTGATGTGGAAATATCTGTGTGAATCTCCCTGTGGAAGGGCGCATGGCTACTCAGGTTTTGAAGATCTGGTTGTACATTTCAGGCACAGGCAGCAGGTGGAGCTGCGGATTCTGAGAGAAGTGGTTGGGGAGAGGGCGGTCATTCTGCCGGCTAAAAGCTGGAAAGAGGAAGAGATTGCAGAGCTTCTTTCCAGGGGGCAATAAGCTGCATGTTGTGTGCGGCCAACCGTGAATAAACCAGCAATTCAGACAGTTTGGCCAGGGAAGTCAACAATCACAGTGTGTCTGCGGAAAACGTTTGGACAGAAGCTTGTAAGAGATTGAAAGGTGACAGGTGATAAGAGAATATGTTACAGATAAAAGATTTGACAATTACTCACAAAAAGGATCTGAGAACCATTGTGGAGAAATTCAGCTTTGTATTGAATGCCGGTGACAGGGCTGTGATGATCGGTGAGGAAGGCAACGGGAAATCTACTATCCTGAAATGGATTTACAGCCCGGGTGCCATAGAAAGCTATGCGGAGGCGGAAGGCAGCTGCATTCATACGGGGGAAAAGCTGGGATATCTGCCCCAGGAGCTGGAGATAGAGGAGAGGGGTAAGAGTGTCTGTGAATTTTTTGCGGAGGAGGAATCATTCTGGGAGTATGACCGGAAGGAATTAAACGGGCTGGCCAGGCAGCTGTATTTTTCACCGGAATTATTTTACAGTGAACAGCGTATGGGCACGCTTTCCGGCGGGGAAAAGGTGAAGGTGCAGATGGCCAGGATCCTGATGGGAAGGCCGACGATTCTGCTGCTGGACGAACCGTCCAACGACATTGACATTGAAACGCTGGAATGGCTGGAAACCTTTATCCGGGAATCGGAGCTGCCGATTTTATATGTTTCCCACGATGAGACGCTGATTGAGCGGACAGCCAACATGGTGATTCATCTGGAACAGCTCAGGCGCAAAACTCTGTGTCGCTGCACTGTGGCGCATATGCCGTACCGAGAATATCTGGAGCAGAGAGAAGCGGGGATGGAGAAACAGGAACGAGAGGCGCTGAACGACAGAAGACAGGAGAAAATCAGGCAGGAGAAGCTGCATCGGATTATGGAGAAGGTGGATCGGGATCAGGCAAATATTTCCAGGCAGGACCCCGCCGGCGGCCGTCTGCTGAAGAAAAAGATGAAGTCAGTGAAATCCATGGAGAGAAGATTTGACCGGGAGGCGGAGGACATGACTCGGATGCCGGAAGCGGAGGAGGCCATTTTCCTGAAATTTGGGCAGGATATTCGGATACCGGCAGGGAAAGTGATTCTGGATTTTCACTGTGACAGGCTGACAGCAGGGAAGAAAGCAGAAAAGTATGACAGGGAGACAAGCCGCGGGGGCGGTGAAAACGGCAGTCCCGGGGAAGGCTTCCGGGGAAATGGAAGCGGCAGTCCTGAGGTAAGCTTTGGAGAAAAGGGAAAAGAGAATTCTGTGGAAAGTCTGGAGGAGACCGAAAGGGAAATGTCGGAAAGTGCAAAAAAGGTGCTGGCGGAACAGATTGAGTTGTATGTGAAAGGGGCGGAGAAGATCTGCATTACGGGAAGGAACGGCGCGGGCAAGACGACTCTGTTGCGGCGGATTGCGGCACAGCTTCTGACCAGGGAAGACATTCATGCTGCTTATATGCCGCAGAACTATGAGGAGCTGCTGGATATGTCCCGGACACCGGTGGAGTATTTATGTACCACAGGCGGGAAGGAAGAAGTGACCCGGATACGGACATACCTGGGTTCCATGAAGTATACGGCGGATGAAATGAACCATCCAACGGCGGAGCTGTCCGGTGGGCAGAAGGCGAAAGTGTTTTTGTTGAAAATGAGTCTGTCAGAGGCGGATGTGCTGATTCTGGACGAGCCCACGCGGAATTTTTCTCCGTTGTCAAATCCTGTGATCCGCAATGTCCTCCGGGCATACGGGGGAACAATTATCAGTGTCTCCCATGACAGAAAATATATCAGGGAAGTGTGTGATACCGTATATGAACTGACACCGCAGGGACTGATTTTACGTAAAAATATTTTGTGAAATCAGCTGTGAATAATTACACGCACAGTTACGTTATTAGCGCGATTGGTCTCGTATCTGATTGCATTTACGATTTTTTTGTGATAAAATCGTAATATTCGTACAAGCTCTATAAAGGAAGGTGTTCCAGGAACTGTGTTCCTGGAAAGGCACTCCGGGAACGCAGTTCCTGAGAAAACAAACAGCACAACAGTGCGGATGGGAGTTATATGTTATATTCTGTGATATCGGAAGAACAGTCGTCTTTGCTTGCACTGGGAGGCATCTTGTTTGCGTTTGTGGTAACGGTATTCGCTACGGCGAAGCTGGGGGAGTATCTGCCGAAAGATGCAGGGCGGGAATTTGCTCATGACGGCAAGCTGTCCGCGGGGAAGCCCAGGGGAGCCGGAATTATTTTTGTGCTGGCCTTTGTGGCGGCGGCTCTCTTTTTTTCCCCTTTGAAGGCAGAGAGCATCATCTATCTGATTCTGATTGTTATCTGTATGATGACAGGGTTTCTGGATGACGCCTCGAAAACGTCCTGGGGAGAGTTCAAGAAGGGCTTTCTGGATTTGTGTGTGGCGGTTTTGACAGCCATGACCTTTCTGAAATATAATTCCAATACCATAGAACTGGCATTTCTCCATATGGGGATTACGATTCCCAAAGGAGTGTTTGCCGTGCTGGCGGTGATTCTGGTATGGGTATCTGTGAATGTGACCAACTGCTCCGACGGTGTGGACGGGCTTTCCGGGACGCTGGCCATCATTTCCATGACAACCATTTATCTGGTGGATCGGATTCTGGAGGTGGGACAGGATTTTTCATTCCTGATTCTGCTCTTTGCGGCATGTATCCTGGGCTATCTGTGGTATAATGCCACCCCCAGCCGGCTCCTGATGGGGGATGCGGGCTCCAGGGCCATGGGACTTTTTATCAGTATTGCCGTTCTGAAGACGGGCAGACCGCTTCTGTATATTCCGGCGGCATTTGTGTTGCTTCTGGACGGC
This sequence comes from uncultured Acetatifactor sp., assembly GCA_910588225.1. GTDB lineage: Bacteria > Bacillota > Clostridia > Lachnospirales > Lachnospiraceae > Acetatifactor. The sequence goes on from CAJUQT010000025.1 coordinate 16,870, forward strand.
GGTTTGGGGTTGATTAAGGTATCGCTGCTTCGTGTGGGGAAAATCCGCATTCTGACGAAAGTGCGTACGCCCCTTCACGACCATGTGCGGAAGATGTGGGGCTGGTCCAATACGCAGACGGTATTCCGCTTCGCTATTATTCAGATTATTCTGGCGGTGGTTGTGGTGTACGGCGTCGGAGTGTGAGAGAAGAAAGCAGGAGAGAACCTGCAGAAGGCTGTGCGGGATAAGAATACGAAGATGAGAAGAAGCAGGAGAATGACTTATGTATGATGAACTGACACCCAGTGATATCAGAAAGATGGAAGAGGAGATTGAACAACGGAAGCTGGTGGTGCGTCCCAAAGCGCTGGAGGATGTGAAGGAAGCGAGAGCGCAGGGGGATTTGAGCGAGAATTTTGAATACTATGCGGCGAAGAAATTCAAGAACCAGAATGAGAGCCGTATTCGATATCTGGAGAGAATGATTAAGACGGCCAAAGTGATTTCCGAGGAGTCCGCGGAGGATGAGGTTGGCATCAACAATACTGTCACGGTGGAATTTACGGATGACGGGGCTGTGGAAACCTATAAAATTGTCACCACGGTCAGAGGAAATTCTCTGGAAAATCTGATCAGCAACGAAAGCCCGCTGGGCAAGGCACTGTTGGGGAAAAAGGAAGGAGATACCGTTTCCGTGCAGGTAAACGCGTCTATTGGCTATGATGTAAAAATTATCCGCATCGATAAGACATCTGATGACGGAAATGATAAGATTAGGAGTTTTTAAATGAAAAATTATCTGTTATTTGACCTGGACGGAACACTGACAGACCCCAAAGAAGGGATCTGTACCTGTGTACAGTACGCATTGTCTTCTTTTGGAATTGAGGAGCCGGATCTGGACAAGCTGGAACCTTTTATCGGGCCGCCCCTGAAGGACAGTTTTATGGAATTTTATCAGATGGACGAAGCGCAGGCGGAAGCTGCAGTCGAGAAATACAGGGAGCGTTTCCAGGATAAGGGGATTTTCGAGAATGAATTGTATACCTGGGTCCCCGAGATGCTGCGCGCGCTGAATTCCAAAGGAATGTTTATGGCGGTTGCCTCCAGCAAGCCCACTGTGTTCGTGCGGCAGATTCTGGAGCATTTTAACATTGCGAAATATTTTAAGGTTGTGGTGGGAAGTGAGCTGGATGGAACCCGGACGGATAAGGCCGAGGTGATAGAGGAAGCCCTGCGGCAGCTGTTTGGTGAGAAACCGGTGGATAAGAGCAAAGTATATATGATCGGCGATCGCCGCCACGATGTGGAGGGAGCCCATGCGCATGGTGTGGAAGCCGTGGGCGTCACATACGGCTATGGCGGTATGGAGGAGCTGAAGGAGGCGAAAGCCGACTATATTGTCCGTTCTGTGGGAGAGCTGCAGAAATTCCTTCTGCGGGGAACGGAAGAGACGGAGAAGCTTACGACTTTTCAGCGGATATGGCAGCTGGCGCTTCCGTTTCTGCTGTTTGTCATGGTGAGAAATATTGGTCTGAATATCGGTGTTGTGCTTTTGGCCACGCTGGGCAACAGCATTTCGGGAGGAGATTTTCTGTTTATACGCAATGGGGAAGGGGCGCTTGAGCAGGTGACGGGAAATGGATCGGCTATTATCTCCACGATAGGAATCCTGGCCGGTGCGGCGGCTGTCTTCGGCATTGCGAAAAAGACTCTCGCCAGAACGGCCAATGATATGAAGTTGACCCATATTAAGGAGGAGCCTGGGAAAAGTTATCTGTTCATGGGGATTGCGTCTGTGGGGCTGGCATTGGGATTGAATGCGCTTCTGGAGCTGACAGGGGTTATCGGCGGCTCCGAGACCTATCAAACAGTGGCGGAGAATCAGTATGCGGCAGCGCTTCCGCTGGGACTTATCTGCTTTGGACTTATTGCGCCGATTGCCGAGGAGCTTTTGTTCCGCGGGATTATTTACAGTTGTGTGAGACGGTATATGAAGCCTATTGCAGCCATGGTTATGTCAGCGGCTTTTTTTGCAATGTATCATGGTAATTCGGTACAGGGAATTTATGCTTTTGTCATGGGTTGTCTCATGGTGTATGCCTATGAATATTTCGGTGATTTCCGGATGCCGGTGGCTGTACATATTATTTCCAATGTGCTGATTTACAGTATCAGCTATCAGCCGGGGACGGCCGGTATGTTTGTGAACTGGCCGGTATGCCTTGTGTGCCTGGCGTTCGGCGCGGGAGGCGTATGGCTGCTGAATAAGGAAAAGAAGATATACGGATAGCATGTGTGCTGTGGATATATGAAACAGTGCCGGCAATAGTTTGGAGGAAGACAGTGATGGATACAGGTAATGAAAGGATAGAAGCAGTATCATGAAATTTTCTGTGATTACGGTATGCCTGAATCCGGGAGAAAAACTGAATGTCACGTTGGAAAGCGTGCTGCGGCAGAGCTGTACAGACGTGGAGATTGTGCTGAAGGACGGATGCAGCACAGATGGAAGCGTGGAAAATTGGCAGAGGGAAAACGCATCCCGCCCTGAGGCAGAGCGGGTAAAGGTCTATACAGAAAAGGATTCGGGGATTTATGATGCAATGAATCAGGCCGTGGCTCACGCGGAGGGAGAGTTCCTGCTTTTTCTAAACTGCGGGGATGTGCTGCCGGAGGACGAGGTCCTGGAGCGGACCCGGCAGGTGTTGGAACAGGAGAAGAAGGCGGGGACGGATATGGACCGGCTGGTACTGTATGGGGATACCTGCAGCGGGAAAAATCATGTGACGATTGCCTCCGCTCCTGTCATCAGCGGTTTTACCTGTTATCGGAATATCCCCTGTCATCAGTCCTGCTTTTACAGCGCGGTTCTTTGCAGGGAGAAGCCATACGATCTGCAGTATAAAATCCGTGCGGATTATGACCATTTTCTCTGGTGTTTTTATAAGGCAGGGGCGAAAATGCGTCATATGGATTTCCCGGTGGCTTTCTATGAAGGACGGGGTTTTTCGGAAAGCCCGGAGAATCAAAAGCGGGATAAACAGGAGCACAGACGGATTACATCGAATTATATGAGCAGGAGGGAGCTCTTCAAATATCGCGGGGCTATGATCGTGACTCTGGCGCCGCTGCGCAGAGCCATGGCGGAGAGTAAACTTTTTTCCGGGGTGTATCACTGGGTGAAAAAAAGAATTTATTCTGTATAAAAAAGATAATAATAGGAAAAACGACACGTTTCCAGGCATATTGGGAGGAATAAACCTGTGAGAGAAATTCGCCGTTCTTTTTATCAGATATATAAGGGTGCCTTAAAAATTGTGGGGAAAGGCCTGTTTCTGCTTCTGACAGGCGTCCTGTGCGGAACCGCATTGCTGGCATTGGCATATTTACTGCCGGTTAATCCGGAGAACAGGGATATTGCGTACGAGCAGCTGGACAGTGAGGGCTGGTATCCCAGAGCAGTAATATCCAGTTCCTCGCTGGATACCTGGTTTCATTCCTATTTTCCTGATGTACTTGACGGAAATTCAGATAAAATCATGTTGTATACGGCATTGGATGATACGCAGGAGAATCCTCTGACGCGTGCCATGAACTCATACAGTCAGTATGCTGGAAATTATTCCTATTATTGGCATGGTTATGTCAGCATACTGCGTCCTCTTATGTTTTTCTTTGAGCTGGCGGAACTTCGAACATTGAATATGGTCTGCCAGATTTTTCTGATGATTGCGCTGGCGATTATAATTGCCAGAGAAAAAGGCATTCGATATGTCTGTATGTTTGTTACATCCTGTATTTTATTAATGCCGCTGGCAGTGTCAATGTCACTGCAGTTTTCCTGGATATTTTATATAGGCCTCACAGGGACCCTCGTATTGCTGTTAAAGAAAGAGTATTTTTCAGAAAACTCACGTTATCTCTGGTTTTTTCTGCTGCTGGGTATGCTGACAAGCTATTTTGATCTGCTGACGTATCCTCTGTTCACCTGGGGAATTCCGCTGATTTGGTGGCTGGTGATGCGAAAGGATACCGGGAGAGCAGTGGAGTGGCTGAAGCTGGTGGCGGCCTCCGGGGTGAGCTGGATTGCAGGATATGGATTATTCTGGCTTTCCAAATGGATACTGGCTGGAATGGTAACGGGACGTGATGTTCTGGGAGATGCGGTAGAAGAAGTGTTTCTTCGGTCCGGAACACTGGAGGGACAGCAGTTTGACTTTACTGACAGGTGTAATGCCATCTATGAAAACTGGCTTCATTATGAATACAATATCTATGCTGTCCTTTTGGTAGGATGGCTGGTCTGGTGGCTGTATTGTACCATAAGGCAGGGAGGCTGGCTGAGAAGCTCTAAAAAATGTGCTTATTTGCTGATCGGTTTATCGGGTTTTGTCTGGTATTTTGTGTTATCCAATCATACGGCAGTCCATCACTTTTTTACGTACCGTATCTTCAGTGTGACAATTCTGGCTTTTCTGGCATTGATTCTGGAGGGGATTTCTGTCGGAAGATGTGGGGAGAAGGTTTCCTGGAAACAGAGGCTAATTACCCTTGTTTTAATAGGGGGGGGGTACTGCTGCCGGCTGTATTGATGGCCCGTCTGGCGAGAGAGGAACTGTTGATTGTAAATGGCGGAGAAGAGTACCGGCAGATTCCAATGGAGCGGAACGAAGTGCTGGAAGTTGTGTTCGTTCCTTCTTTTGACAGGATACAAGAGATTGGGCTGGGGTTGCAGTGTGAGGATACAGAAGGAGAATATTTGATTACGCTGTGGGACGGAGAAACGTGGGAATATCAGATCACAATTCCTGTTTCGGCGGGGGAGGGAACAAATTATCTGGCTGAAAATGTGGACTGGAAGGTGGAGCATGGGAAGGAATATCGTCTCACGGTGGAAGCACAGGGGAATGAGAAACCGGTATATGTGTGGGCAACGGAAAACGGAGTCATGACACTGGCGGAATATGGAAGGACGAAGATTGGCGGCAAAGAAATAAACGGACAATTGTTGGCAGGAATACGATATTGGTGCCGCCCCATATCAAAAAGGCGTCTCCTGTTTTTGGCTGTCAGCTGGTTTGGACTGCTGACGGCCATATGCAGTGCATTATTTTTGAACAGGAAGACAGAAAATGGAAAGGAAAAATAAAACGATCCTGGGTATGGCAGCCTTAAGTTCCGGCCGCCATACCCAGGAAATATCTGTGAATCCGCAAATCCTCATCCAGCTCCGGGTGAAAGGCAGTGACCAGCTGATTCTTTTGTCTGGCGGCCACAATGCGGCCGTCCGCCCGGGCCAGGACTTTTGTGTCCTCACGGGCAGCGGCGATATAGGGAGCGCGGATAAAGGTCATGGGAACAGTTCCGATGCCGGTGAAATCGGCCTCCGTGTGGAAACTGCCAAGCTGTCTGCCATAGGCATTTCTTTTGGCAGCGATATCCATGGTCCCAAAGTGGACTGTCCCTCCCTCCACTTCTTTTGCCAGGAGAATCAGTCCGGCGCAGGTTCCAAAGACAGGCAGGCCGGACTGAATCAATTCTTTCAACGGCTTGTAAAGCGCCAGTTCCTGCAGCAGTTTTCCCATAACCGTGCTTTCACCGCCGGGCAGAATGAGGCCGTCAAAAGGACGCTCCAAATCGGAAGGACGGCGGATTTCAAAATGGGTCGTGTCTAATCTGTCCAGCATACGGGCATGCTCGGCAAAGGCGCCCTGGAGGGCAAGAATGGCAATGGTCATTTCTATTTCCCTCTTTCTTCCATAATCAGAGCGATCTCCTGTTCATTGATGCCTACCATGGCTTCTCCCAGATCTTTCGACAATTCTGCAATCAGTTTCGCATCGGTATAATTTGTCACTGCCTGTACGATGGCGGCGGCACGTTTTTCCGGATTGCCGGATTTGAAGATGCCGGATCCCACGAAGATGCCTTCCGCGCCCAGCTGCATCATCAGGGCTGCGTCCGCGGGGGTCGCCACACCGCCTGCGGCAAAGTTGACTACGGGCAGCTGTCCTGTTTCGTGAACCTGACGGAGCAGGTCGCAGGGGACTTCCAGCTGCTTTGCCGCTTCAAAAAGCTCATCTTCCCTAAGATTCTGTACTCTTCTGATCTCTGCATTCATGGCACGCATATGGCGGACGGCCTGAACAATGTCGCCGGTTCCGGGCTCGCCTTTTGTGCGGATCATGGAGGCACCTTCGGCGATACGCCGCAGAGCCTCGCCCAGATCTCTGGCGCCGCAGACAAAAGGGACCCTGAAGCGGGTTTTGTCGATATGGTATTTGTCGTCTGCAGGAGATAAGACTTCGCTCTCGTCAATATAGTCGATTTCAATGGCTTCCAGGATCTGAGCCTCCACAAAATGACCGATGCGGCATTTTGCCATGACAGGGATGGAGACTGCCTGCTGGATGCCTTTGATCATTTTGGGGTCGCTCATCCGGGAGACCCCGCCTGCCTTGCGGATGTCTGCCGGGATTCTCTCCAGTGCCATGACGGCGCAGGCCCCGGCATTCTGGGCGATTTCGGCCTGTTCCGGTGTGGTGACATCCATGATGACACCGCCTTTCAACATCTGCGCCAACTGTTTATTCAGTTCATATCGGTTCTGATTTTCACTCATTTCCATACCTCTCTGTGATTCGAATTTTGATGATAAAACAGGTCGGCCGGCCTGTATAGAGAATATAATAAAAGTGGCATGATGGAAAGTGCCACTTTTTGAAAAAATAACCATACCACAATTTTGGCAGAATTTTTTAATGTAACATTTGCATAAAGCAAATTAACAATTTTGACAAAAGCAAATTGCACCAGTTAAAATAATCTGTATAACTTTCATGGCACATATGCCGTTGGCATCATGGCGAAAAGCGTGAGAAGGGCCATTCTATCCGGAGGTACAGTATACCTATCAATAAGAAGAAAGTTTTCATCAGGGATATAGCCGAGTATTGTCATGTATCGCCTTCCACGGTTTCCAGGGTGATAAATGGGAATGGTCATATCTCAAAGGAGACGCAGGAGAAAGAAGAGCATTGTTCCGGGCAAGTCAAAGCAGGATTGATTACTATCCCAATCAGTTCTCCGGCGGCATGCTTCCTGGCAGACGCCTGAGGCGTCCAATGGGCCGGCTTAAACAGAACGCCGTAAAATCACCATATCCGGATGGCTTTACGGCGTTTTGGTGTCAGTACATAAATGGGGTGCTCTCAAAAATATGTAACTTTTTTAAAATAGTATATTGCAATATATAATAGCATATGATAAAATGAACTGGTCAAAAGGCAGTACTGATTAAAATTCAGAGAGATGATAATTTTCAGGCAGAAAGGAAGGAGGATCTGGATGAATACACAATTTAAAAAAGGCGCACTGGAGCTCTGTGTGCTCTCACAGCTGGTGTGGGGTGACAAATATGGATATGAACTGACGGAAAAAATATCCGGTGAAATGTCCATTGCCAGCGGCACACTGTACCCTATTCTCAGGAAGCTGAAGGAAGATGACTATGTAACCACTTATCTGGTGGAATCGGAATCCGGCCCGGCGAGAAAATATTACCAGCTGACGGAAAAGGGAAAGCAGTATCAGACATCGGTAAAGCAGGAATGGGAAGTATTTATCAATGCGGTAAACCAGCTGATCTTGGGATAAGGCAACGGCACAGTGCAGGAAAATGTGCAATGTGGGAGACGCATGGTGCACATGGCAGAACTGAAACGGAAAGGAGAGGTTATGAATAAGCAGGAATATATGAAGAAGCTGCAGGAGAGGCTTGAAAACTTTGGAAAAGAACTGCAGGAAGAGATTATGGAAGATTACAGGCAGCACTTTGCCGAAGGGGAGAATGAAGGAAAATCAGAGGAGGAAATCATAGAGGAGCTGGGGAATATTGAGGAGATGATCCGAGAGCTGTCAGATGATGAACTGCCGGAGGGATTTGCTCAGAGGACACGGGAAGCTGTCGATGTATCCGAAGCCAATGGAAAGGAAGTGGCAGAGACAGAGGAAAATGCCGATAAATTCGAAGAGACGGAGATGAAGAGAGCGTTTTCCTATTCCGGATATTATAAGGCTGTGGTGCTGGAAGGAAAAGTGGCGGATATCTATGTGACCCAGTCCGAGAATGATCAGATTCATGTGGACTATGAGGCCAAAGGGCTGAGCAGCCAGCAGAATTACGAGTATTATCAGTATGAAGAGGATGGGGCTTTCTACGCAGGGGTGAAGCGTAAAAAGGGTATCCGGGAAGAGGGAGACAGCGACGAGAAGATGGTAAAGGTGACGCTCTTCGGACGGACGATTATTTCCTATGGCACTATCGGGAACGTCTGCAGTATGGGGCAGAGCATTACTCTCACGGTGAGAGTGCCGAAGGGCATACCGAAGCTGACGGCAAAAGTGGGAAGTGGAAATGTGAGCATGTCCGGAATCGAACTGGAAGCGCTGGAAGCCACAAGCGGAAGCGGAAATGTAGGGCTGAAGGAGATTGTGGCGGACAGGATGAAAGCCCACACGGGAAGCGGTAATATAGCGGCACATCATACAGAGTTCATTTCCGGAGCGCTGGAGACCGGAAGCGGTAATATCAAGGCGGAAGAGGTAAAGGGCAGAGAACTGCGCTGCGGCACCGGAAGCGGCAATATCAAAGGAGAAGCCTCCGTGGGAGAGTATCATCTGTCCAGCGGAAGCGGCAATATCAAGATAAAAGCCGACGGCAATGCGGAGAGAATCAGTATGTCAACCGGAAGCGGCAGCATTAAGCTGGATCTGGAAGGCGTCAAAGGAATGGAGACCACCGTGCGGACAGGGTCGGGCGGCGTGCGTGTGGCGTGGAATGAAGATGAAGGACAGAAGGTGAAAAACGGCAATTACACCTATGGAAACGGTGCCTGCAAGATCAAGGCCAATACAGGAAGCGGCAGTATCAAGATCTGGGGCAGAGAAGAATGATGATTTGAAAGTCAAAGCGGGAGACGGCTGCAGGAATACGAAAGAAATCCTGCAATCGGAATTGGTCTGGGTTATCTGCGTAAGGGAAGCAGATGGCCGCAGGCCTTTTCCTTTTATGGCAGGAAAACCTTTCCTGACGAAAGGACAATAGGCTGGGGCAGAGGCTGCAAATTATCTGCCAAACTGTTATACTGATGCATATAGACTGATGGCTGAAAAATTTTATCGGATAAAAAGTACAGCCGGTAAGCATTTCTGTAAGGAAGTACAGAAGAACAGGTGGAATGCAGGAAAGCATTTTAACGGCAGGGAAGTAGAAAATATGCGGCGGGAGGTGTTTATGGGAAGAAACGCGGTGATCGGATTACAGGATTTCGGCGACCTGACAAGTGGAACTTTCTGAAAAGTTGACATATCATTTCAAATGATATATAATAGATATATCATTTGGGTCTGAGGTGCAGGAATGGAAAAGGAATATTTCTATCGGAAAATATACAGCGATCTTTTACAGGGAATAAAGACCGGAAGTTTTCCGCCCGGGAGCAGAGTTCCTTCCGAGAAAGAACTGGCAGAGCAGTACGGTGTGAGTCGTATCACGACCAAGAAAGCCCTGGAAATGCTGGCGGAGCAAAAGCTGATCGAGAGGATGCCGGGCAGGGGTTCCTATGTGCTGGAGCATGATGGGGAAAGCCGGGAGAGCGAAAAAAAGGGAAATTTTATGCGGGTGGATGACAGAAGCGCTCCTGACAATCCCGGAAACGGCAGAGATGAGTACGTCAGAGAGGAAAGTGTTCAAAAGGAAAGCGGGCGGGAAGAAAGCCTTCCGGACAGGGACAGCAGTAAAAGTCTGATAGGAGTGATTCTGGACAGCTTCGGTGTTTCGTATGGGTGCGGTCTGGTGAACGGTATGGAACGCGAGTGTGGGAAACGGGGATTCCATATGATTCTGAAATGTACCCGCGGAAGTATGGAGGAAGAAAGTAAGGCTGTTGACGATCTGCTTGCCCTGGGAGTACAGGGAATTATTCTCATGTGTGTGCAGGGGGAAAATTACAATGCAAATGTGCTCAGACTGTCGCTGGAGCATTTTCCCATTGTCCTGGTGGACAGAGAACTGACGGGACTTCCCATTCCCTGCGTGAGCACGGACCATTATCAGGCGTCCAGAGAGTTGATGGAAAGACTGATTGAGAAGGGCCATACCGGAATTTGTTTTCTCTCTCATCCCTTCATGCAGACATCGTCTGTGGCGGCACGATTTTCCGGTTATCTGGATGCCATGCTGGAGCATGGACTGATGACCAATGAGGAGATCTGGCTGAAGAATCTGTGCGGCATGAACTCTGAGGCGGAGGCCAGGAAAAAGGAAGAGGCGGATATAGAACAGATAGAGACGTTTATTGGTGAGCATCCCGAAATAACCGGTTTCTTTGCGGTGGACCAGCTGCTGGGTATCCTGGTTTACAAGATCCTGCGCAGAATGGGGCTGGAAAAGGAAAAAGAAGTAGTCTTTTTCGACGGTCCGGAGGAAGCAGGAGACTTTGGCTTCCGGCTGGACTATGTGGTACAGGATGAAGAACTGATCGGCGTCAGGGCGGTGCGGATGCTGACAGATTTGATGGAAGGAAGAGAAGTCCCGAAAAAAAGCTTTGTCCCCCATAAGATTGCAGCCATGCAGGCAGGGGGCGGAATGCAGTCAAACGAAGAACCATCATGAATCTCTGGAAGGAAGATAAAAAGAAAGCTGGATATTCATGTTGACATATCATTATATAATATATATAATATATCATATGCAATGCGGAATCGGGTGAGCTGATTCAGGTCAGGAAAAGGCCGGATGGCCACCCAATGATCAGAACAGACATAAAGACAAGGAAGAGGCAGACTGAAAGGAGACAGACATGAAATTAATGCATTCAGAATGGCAGGGGCGGCTTGAGCACTGGCTGCGTACCCTGAGAGACGATTTTTATGAACCTCTGGGGGAGATTTCCTGGGAGGCGTTTCGGACCATGGACCAGCTTTCCATGGAGGAGGCGCAGACCAGGGAATTTATGCCGGTACAGCCGGGATTTACCTGGGGAAATATCTGGGAATACTGCTGGTTCAGAGGCAGCATCACTTTGCCGGAGCAGGCAAAAGGACAGAGGATTGTGATGAATCTGAAGCCCGGAGGAGAGTCCGCTTTGTTTATAAATGGGAAATCCTTTGGCACCTATCGGGCGGACTGGCTGGATGTGCCTCATCATTATATGGAAGACAATGTGCTGACCACCTGTGCGGAGGGAAAGGAACATTTTGATATCCTGATGGAGACCTATGCGGGACATTTCTACCCGGAGGCGCCTACGGGAGGCTGTGCTACAGGCCCGGTTCTGCCCGGCTCCTACAAGGACCCCGCGAAAGAGGGAGAGCGCAGAAAGCTGGAGAAATGTACTTACGGCATCTGGAATGAGGCAGCCTATCAGCTGTACATGGATGTGGATACCCTGGCCCGTCTGCTGACCACGCTGGACGAAAAGTCTCTGCGGGCGGCAAAGATTGCAAAAGCCCTGGAGAAGTTTACATTGACCGTAGACTTTGAGCAGGCAAAAGAGGGAAGAATCGCTTCCTACCTGAAGGCCCGGGAAGAGCTGCGCCCTGTGATGGAGGCGAAGAACGGCTCCACTGCGCCCGTTTTCTATGCCATTGGAAATGCACATATTGACCTGGCCTGGCTGTGGCCTATGGCGGAAACCTACCGCAAGACGGAGCGGACCTTTGCCGCCCAGCTTCGGCTGATAGAGGAATATCCGGAATATAAATTCATTCAGAGCCAGCCCGCTGCCTATGAGATGTGCCGGAAGTACTATCCGGAGCTTTTTGAGAGGATTAAAGAAGCCGTAAAGGGCGGGCAGTGGATTGCCGACGGCGCCATGTGGGTGGAGCCGGACACCAATGTGGCCGGTGGAGAAGCATTGATTCGTCAGTTGATTCATGGGAAGAAGTATTATAAGGAAATGTTCGATGTGGACAGCCGGGTGCTCTGGCTGCCGGATACCTTTGGTTATACAGCCGCGCTGCCCCAGATTCTGAAGGGCTGCGGCGTGGACTATCTGGTGACCCAGAAGATATTCTGGTCTTATAACGAGGGAGATCAGTTCCCCTACCACTATTTTACCTGGCAGGGAATGGACGGTTCCCAGATAGTTTCTTTCCTGCCTACCAGTTATACTTACCGTACGGATCCGGTGGAAGCCAATAACATCTGGAAAGAGCGGACGCAGATGCAGGATCTGGATGCCTTCCTGATGCCTTACGGCTATGGGGACGGCGGCGGCGGTCCGGCCAGAGATTTCGTGGAGTATGCAAAGCGCCAGGAAGACCTGGAGGGCAGCGTGAAGATGAAGATGGCAGGCCCGTTGGAATTCTTCGAAGATATGGAAAAGCAGGGCGGTCCTGTGAATACTTACGTGGGAGAACTGTATTTCAGCGCTCACAGAGGCACTTATACTTCTCAGGCCGCCGTGAAGAAGAATAACCGCCGCAGCGAGCTTGCCATGCGGGAGCTTGAGCTGTGGAGCTCTCTGGCCTTAAGCCGCGGCCTGGAATATGATCTGCCGGAAGCGGACGCCCTGTGGAAAGAGATTTTGCTGCATCAGTTCCACGACATTCTTCCCGGTTCCTGCATCGGCCGGGTGTACGAGGAAGCGAAGGAGGCCCATGGGAAGATTCTGGAGGGAGCGGAGAAGCTGCGGAATAAGGCGCTGGAAACCATGACGGAACCCGGGAATGCTTCGGCTGTGACTGTCTGGAACTCCCTGAGCTTCGAGAGGGAGGCTCTGGTGGAGCTGCCGCAAAGCTTTGCAGAAGGAGCCCTGACGCTGGAAGGAGAGCCGGTTCCCGTACAGCAGGCAGAAGGAAAGGTGAAGGCGCTGGTTCGCATTCCTTCCTGTGGTGCGGTGTCGCTGGTACCTGAGGCTGAAAAGGATGTGAAAGCCGGAACGGCGGCAACGACTTCCGTAAAAGAAGACGGAGGAAATTATGTGCTGGAGAACAGCAAAGTGAAAGCCATTGTCAACAACAAGGGCGAGCTCACTTCCTTCATCCTGAAAGAATCCGGCAGAGAATTTGCGGCAGGTCCGCTGAACAAACTCCGCCTGTATAAAGACGTTCCCCGCCTGTTTGACGCATGGGATATTGACTCCAACTATACCCTTCAGGAAGTGGAGGCGCTGACAGACGCCCGGGTAGAGGTGGTAGCAGAGGGCCTGGAAGGTGTATTGAAGGTCAGCGGTCGGATCAGCGAATCCACATTTGTACAGTATATCCGCCTGGCGGCAGACAGTACAAGGGTTACCTTTGAGACGGAGATTGACTGGAAGGAGCTGCACAGGCTGCTGAAAGCCACTTTCCCGGTGAATGTATACGCGGAAAATGGAATCAATGAAATGCAGTTCGGCTATGTGGAGCGTCCTGCCCATCGTTCCAGACTGTATGACAAGGACCGCTTTGAGGTGTGCAATCACCGCTACAGCGCATTCTGCGATGGTTCTCACGGGGCGGCGGTGCTCAATGACTGCAAGTACGGTATCAGCATGAACGACAACGCTCTGGAGCTGACCCTTCTGCGGGCGGCGGCCACACCGGAAATGCGTGCGGACAACGGAATGCAGACCTTTACCTATGCCTTTACGGCCTGGGAAGGAAGCTTTGCGGACTGTGATGTGGTGCGCCAGGGCTATGAGCTGAATGTGGCACCTCCGGTGACCGGGGGAGCTGTGAAAGCATTCAGCGGTCTGACAGTGGACCGGGCCAACGTGATACTGGATACCATGAAGCCTGCGGAGGATGGAAGCGGGGACGTGATTCTGCGCCTGTACGAAGCGAAGAAGGCAGCCACGGATGCTGAAATCAGCCTGGGATTCGATGCTTCGGGCGCTTCCCTGTGTGATATGCTGGAAAATGTCACGGAGGAACTGGAATTGACGGACGGAAAGCTGAAACTGTCCTTCCGGGCCTTTGAGATTAAGACTGTTCGGGTGAAACGGTAGAGAAGATGTCTACCCTCCGGCAGGTTGTCTGACCGGCCGGAGGGGATGATGAAAAGGGAAGCATATGAAAAAACGGTTCTGGAACTTAAATCTGAAAAAGAAATTTTTTCTGCTGATTTTCACCATGATATTTGTCATGATGGTGCTGGAAACATTGAACCGACGGGCCGCATATGATACCTATAATCAATTGCTTTACGAGGATAATGCCCGGATATTGATGATTTACATGGATTATATTGAAAATGTCTTTGCCCGGATGGAGAACATTACTTATCAGATGATTGCTGATCCGAATCTGCAGGAAGATCTGATGTGTCTGAGGGACCACTATGGGGAAGATGTCTGGATATCACGGAAGGCGGCGGTCAGTGAGAAAGTGAGCAGTTATGCATATAGGGAAAGGTATTTCAGTGCCTTTCTGCTGAAGACGGATTCTCTCATATTCGGATTCGGGGGAAGCGGCCTTGGGATGCAGGATGATCTGGAACCTTTTATACAGACGGCAGCAGGTGCGAATGGTCAGATGCGTCTGATTTCAGGAGAGCAGAGACTGATTCTCGTGCGGGAAATCAGGCAGGCTGCCAATTTGGAATTATCTAACCTGGGATATATTGTGGCCCAGGTTAATTTTAATGGAATCTTAAATGATTTGGGGAAAACGTTCCGACATGCCGATATGCCCATTGACATTTCCGTGTATGACGGCGTGAATTGTCTTTACGCCAGTCAGCCTGAATTGATATACGAAACAACAATGGAAAATGGATGGCATATAGAAAATGATGAGTTTATTACCGCCTATACCAGTGAAACATTGGGATTTACCATGGTTATCCGTACTCCTTACGGAGAAGTCGGGAGAATGATTCGAAGTGTGTATCAAAGATCCTTTCTTTTATCTCTGCTGATTGCCATGACAGCTCTGGCTTTCGGCAGTGCATGGGTGAAGATTGTGATTCGGGATATTTATGGACTGATTCACAAAATGGATGATTTCGGTGCGGGGAAGCCTTTGAACTCGGAAGAAGAGAAGCTGTATCAGAAGCGTATGGATGAAGTGGGGAAAATGTACCGTCATTTTTACAGGATGGCGTCGGATTACAGGCGATTAATGGAGGAATACTACGACAATCAACTGCTTTTAAAGGAAGCGGAATTCAATCAGATGCAGAAGCAGATTCAACCTCATTTTCTCTTCAATACCCTCACGGCGATTACATGGATGGCTTACAGTAATCAGGATGAAGAGACCGCCAATATGGCAGAAAGGTTGGGCAGAATGATGCGCATGGTTACAGACAGCAAACAGGCGCTTATTACTGTGGAAAGCGATCTGCAGATGGTGGAAGACTATCTGTTTATTCAGCAGATCCGCTTTAGAAATCGGCTGCAGGTGGAAATAGAGACAAGCCAGGAAACGAAGGAGCTGATGATTCCCAGGATATCCATACAGCCTTTGGTGGAAAATTCCGTCACTTATGCCATGGAAGAACAGATTTCAGGCTGTGTGATCAGAATTTTTGACAGAGTAAACCAAAATGAGACGGAAATTGTCGTGGAGGATAACGGACCGGGTTTTGCGGAAGACATTCTGGAAAGAATGGAACGGGGAGAACAGAAGGTAAGAGGAACCGGGACGGCGCTTCAAAATATTCATAAAAGGCTTCAATATACTTTTTCAACGGAATACGGACTTTCCTTTCACAGACTGGATGGGGGAATGCAGGTGATTCTGCGGATTCCCGGTCGGCGGAAGAACAGGGCACTGGAATAAAAACAGCAGGAGCCGTGTCAGACCCAGATAAATTTACGGACGCTGACTTGGCGGCCGGGAATTTATCAGTGACATTGGGTCTGACATGGCTCTTGCGGAACTGGAATAAAGAGGGATTAAATATGGGAGAGAGGATAAAACTGTTATTGGTGGATGACGAACTGTATCTGTGTGAACAAATTTGTGCCAATATAAATTGGGATAATTTTGGCGTTGAACTGATTGGCAGCTGTGAAAATGCCATGGATGCGCTGGAACAGATGATAGACGAAATGCCGGACATCCTGATTACCGATATTAAGATGCCTGTGATGAGCGGACTGGAGCTGATTGCCAGAGCCAGGCAGATGAATCCGGCTCTGCAGTGCGTGATTCTGTCCGGCTATGGGGAATTCACCCTGGCCCAGGCAGCCATAGAGCAGGGGGTGCAGAGCTATCTGCTGAAGCCTTTTTCCAAGGCTGAGTTCGAGAATACTCTGCGGAAATGCTGTGAACTGGTGGAAAGAGGGCGCTCAGGAAAAAGCATGGAGCTGAAGGAGAGGACGGAAAGCGTATCCAGACTGTTTCAGGATTTGAGAGGACTACGGGAGAAGGATGGCTCTATTGGACCGGAACAGATTCAGAAGATAATGCAGTCTTATCCGGATTTTATTATGCTGCGGGAAGCACTGGTCCTGGTCTCTGTCTATGAAGACGGAAGAAGTGAGTTCGGGAAGAAATGGATTCCCAGATTTTATGAGGGAGGAGATATTCTGAAGACGGCGGCGGACGCATTGAATGACATGCTGCCCGAGAGGGAAAGGGAATCGGAACTGGTTCGCAAGATTAAGGCATATGTACAACAGCATTATATGGAGGAGACCCTGAATCTGCAGCTGATTGCGGAGCAGGTGGTACATTTGGGAGTAAAATATATTGGAAGATGCTTTTACAAAGAAACAGAGACGAAATTTAGCCAGTACCTTCTGGAAATTCGTATGGAGAAGGCAAAACAGATGTTAAAAGATCCGGAGAATAACAGAATTGAAGAAATTGCGGAAGCAGTTGGGCTGGGACATGATGTTCCTTATTTCTATCAACTTTTTAAAAGATACACAGGTATGACGCCAAAAGAATATAAAAATGTCTGACTTTTTATCTTTTTTCTAATAAAAGTGTTCCAAATTCAATTTCATTGTCTGTTTTTCTATGCTAACATTCTTTTATCAGGTTGCCGATTCTGCAGATTGACCAACATTTGAGAAGAAAACAGGGAAATGGAGTGAAAATGATGAAAAAGAAAACGGCATGGATAATGAGTGTGCTTCTGATACTGGGACTGTCCGGCTGCGGTGATACAGCCGGTACGGGACCTGATGCTTCCGGAGCGACGGGGAATGAGAGTCAGACTGCCTCAGCAGGGAATGAGAATCAGAGTGCGGCAGGCACTTCGGAGAATCAAAGTTCCGCAGATACGGCAGGAAATCAGGGGGCGGAGGAAAAGGATTATAAGGATACGGAATTCCGGATCGCCTGGTGGGGCGGCGATGAACGAAATGAAAAGACAATCCAGATCATTGAGAACTTTGAGAAGCAATATCAGAACCTGTCCATAGAAGTGGAATACGGAGCTTACGGCGATTATTTTACAAAGCTGACAACACAGGCCACAGGTGGAGAGCTTCCGGACCTTTTCATGATGAACTACAGCGAAATTGTTACCTATGTGGAGGGCGGTCAGCTGGAACCCTTCGATCAGTGGATTGCGGATGGATATATAGATCTCTCAGAGGTAGATGATTCCCTGTTGTCCGGGGGAATTGTAAACGGAAAAATGTATGGTATTTCCACAGGAGTGAATGCGCCGGCCAGCTTCTATGACCCGGCCGTTCTGGAGGAACTGGGACTGTCCATGAGTGTGACGCCCTCTTACGGCGAGGTATTTGAGCTGGGACAGAAGGTGTATGATCAGACAGGCAAGAAAATCTATCTGGAAATGGCATGGGAATCCTTCGGCGTCTACCTGCGCTCCATGGGAAAAGAACTCTACAACGAAGAGGGAACGGCGTATGGCTTTGACGCAGATGATCTTGTAGATTTTATGAGTTATGGCTATGAGTATGAGTTTGTTCAGAATCCCGTGGATTACGGCGGAGAGACCGACGCGCAGCTGAGTGACGCCAATGACTGCTGGATGGTGATCAATGGCTACTGGACGAATAATCTGGGAAAATTTGAGTCGGCCGGTGGGAAAGAGCTGGCACTTTGCGGCTTCCCCTGCGCGGATAATGCTGAGACAAGCGGTGCTTTCCTGAAACCCAGCATGCTTTGGTCTGTCTCTCCCTTTTCAGAGAATAAGGAACTGGCTATGGCGTTTATAGATTATTTTACAAACGATCCATATGTGTACGATGTATGCGGCATTGACCGGGGAGTTCCTGTCAGTGCGCCTATCCGGGAGAGCATTACCGGAAAGCTGAGCAGCTCTGAGACTACGATTTTGTCCTTTATCGACACCATGTCCGACGGTGTGGCCACAGACATATCACCCCAGGCGCCTGCCACGGCGGGAGAAGCGGGCACTTCTATCAATGAGCTATTTGAGAAGGCCAGATACGATAAGGTTACCAAAGAGGAACTGGAACAGGCCATTGAGAAAGGAAATGCTGTGCTGCAGGGGAAATAGAAGGAAAATGGCTTAGGAAAAAGGGCGGAAAAATTTCTGCCCTTTCGCTCTTGTGGAGTAATTTTTCGTGGCAGTTTTGGTTCTGCCCAAGCTGCTGCAAAAGCCCGGGCCGGCCGGAAGTCTGTCCCGGGAAAGCCGGTGATATGGAGGATATTCGGATGGGAAAAGAACAGATAAAACGCAGTTTAGAGCCAAATAGAACAGGGATACATAAAAGGGAATGGAAAAATATGCTGGCAGGCTATGCCTTTATTTCTCCTGTTATCATTGGA
Organism: uncultured Acetatifactor sp.; assembly: GCA_910588225.1. Lineage (GTDB taxonomy): Bacteria > Bacillota > Clostridia > Lachnospirales > Lachnospiraceae > Acetatifactor. The sequence goes on from CAJUQT010000025.1 coordinate 35,563, forward strand.
TTATTGGTTTTCACCGCCATTCCATTTTTTTACTCGCTGTTTTTGGCCTTTACAGATTTTGACGGTTTGAATACTCCGCAATGGACGGGAGTTCGAAATTTTGTGACAATGTTTACTGATGATGATAAATTCTGGATTTCTTTAAAGGTTACTTTTCGCTTCGCAATCATACAGATACCGTTAAAACTGGGATTTGCGCTGCTGGTTGCAGTTCTGCTGTCAAAGGCGGTGGGAGGCATCGGCGCTTATCGGATAGCATTTTACATCCCTTCTGTGCTGGGGGGAAGCGTTGCCATTGCCATGACCTGGAAAACACTCTGGGGCAAGGAGGGTGCCATTAACAGTATATTGGGGGTGTTTGGCCTGGAGCCGGTGAACTGGCTGAAAAATCCGTCAACGGCACTGTATGTGCTGATTCTGCTGGGAGTATGGCAGTTTGGCTCCTCCATGCTGATCTTTCTGGCGGGAATCAAGGAGATTCCCCAGACCTATTATGAGGCGGCTATCATGGACGGAGCGGGGGCCTGGAAACGCTTTACCAAAATCACATTACCCATGCTGTCCTCCTGCATTTTCTTTAATCTGGTAAACGGCATTATCGGTTCGCTTCAGGCCTTTAATTCGGCCTATCTGATCACGGAGGGAGGGCCTATGAACTCTACCTTATATTATGGGCTGAATCTGTATACACAGGCCTTTTCCTACAGGAAATTCGGATATGCAAGTGCAATGGCATGGTTTATGCTGGTCATCATTGCCCTTCTCACGGCCCTTGTATTTCGGTCATCTTCCGGTTGGGTTTATTATCAGGACGATCAGGATTAAGAAAAAGCAGAAAGGAAATTTCGTATATGAAAAAGAAAAAGAGAATACTGACGATTCTTTATCACACGGGAATGATTCTCGGCAGCTTTGTCATGATTTACCCGCTGCTCTGGCTGCTCGGTTCTTCTCTGAAAACAAATGCGGAGTATTATGCTTCTCCTTACAGCCTGATTCCACAATCCTGGGCATTTTCCAACTATGCCCAGGGATGGAAAGGGGTGGGACGGCTTACCTTTACGGCATTTTTTAAAAATTCTTTTCTAATCAGCATTTGCTCTACCATCGGTATCGTGGTGTCTTCCACGCTGGCGGCTTTCGGGTTTGCCAGGATAAAATTTCGTACGAGGAAATTCTGGTTTGTCCTGATGATACTGACCATGTGCCTGCCTTCGCAGGTACTGATGATTCCTCAGTACAGCCTGTACAATAAGCTGGGATGGGTGGGGACTTATCTGCCGATTATTGTTCCCTGCTTTACGGGAAGCGCATTTTACGTCTTTATGCTGATGCAGTTCATGAAAAATATTCCCAGAGAAATGGATGAGGCCGCAATTGTGGATGGCTGTAATCGGCCGGCATTGTTTTACAGGATTATGCTTCCTCTGATAAAGCCAGCCATGGCAACTGTTGCAGTACTGGCATTTATGGGCTCCTGGTCCGACTTTATGGGCGCATTATTGTATCTGAACAAACCGGCCATGTATCCGGTTTCTTACGCCATTAAACTGTTTGGCGATGAGAACGGTACCAATTACGGGCCAATGTTTGCCATGTCCTTCTGCTCCCTGATACCGGTGCTGGTTCTGTTTTTTGTATTTCAGAAGAGCCTGGTGGAGGGAATCAGCACCACAGGGGTGAAGGGATAGATCAATATCCTGTGAGACCATATGGGAAATGTGGAGAATCAGGTTGGAGATATCTGTTCGGAAATAAGATAGCTGGTGAGAGTAAAGGGAGATTGGAAAATGCGGAAGACAACCATATTATTGGTAGGAATCGGAGGCTTCGGTCAGTTCTATATCAGAGAACTGCTATACAGTGCCAGAGCGAAAGTGTTTCAGGTCGCAGGGGCTGTGGACCCGTATGCAGGTACGGGAGAGACAGCCCGGGAACTTCGTGACAGAGGAATTCCGATTTTCCATACATTAGAGGAATTCTACCGGACACACAGGGCAGAGCTGGCAATCCTTGTGACTCCTGTCTACCTGCATGCCCAACAGGCCAGATATTGTATGGAACAGGGCAGTGATGTTCTGTGCGAGAAACTCATCTGCGCTTGTCCGGAGGATGCCCGGATTATGATAGAAGCCAGGAATCGTACCGGCCGCAAGCTGGCAATAGGCTTTCAATGGTCCTTCGATGAAGCTGTTCTGAGGTTAAAACAGGATATTCTGGAAGGCCGGTATGGCAGGATTCGCAGGATGCGTACCATTGTCTGCTTTCCCCGGGGACTGGAATACTATCGCCGGAGTACCGGTTGGGCGGGGAAGAGAAGGCTGGATACCGGAGAGTGGATTCTGGACAGTGTGGCTTCCAACGCAGCGGCCCATTATCTGCATAACATGCTGTTCCTATGCGGCGGTCAGATTGTGCAGAGTGCGGAGCCGCAGAAAATAGAAGCCGAGGTGTACCGCGCCAATCCCATCGATATGTTTGACACCTGTGCACTGCGGGTTGATACGGCGGAGGGCGCAGAGCTGCTGTTCTATGCAACGCATGCGGTTTCCCAGGTACAGGCCAGAGATCCTGAATTTGTTCTGGAAGGGGAAAAGGGGACAGTGATTTTGGAATATGAGGAGGGGCAGGGCGCCATGAGGGGATGCCTTACCGACGGTAAAATCATAAATTATGGAATGCCCGGGAGGGACGGAATGGGGAAGCTTTATTGTATGGAGCGGGCCATACGGAAGGAAGAACCGCTATCCTGCGTGGCAGAGACAACATTGCCTCATTTGAAATGTATCTGGGGTTTGAATGAAAGCTTTCCGGAGACTTCCCGTTTTCCGGAAGGGTATATCGACTATGACGAAGAGGCAGTTCAATACACTTGTAAGGGGCTGGGAGAAGCTTTGGATCATTGCTGGCGGAATGGTAGTTTGCCTTATGAGGAGAAGATCGCCTGGGCCCGGAAGTCCCATGAGATATTATTTTGAGCCGGCGCTTGACGAAATTTATAAGCCAAGATTGACGGTGATGGAGGAACGATGTTATATTTGTTTTGTGGCAGATACCAGGCCTGCGGACCCTGTCCCATGCAGTAGATATGGATGGAGCTGTGCGCCGTGATAAATAGAAAGACACAGGTGAAAAAAGCATGAAGCATGAGAGATTTACATACAAAAGCCTGGACGAAATCAAAGCCAAGGCAGAGGAACTGCAGATTCATCTTCCCTTTGGGTCGGACACCCATGTGCTGAGAGAAAGAGTCTCCTTCGGAAATGTCACACTGGAGAACCGCATGGGCATTGCCCCGATGGAGGGCGCGGACGGACTGCCGGACGGTTCTCCGTCTGAACTGACGCTGCGGAGGTATGTGCGGGAGGCGGAAGGAGCCTGCGGCATGATCTGGTTCGAGGCCATTTCCATTGTGCCGGAGGGCCGCTCCGGCGCCCATCAGCTGATGCTGACCCGGGACAATCTTGAGAATTATAAAAGGTTCACATCTGCCATCAGGGAAGCCGGAATCAGAGCTAACGGTTTTGCACCCTACCTGGTCATGCAGGCCAATCACAGCGGCCGCTATTCCAACCCGGAGGGACGGCCGGCACCTTTGATTGCCTACAGACATCCGGAGTATGAGAAGCTGCGCCCGGCGGACGATAGCTGCATTGTCTCCGACGATTATCTGAAAGGTCTGGAGGAAAAATTCGGGGAGGCGGCGCTGCTGGCAAAGGAGGCCGGCTTTGACGCTGTGGATGTGAAAGCCTGTCATGGCTATCTTCTGATGGAGCTTTTGTCCGCTTATCATCGGCCCGGCCTGTACGGAGGAAGCTTCGAGAATCGGACCCGGCTTCTGAGAAACGGCATAAGTGCCGCAAAGGTCCACGAGAACAATGATTTCCTGGTGACAGCCAGAATCGGGATCTATGACGGATTTGCCTGGCCCTATGGCTTCGGCGTGAAAGAAGGGGCGGGAGATGAGCCGGATATGGAGGAGCCCATCCGGCTGATTCGGCTGCTTCACGAAGAGTACGGTCTGCCTATGGTGAATCTGACCATGGGAAATCCCTATGTCAGCACCCATGTGACGAGACCCTTTGACGGGGGGAAATATATTCCACAGGAGCATCCGCTGTATGGCGTGGCCAGAATCATTCAGGGCATAGGAGAAGTGAAAAAGGCGGTGCCGGGGATGTTTATCTCTGCCTCCGGTCCCTCCTACTTGCGTCAGTACTCTGATTTGTATGCGGCGGGGGCCGTGGAGGAGGGACTGTGCGACAACATGCTGTTCGGTCGTATGTCCTTCGCCAATCCGGCGTTTCCCAGGCAGATTCTGGAGGCGGGCCGGATGGATGCCGGCAAGACATGCGTGGCCTGCGGAAAATGCGGCGACCTGATCCGGGCGGGGAAACCTACCGGCTGTATCGTGCGAGACGGGGAAGTCTACCTGCAATATTACAGGGAATATCAGAAGGAAACTGCCGGCGGCTGAAAAATTTTGTCAAAGGCAGAATCTTTCTTGTGAGGGAAATTTGTGAGGGAAATATGGTATCCGGGAAAAATAAACGTAAAATAGTATATGAGGGAAGAAATTATTATTGGTATGTGAGAATCAATGAACATGGCCACAGGGTGCACATACTATCTGAGGACAAAAAATTGCATTTAGAGTATCCTTTTTTAGATACGGAAGTTCCGGTTACACCGCGGGATATCAGAAATCATTTACCCAGGTGGAATGTGAGCGGCACCTACATGCAGGCGCTGCCCCGCCTGGTTTCCGCCGACAGACAGGGGGGCGGGGAAAGGGAATTTCTGCTGGAATATTATAAGGATACGGCGCAAATGCAGTATATGACTTTTTTAAAAGGATACCAGTGGCCCTTTGACGTGGAGAAGATTTTCGGAGGTTCTTCCGTGATTGATCTTCTGGTCTATCGGGAGACCATTTTACGGAGGCGAAGAGTTTTTCTGGACTTTATGCATAATCCAGGCGGGGAGACAGTAGACTTTGACAGACTTCCGGCGGAAGCTCGGGACTACCTGCGCTCTGCGGGGGCATGCTTCGGTACGCCCATAGAACGGCTGGAGTGTATGAATGAACCTGCGGTACAGTTTTACCGGGAACATGGGGTGGACCTGGGAAAGGAAATGCTGGAAATTGCCGTCTGTGTCCAGCACAATAACGGAGGCCTTTCCACAGATTCCAACTGGCAGACCAATATTCGGGGGATTTTCGCGGTGGGGGAAGTGTGCGGAAGCCACGGCGTGACCCGGCCGGGAGGCAGTGCGTTAAACGCAGGACAGGTGGGAGCGCTTCGGGCCGCGGAGTATATTGCCCGGACAGGGAATGCCTCAGGGAAAGAGGTGGCCGGGCAGGAAGCGATAGCAATTCAGGAAGAGAGGACCCGGGAATTGGGCCGGGAGGCGGCGAAAGCCCATATAAGGATGCTTCTGCCGGGAGATACCGAATGGGAATGGGAAGGGAAGCAGAGAGGGGCAGACCAGAAAGAACTTCTCCCGGAAGGAAACTGGAAATGGAATAAGCAGGATACGCTTTGTCCGGAAAAAGAACGAAAATGGAGAGTGGAGGAACTGTGGGAGAAGGCCGCGGAGCGCATGAGCAGAGCGGGAGGCATGGTCCGGAAGGAGGCCGACCTGCGGCAGGCACTTTCGGAGGTAAAGGAGGATCTGAAACACTTTGGAAGAGATCTTTTTATCTCCAATCCGGCACAGGCCGCCCGGTTTTATCATTTGTATGATATGCTGATATCACAGCAGGTGTATCTGACTGCTATGCTGGATTATGTGCTGCAGAGGGGCGGAAGCAGAGGCTCGGCCCTGTATACCTGCCCGGATGGGGAAAAGCCAGGGGAAGGACTGCCGGATTTATTTCGCTGCAGACCGGACAGAAGAGCGTTGGGCGGTATGGTTCAGGAAATCGGGTTGTGGCGGCAGAAAGATGCTGTGAATTCTTTTACATGTCAGACAAGCTGGAGAAAAGTGCGTCCCATACCGAATCCGGATTCCTTCTTTGAGACACAATGGAAGGTTTATCGGGAGAGATGGAATTACTTATGACGGCTTGCGCATTTACAGACAGGATTCATTCTCTCAGCCCTGATGGAATCCAGCTATTGACAATCCGCAGTGAGAGTGCTATGATGTGGAATAAGTTAACATGAGAAAAGCGATGACGGAAACGAGTAGCATAGAGATCGCAGACAGAGAGAGCATCGAACGGTGGAAGATGCTTATGTGGATTGTATGTGAAAACCATTCCCCAGCTGCAATGCTGAAAGCAGATGTAAGCATTGCCGTACACCTGCGTTAAAGGTTAGGGTTTGATAGAACCTGAAGTGAAAAATTGAGGTGGAACCGTGCGACAGGCACCCTCAAAGGTACATGGTAAGTATCTTTGAGAGTGCTTTTTTCATGTTAATCAATAATTTTATTAGGAAAGGAAGAGGTAAAATGAAGATTACAATGAAGGATGGTTCCATGAGAGAGGCCGGTTTCCAGGAGGAAGCGGGGAGAAATGCATTCAGGCACACCACGGCACATATTCTGGCCCAGGCAGTGAAGAGGCTGTATCCGGATACCAGGTGTGCCGTCGGCCCGTCGATTGCAGACGGTTTTTACTATGATTTTGACTTCAGTTTCCGTTTTTCGGAAGAAAACTTTGCCGAAGTGGAGGCGGAGATGAGGAAAATCGTGAGAGAAAATCTCCAGCTGAAACACTTTACCGCAGACCGCGAAAAGGCGCTGGAGATTCTGGAAGAAAGAAACGAGCCCTATAAAATCGAAATGCTTAAGGAGATGCCGGAAGATGAGGAAATCAGCTTCTTCAGACAGGGAGAATATCTGGAGATGTGCGCCGGACCGCATGTGGCATACACCAGCGCTGTGAAAGCGTTTAAGCTGCTGTCGGTGGCAGGGGCCTACTGGCGCGGCGATGAGAAGAACAAGATGCTTACCAGGATTTACGGCACATCCTTTCCGGAGAAAGGGATGCTGGAGGAATATCTGAACCGTCTGGAGGAGGCCAGGAAGAGAGACCACAGAAAGCTGGGAAAGGAACTGGGGCTATTTACATTGCTCGAGGAAGGACCGGGCTTCCCCTTTTTCCTTCCCAAGGGGCTCATTCTGAAAAATCTGCTCATCGACTATTGGAGAAAACTGCACACCAGAGAAGGCTATGTGGAAATATCCACACCCATTATGCTGAACCGCCGGCTCTGGGAGACCTCCGGACACTGGGAACATTACAGGGATAAGATGTATACAACTGTGATTGACGGGGCGGATTTTGCCGTAAAGCCCATGAGCTGTCCGGGCGGAATGCTGGTCTATAAGATGGAACCCCGTTCTTATCGTGATTTTCCCATGCGGATCAGTGAGCTGGGTCTGATTCACAGAAATGAGAAGTCTGGTACACTGCATGGCCTGATGCGGGTCCGCTGCTGTACCCAGGACGATGCTCACATTTTCATGATGCCGGAGCAGATACCGGACGAGATTAAAGGGGTGGTCCGTCTGATTGATGAGGTGTATTCTGATTTTGGATTCAAGTATCATGTGGAGTTATCTACAAGGCCGGAGAATGCCATCGGAAGCGACGAAGACTGGGAAATGGCCACAAACGGTCTGAAAAATGCACTGGAGGATCTGAAACTGCCCTATGCGGTAAATGAGGGAGACGGCGCATTTTATGGCCCGAAGATTGATTTTCATCTGGAGGATTCCATCGGAAGGACATGGCAATGCGGGACAATCCAGCTGGACTTTCAGCTGCCTCAGCGGTTCGAGGCAGAGTATATCGGGGAAGACGGCAGGAAGCACCGTCCCGTTATGATACACAGGGTAGTATTTGGCTCCATTGAGCGGTTCCTGGGGATTTTGATCGAACATTTCGCAGGGAAATTTCCGCTGTGGCTTTCCCCGGTGCAGGTGAAAATATTACCTGTCTCGGATAAATCCCTTGACTATGCAAAAGAAATAGAAGGAATATTGCAAAGCGAAGGACTGCGCTGTGAAGTGGACGAAAGAACTGAAAAAATCGGATATAAAATCAGAGCCGCTCAGCTGGAAAAGATTCCTTACATGCTGATCCTAGGCGAGAAGGAAGTGCAGGCCGGCAGCGTCTCCGTCCGTGAGAGAGAGTCGGGAGATCTGGGAAGCATGACGGTAGAGGAACTGCTGGACATTCTTCGTGGGAAAATGTAGGTGATTTGTGATGCCGCTCTTGCGTAAACGGGGCGAAATGCTTATAATGAAAACGTCGGACGAAGAGAATTCTGTGGTGATAAAAGTAGTGACATCCGACGGAAGGAGAGCAGATGGGAATCAGGATTGGTATTTTAGGTTACGGGAATCTGGGACGGGGAGTGGAATGTGCCATACGACAGAATCCGGATATGGAACTGAAGGCAGTATTTACAAGGAGAGACCCGGAAAGTGTGAATATTTTGACAGAGAGTGCAAAGGTCTGTCATGTGAATGAAGCCAGAGAATGGGCGGAAGAGCTGGATGTGATGATTCTCTGCGGCGGCAGCGCTACGGACCTTCCGATGCAGACACCGGAATATGCAGGGCTTTTCAATGTGGTGGACAGCTTTGACACCCACGCCAGGATTCCGGAGCATTTTGCGAATGTGGATGCGGCGGCGAGAAAAGGCGGGAAGGTGGCAGTCATCTCCGTGGGCTGGGACCCGGGACTATTCTCTCTGAACCGCATGTATGCAAATGCCATTCTCCCCGAAGGAAAGGATTATACCTTCTGGGGCCGGGGGGTGAGTCAGGGCCATTCCGACGCTATTCGAAGGATTGCGGGCGTGAAGGATGCAAAACAGTATACCATTCCGGTGGAGGATGCTCTGAAGGCGGTGCGCGCCGGTGAGAATCCCGACCTGACCACCAGGCAGAAGCACACCAGGGAATGCTTTGTTGTGGCGGAGGAAGGGGCGGATAAAGCGGCAATCGAGAAAGAAATCAAAACGATGCCCAATTATTTCGCGGATTATGACACCACGGTACATTTCATTACAGCAGAAGAACTGAGACGGGACCACAGTGGGATTCCTCATGGAGGACTGGTGCTGCGCAGCGGCGTTACCGGCTGGGAGAAGGAGAATAAACATCTCATTGAATACAATCTGAAGCTGGATTCCAACCCGGAGTTCACGGCCAGTGTGATTGTGGCCTATGCCAGAGCGGCGTATCGCCTTTCCACGGAGGGGGCAAAGGGCTGCAGGACAGTCTTTGACATTGCGCCGGCTTATCTGAGCGCGAAGAGCGGGGAAGAGCTGCGGGCTTCCATGCTGTAAAGTGAGAAATGTGTAACAATTCGGACAGGAGGCTGAATTGCTGCGGAAATATTCTGAAACGAAACAGATAGAAGACAAAACATATGAAAACAGTTATACTGCTCTGCTGTGGAAGTGAAAAGAATGGGTGCGCGCTTTGATGTATGGGGTGCATGGAGGGACCCGGGCGGAAATTGCGCAACACAGCGGTCCCCGGAGAAACGGATTCCGGAAGAAGGGAAGGGCAGCAACAAAAAGCGGAGGAATCAGATTATGCAATTAGGAATCAGACTACACGATACCACGAAACGTCCTTTTGAGGAACGGATTGCCGAAGTACATCAGCTGGGATTTGCCTGCGGGCATATGGCGCTGTCGAAAGTGATTGACGAATTTCCCACCACGGATGAAGCGCTGACGCCGGGACTTGCCATGTATATCAGAAATGTATTTGCCCGGAATCAGGTGGACATCGCCGTGCTGGGCTGCTATCTGAATCTGGCCAATCCCGACAAAGAGCAGCTTGCGGAAACGGTCCATCGGTACATGGCACATATCCGCTTTGCCTCCTGGCTGGGGTGCGGCGTGGTGGGCACAGAAACAGGAGCGCCCAATGAGACATATTCGTTTACGCCGGAATGCCATACGGAGGAAGCTCTGAAGCTTTTTGTGGACAATCTGCACCCCATTGTGGAATATGCGGAAAAAATGGGAGTGGTGGTGGCTATCGAGCCGGTGTACCGCCACATTGTAAGCAATCCGAAGCGTGCCAGAAAGGTGCTGGATGAAATCCATTCTCCCAATCTGCAGATTATTTTTGACCCGGTGAACCTGCTGGATATGGAGAATTACGCGGAACGGAAGTCGGTGATAGAAGAGGCCATCGAACTGCTGGGGCCTGATGTGGCAATGGTGCATCTGAAGGACTGTGCAGTTCGGGACGGGAAGCTGGTTTCCATGGGCTGCGGATTGGGCGAGATGGATTATACTGCCGTGCTGAAGTTTATGAAGGAGAGAAAGCCTTTCATTCATGCTACTCTGGAGGATACGAAACCGGAGAACAACCAGAGGGTGAAGCATTTTATCATGCGGAAGTATGCGGAAGTGTAAGGAATGTCACCGGGAAGCTGAAGTCTGGCCGCGGTATCACAGGAGAAGCAGGCTGCGGCAGCAGGAGGGAGATGAGTATGGACGGTAAAGTGTACATGGGACTTGCGGGCGACGGCCGGAGAGTGAACATGCAGCTGAAAATGAGCAGCCGCCACGGATTGATTGCCGGCGCCAGCGGTACGGGGAAGACAATTACCATGAAGGTGATGGCGGAAGCTTTTTCCGATGCAGGCGTGCCGGTGTTCCTCTGTGATGTAAAGGGGGATGTGTCGGGGATTGCCATGCCGGGCGTCTCTTCAGCGTCCATGGAGGAGCGCATTGACCGGTTCGGAATCAGGGACAGCTTTCAGTATGGGGCCTGTCCGGTGTGCTTCTGGGACATTTATCAGGAGAAGGGGCATCCCCTGCGGGTGACGGTTTCCGACATGGGACCTGAGCTGCTGGCCAGAATCCTGGGGCTGACGCCTGCCCAGGAAGGAGTGCTGAATATTGTCTTCCGGATTTCAGACGACAAGGGGCTGATGCTGATTGATTTGAAGGATCTGAGAGCGGTGCTGGGATATGTGTCGGAGCACCGGGGGGATTTTACGGCAACTTACGGGAATATATCTTCTCAGTCTGTGGGCGGCATCCTCAGGGCGCTGCTGCCTTTGGAGAACCAGGGAGGTGACCTGTTCTTCGGGGAGCCGGCGCTGGATATCTTCGACTGGATACGAACCGATTCTCAGGGAAGGGGAATTGTGAATCTTCTTCACAGTGTAAAGCTTGTGCAGAATCCGATACTGTATGCGAGCTTTCTGCTGTGGCTGATGGCGGAGCTTTTCGAACAGCTCCCGGAAGTGGGAGATATGGAGAAACCGAAGTTGATATTTTTCTTCGATGAGGCACACCTGCTTTTTTCTGATGCGCCGAAAGCCCTGGTGCAGAAAATTGAGCAGATGGTGAAGCTGATACGTTCCAAAGGGGTGGGAATCTACTTTGTCACCCAGAGTCCGGGAGATATTCCGGATGTTGTGCTGGCACAGCTGGGCAACCGGGTACAGCACGCGCTCAGGGCATACACCCCTTCGGAGCAGAAGGCAGTACGTGCGGCGGCACAGTCCTTCCGGGAGAATCCGGCGTTTCAGGCGGCGGATGTGATCATGGAGCTGGGCGTGGGACAGGCACTGGTCTCCTTTCTGGATGAGAAAGGCGTGCCTGAGATTGTGCAGCGGACGGACGTCATCTGTCCCCGGAGCTTTATGGGACCTGCGGAAGAGACTGTGAGGAGTGCTTCCATGGCCGGGGATTCCATGGGGAAGTATGACAGCTATGTGGATAATGAATCCGCTTATGAGGTACTGCAGGAACAGGATAAGGCTGCGGAAGAGCGGACCAGGCTGGAAGCGGAGCGCGCCTGGCTGGAGAAGGAGAAAGCCGAGTTCAAGAAGCAGAAGGCCAAAGAGGAAGAAGCCGCCAGGAAGAGGCGGGAAAAAGAGGAAGAGGCGGCGCTGAAACGGAAGCAGAAGGAATGGGAAGCAGAGCAGAAGAAAAAGGAGCGGGCAGCGGACCGCCGCAGAGCGCAGATCGAACGCACCCTGATTAACACAGGTGCCCAGGTGCTGAAGCGCGGACTGCTGAATACTTTGTTTAAAAAATGACAGGAGCATAACGCGATGTATAATATGACACCTTATCTGGAGAAAATTGAGGAAGTAATTGCCCGGGGACCCTACAGGGATACCTGGGAGTCTCTGAGCCGGTATCAGGTGCCGGAATGGTACAGAAAAGCGAAGTTCGGTATCTTTATTCACTGGGGAATCTACAGTGTGCCGGCCTTCGGAAGCGAGTGGTATTCCCGGAATATGTATGTGAAGGATTCAAAGGAATACAGGCATCATATTGAGACTTACGGAAAGCATACAGAGTTCGGCTATAAAGATTTCATTCCCATGTTCACGGCGGATAAGTTTGATCCGGAAGCCTGGGCGGAGCTTTTTGCACAGGCCGGTGCAAAATATGTGGTGCCGGTGGCGGAGCATCATGATGGATTTCAAATGTATAAAAGCGAGATTTCCCATTGGAACGCCTTTGAGATGGGACCGAAGCGTGACGTTCTGGGCGAATTGAAGGAAAGCTGCGGGAAAAAGGGAATGCAGGCAGGCGCTTCCAGCCACAGAGTGGAGCACTGGTTCTTTATGGGACACGGCAGGGAATATGACAGTGATATTAAGGAGCCAATGGAGAGAGGAGACTTCTATTGGCCGGCCATGCCGGAGCCCAATCATCAGGATTTGTTCAGTGAGCCGGTTCCCACGGAGGAATTTCTGCAGGACTGGCTGGTGCGCTGCTGTGAGCTGGTGGACCGGTATCAGCCGAAGATTGTATATTTTGACTGGTGGATACAGCACAGTGCGGTGAGGCCCTGGCTGAGAAAATTCGCGGCATATTATTACAACAGAGCCGAGGAATGGGGAAGTGATGCGGTTATCAACTACAAGCATGATGCCTTTGTCTTCGGCAGCGCCGTGCCGGACGTGGAGAGAGGCCAGTTCGCGGATGTGAAGCCCTATTTCTGGCAGACGGACACTGCCATAGCCTTGAATTCCTGGGGATATACGGAACATAATGATTTCCGCCCGGCTCAGGATATCATTCAGGACCTGGTGGACATTGTCAGCAAGAACGGCTGCCTTCTGCTGAATGTGGGCCCGAAACCGGACGGCACCATATCGGAGGAGGACAAAGCGGTGCTTCTGAAAATCGGTGAGTGGCTGAAGGTGAACGGCGAGGCAATTTATGATAGTTCTATCTGGAGAAAATACGGGGAGGGTCCCACGCAGATTGTGGAGGGACAGTTCTCCGACGGAATCAGGAAGAACTTTACCTCCGGAGACTTCCGCTTTACCACGGCGGGGGGTTATCTCTATGCCATCGCGCTGAAATGCAGCGATTCCGGAGAGTACCTCATCCGGTCGCTGGGAGAGCAGGATGCATCCAGAGTGGCGAATTTCCACGGAATCATTTCCGATATCAGGGTGCTGGGAAGTGATGAGAAGCCGGAGTGGAATCGGGATGAAGAAGGTCTGCACATCAGGAGCAGTTTCAGAAGCGACTGTCCGGTGACCTTTAAGATTAAGGTGAACTGACTTAAATTTCCTCTGCCCGCTTTTCCGGCAGGGAAGGATAGACGGATATTCGAATGGCAGGACGGTATAAAAGCAAAAAAGGCATGCTTTTGCTTTTTATACTTCTGTTTTACAGATGCCGCAGCTGGCTCAGGAGATAGTTTACCCTCTGGATTGCGTTATCCACCTGGTTTTTTGCCTCATTTATTTTGGATTGTACCAGCCAGTCGGCTACTATGCCGTCAAAAAAATAATCTGCAAAGGTGAGAAAATCTCCTGTCTCCAGATGAAATTCAGGAATCGTATCCACATCCATCAGCTCTCTCTGGAATCGCTTCAGGGAGATGCGGGCCTTCTGTACCAGCGCGTCGGCGTCTTTCATTTTGGAACGTTTGATATAAGTGGTAAGCATTCCGCCTCCCAGCATATCCACAATGCCCCAGTTGCCCGCGCTGCTTAAGCAGCTTTTGGCATCGGTCAGGCATCTCAATGCTTCCTGACCGGCCTGTATTGCCTCGGTGATTTCTCTGCGGTAATCGGGATTATTCATGATTTGTCCCCCCTTTTCATTTGGCCTCTTTCCGTGGCCTGCTCTGCTTTTTGCAAGCAATTTTCATTTTTGTGTATATTATAATGTCTTCTCCGGGAACTATCAATGTGGAATTATGCACTTTACAGAGCGCTAATCTGCAAAATCGGATATAACGGTGCAGGAAAAGGTTCCGGCTAAACTTTTTTTAAAAAAAGCCGAAATAGAATGCATAAGGACAGGTGTATTGCTAAGGACAGCAGCCAGGCGGTATACTGTCCTTTTTTGCTTGGGTTACGGGATCTTTGAGATGTCTTTGTGATGGAACAGTCCCAGGATTACCGTTCGTGACACCTGGAAGTGGTTTTCATTACATTTTACAAAGATGAGAAAACGGACCTGTCGAAATAGAAAGAGACGAATCGCAGAGGATAGCGTGCGGTTTTGTCGGACATAAGAGGTGGGGCATGAAGGTTGCTATATGTGATGAAGATAAGGAGAGCAGTGTTCTGCTATATGGTCTGGTGAAGAGGCAGGAGCCGGACAGCGAGGTATTTCGCTTTTACTCGGTAAGACAATTTCTGGAGTCGGGACAGCACTATGATATTATGCTGCTGGATATCGGTATGGAGGACATGCGGGGGATAGAAGCGGCAAGAGCATTGCGCATTAACGGAGCGGATACGGTTTTGATTTTCGTGACCGCACGGAAAGAATATGCCGTGGAAGCTTTTGAAGTGTCTGCTTTTTACTATCTGCTGAAACCTGTGTCAGAGGAAAAATTCTGTGATGTATTTGAAGGCGCCTGCAGGGAAGCGCGCAGACTGGAAGCGTTGAAAGGAGGACAGCTTTTCTTCCGCACGAAGACCAGGAACTATACCATGCAGAAAAAGGATATACTATATGTGGAAAGCGCAAAGAGAAAGGTGGAAATCCATACGCTGCGGGAGAACATCATTGTCTATGCCACTATGAGACATATGGAAGAACAGCTGGGCGGGGATTTTTTCAGATGCCACAGGGGATACCTGGTGAATATGGCGCATGTAGCCGGATATGGAGCCGGTGTCATTGAGCTGAAAAACGGGGAGAAAATTTATCTGGCCAGAGACAAGTATTCCGAATTTGTCAGAGTATATACCGGCTATCTGAAACATGAGGGGATTACGCTTTTGTAGAGAGAAGATCGGCAGATTTAATAATTTCTGTCATCTTATGGTGTGAAACAAATGATATTACATTATAATAAAAATGAAACAGGAATGGAGGGAAACCGGGGCAAAAACTGTCCGGCAGGAGAAAAGAAATGAGAATCAGAGCAGGAATGAGAAGAATGACCACGAACATGCTGAGCAGCAGTAGAAGAAGGGCAGGGCTGTCTGCCAGAAAAAGTCCGTTTTTGAGTACGCTGCAGAATAAGAAAGGGCTTTCCGGGCTTGCACTGCTGAATGCGAACAGTGTGCAGAGTGCAAGGCTTGCCAGAAGCAGCTATGACAATCTGCAGAGAAGTTCCAAATCCCTGGCGGAGGAACTGAGTCTGCTGGGTGAAAAGGTGGATCTTGGAGGGAAGGACATTACTGCCACCGCGTCAAATATGGTGGGGGATTATAATGATACTATGAAATATCTGAAGCAGATATCGGGGGTATTGAATGATTATTATCGCCAGACTCTGAAGGAGACGGTCACCGGCAGTAAGGAAGAACTGGAGGAAATCGGGATTACGGTGGGGACGGACGGCTCTCTGTCTCTGAATAAGGGAAAGCTTGCGGAAGCGGATGAGGAAAAGGTGAAGAAATTGTTGGGGGCCTCCAGCGATTTTGTCAAGAGAATCAATGCCGTGGCCTCCAGGGTTTCCGACAATGCCAAAGCGAATATGGAAAGCGCCTCCAGCCGGTATAATGCGTCAGGGGGATTATCCAATTCCTATTTCAGCCGATATAATTTCAGGGGATAAAGAACTGTAAAAAATATTTTTAACAATTCCTAAGGAGAAGATAGAATGAGAATCGGCACAAATATGGCAACAGTGAGAACTGCAGAAGACAGGGCGACAGCTGCCGCATTGGGCAGACGTTTTGCGGAAACGGCACCTTCTAAGGACATAACCTTTGGCAGCAGCCTGTGGACAATGGGAGATGGCAGGCCGGAGGAAGAGGACGGGGCGGAAAGCGGAGAAGAGGGAGCGGCCGTTGACACATCAGATGCGCAGAAGATATATCAGGCAGTTGCCGCCGGGAAACCGAATCCTTTCGGGGTGGTTAGGGAAGGCGCGAAAGTTCCCTATGGACATCTGGCGAAGGATGGCGTCATTATCTATAACGGGGTATGTTTTGTATGTGACGAAGAGACAAACAGTATCTGTCTGGGAGACATGACGGACAAGAAAAAAGTATTGAACATTCCCTTGTCCGGCGGCGGACATCTGAAGGTGAATCGGGACAGCATCGGCCTTTTGTCGAAGGCTGTGGGCATGTTCTCCCCGGAGGACCTGAACCTTATCATGCGGGCTATTGCGGAGGATACGAAGATTCAGTCTGTACAGAAGGAGATAGAGGACGAGGAAGCCAGCATTGGAAATCACCTGGGGAATGACGCACAGGCGGAAGACAGCGGCAGGGACCGCGCCTCGGAGTAAGCATCATATGTAAAATTAAAATATGATAAATAACAGTTAAAAGGGTAAGTGACGGATAGAGAGATTCAGAAGATAACAGGACGGAGGACTGCGCGGTAGTGGATACTGCGCAGTTTTTATATTAGAGGGGCCCGCTGGCAGACAGATATGAATCACCATAGGGCAAAAGGGGCCGTGAGTCCCGCAAAATAGCGGTATGATTATCAATAAGCTTGCGAAGGGAAGGAACAGTGTGATAGAATGGGAACAGGTTTGAACGTCTGTAAAATGCAGAAAAGGAAAGAGAGGTAAGCGTATGCAATATGATATTATCATTGTAGGGGCAGGGCCGGGAGGCATTTTCTCCGCCTATGAATTGACGAAGAATGCGCCAAAGCTGAAGATTGCGGTCTTCGAGGCGGGACATGCTCTGGAGAAAAGGCACTGTCCCATTGACGGAGACAAAGTGAAAAGCTGTATCGGATGTAAATCCTGCTCCATTATGAGCGGCTTCGGAGGAGCAGGGGCCTTTTCCGACGGAAAGTACAATATTACAAATGATTTCGGCGGCACGCTCCATGAGTACATCGGGAAAAAACAGGCAGTGGAGCTGATGGAATACGTGGATGATATCAACATGAAGTTCGGCGGAGAGGGGACCAAAATGTATTCCACAGCCGGAACCAGCTTTAAGAAAACCTGTCTGCAGAATAAGCTGAAGCTTCTGGACGCCTCCGTGCGGCATCTGGGAACGGATATCAATTTCGTGGTGCTGGAGCATCTGTATGACTGGATGAAGGAAAGGATAGAGTTCCACTTTGACAGTTCGGTGGACAGTATCGAGCTGACAGAAGGCGGCTATCTGGTAAAAAGTGGCGGCCAGGCTTACTCCTGCGAAAAATGTATCGTGTCCGTGGGGCGAAGCGGCAGCAAATGGATGGAGAAAATCTGCGGAGAGCTGGACATTCCCACCAAATCCAACCGGGTGGACATCGGTGTGCGGGTGGAGCTGCCGGCGGTGATTTTCTCCCACCTGACAGACGAGCTTTACGAGAGCAAGATTGTGTACCGGACCGAAAAATTCGAGGACAATGTGCGGACCTTCTGTATGAACCCTTATGGAATCGTGGTAAACGAGAATACCAACGGAATTGTCACTGTAAACGGACACAGCTTTGACAGCCCGGAGAAACGCACAGACAATACCAATTTTGCACTGCTGGTGGCAAAGCATTTTTCGGAGCCTTTCAAGGACAGCAACGGATACGGCGAGAGCATTGCCCGACTTTCCAACATGCTGGGAGGCGGCGTCATCGTCCAGCGCTTCGGTGACCTGGTGCGGGGACGCCGCAGTAACGGAAAGCGGATAGAGGAGGGGCTTGTGACGCCCACTCTGGCCGCCACCCCCGGAGACCTGAGCCTGGTACTGCCAAAGCGCATTCTGGACGGCATTATTGAGATGATCTATGCCCTGGACAAGATTGCACCCGGCACGGCCAATGACGACACCCTGCTTTACGGGGTGGAGGTAAAGTTCTATAACATGGAAGTGGAGCTGGATGAGCATCTGGAGTGCAGGCACAGGGACATGTATATCATCGGGGACGGCAGCGGCGTGACCCATTCCCTGTCCCACGCCTCCGCCAGCGGGGTATATGTGGCAAGGCATATTCTGGAGGGGTGAAGCCCTTTCTCTTGTGAATGCCATTGACTTTTTAATGTTTTCGACAGCCCATCTAAACCAATATCAGGTAATAAATCTTGACATTACCTCTTTTCTGTCGGTGGCCCAGAGAAAAGGGATTCCGCTGAAAGAAGTACCGGATATGATTGTCGATGGTCTTTCGGCTGAACTGAGTGAAATCTATCCTGACTGCGCCAGATCCATTTGGGATATCTGACTTGGGACAGAAAGGAAAAAACTGCCAGGATTCCAAATGAGGAGATAAAGGCGGAATTCCAGAAGATTCTGAAAGGCAGGACTGTGAACCGAAAATGGATGGAGCTGATCGGCCATTCGCAGAAGCTTTTGGAGGATACTATTGCGGGAAATGCAGAGGCAGTAGCAAAGGCGATAGAGGAGATACGCGACACGCAGTATGCGCCGACCTTCTACAATAACGAACAGGCGCTTCGATACGTGATCAAGTTTGCGTACATCGCTGCCGTGGACCAATATCTTAAAGTTGAGGAACTGCCATCCGGGAAGGGCGTCGCGGATGTGGTGTATCTGCCTAAGCGGAAATCCATGCTTCCGGCTATGGTGGTAGAATTGAAATGGGATAAGTCATCGGGAGGGGCCATCAGACAGATACGCGACAAAAATTATCCCGCAGTGCTTAAGGATTATGGCGGCGAGATCGTGATGGTGGAAATCAGCTATCATTCGATGGCAAAAACCCACACATGCAAAATTGAGAGGAACTGAGCATGTGTAAAATTACGATTATTTATTATTGTTAAACAGACAATAGGAAAGCAGAAAGTGATGACAACTACCGGCCGTATATGAAGAAGGAGGTTGCTGTGCTAATGATGAAATTAAATAATAAAAAGCTGTTTTTGATTTTAGGCGTCTGCGTTTTTCTCCTTGGGATAACAGGGTTTGCAATTGCCAGGTCAGATAAATTTTTCGGTGACAGAACAGGGGCCGAAGATTCTTCTCTTTCAAATGACAACTTGTTTCCTTCTTATTGTGATTATGCCGCTGATGTAATGACTTACGTGCTTGAAGAGAATGATAAGATTTGAAAAAACAGCAATATCTATAAGCCAAAGCAAGA
Source organism: uncultured Acetatifactor sp. (assembly GCA_910588225.1). Lineage (GTDB taxonomy): Bacteria > Bacillota > Clostridia > Lachnospirales > Lachnospiraceae > Acetatifactor. The sequence continues at coordinate 54,999 of CAJUQT010000025.1, forward strand.
TCCCTGTAGAGCGATAGAATATTGCCGAAAGAATAGGATTGCAGTACAGGCTTCTGCAGCGCCTGGGCAATGTGAAAGCCAGTTTATCATAACGGGTGGCAATGCGGCGAAAGCCTTCAGTTTGAGAAAGTATTTTTCTGTCATAATCACAATAAATTTTAGATGACAATGAGAGATATGAAATAATAGATTTATGGAGGATAGTTATGGCTTTGGAAAATAAATTAGGCATTAATGATTTAGCAGAACTTGCGAGAGTAGAAGAGAAAATAAGTAAGACTAAAGCCATTAAATTATATGAAAACAAAATTGTTGAAGATTTCGATGTTGGAAAATTTTCTGGACTTGCTAAAATCCATAAATTTTTGTTTGATGAGTTATATGATTTTGCTGGAAAAATAAGAACAGTAAATATTGCAAAAGGAAACTTTAGATTTGCTCCTGTAATGTATTTGGAGACTGCATTAAAACATATTGATAATATGCCACAATCAACATTTGATCAGATAATTGAAAAATATGTGGAAATGAATGTGGCTCATCCTTTTAGGGAAGGGAATGGAAGGAGCACGCGCATATGGTTAGATTTGATTTTGAAAAAGGAATTAAAATTAGTTGTAGACTGGAATAAGGTTGACAAAGAAGACTATTTGCCTGCAATGGAAAGAAGTCCAATTAAAGATGTGGAAATTAAGGTTTTACTGAAGGAAGCATTAACAGATCAGATAGATGATAGGGA